>CAZSMK010000094.1:0-45311 GCA_964608095.1 uncultured Candidatus Sumerlaeota bacterium | reverse complement strand
TTTTGACCTGCTCGACGACCTCGGTGATAAGTTTCGAGAACCGCTCGCCTTCCGCAGCCGAGACCCATGCAAAATGGGTGCGTTCCGGCTCTATCCCGATATAATCGAGAAACCGCTTCAGGAACGCAAATCTGCGGCGCGCGGTATAGTTGCCGCTGATATAATGGCAGTCGCCGGGATGACACCCGGAAACCAGGACGCCATCGGCGCCTTCAGCTAGAATCTTTATAATATATAAAGGATTAATTCTGCCGGAACAGGGAACTCGGATAATACGCACATTGGGCGGGTATTGTAAGCGGCTTATGCCTGCTAAATCGGCGCCCGCGTAGCTGCACCAGTTGCATAAAAAGGCAACGATTCGCGGTTCCCAGTCCGATTCATTCACTGCATCGGTTTTTTGTTTTTCTATTTCCAGTGACATAATCCTATCGTGATGTATTTACCTTTTCCGCCGTAGGGCAGGTAAAGGTTGTTATAATTCCAGCTCGAGCATGGCGCTTTCGACCATTTCGTTTATCTGCGTATCGAGAAAACCATAAAGATCAATGGCGCCACATCGGCACGAGGCGGCGCAGGTCCCGCACCCCTTACACAGGACTTCGTTGATCTCGATGCGGCTTCCATCTTCGCTGAATGAGGCGGCTTTGAATGGACACACCTCAACGCAGGTACCGCAAAGAGCACATTTGGATGAGTTCACATGTGCCGTAGTCCCTTCGGCGAGAATATACTCTTTCGAAAGGATAGTACACGCCCGCGACGCAGCCGCCTCAGCTTGCGCTATACTCTCATCCATGAGCTTGGGTGAGTGAGCCATACCGCATAGAAATACGCCGTCTGTGGCGAAATCAACCGGGCGAAGCTTCATGTGCGCCTCAAGGAAAAAGCCTTCCGCTGTTAAAGGAACCTTGAGCATCTTTGCAATCTCGGTGTTTCCGGGATTGGCGACTGTTCCCACGCTGAGCACCACATGGTCGGCATCGAGCTCTATCTCTTCCTTTAGCAGCGGCTCGTAAACACGAACAATCATTCTACCGTCCCGCTCAGCGACGTGTGGTTCATGGTCAAGGTCGTAGCGGATAAAGATTACGCCTTTTTGTCGCGCCTGCCTGTACTTTTTTTCGCTATAGCCGAATGTACGCATATCGCGATAAAGGACAACTACTTCAGTATCGGGGTAAAGTTCCTTGATTTTCAGTGCGTTTTTCACTGCTTCCTGGCAACATACCCGGCTGCAGTTGGGATTCTCCTCGTTTCTCGACCCAACGCACTGAATCATAACCACACTTTCACCGAGTGGAGATTTTTCGACGAGCTTGAGCTCGAGCTCCGACTGGGTAATAACACGCTCCGACTTGTCGTAGAGAAACTCGTGGGGCGAATATTCCAATGCACCCGTGGCGACTATGACCACTCCATGTTCAAGTTCCAACTCACTGCCATTGGACACGACTGTCGTCTTGAAATTTCCTATACATCCGTCGATGCCCTGGATCGTCGAATTAAGGTATGCTGTTATTCGTTCATGTTGTTCAACTTGTTCGATAATATTGTTGAGGACTTTCCGGGTATCCTCGCCGTCAAGAGTGAAGTAAATATCATGCATACGACCACCAAGCCGGTTGTTCTTCTCGACAATATAGGTGTCGAATCCATTTTCAGCCATGGCAAGAGCAGCCGTCATACCGGCAAGCCCGCCTCCGATAATGAGCCCGCGTTTGGTGACGGGCAATTTATGCTTATATAAAGGCATGAGAAGTCGGCTTTTTGCAACCGCCATACGGACAAGGTCTTTAGCTTTTTCGGTAGCGCCATGCGGGTCGTTCATGTGAACCCATGAACATTGGTCGCGGATGTTCGCCATCTCGAACAGGTAGGGATTCAACCCCGCCTCGGCAAGAGTATCACGGAACAGGGGTTCATGCGTACGTGGCGAGCATGATGCCACTACCACACGATTGAGATTATGTTCTTTGATTTTTTGTGCAATATTCTGAAGCGCGTCCGCCGAGCAGGTATACGTATTCTCTTCAGCGAGAACCACGAAATCGAGCTCGCGGGCTGCTTCAACAACCGCGGGAACGTCAACCACACCGCCTATATTTATACCACAACGGCACACAAACACGCCTATTCGGGGCGGCTCACCACGAATGTCTCGTTCCGGTGGATATTCTTTCTCGGTGGTGAGAGTGCCACGCGCATCGGCAAGAAGTGCGCCTGCCTTCGCGGCGGCGGCGCTCGCTTCCATCACACTTTCCGGTATGTCCTTGGGTCCCGAGAAGGCGCCGCAGGCGTAGATGCCCTCACGTGAAGTGGAGAGTGGATGGAAATCACGTGTCTTGCAAAACCCATAGCTATTGAGGTCTATTCCGAGCCTATCTTTCAACTCATGAACAAACGGTGGAGGCACAAGCCCGATGGAAAGTACCACCAGGTCGAATTTTTCCTTGTGAAATTCTCCGTCCTCTGTTTCATAACGCAAGATTAAATCTTTGGTCTTTAAATCCTCCTCAACCGCAGGTATTCGTGAGCGAATAAAGCCGATACCGTATTCTTCTTCTGCGCGATTGTAATATTTTTCGAAATCTTTACCGAATGCGCGTATGTCCATGAAGAAAATAGTCGGCTCGATGTTTTTATCATGTTCTTTTGCGATGATGGCTTCTTTGATAGCGTACATGCAACAGACAGAGCTGCAATAATCATTGCCGCGTTTTACGTCGCGTGAGCCGACACACTGAATAAATGCGACCTTGCGCGGCGATTTCCCGTCCGAAGGACGCCTGATATGTCCCTCCATTGGACCGGACGCGGACATCATGCGTTCAAACTCGATACTGGTGACCACGTTCTCAAGGTGTCCGTAGCCGTATTCGTCCTTTGTGGCGGCTTGAAAATCACTGAATCCGGGTGCGACTATAATACTGCCGACAGTGATATCTTCAAACGTGTCGACCATATCGTGAAAAATTGCATCGCGACCACAGGCTTTGACGCATTCCCAACACTCCACGCACACACCACACTCCAGACAACGCGATGCTTCCTCTTTCGCCTGCTCCTCGGTAAACCCATGCTCCATGAGGTCCCATTTCTTCCTTCGTTCTTCAACTGAAATCCTCGAGGTTTGAATCCGTGGAGCGCGGGTGACATTCGTATAATCGAGTTCCCAATTAGGATTGATAAAATGTTCACGACGAAGTGTTGCAGGATCAATGCGGGCTTCTACTATGCCTTTGTACTCTTTGCCTGACAGATAGGCATCGACCACGATGGCGACATCGCGCCCGCGCCGTAACGCCTCGACAATATTGGTAGGACCTGTCACCACATCCCCTGCAGCAAATACGCCCGGAATGCTGGTTTCATAACTGTCAGGATCGACCACGGGTCCGTCCCAGCGTTCGAGTTTCAACTCGTCTGCGCCGGCGGCAAAATCGGGACGCGGTTTCAGCCCGATGGCAAGGACTACAAAATCCGTCTCAACCGTATATTCGGAACCTTTTATGGGCAGGGGACGACGCCTTCCGCTGGCGTCCGGCTCGCCAAGCTCCATTCGTATACACGTCATTGACGCAACACTGCCGTCTTCACCTGCATTGAACTCCACGGGCGCGGTGAGATATTCGAACTTTACACCTTCTTCCATAGCGGCATGAAGTTCTTCCTCGTCGGCGGGCATTTCCTGTTCGCTCCGGCGATAAAAAACGGTAACGTCCGCGCCGAGTCGCCATGCGGTTCGTGCCGTATCGATAGCAGTGTTGCCGCCGCCGATAATGCTCACTCGTTTTCCTATGTCGATCTTTTCACCGAGATTGAATTTACCCAGAAGCTCCATTCCCTGAACAACGCCCGGTAAATCCTCGCCGGGAACCCCCATCTTCGTGCCCTGTTGTGTCCCTGTTGCAAGCACGACTGCATCGTATCCTTGCTGTTGAAGTTCCGGGATTGTCACGTCCTTGCCTACGCGAACCCCGGTCTTGAACTCGACCCCCAACTTCTCAATATAGTCAACGTCGTACTTCAAGACGTTCCGGGGCAAACGATACGTGGGCAATCCCACTGCAAGCATACCGCCGATTACGGAATAGGCTTCTATAACTGTCGGACGATATCCTTGTTTTGCCAGATGGTAGGCAACGGAAAGACCTGCGGGGCCGGAACCGATAATGGCAACTTTTTCGTCACGCTTCTCAGCGGGAACAGGCGGCGGTGTATCGAGATTATTCTTAACCGCCCAGTCCATGGCGAACCGTTTTAGATTCCTGATCGAGACGGGTTCGTCGACGTTATGTCGTTCACAGGCAAGTTCGCACGGGTGAAAACAGGCATAGCCGCAAATCAGCGGAAGAGGATTGGTACGACGAATAATCTCGACCGCCTCGGCGAATTTTCCTTCGCGAATCATCGCGATATATCCGGGTACATCCTGCCCGATTGGGCATGCCGCCTTGCAGGGCGCGGGACCGCGTTTATCGATAAGAAATGCGCCCGGCACCGCCTGGGGATAACTCCTGAAAATCGGGCTGCGTCTCGAGAGATTCCGGTTGAACGAGTCGGGTACGTTTTTAATCGGACACACATCGACACAATCTCCACAACCGGTGCATTTCTCGAGATCGATGTAACGTGCACGCCGACGGACTTTGACGGTAAAATTCCCCGCTTCGCCCGAGACTTCCTGGATATCAGTCTTGGTCAACAGTTGAATATTGAGATGCCTGCCGCAGTCTACAAGCTTGGGAGAGAGGATACACATCGAGCAGTCGTTCGTGGGAAAGGTCTTGTCGAGTTGAGCCATAACCCCGCCGATGCTTGAATTTCGCTCGACGAGGTAGACCTTGAACCCTGATTCCGCAAGATCAAGCGCTGACTGAACACCGGCGATACCGCCGCCGATTACCATAACTGCGCCGACTTTTTTTCCGTTCTCTAATTTCTGGCTCATTCGTTACAAGGTCCTGTTATTTGCATTCCGAAAAAATGTGTATCTTATCATTTAACGATTTTGGGCAGGAGCACGGGAAGATCCTGCACTTCGATGGGCAATCCAGCATGTTTGGCGCCGTCGCGAAGATTAATCTGACACGCTGGACAGTTGGTGACGATCATCTCGGCGCCGCGCTCCGCCGCTTCTCGAACGCGTGAAGCGGCGATGTTACGCGCAAGCTCCGGATTAAACGCCATGAGCGGCCCACCACAGCACAAGGCTTCTTCACGTGTGCGTTCATATTCCAGAAGTTCTACCCCGGGGATAGAAGTGAGGATGTGTCTCGGTTCGTCAAAAATTTTACAATGACGTCCAAGATCACACCCGTCAAAAAAGATAATCTTTTTAGGAAACTCTTTAACAAATTTTATCTTCCCCGCTTCGATCATCTCTTCAAGCAGCTGCGTTACATGTATTATGCGGATATCATCCTCGATGAAATGCCTGATATTCTTCAGACATCCCGGACACGACGTAAAAATTGTTTTGACGCCGAGCCGCCTAAAATTATCGAGGTTTATCTTCATGAGTTTCTCGGCGCCCTCGCGGTCGCCCATTCTTAAAAGCATGTCGCCGCAACATTGCTCCTCGTTTCCCAGAATCGTGTAATCGAGGTCGGTCGCATCGAGCACTCGTTTGATGGATTTCGCAATCCGCGACTGGGAATACGCTACTGAACACCCTACAAAATAAAGGTATTCAGCCTTCTCTTTGGGTTTATAGTTTTTACCTAACCACGCACCACGGTCTTCAGGCATCTCCATAAACGGGTTATTCCGTTCTATAATGGAATTTCTCATGTACTGCAGTGTATCGGGTAGTTCTATCCCACTGTTGATAAGCTGTTCACGAGCGCCCTTGACGATGTCTTCTATTTCCACCCCGCACGGACACACCTCAACACATGCGTCGCATGTCAAACAATTATGAATTATGTAGCGGTAGTTGTTTCCCTGCTCAATCTCGCCCTCGAGCAACGCCTTGATAAGCCTTATCTTGCCTCGTGCGGTTGTAGATTCATTCTGCTGCTCGTGATATACGGGACATACTTCCTGACAATTTCCGCATTTCATGCAGTTGTAGATTTCGTCGACCAAAGGATCAAGCCGGTTATAACTGGCAAGAAGGGGGATATCGGGCAAGGTTTCAAGACTCTCAGTGATTTCGTCTCGTATAATTTTCCCGGGATTCATAATATTGTTGGGATCGAATACTTTTTTGAACTGCCGGTGGATTTCCATCCCCACATCACCTATTTGTTCATGGAGGAAGCGCGCCTTGCCGATTCCGATTCCGTGTTCACCGGAGATAGTGCCGCCGAGGGCAAGCGATGCCTCGAAAATATCCTGTATGGCTTTCTCCACCCGCTCCATCTCTTCCCGATTTCTTACATCGGTCACCACGGTGGGGTGAAGATTCCCATCTCCTGCATGACCGAAAATACCGATTTGAAGATTATATTTGTCAGCGATTTTTCGAACCTCGGAGATCATCTTCGTAAGGTTACTGCGAGGAACGGTGGCGTCCTCGAGAATCGTGGTGGGACGAACCCGTGCGAGCGCGGCGAGAGCCGACCGCCTCCCTTCCCAGATACGCTCCTTTACCTCTTCGTCCTCATCCTCTACATAGTCAGCCTTACATTCTTTACAAATTGCAACCACCTTTTCTGCTTCTTCTTTTACTTGTGCTTCTGAACCATCGATTTCGATTAATAACAGCGCTCCGGCTTCGCGCGGCAGCCCCAGCTGCTTGTAATCATCAACGGCACAGAGCGTTATGTTATCAACAATCTCGAGGGTACAGGGAATAATACCGTGGGCGAGAATACGAGACACAGCATCGCCGGCATATTCGACTTCCGGAAACACTGCAACCAATGATTGCTCTGATTCAGGTTGCGGAATAAGACGGCACTTAAACCGTGTCATGATTCCGAGCGTGCCTTCAGAGCCGATCATTAAATCTACCATATTATATAAAGAGGTGTCGTCACGCGAAAAGGTCGTTATCTCACCATCGGGCAGCACTACCTGCACCTCGTCAATATAATCGCGGGTAACACCGTATTTCATACCGCGCAAGCCCCCTGCATTTTCTGCCACGTTTCCACCGATGGTGCACGTTTTTATGCTTGAAGGGTCCGGTGGGTACAGCAAGCCGTGTTTTTCCGCGGCTTGGTCGAGATTATACGTAATCACCCCGGGCTCCACCAACGCATAACGTTCTTGCTCGTTTACCTCGATTATTTTGTTGAGTTTGGTGAGTTGTAGCACGATTGCATTTTCGAGAGGAACAGAGCCGCCGCTGAGTCCGGTGCCTGCACCGCGTGGTATAACCGGAATTCCCTCTTCGTTTGCCAATCGCATGATATGTGCGATTTGCTCGATAGTATCCGGATGCACTATGACCGCGGGTTTTCGTTCATACAGCGTAGCATCATAGGAATAACAAATTTTCTCCTCGAGAGATGTGCTGACGTTTTCCGAGCCGACGATTCGCTCCAATTTTTCTATAAGTAATTCACTCATGGCGTTTATAACCTTTCTCTGACCGACGTTTCAGGCGCTGAGTTTTGCGAGTAGTTCCTTCGTTTTAACCTTGTTCATCTGTAATCCCAGTTCCTTTGGGTCGACTCCCATAGCAAGTCCCAAAAGCTGCGTAAGATAAATAACGGGGATGCCTAACTCGATCCCGGTTTCGGATTCTATCTTTTTCTGATTATCGTCATACATGACGGAGCAAAAAGGACATATAGAAATAAGTCCATCAACGCCCTCTTCTTTAAGCCGCTGAAGTTTGTCGCCTGCCATTGCATAGGCAAGTTTTTCATCAACGGCAAGAACACTCCCACCGCAGCACTGCATCTTGTCCTGGTATTGCACGGAGGTGGCGCCGGTCACCTCTATCAAGTCATCCAATGAGTGGGCACGTTCCGGGCTGTCGAACCTCCCGAAACACTCGGACGGTTTAAGATAATGACACCCGTAATGTGCCGCAAATCTGTAGCCGTCGAGAGGATGGGTGATTTTTTTGCGAATAGCCTCGAGTCCGACTTGCTCAAACAGGATACGGGTAAAATGATACACCTCTGTTTTACCGCCGTATTGTATGTCTATCTTTTCCAACTCCTGATTGATTTTTGTGCGGAGACGCTCGTCGTGGTTGAGCAGATGCGCCGACTCGGCCATCTGGCTATTGCACGCGCTGCACAACGTGCAGATATCCAATCCTTGTTGTTCGGCAAGGGCAAGATTACGTGCCGCCAGCGCAAGGGCGGTTTGTTGAAACGATGATTTTACCGGGAATCCACAGCAACAAAACTCCGGGATGTCCACCAGCTCGATATCGAGTTGTTCGGCAACTTTTCGAGCGGACAACTCATAATTCCTGCCGCGGGCAGGTATAGTGCAGCCCAAGAATAAGGCATAGCGTAATTTCATTCCTCAGACCCTTTATGTGTACCTTTCTTCGTTACAGGAAAGACCTTGTCGACTTCCTCGAACTTTATTTTTACCGTGGGAAGTCCCAGCTTTCCCCGTTTCTTATTGTCAAAATCGCTTAATTCATAAAGCCGTCCAAATTCATATACAAACTCCGATTGCATGCCTATACCCTGTGGACAATGACCTTCGGAGACTGCCAGGTTCCTGAGCGCTACGATAAGGTCTGTAATTTTAACGTCCTGGGGACATCGTTCCTGACAGGTATAACACGACGTGCAGAGCCAGATTTCCGAACCTTCAAGGAGTTCATCGCGCTTTCCCAGCAGCGCCATCCTGACGATTTTTCGGGGATTGTAGCGTTCGTCGAGTGCCCGGACAGGACATCCGGCGGTACAGGTGCCACAGCCATAACAGCTCATCAAATTTTCGGCGCCTGCGATTCTGGACAGACTGTATTTAAAATCTTTCTGGATAGACATTTACAACGATTCCTTCGTGAACAGAAAATGCGGAACCACAGGTAAAAACATTAGTAAATTCATATACACTCTATAATATTAATGATATAGAATATGTATATTTATGTCAACTTCCAACCTCTTTTCAATCCCTTTTTTATCTCCTCTCACTAACAGGTTCAGTCCTTGCATTTTTTCTTGATTTTACGGCAGGGAGAGAGTGCAATTAACATTCTTTTAATGTGGCAGGGTCAATTTGAATTGGAAACCAATCCTACCGTAACCAGTACAAAGGATGGGGAAGAGAGAGGACGACGCTTAATGAATGATGTGAAGTTCAAACTTCAACCTGGCCATATCAGTGATAATGACTGGATGGCTCCAAGTCACCTACGCCAAATTTTCTGGAATATCACCTATGCCTGTAACTTCAATTGTAGCATCTGTTTTTCAAATTCCGGCGCTGCCGCAGCTGATGAGTTGACCACGGACGAGGTAAAAAAAGCCATTGACGACGCCCATGCAGCGGGTGTCGAAGATATCGTTATTTCCGGTGGCGAGCCGTTCATGCGTCCAGACCTAATGGAGCTACTTGTCTATATAGGCTCGCTTGGTATCAAGAGCAGGATTGCGTCCAATGGCAGTTTACTGAACCGTGCTCTCCTTGAGAAATTGCGGAATGAGACTCCCGTTACTGCCTTCCAGATTAGCCTCGATACCCTTGACCCCGGGTTATATGGTGAGTTACATGGCACATCGTCCGAAATGCTGGACGTTGCGCTTAAGGCGCTGCGTGATATCAAGCAACTCGGGTTTCACACTACCGTATCCACCCGTCTTTCACCCAGGACGCTGCCTACGATTCCCGCCTTGTTGGACAGGGCGGCTGGAGAAGGATGGTCAACAGTAACCGTGCACTGTCCCCTTCATACGGGCCGCACTGTAGATGCGTGGCCTCAGGATTCAGACCTTCTCAGCAATCTGGAACCTGTATTCGAACATTTCCTGAATCTTTCCAAGCATTGGGTGATCGAGACTACTATTCCGTGGGCCCGTTACCACCCTGTCATCAGGCGTCTTACTGAGCGAATCAGGGTTGTCCATGCAGGCTGTGTGTCAGGACGCAGGCGGCTTGCAATTCATGCGCTTGGTTGGATAACGCCCTGCGTCTGTATTGATAACCCTGCTATGCGCATTGGAAACGTACGTACGCATAAGCTCGGGGATGTATTCCGCGAATCGCACCTCACTAACTTGATGCGGGAACCGCAGAAATATGGACTCTGCAGTGACTGTGAGTACGTTTCAGAATGTGGTGCCGGGTGCCGTGCCGCGGCTTTTGTACTTACGGGACGAATCGACGGTCTCGATCTGTCGTGCCCCGTCCGGCGCGCACGGGAAGCTACCGCGGAAAAGCGCCATGATTACAACTGACACACTCCTATCGTGGAAACGCATAGGTAGGGAGAGCCTCTGGGGACCCCGCGGTATCATCAAGACCGGGAACCTCTGGTTTCCACTCGCTATCATTGTTTCAACTAATTCGACTTTGGATCTTTGGGCTGCCTGGCTACCGTGTGTCATTCTCTTTGTAGCGGCATCCTGCCGTACTATCGCAGTTATCCTGGCAAACGATCTCACCGACAGGCATGATGATATCGCTGCAGGAAAGGAGCGCTGGATTTTAAGGTTGCGGCCTGCTACCGGCATCGCCATCGTATGCGCACTTATAGTATGCGGCATTGGGATACTTACCCTTTCGCGCGCTCCGACATTGTCCATAGGCGCCTATCTGATTGCCGTTACTCTTGGTCTTTTGCACTCTATTCGACCATTCCGGTTCAAGGAGCGGGGAATCAAAGGCATGATTTCTTATGGTTTACACGGGGTTTTTGCCTATGTTGTTGTAACATGGTTCTGGCTGGGAAAAGATGTTCAATGGCTTGCGGCGCTCAGTACCATCGTTTTTCTCGAAAAGTGGGTCAATCTTCACTTTCACCAGATAATTGACTTCGAGAGTGACAGTGAAAGGTCATGCCGAACATTTGCCGTACAACTCGGGCTTGAACGGACACGCGCCACACTGCAGCTGGCTGCAGTTCTATCTTCAATATCCATGGCGACCACATTGATCATGGTAATGTGCACACCTGGGCTTTTCGGCAAAGTGATTGCCTTAACAGCGGCACTCATCTGTCTTGCAGTCGGGTATTATATCTTCAAGGCAAGAAAGACGGGTAAATCGCTATCGCCTTTGATGCAGGAATTGCCCTGGCATTATCTTGGTCTCACCTATAGCGTTTTCACGATTCTACCCCTGCTCCTTCTTTCCGGGCTCGCTCTGCAAGCCCCTCCTATGCTTCTGCCCTTAGCCCTGGCTGCCTTGACTTCGTACCTGGTCTCGGTGCGCTTTATCCGATACCATTACGCCTAAACTCGAGGGTAGAACATGGAGACATTTAGACACCGTTTTCTGTTTCATAACATGAAGGACATGCTGAAATTACCGGACTATTTCGGGTATGGCATGAAGGTCTTTTGCCGTGAAGGACCTTAAAACCCTTAAAAGACTTTTCTTCTTATACTAAACATCAAATACGCTTTCCTTTTCTTGCGTCTTCCGAGACTTTTTGGGGTTGAAGATTTACTTATTTAACAGCCAAAATGTATTCTTTCACTGCTGTTTTTCAGGCTTCACCTCAGGTGCAACTCTTTTGAACCCCGGGTATCCTGCAGATCTCATTAAGTAACTTAAGTCTAATAGACGAAGGGTGATCTGGTTAAATGAGGTGGGGTTCGTGGTCTCTATTTACTTGCCTTTGGTAGATCTCTCGTTTTAAAGTTGGAACACTGGTGATTGATTATGCATAATGCATTTTTAATACTATATATCTTAGCGGCTTGGTTTGGGGTTTCGAGTATTTTTCGGATTCTCCGTGCGGAAAAGAAGAAATCAGATACTCCGCCGCCTCAACTTCGGAGGCGTATAATTACGCCACAGCTTCTGATGGTTGTGGCTGCGGCTCTAATTCTGGCAAGCATATATTGGGGTGCGCCTCTGTTTATGACCGGCAGAAACCTTACGGCATCACTTGTTCTTGGCTTCTCTGTCCTTTTTGCCACCTGTGTTGATACCTTTATCATAATTAGATTCTCTTCATCTTCAAAATCTGAAAAGAATTCATGGATTACAGCGGCTTTTTCTCTTTCAACAGGGTTATTGACGTTGGCTTTTGTTTTATACTTGAGGTTACCGCCAGCAAATGGAATTCAACTTGCTTTCCCCGTAAAAGGAGAGTGGAAAGTCGTTACAGGAGGCAGAACGTCCCTGACCAATTACCATCATGGCAATCCGGATTCGCAAAATTATGCCGTTGATATCATTGTTCGCAAAGGTGATAGCGCGGGTGAACCTATTTATGCTCCATTAATTGGCATTGTGGTGAGGGCTATCGATGATCGAGTCCAGGGAAGCCCCGAGTCCAGAGGGAATGTCGTTGTCATACAAGCGGATGACAATATTCAAGTCTGGTTGGCACATTTGCAACAAAACTCAGTTTTGGTGAAGGAGGGTGAGTTGGTTACCGAAGGACACCTAATCGCCAGATGTGGTTCTACGGGTAGCGCTGAGATTGCGCATCTTCACATTCATGCTGAGAAGGATGGTAGACCTGTTGCTATGCGGTTTGGCAAGCAACAACGATTTTTGTTGCGAAATGCTATTATCCACAACTAAGAGGAGGCTGCTAATGAAAGGTGGATTGCATTGCTCAGAGAACATACATCAAAGCCGGGGAGTTGCATTATCGAGGAGTGTGGTTTTTTTGTGGCTTACCGTAGGATTCATGTCATGTGCAACTCCACCACATACAGGTCAGCTCGTTTCAGAGAGTGAATCCGTTACAGAGCCCCCTGCAGATAAACCAAATGTGGTTGTTATTCTCGCCGATGATCTCGGGTATGGTGAGCTAGGTGTACAGGGTGGTCGGAGGATTCCAACGCCACACATTGATTCTATCGCGCAGAACGGTGTACGATTCACGGATGGGTACGTGTCGTGTCCGGTCTGCA
This sequence comes from uncultured Candidatus Sumerlaeota bacterium, assembly GCA_964608095.1. GTDB lineage: Bacteria > Sumerlaeota > Sumerlaeia > MWCT01 > JAGHBZ01 > CAZSMK01. The sequence goes on along the minus strand of CAZSMK010000094.1, from coordinate 32,343 downwards.
GTCCAACACGTGCCGGCTTGGTAACCGGGCGTTACCAGCAGCGGTTCGGGCATGAGTTCAATCCCGGTGGGAGTGGAGCCGATATCGGGCTTCCCTCAAGCGAGGTTACGTTTGCGGAGCGTATGAAGGCTCTCGGCTATGTTACCGGTATGGTCGGCAAATGGCACCTGGGAAACAACGCGCCCTCGATACCGACCGAGCGCGGATTCGATGAATTTTTTGGATTCCTCGGTGGTGCGCATCAATATTTTGGCAGCAATCCTGCGGCTAATAACCCGATCCTCAGGGGCACCGAGGTGGTAGATGAAAAGGAATACCTGACCGACGCCTTTACGCGAGAAGCAGTGTCTTTTATTGAGCGTCATAAGAGCGAGCCTTTCTTTCTTTATCTCTCTTACAACGCAGTGCATGCGCCGCTTCAGGCGCCGAAGAAATATCTCGCGCGGTTCAGCCACATCAAGAATAAACAACGCCGTACCTTTGCCGCCATGCTTGCTGCAATGGACGAGGGCGTAGGTCAGGTGCTCGAGCAGCTCCGGGAACTCGATCTCGAAGAAAAGACATTGGTCGTCTTTCTGAGCGATAACGGGGGACCTACAAAATCAACCACGTCACGGAACAATCCTCTTCGGGGTTATAAGGGACAGGTGCTGGAAGGAGGAATCCGCGTGCCGTTTCTCGCTCAATGGAAGGGACATCTGCCATCAGGGAAGGTGTACGATTATCCTGTGATTTCTCTCGATATTCAACCTACGGCCTTAGCAGCTGCCGGTGGCTCGATTCCGAACGAATGGAATATCGACGGCATCAACCTGCTGCCCTATCTTCGCGGCGAGATAGAAGGTATCCCGCATGATGCTCTGTTTTGGCGATTCGGGGATCAATGGGCGGTAAGACGCGGCAACTGGAAACTGGTCAAAGACAATTCTTTAGCGACGCCTGCGCTCTACAATCTCGAAGACGATATCCACGAGCAGCACGACCTCTCCGCGGACAACCCAACAGTGGTAAAAGAGCTGCGCAGTCTGTATGAGCAGTGGAACAGCGAACTCAAGGAACCGCGATGGAAAAAAACACCCATAAAGGCACAAACCAGAAAAGCAAAAAAACGGTAATATGATGATTATTCCTTCAAGTTCTTCTGCCGTGTATCCACGGTGACCTTTCGCAGTTTGCCCTTGAAAGGAAAGACTCCTTGATAATCCCCGACAGGATGTCCTCTATCCCACCCGACGCTCAATCCATCGATGGGTGTAATTATCAAGGGTCCTCCTGTGGGCGAGAAGGCGAGGGTCTTTCCATCCTGCATGATGCGTAGTGGTCCGTTCTTTTCAATAATTGCAACAACGGAAAGGGGAGCAGGTAAGAGTGATACGTTCGTTGCAATGGTTGTCAATTTATCATCCCGTCGGGTTGCAAAGTGTATTTTCCCTTCTTTCATGTAAAGAGCGTACCCATGCGCCAAGCCTCCCTGCGCGATAAGTACACCATCTGATCCATGTTCGAGGATTTCGGCAGTGATCATAACCGTGCGGTCTCTTACCACCGGACCTTTATCGCGTGGAAGTTCATCTCCCTGTGTAAGCTCGAAAAAGCGCTGGGTTGTTTTTGGATCGGGCTCTCTTTTCCATGTGCCGAGGGGTAGGACGTTCGACCGTGCAGCCCAGGCATCCCAGATTGCAGCCATATTTTTCACCTTTTCAGGAAACTTTTCGGCAAGGTTGTTCATTTCTGTTCGATCCGCTGCCATGTCGTAAAGTTCCCATGGCTGATCTTCTTTGGCGACAAGTTTCCACTTGCCGTCTCGCACCGCACGGTTTCCTTCATGTTCCCAGAAGATAGGTTCTTTCCGGTCAAGGGTCTTCCCTTCGAATGCAGGTCGAAGGCTTATGCCCTGCATTGGGACAATCGTTTCCCCTTTGAATTCCTCAGGATATTGCGCTCCTGCAAGGTCCACGCAAGTTGCCATGATATCAACAAGGTGAGCGGGCTCTTTCGCAAACGCGTTTTTGCGAGATTCCGGTATTCCTTTCGGCCAGTGAACGATCAACGGCGTGGATATACCCCCTTCATGCACCCAGTGTTTGTATTCGCGGAAAGGTGTGTTCGACACGTTAGCCCATCCCAAGCCATAAGCAATGTAAGTATCCGGCCCGCCGGGCATGATGCCGGGACCATGCAGGATCGGCTTGCCCTCACGGGTGTATTTAGGGTGGCCACCTGCGGGCAGTTCATCGGTTTTCAGCGGGGGGATGCTTTCAGGAATTTTTTTCTGCACCTGCCGCCCGATTTCTTCTGCACATCCACCATTGTCCTGAAGGAAAAAGATCAGGGTGTTATCAAATGTTTTCTGCCGTTTCAGTTCAGCAACAATTCTTCCGATACCCTGGTCCATGTTGTCGATCATGGCGGCATATACTTCCATGCAACGGATTTCCCATTCCTTGTTCTCAACTTCGTCCCAGGAGCGCTGTGTCGGCGAAGGTATCCAGGTTGGATCAATAAGGCCGAAGGTCTTCAGCCTTTCAATACGTGCTTTGCGGAGCGCATCGTAGCCCGAGTCGAATTTACCCTTGTATTTTGCGATATCTTTCTCAAGGGCATGCATGGGCCAGTGGGCTGCCGTATACGCGACATACATGAAAAACGGTCTATCGGGTGATTCCGTTTCGTGCTGTTTGATAAATGACACCGCATTGTCGCTCAGGGCATCGGTGAAGTAGAACTCATCGGATTTATATTCCGGGTCATTCTCGCATGAATAATACGTGTTGTCGCGGCAGACGGCTGGATCATAGAAGCTGCTGATCCCCCAGATCAAGCCGTAATACTTATCGAATCCTCGTTGCAGAGGCCAATTATGTTTGGGGCCATCGGGGCCATCGAAATGGGTAACATGCCATTTTCCTATTGCGTAGGTCCTGTAACCCGCATTACGTAAGACCTCTGCAATGGTGACGCAGCTGTTGTTGAGGTCGCCACGGTATCCCTCTTCGCCACGATCCCGCATCATGTGTCCCATCCCTGCTTGGTGAGGATAGAGTCCCGTAAGAAGCGAAGCCCGGGTGGGACAGCACCGGGCGGTATTATAGAACTGCGTAAACCGCAGACCATCGTGGGCAAGTGAGTCGAGATTGGGGGTATTGATTTCTCCACCGTAGCATCCAAGGTCTGACCAGCCCATGTCGTCTGACATGATCAGGATAATGTTGGGACGTGGTGTTTGAGCGGCGCGCAGCTCCCTTATGCCTGATATAAACAACAGCAAACTCAGTATCATACACGTCAAAGAGGTTTTTAATCGCATTGTAATGCTCCTGTAATGAAGGTATTTTCAAGACGTCTTGAACCGGTCTCCCAAAAGCCCTTACTTATGGTTTCTCCCGGGAAGATCCTTTCTCCAGATCAAAGCCCGGGAAGTCAGGTCATCTGCAACCGTCGTCTCTATCCCGGCCAGGTTATTCGTCTCGTTTGGATCCTTGATGATATCGTACAGTTCGCGGTTTGTACCATCCGCATTGACAAGGAGTTTCCATTTCCCTTCGCGAATTGCTAAATTGGGGCTGCGGTCGGCAGGATTGCGGGGATAACCGTACCCTTCCTCCTTCCGGCCATATTCCCATAATATAGGACGGGTTCGCTGTAGTTTATCCCCCAGGAGACTGCCCGACAAATCTTCCCCGGTAAAGCCGTTTGCAATTTCCGCGGGAATTTCCACATTCGCCAGTGTGCATAGTGTGGAAAACAGATCAACCCCTGCCAGAACAGTTGTGTCATTCACCTTACCTTTGGGGATTCTGGCTGGCCACCGGACAATAAAGGGTTCCCTGATACCGCCTTCGTAGAGGCTCATTTTCATTCCGCGTAACCCCCCTGTGCTCCTGTGCTGGAAGTGTGGCGCGGGCCCGTTATCGGAAGTGAATATAACAATCGTATTCTCCTCGATTTCGAGTTCCCGTAGTCCATCCAGCAATCTCCCGATCTGTCGGTCATATTCCTCCAACACTCCCTGGAAATTTTTCAAGGGTCGTTTTCTTTCGTCCTCGCTTCCTCCGTATTTTTTCATCATCTCCGGGTTGGGGCGATGAGGCGTATGGGTATCATCAGGCCAGAGGCTGACATAGCAGGGCTGCTCTTTATTGCGTCGGAGAAAATCCAGGCTTTTATCTACCATGTAGTGTGTACGTTCATGTCGCGCTACTTGGCCCGGCTCCATTTTGCGATCCCAGGGTGCATATTTCACTCCAAGATCGGGGTGTGGTTCGGGGCTTTCCCACGTCGCAATCCATTCATCGAACCCGTAGGTCCCGATTGAAGGTGCGTTATCTACGTCCCGCCCCCCGCCAAGATGCCATTTCCCTATATGTGCTGTTTTGTAACCGGCTGTCTTGAGAAGGCGAGGCAATGTAGGAACAGCAGGATCAAGAAAATCGTTCTGGTCGCAGGTTCGATTACCATCCCTTGTTTGCAAATAGCTGTTCAGACGCAGCTCCGAGGGAAAACGCCCGGTCAAAATACCCGCTCGTGAAGGCGAACAGAGCGGAGCCATCACATAGAACTGTGTGAAACGAATGCCTTCTCCTGCAAGCCGATCGATGTTGGGGGTTGGTACGCCGGTGCCGGTAGCGTAGCAGCTCACGTCACCATAGCCCAGATCATCTGTCAGAATGAGTACTATATGCGGACGCTTAGGTCTGGTTTCCTCCGCATATACTCTATTTGAGCACATGCACAAAATGGCACCAAGTATGGTTTGAACCAAACTCCAGCATAATAGGTAACTAATTTTCATTCTTACACCCCCGAAAGTGAATTTCAAGACGCACTATACTACCGCGATTATGCCTTTACTATGCAGGGTAAGCATCCCCGCTTGTCGTCCTTATAGCATAACAATTTTGGGTAATACTAACATCTTACAGCTGAATAGTATAGTGTGTATGTTTTATAAATACATATTTAGTTTAAATCAAGTAAAAGTTGGAGTTCGGGTCAAGCCTTTACTTTTTACTTTTCTTTTCTTGTTGGGAGCAAAATAATGTGGTTGATATGTTTTCTTTTCATTATTTGAATAAGTCAATATTAGATGTACCATTAAGAAATTTTTAGGTATATAAAAAATATGGTTCAGGCTCACGGACAATCAAAAAAGAGTTACAAAAAGTGAAAGATAAAGTAATGTACCAGTGACGTATTATGAATCCACGAAACACGATGTTCTATAATACAATGCAGATGGTCTTTTTCATTGTGGCAACAATGCTTCTTCTCTCTTGTGGTTCAATGTTTACACACGCGAAAGTACCTTCTCCTCAAAGTAGGGGCGATGGTCAACTTGAAAGGATTCGTATCAGCGATGACGGCGCTGATTTTGTTTACGCCGAATCGGGCTCGAGGTTCTTTGCCTGGGGAGTGAACTACGACCACGACCATTCCGGCAGGCTTATCGAGGACTACTGGCATGAGGAATGGTCAACGGTTGAGGAGGACTTCGGGGAGATCAAGCAGCTCGGCGCGAATGTGGTCAGGGTTCACCTGCAAGTCGCGAAATTCATGACCGCACCGGACAAGGTCAATCAGGAAAACCTTGCCCGGCTTGCCGAACTTGTGGCATTGTCCGAGCGCACAGGGCTTTACCTCGACATCACCGGCCTGGGCTGTTACCACAAACAGGATGTGCCCGAATGGTACGACACCTTAAATGAAGCGGCTCGCTGGTCTGTTCAAGCGCTATTCTGGGAATCTGTGGCAAAGACCTGTGCCGGAAGTCCCGCGGTATTCTGTTACGACCTTATGAACGAACCAATCCTGCCGGGCGCGGGCAAGAAAGAGACTGAATGGCTTGCAGGCGAATTCGGCGGCAAGTATTTCGTGCAGCGAATCACGCTTAACCTTGCGGGTCGAACGCGCGAGCAGGTCGCCCGTGCTTGGGTCGACACACTCGTCGCAGCGATCAGAAAACACGATGAACATCATCTCGTGACCGTAGGCGTGATACCGTGGGCACACGTCTGGCCCAACGCAAAACCGTTCTTCTATTCCGACGCAGTTGGCGAGAACCTAAATTTTGTCAGCGTCCACTTTTATCCCAGGAAAGGCGAAGTCGAAAAAGCCCTCACCGCACTTGCCGTGTATGATGTCGGCAAACCACTCCTCGTCGAGGAGATGTTTCCGCTGCAATGCAGCATCGAGGAGATGGAGCACTTTATCGATGGAGCCAGACCAATAGTGGATGGCTTCGTCAGCTTCTACTGGGGAAAGCGAGTAGATGAGTACACTGAAGACAACGGAATCGGGGGGGCAATCACCAAAGCCTGGCTCCAGTTGTTTATTGAAAAAGGTAAGAGTATTATTGAATCTGCTCACTGATATTAATAAATAGCAATCTACGCCGGGACACGAAACATTACAATAACTCGATCTAACGTCGACCAAGGGGAGATTCTTTGTGAAACGTATAATTATACTTAGTGCCATTTATCTCGCGGCATTCTCCTTATATGGTAATCCGGGTTCCTTAAACCCTATTATGAATGCCGGTTTTGAAGATCCTTCTTTTGCCGGATGGGGGTGGTATACAAGGGCACAAACCTCGTATAGAGCTGAATCGGAAAATTCCTATAAGGGTTCACGCTGTGCGGTCTTCACCAATGAAAGCTCCCTGGCGCCTGAAGTTTATGGAAGGCTCTACCAGGTAGTTGCCGTAATGCCGGCTACTGAATATGAATTGAGCGCATGGATACGTGGGCGAAACGTTTCTCCCGGTCTTCATTTTACTGATTGGAACACGTATACCCTGAATGTACTTGAAGGAACCTTTGATTGGACGCGGATTGCCGTTCGATTCAGGACCAGGAATGATCAGGGTTCGCTTAACGTTGGAATCAACATCGTAAACCGATGCGAACTATTGGCTGTGGATGAAATTGATCTTCGTCCCGTGGGTGTTCCTATCGAAGGGGATGGCTTTGGCGGAACAATTGTTGTTCCCGGGAATGTGCTCGGAGATAATCTCCAAAGCAGCCTCGATGTGGTGATTACGACAAACACGCTCGCAAATGTTTCCATCAGGGCAACCATACAATCGGGAAAGACATGCTTGCTCGATGAGGAAAAGCCTATTGGTCCCGCCCAGGGATCGATCAGGTTCGTTTGGAATACAGGACATTCAAAAGAACAGTGGCTTGAATACAGTGTCAGTGTAAGTGACACAAAGCGTAATGCAATTGCATCCGCGGAAGGTAGGATTGAAAAGATAAATTCCCGGTTATGCAATGATCTTACCGGTATCGAAGAACGAGTTAAACGACTTGATGAACTTATCCTTCAATGCAAATCCCGCCATATTCCGGTTGATTATCCCATGGTAACCCGGACTCTTCTCGATCAATTTATACCCCTGGTTCGAGAGGATATTCAGCGTTACGAAATACAACGTGCCGAGTATGCCGTAAAGGACCTCTCTGAGTCGCTTAACCGTGCGATTGCGACGGCAGAGCAGTATCTTAAGACACCATCCGCTGCGCCGGTGGTAAAACGTTACGTGACCCCCGAAAAAGCATCACGAGGGATATCAGTAGAGGGCCTGAGTTTTATTGCAGATCGAAAAGCAACTACTGGTGAAACAAACCGTGGACCGGTATTTTTCTGCGGGTATGGTCACTTCGGACAGGTTCGAACCGATATCCCAATCTTTCCGGCATACGGAGTGAATATTATCCAGATAGAAATGGGACCATCATCAACCCTTATTTCAGAAACAGAGGTTTCGCTTGACGCAGCGCAGGAGGTGGTGAACGTTCTTGATAATGCCGGAAAGCACAACATTGCAGTAAATATCCTGCTATCTCCCCATTATTTCCCACAGTGGGCTTTTGAGAAATGGCCGCACCTAACATCCGGTGGCGGGGGGTTCCTGGGATATTGTGTGGATGCTCCGGAGGCAAAAGAAGTCATTTCCCGATATCTTAAAACCGTAATCCCTTTGTTTAAGGGGAAACCCGCTCTTCATAGTTTCTGTCTTTCCAACGAGCCGGTATTTGATCGAACAGCCGGATGCCCGAGGACCAGGTCCATGTGGAGTGAGTATCTCGCCTCGACACATGGTGATGTCAAGACACTCAGCGATGCGTATGGAACAACCTATACTACATTTGCCGATGTGCCAATTCCCGCAAACGATGCGTACAATGCGCCTCAGTTTTATGATTACTGCATCTTCAACCAGGAACGTTTTACGGCATGGCATAAATGGATGGCGGACATCATTCATGAGATGGCGCCGGAGGTACCTGTCCATGCCAAGGCTATGTCAATGGCATTGGGGTGGCGGCATTCAATCGCATGGGGCGTTGACCCGGAGATGTTCGGTGAATTCTCACAGATCAACGGCAATGACTGCTGGACTGCACCGCTCCTCCACGACCCGAACAACTTCTGGGCAATGGACTGGCATCTGCACAATATGTCGTATGATTTACAACGCTCCCTTCATAAAAAGCCGATCTTCAATTCAGAAAATCATTTCACCATCGATCGTTCGACTTATTATGTGTATCCCGAACACTTCCGCGCCGGATTATGGCAGGGTGCGATTCATGGCGAAAGCGCTACAACACTCTGGGTGTGGGAACGGACCTTTGACCGAGGGTATGACTTTTATGGAAACGTAATGGACAGGCCGGGCTGCGCTGAGGCTGTCGGGAGGACGTGTCTCGACCTCAACCGATTTGCCGGGGTAGTAACCGCCCTGCAGAATCAGAAAGCTCCAGTAGCCATTCTCTTCTCCATTGCCTCGATCGCACGAGATCCCGAATATCTACCAATGGTCAGAAAAGTCTATGAAGCACTCAACTTTTGCGGGGTAAAGATCGATTTTATCTCGGAAAGGCAGCTTGCAGCTGGCAAAGGTGCACGGTATCCACTTATCGTATGCCCTTCATCGCGACATATCACAAGATATGCGTTTGAATCCATGATACAATTACCGGAAACCACAAATATCGTGTTTGTCGGCAGCTGTTTACAGCGGGAGCCTTATGGACGTAGATTCCCAGAGGAACAAAACAAAGCCTTGCGGGGAAGGGCAAAGAGGATCAACAGCAAGACAGGTGTACGCGATATGTCCTTGAAGTTTAGAGAACAACTTGACGCCACACATGCTTTGCCGGAATTATCTGTGCTTGATGCTGCAACGGATGAACCGGTTTGGGGTGTGGAGTGGCTCACGGCGGAGTTGGATTCAAGGATTGTGCTCAACCTGATCAACCTCACACAAAAACCTGTGGATGTGATTATCACTTATAAGGGGAATCCTGTTTCTGCTAATGATCTTCTGAGTTTGGGCGGTGCTGAACCTGTAAAAAAACTCGAGCCACTCGTTCCTGTTCTGACTGAAATCAGGAGGTAATAATACGCAGCTCCAGATCTATAGCACTTTATTTGTCATAGAAAAGGGAGATACGAATTACGGACAGCCTGTTTGATATCGCTGCATATTACTGGCCTGCGTACCATAACGAGCCCCTCTGGCGACACTTTATGCCCGATGGTGAGGGAGAATGGCAGACGGTACGTAAAGCAGTACCGAAGTTCGAGGGTCATTACCAGCCACGCATCCCTTTATGGGGATACCAGGACGAAGCCTCCCCGAAAGTAATGGCTCAGAAGATCGACGCTGCAGCAGATCATGGGGTGAACGTGTTTATCTTTGACTGGTACTGGTATAACAATGCGCCGTTCCTTGAAGACGCACTGAACAAAGGCTTTTTGAAGGCAAGAAACAATCATCGAATCCGATTTTACATTATGTGGGCAAATCATGACGCCACGACACTCTGGGACCTGGAGCAATCCCACCAGCCACGGGTTATCTGGCTGGGAAAAGTCAATCGCGTAGAATTCGAGTCTGTTGTGAACCGCATCGTTCACAAATATTTTACCCACCCTTCCTATTACAAGATTGATGGCAAACCTGTATTTTCGATCTATGAGCTCGGTACCCTCATAAAGGGTCTTGGCGGAGTGGAGCGAACACGCGACGCATTGGATTATTTCCGTGATCGAACCTGCGCTGCCGGGTTCGATGGTCTCCATTTACAGGCAATTTTATGGGCGTTGATTCCGGAAACGATGTCCCTTGTTCCTAACGATACGAGTGTGACGCAAGCCAATACTATAAACACCCTTGGAATCGACAGCCTCACGAACTATCAATGGTGCCATTATGTCAATCCATCTGGTCAGTATAGTGATTGGGCGGAGCAAGCCATTAAAGCATGGGATCAATGGGTTCATGAGTTCCCTGTACCGTATTATCCTCACGTCTCAATCGGGTGGGACCCCAATCCCCGGTTCAAGGAGTTCATCGAGGAGCTGATCACTGAACCAACTCCCCGGAAGTTTGGAGAATATCTTCTTCGAGCCATGTCGTTTATCGACCGTCATGGAATTTCCCCCCGGCTCATAACCGTTAACAGCTGGAATGAATGGACCGAAGGCAGCTATCTGGAACCCGACATGGTATATGGGATGCAATACCTGGAGGCAGTACTCGCATCTTTAGATCAATACGAGAGGAAATCCACATGAAACATGGAACTGCAATACGACGTTTTTTCGAAAACCAATGTATATTCATGCGAGTTATACTGATCACCATTATTTTTCTCCTATCGACTGAGGTGTCCATGTGTGATTCAACTACCGACACCATACGAGGTACTTTGCTGGGTAGCGATAGAGCAAAAAGCGAAAAAATCCAGGTTGCGGTATTTTATTTCCCACAATGGCATAGGACACCCGGCGACGATGGGGAGATTTTTGCCGAGTGGAAACAGATCAACGCGGCACGACCACGCTTCGAGGGGCATGAACAACCCAAGATTCCCCTGTGGGGATATACTGATGAAGCCGACCCGGATGTCATGGCAGCAAAGATAGACGCGGCAGCGGATAACGGAATCGATGTGTTTATTTTTGATTGGTATTACCATGCCAGAGGGGATCACAAAGGGACTTTTCTTGAACGTGCGTTGAATGAGGGTTTCCTGAAAGCCCCTAATCATAGCCGTCTTTCGTTCTGCTTGATGTGGGCGAATCACGGGCTTGGAAGTAGCCCGGGCGAACTCACACGACCCGAATTCGAAGAGATGATCCCCCATATAATTCACGATTATTTCACACATCCTTCATATTGGAAGATTGATGATAAGGTCGTGTTCTCGATTTACGAAGTCAATACATTCATTAAAGGATTCGGAGACATTGAACAGGCAGCTGATGCCCTCCGCTATTTCGATGAACAAACAAAAGCGGCAGGGCTCAACGGAATCCATATAAACCTGATTGATTGTCATCTTCAGCTGCATGAAAAACCTTCTGAAGTTACAAAGCAGCTGGGAGCAGAAAGCGTAACATCCTATATATGGGTTCACCGGGTAGGGTTTAAGGATTTTCCCGCTACTGATTACGATTTCTTTTCATACCATTACTTCGAACGATGGGATAGGGAAAGGGATATATTCGGCGTTCCGTATTTCCCCAACGTCACCATGGGATGGGATCCGACGCCAAGGATGGCGCCCGAAGCAAAACATGACGGCAGTGGTTACCCGAACACCCCCATAATAACGGGGAACACCCCGAAAAAATTTTGCGAAGCCCTTATCAAAGCACGCGACAGGGCGCTCAAGCTTCCTCCAAACAGGCGTATTGTCACCATCAATGCATGGAACGAATGGGGTGAAGGGAGTTATCTCGAGCCGGACACAAAAAACCGTATGGGCTATCTCAATGCGATACGTGAAGTGTTTCCTCCAGAATAACGGAAATACAGCCATACTTTATCGCGCCTGTGCTGATCGGCTGAATAAGTAAAATTTTAGTGTGACCATCAAACTCGCGTTCGCTCCTTCTACTACGGAAAAAAACAAGAAGTGATAATATACATACGGATACACTATCGTTGCGGCTGTTTGTTCTTGAAGCCTTATCCAGCTTTAGAGTATATCAGGAGACATACAATAAATTTCAAGAATAGAAATGCATAAAAGATGAATGGAGAACTCGAGATTCTGAAACATGTCACCTCACGGCTGAATAATGCTGAAATCCCCTATATGATGACCGGCTCAATGGCTATGGCGATTTATGCTACACCGCGGATGACGAGAGATATTGACATCGTTATTCAAGCAACCCCCGGAGATGTCCCCACGATTGTCGCGTTGTTCCATAAAGACTTCTATATTAATGAAGAGAGTGTCCAGCAAGCCGTACAATCAAAAGGTGTATTCAATATCATACATAACGATTCTCTCATCAAAGTTGACCTTATAGTGTGCAAGAACGAGCCTTACAGGCTTGAAGAGTTTTCCCGTAGACAGCAGGTCAACATCGAGGGAGTTATGGTTTCAGTTGTCGCGCCGGAAGACCTTGTTTTATCGAAACTTATCCGGGCAAAGCACACAGGTTCAGAACTTCAGTACCGCGACGTTCAAAGTATGTTGATAGCCCTGAGGGATATTGATAACGCATATCTCGAACGATGGTCACGAAAACTTGGAGTCGATGAGTTACTCAGGAAAGCGAGAGAACATGAGTGATCCCTTGCCTGATATCGAGAAAAGAATACTACGAATGGTTTCCGAACGAAGCCCTGTTGAACGATTGAGAATGGCGAGCAGTATGTTCGAGACCGGTAAACGCCTTGTCATTGCAGGGCTTTTGATGCAAAACAATTCCCTTAACAATGCACAACTTCGAGCCCGGATATTCATGAGACTCTATGGCGATACCTTCACTCGAGAAGAAATCGAGAACATTGTACAACGGATTCCCCACATGCAATTGAAGTGACGATATCGGGTCTGCACGTTCCTCTTTTCTTATTTTGCTATTCTTCAGCCGGATTTACAAAAGTAACGAAAAGGCATCCACCGGTAGACGAATGACAACCGCATGAACAAAAGGGATTTTGTGCTAAGGAGGGGCATCTAACGGTAGAGACTCCAGCGCCTTGAGCTTATCATCGCGTACGTTACAGGCTCGAGTGTAAGCAAAATCTGACCTGCTTCGAGAGCCGCCGTAGATTCACTCCCGGGATGAATTTTTTCCTTGCCGATGAATACATCTCCGCCGGAACCGGCATCGTTATGGATTGTCACCTGATTGTGTCGAGAAGTGATAGTCAGAGAGCGTCCCGCCCAAGAAACGTCGCGAACGGTTAAAAAATTCCATGAGGCGGGCAGGTGGGGCACGACCCTGAGCCCATGTTTATCCGGATTGATGCCCGCAAAACCATGGACAAGGGCGCAAGGAACAAGACCGGACTCGGGGAACTCGCCTATAATGCCGAGCTGCCAGATATTGGGGTCACGGCGAAGTTGATCCGTCTCGAACTCATTCAGTATCCCACCGAGTCTCTGCAAAGCCTTCTCCGCGCCAGCCCAGCGCAGGCGAGCCATCAGGTCATAATAGGATGTGTAGAAAATTGCTCCACCATTCTCCAGGTGTACGTCCCACCTTGCGTTCGTAGTAACCTGAATCGCTCCATTGAGGTCAAACCACCAGTAAGGGGGGCCCACGGATTCTATCTTTATCGTGTTGCTGCGCGGGGCAAATCCCCAGGTGTAAATATCCTGTCCTGTAGAAGTATCGCCCGCTATGGTGCGTTCTCCATCCAACCAGCTGAAGATCAAGGAGGCTTTGCCCGCATCTCCCAACCCATACGCAAGCGCCTCGAGGTTATGAAATGTTCCTCCGAAGTCCCGGTGTATTCCATCTTTATCAATGCAGGCGATAAATCTCCCTTTTGAAGTGTCCCAGAACTTGTCGACGTAATCCTGTTTGCATGACTCGGCTCGCGAGCGTAATACCGTCGCCCGCGCCTCCTCGCCCCATAAGGACTCCATCTCCGCCATCGCATTCAAAGACGCATAGTAATAGATATTCGTGTAGCCGTCGTAATAACCAAAGGGCCAGTTATCCCAGTAATTCGTCGGGTCGCCATCGGGTCTTCCCGTGTTCCCCATTCCGTTATCTTCGATAAGTATTCCACCCAGATTCCCCTTCAGGCTTTCCTCCATATAGCGCATTGCTTCACGGAGCTTCTCCTTGACCGTTCGCCCCTCGGATACATCCGCGCGGGGGGCAGGGGCGTGAGTCGTCGAATCAATCTGCTCGAAAAACGTATCGTCACGAGTCCACAACCAGATTCGCCAGGCTCCAAGGATATATTTCGCATTGTTCTCCTGATGGTACGAGCCGTCTCCTGTAGGCCATTTCTCCTGCGTGCTCCAGGACCATATATAACCGTCAGCGCTTTGAGGCCAGTTGACAATCAATGCGTTTCTCAGATGATCCAGAAAGCCAACAGTCGATGTTGACCAACTGTATTTCAGGGCAAGCCATTCATACCAGGCAGGTTCAGAACCAAAAACCAATGTGGCTCTGTCATCGTTCGTCGCCGCGTCCTGGAAATTGCCGTACACCGTCCAGAGCATATTTAATTGCGCGTCATAGTGGGCGCCGTTAGATGTTTCAAACGGGAACCGGGCAGAACCTATGATTGGGTCTATATCTATTGAATCTATGTCACTCAGTTGCGCACCATCCGGGCCTATCTCAGTAACCGTAATCCGCAGTCTTTGTGCCAATACTTGTGCCGAGAAGGTATGCGTCACAGGTTCCGTCGGCTCCGGCTGGTCTTCGTAAATCGACCCACTCAGCGGAAACCAATAAGCGCCATCTTGATCGTAACTGTACTCGAACGAATAATCGATTGGATACGCATAGTTTTCTTCCCCGAACAATGGGCTTATTTTTACACCGGAGAGATGAACCAGGGAGCCTATATCAATTTCCTTTGAAGCGGAAGCAAGAACCGGCTGAATTTCCGCGAGTTGAAAGTAGTAATTACCGTAATCATCCTGCCTGAGTTTTGTTGCAAGAATCCGGATTCCACGAGCATCGATTTTGTCAGAAAATTGGTGTGTAACCACCCCTGTCGGAATCGGCTGGTTTGTATACGATTCACCCGGAATTGTTGCCCAGCTGCTTCCATCGGTCGTGGATTGGACTTGATAATCGGCAGGGAAACAGAGGGCTGAACCACCAAGGAAGCGGGGCGTCAGGCTTATACCCTGGATAGTCATTGTCTCTCCAAAATCAAGCGCAAGCCATTCAGTAAATCCCGGTGAGCCATGAACTCCTGATGACCAGAATGTTACAGCATCTCCATCAATGCTCAATTCAGGTCCAAGACCTGATGTGCTTGAGGAGCAGGTCGAGGTCCAGGAACTCCCTGACATTGCATGTGTGACAGGTAGTAAGATCAGTAATAAGAACAGTACGAACCACACAGAAAATTTTTTACCTTGCATTTTAAACACAACCGTTGGGATTTGAATAAAGATTATTATTTAATATGGCTCGAGCCCCGAAGGCATTCAATAACTATTCACAATTCTTTGAAGACTCTCTTGAGTTTTCAACATTTGCATAACTACTATTACCCTTGGTAGATATGCAATATATCACTTCTACAAGGGGACACGCGTAATCCATGTCCTGATCGCACTCTTCACCCTGAGGACTGAAGAACGAGGATTGTTTTAATCCCTTTCCTTCAAAAAACTGAAATTGTTTATCTTTTTGTTGCAATGTATCTCTCAGGTTCATATCCTCTCTTCTCAAGGGTTCGGAAGAATATCGGAAGAAGAGATAACCGAGAACAAAGGTTAACGTTTTATAGAAGCACTTAACCACTATGCGAAAACTCTTCTCCAGACCAGCATGATCGGTGTTAACGAGAGAGATGAATAACGCACATGTAGTAGAGGTCGTGAAGAGAGCGGCCGATGCGGCGGAGCTGAACGAGATTCTCTGGCGTGTCCTGTGGCAGCCACTCGGTCTCCCGCGCGATATACGGCATGCGTTTAGTGTCGAAGGTAAGGAGCTCGAGTTGGTTGTAAAGGAGAATGGATGTATTGTTGGTGGATTGGTCGCCGTTTGGACAGCCGACACCGAGGTAGAACTAAGACATCTGGCGGTCGCCGGCGATGCGCAGGGTCGGGGCAAGGGGCGGAGCCTCGTTCTGGAACTCGTTCGCATCGTTGCGGCGAGCGGATGTCGCCGTATTCACACAATCGCCCGAAACACATCCGTCGGCTTCTTTCGGCAACTTGGATTCCGTACCGCACCCGGCACCCCACCGCAACACCCCGAGTTCGCGAAACACGGCATCACATTCGAACTCATGGAAATGACAATCGTCGATTGACTGGGGCAGACCTCGACTTTTCTTGTTTTGTTGTTATCGCACACGCGGTAAGAAAAATTGGGGAAAGATATATCATTCATAGAAAAATCGCATAACTTGTTCCAGTATTTCCAATTCTCTCTTCTTATCGAGGATTAGAGAACCCTTCATTTCTGTTCTTTATTACTAAAGGGTAATTATGAATTGAAGCATAACACGGAACCGTGTAATAATAAGCTTTAGCGATAACGTGATATGTGCGTGCTCGAAAGATATAAAAAAGGCAAAAGAAGAAGACAGGTTTTTGATGGGACTATAACCGGCTAAGAGGAGTTTCTCACAATGTTACAACTTAAAAACAATCTCATTATGGCTCCGATAAAAACAGGATACAGCAACGGAACTGGCGTGATCACAGAACGACACCTTGCATTTTATCAAGCGAGAAGCGAATTCATTGGAGCAATTACACCCGAACCCATGTATCTCGATAAAGGCTTGAGGGAACTACCCACTCAAATTGGTATAGATGAAGATGATAAAATAGAAGGTCTGAAAAAATTGACTGCTATGATCCATGGCTTCGATACAAAAGTAATCGCCCACCTAAGCCATCCTGGAAGAATGGCTAATCCTAAAATTCCGGGGAACTATTTTTTATCATCATCGGATAAAGCGTGCGAAGCGGGTGGTGCAACACCCCGGAAAATGAATAAAGACGATATTCAACGCGCGATAAATTTATTTGTCGATGCGGCAAGACGCGCGGAAAAGGCCGGTTTCGATATTATTGAACTTCAATTCGGACACGGGTATCTCCCCGCTCAGTTTATCTCTGCAAAAGTCAATGACAGAACCGATGACTATGGCGGTAGTTTTGAAAACAGAATAAAATTTTCTTTAGACATTTTAGATGCCGTACACGCCGCCTCTCATTTACCCATTATAGTTAGAATCAGCGGCGATGAAATGACACCCGGAGGTATTACGTTAGAGGAAATGATACGCTTTTCAATGATTTTAAAAGAAAAATCTATTGAAGCCATTCATGTCTCAGCCGGGACAGTCTGCAATACACCTCCCTGGTTTTTCCAGCACATGTTCATCCCAAAGGGAAAGACATGGGATTTTGCTCGACAAATTCAAGAAAAGGTAAATATTCCCACAATTTTCGTGGGGAAAATCAATAGCGAGAACGATATAGAAAATCTTACCCATAATTTTAAAGCCGATTATATTGCAATTGGCAGGGCGCTCGTTGCCGACCCGGATTTTATAGGGAAATACACAAAAAAGGTAAGCGGCCCTATTCGACCCTGCCTTGCATGTGCCGAAGGCTGTCTCGGAGGCGTAAAGTCGGGTCAAGGTCTTCAATGCCTTGCAAACCCTGAAGCAGGCAAAGAAAGTGACGTTGTTCAAAAAGCCGAACATTCAAAAAATATTGCCGTAGTCGGTGGCGGTTTGGCTGGAATGGAAGCTGCTTTGACATTACACAAAAGGGGGCATAAGGTTACACTTTTTGAAAAAGATAAACTTGGCGGGCAATTTAACCTTGCACCTCTTACACCTAATAAACAATCGATGGAAAGATTGGTTCCTTTTTATGTTCAAGAACTAAAAGATAACAACATTACGATAGTTAATAAAGAAGCAGAAAAATCGGATTTGATAAATGCGTACGATGAGGTAGTCATTGCCACCGGCTCGAAACCGGCAGAGGTAAAAATTGAAGGATTAGATACATTTTATTGGGCTGATATCTTGCTCAAAGAAAATTTACCACAAAACAAAAGAGTCTTAATAATTGGCGGCGGCCTTATAGGCGTTGATATAGCAACCGCCCTGATTCCCCTCAATAATCAGGTGATTATTGTTAAAAGAACAACTGATTTTGGCGAAGATATGGAAATGATTGCAAAAACACTTTCTCTAAAAATGATGAAAGAAAAGGGTACCATTTTTAGCGACCACACTCATATAAAGAAGGTAGAGGGGAACACAGTATATGCAGAAAAAGAGGGAGAAAAGATTACGTTTAACGATATTGATATAATCGTTGTTTCGACCGGCATGAAGAGTGTCAACACCCTGGAGAAAGAATTAAAGGATAGCATGCCGGTTTATATCATTGGTGATGCAAGAAAAATAGGAAATGCGCAAGATGCCATTACAGATGCTTACGAAACCGCAAAAAAGATATAAAAGAGATTGGAGCGCTCAATACATTGCGTCAACGCTCACTTTATACCAAACGTTGAACATAAATAACAAATTACATCAACCTGACCGAAGAGATTTTGTTGTTTTTCAAGTTTTGTAGCCCCTATTCAATTTTATAATTTACGTTTGTGTATGACGGTTATTCTGCAGAAGATTCAGCAGAAGGTTCCGACAAGCGTTTCGCGCCTCATCGTTCCAATCAATCGAGCGGTTGTTGTATTTATTGGCAAGGATTAAGTGCGAGCAACGACAAAGCGTTAAATCTATACACTCTTTAATTGTATGGAGGTCAGATTATGAACAGAATTCATACAGGTCACACCTGGTTTGACAGGCTTATCCCTGAAGGGATACCCACTCACTCCTCCACCCTGATCAGCGGTCCAGGCGGTTCGGGAAAACCTTTGATCGGCAATTTGATAGCAGCCGCCTGGCTCCATCAAGGTGGTAGCGTAGTATTTATGTCACTACAATATCCCTCTCACGAGTTCATCGTCACCGCAATGAAGAATATGGCTCAACTCGACATAACCGAGTACGAAGAACGAGTGGTTTTCATTGAATTAGATATTAACCAGGATGACATGGCGCTTATTCATTCCAATCATCTCAAAGCCAATCTGGTAAAGCCGGAGATCTGGGATAAAGCCATTGAAAAGGCGTGCTCTTTGGTGCCGGATGAAGGACCGGGCATCCTTGTCTCCGGCTCTGCATTGAATCTGCTGTTGTTCTCACCGACCTACGGGAAGGCTATTTTAGAACGGATGAAGAATACAATCCAGAACGATAAGCGGTACACTTTTCTTTTTTCAGTGAGTACGACCGCCAAAGCCGATGAGATAGCCGAGTTAGAAGGCATCGCGGATAATTTGATTATGTCTCGCAGCGAACCAGATCCGTTCCGGCTTTTCATATCTGTTTCCAGAGTAAAAGATTCCCATTTCATATCGGATGAAATCGAGGTGCCATTCCGTTCAGATTTACTGGAAGACGTAAAAGAAGTCGCTGATCATAGCCGAAAGATCGTGATCCCGGGCATCCGAAAAATATAGTAATGGAATCATGCCTTGACCTTTCCCTGTTCTTGTCCTTTCCCTGTTCTTGTCTTTGTTGTATTGAAAAAAACAGGAGCATAAGCCCTGTGCTGTTTAATAAATCGAAATCCCGGATAACGAAGAAAGACGATATGATTCATAGACATATTTCAAATGCGAAATATCATCTTCTTCAAAGCGCTTCAGGGAGGGAGAATGTTGCGACACGGCAATCGAATATGTCGAGATAAAGGATTGGAATGCGCTCGCATATATGATACCATAGTAAATCATACATCTTTAAGGGGGCTTATGAGCGTTTTTGCCACTGGCGTTCGGTGCAGTCAAATAAGATGGGCATGTTTAAGTGCATACGGTTTTTAATTAAACGCGACGTCTGTTTTCGTCAAGGGCTTTGCCCTGCTATCCTGTTGATACTTGCCGTCGTGACTTCAGGCGCGACGCAACACCCAAAAGACACCGCCCCTATTCAGCCCTATGGCGAGAACCCGTCTTACTGGCAGTTCAAAGGTAAGCCCCTGTTGCTTCTCGGCGGGAGTGATGATGATAATCTGTTCCAGTGGACAGGCAAGGAGCTTATCGAGCACCTCGACCTGATACGGCGCACTGGCGCAAACTATATCCGCAATACCATGAGCTCCCGTGATGAGGGAAACATCTGGCCCTTCTATCGTCAGCCGGACGGACTCTATGATCTGGAACGCCTCAACGATGAATACTTTGAGCGTTTCGACACTCTCTTGCGGCTCGCTGCCGAGCGCACTATTATTGTTCAGATCGAGCTCTGGGATCGATTCGATTTCGCCCGCGAACCCTGGCGCAACAATCCTTACCGTCCCGCTAATAACATAAACTATACCCCTGAAGAAACCGGGCTTTCAGATGAATATCCGAACCACCCAGGCAGCAACGAGAATCCCTTCTTCCGGTCTATTCCCGCGCATGACAACAACACGGTTCTGCTCAGATATCAGCATGCTCAGGTAAACCGCCTTCTGGAAATTGCGCTGCGATATTCGAATGTCCTCTACACGATGGACAATGAGAGCAGCGCCACGCCTGAATGGGGCATTTACTGGGCAAACTTCATAAAGCGCAAGGCAAAGGAAGCGGGTGTCGAGGTTTGTACGACCGAGATGTGGGATGCGCAAGATCTCCGCGACGAACAGCACCGGCGGACTCTTGACCACCCCGAGACCTACGACTTTGTCGATGTCTCGCAGAACAATCACAAAGAGGCGCAAGCACACTGGGATAACCTCCAATGGGTGCGAAAGTACATAGAATCGCGTCCGCGCCCACTCAACAACGTGAAGGTTTATGGCGCAGACACAGCGAGCTACGGCACCAATCGCGATGCAGCGGAGCGTTTCTGGCGCAACATGCTCGGCGGGACTGCCTCGATACGTTTCCACCGCCCGCCTGCAGGCATCGGACTCAATGAACAGGCACAACGGTACATCCGAAGTGCGCGAACTATTGCCGACAAGTTCGATCTGTTCCGCGCCGTGCCGGATAGCGCGAGCCGATTACTCTCGAATCGCGAACCCGACGAGGCGTACCTGTCGTTTATCCCGAACGAACAGTATGCCGTCTATTTCCCTGACGGCGGGGACGTTCAACTCGACCTGTCGGGCGCGCAAGGAACCTTTTCAGCGCGGTGGTTCAATATCAATGCGGGCGACTGGTTCAGAACGGACACAATAAAAGGAGGCGGCTATATCCGACTCAATGCTCCACAGAGTGGGCACTGGCTCGCTCTGCTCACCCGCTTATGACCCTGGAGTTTCATCTCTCAATCTTGTTGCATGTAATCGTTCGCGTTAATATCATCCATTATATAAATCAGCCTGATTATTGTTTGGCCTGGTGCAGAGATAAACATCAACCAGAAAGGCTGAGCTGACCAATCCCGATAATGGATGAAAATGTCGGCGTCCGACAAGGCGTTTCACCGGGTGGGAGAGTCGATTCTCTCCCTTGCTCCAGGTAAGCCCCAGCGTTGGACGTAGATAACGGAAGATAGATGCCTTCGGACCTTTTTTACATGCAAATCGTAAGCGTGGGCTTGCTGGTGCTGGCGGCTCATTACGGGTCGCGGATTACGCGGCGTCTGGGGATTGGTGAGGTAGTCGGTCAGGTGGTGGGCGGACTGCTGGTAGGTCCTATCCTCCTTCTTTTTATCGAGCATCGTTTTCCCGTATATAGGGATGCTTTACGCTCTCTGCATTTCTTCACCTTTTTCTTTCTGAGTCTCATTGCGTTCGGCATAGGGGATGAATTCAACCTCTCAAAAATCAAGCACACCGGACGACATGTCATAACGCTTACGGCGATTGAGGGGACCGTTACCTGGATTTTAGTGACAGGCACCTTTTTTCTCCTGGGCTTCAAGCCGATCGTGGCTCTCATTATCGGCAGCATAGGTATTGCTACCGCGCCCGCGGCAACGTTTGCCATTATGAACCGTCTCAACATCGGGGGCAATATGCGGAACCTGCTTGGCGGTATGGTGGTTTTTGACGATTTATTCGAGGTGCTAATTTTTTCGATCTTTTGTCAGGCAGCCTTGTTACTACAAGGCTCAGCTCCCATAACATGGGAAGGACTTGTTCTCCCTGTGGGTATGGATTTAGTGTTTGCGTTGCTTCTCGGTTTTGGGGTGTTTCTTCTAATTCGGTTGGGTGTCGAACGCCGGTGGCTGCGACCCAAAGGGTACGGCGCCGGTGCGGTTCCTGGACCGGAATTCCTGTCGCGCCTTATCTCTGAGATGCCGGGTCCTTCGGTAAATGTCTTCCTGGTTGTAGCGGGCTGTCTCTCTCTGGGCGTAGGACTTGCGCTACATTGGCGCCTACCGTTTATCATCACCGCCGTGAGCGCGGGAATCCTGATATCGAATCTTTATTCCCGTGAGGTTTTTCATTCCTTGAACATACAAAGCGCTACGTCCATGTTCACGTTGGTCTTCTTCGTTCTCATCGGGGCGAACGCAGATTTGACTGCCTTTCACCTGGAAAATTTGGTCTATATCGGCGCTTATGTTCTTGCACGCGGAGTGGGGAAAATTTCCGGCGCCTGGCTGGGTTGCCGAATGACAGGGCAAGAGAAAGAACTTCAGCGAACACTCCCGAAACTCATGCTTCCCCAGGCTGGTGTGGCTGCGGTTGAAGCTTTTTACGTTGCTACGGTGCTGGGGAGTGATGGAAGAGCGGTGCTCGGAATTATTATTCCTGGATTGATCGTGTTCGAAGTGCTTGGAGTCCTGATCTCCGAGCGAGCCCTGCTCAAATGGCGCGCATACGTGACCGGGATGGACGAGATCATGGACGAAGAATATCTTATCCGGAAAAGCATCGAGAAGGGCAGAATCACGCTGAGCAGCCTTATCCACCCGGAGTGCCTGCGCGTCCCCCTCGAGGTTTCCGATGAGGGTGAAGCCATCTGGGAATTGGTGCAGACCTTACACGCAGCCGGTATGATCGACAATCCGGGCAAGGTGCTTGGCATTATCATGGAGCGGGAGCGTCAAGGTGGCATTACGCTTGGAAATGGGATCGCTATCCTCCATGGACGACTGCCGGAACTCGAGAGACCTGCAGTGGCTCTCGGCATATTGCCCGAAGATCAGCCGATTTATTGCGGCGGAGCTGCCGATCAGCCGATAGAAGTGATCTACATGGTACTGTCGCCGAGCGAACCTCCTGAATTGCATCTGGAAGCGCTCGCCGCCATTGCGCGGTTTTTTGGAAACCTCGATGCACGAGTTCTGCTTCGACATGCCAAGAATCACATGGAAGCGATGTCCATTATCCGCAAATACTCGGACCTCGCTACCGCGGGTGAAAACAAAAAAGACAAGCGCTGACGTTCACTCTCAGGAGAACGTTCGTTACGATTCACAATCGAGAACCATAATTAATGAGGCTGCTAAATGAGAAAATTAAAACAAAACAGATCGACTGTTATGTGGGCTATAGTATCAGGCGCTTTTGCTGCCGGACTTTGGTGTTGTCAAGAACCAACTTCTCCTTCAAAGGTAAATGAGGACAGTTAATGTAATCGACTATTTGCATCAATCGTTAATCGGTCTGATTTGCAACCTGTCTGAACATACTTCTTCGGGCACCGGAGAAAGGCAAATAACCTTTTCATTTTGCGCAGTGACCTCTTTTCTCTGAACTTATATTTTCGTAATCTAATTGAACCTGCCGTACCGCGCGTAGTATAATACAGATTGACTTTTGGCAACACTTTCACAACGAGGAGGTGTTTCATTGCTGAATGTGTTTAATCTTGCTATCTATGAGGCGGTGTAGCCAGGATGTTCTGGAGCAATGATGAGGTACGCACATGGAGAAAAAGCTTCTTTAGCGCGCTTGGTCTTGAACCCGGGAAGAACTCCTTTTGCCTTCAAGTAGGTGTACGGAAACTGACAGGAAATCTACCTGTTGAAGAAGTTCGTCCCGATGGACGATGCACTGATGCGAAACGTTACCCGGTTTCGGGGCACCTTTACTGGATAAAAAGTGTCGGAACAAGGAATACGAGGTGATTAAAGAAGTCCTTATATACCATTGAGAGTTCGAGAGACTGAATGGCAAAATCTTGCAAGGGAAATCCGGAATGAACATTCCGATAACAACGATTAAACATGCGCTTCTGATAACGAGCTTCGTAGGTGTGATGATGCGCGTGTTTTAGTATCCTGATGTTCTCACACGAGAACGTAGGCGCCGCGAAAGGAGGAGCAAGATGGCAAGTGTCCGGTATATACTTCTTTGGCTGCTATTTGCAGCGGTAGCTCTGGGGTGTGGTGGAGACAAACCGTCTGAGTCCCCCACTCAAAAGCAGGCACAAACTCCCACACAAACGACCTCCTCCCAATTTGTCCTTGCACCCTCCCCCTCACCTATCCAGCAATCCGAACCGCTGAGAACGCAACCAACACCAACAGCGGTAAATGGTAGAGGGATCAATATCCATGTAACTTCCCCGGAGGGGAACGCCATCAAAGCCGCAACCGTGGCGTTTTACCGACCGACATCAGTGCTTTTACCAAAACCCCTCTCACCTATTCAGGCATTCACCACAGATGAAACGGGAAAGGCACCGATACCCGAAATCAGAAACGCCGTCCTCTATGTAGCCGTGAATAAAGATGGTTTTTCACCACATATCCGACGGCTTTACATAGACGAACACCTTCCCTCAAAAAATATTGACGTAATCCTGAGCCGGGGAAACATCCTCGAGGGTGTAGTGGTCGACACTAATCGTAAGCCAATCCCTGAATGTACAATAGGTCCGCTTATTCCGGAAGTCATCGCGGAGACCGAAATCCCCGTGATACCGCTTTATACAACTACAAATGAGAACGGCGAATTTGTATTCAACACTCTTGAACCCGGAACCTATACCGTTCAGGTCAATCACCCGGGATATCAAGCATGTAAAAAGCGTTACGATGTCCCGCAATCCCGCCTCGAGATCGTGCTCGTCCAGGGAGGTTCTCTGTTTCGTGGAATTGTAGCAGGATCTCGTGATGGAACCGGCATCAGCGGGTGTGATATTTTAATTGTTGGAAACAACCTTATGCTTCATGCCGTTTCTCGCGACGATGGGACATTTGAGGTCGGCGGTGCACCTGCAGGTAAATATTACGCAGAACCCATAATCGATTATGTAAAAGTCGGCCACCCGGTGAGCTTCGAATGCGATGGAACCTTGCCTGTCGTCGACATCGTCCTTACCGTCAATCAGGGAATCACGGTGAGTGGGACAGCTATTAACTTCTTCGACGGAACACCCCTGCCCGATATCGAACTTGAACTGAAAGACAGGGTTAAAACCTCCCGCACTATCACGGATACTACCGGATCGTTTGTATTTACTTCCATCGTGCCTGATGCGCGGATCACGATAAAGGTTATTTCGAAGAACATTGTCTTTCCGGCAGATGGGGGAACGTTTACTCATACCTATACACTGGACAGGTATATGCCGGAAGACGATATTACCGATATCATGCTTATGCTGGTCGGTCGGTATACCATCCATGGTTCAGTGGAAGGTATCCCGTCTGAACAGCCGCAGGACTATCGTGTGAGGTTATCACCCTTAAACGATACGCTCCTCGAGGAGAAAAAACTTTGTCCCGTTACCGGGGAAGCAGCATTTGTTACACATTTACTTGGTCCCGCCCAATACAGCGCGGTACTTATCGGGCCGGACGGTAAAGCGGCAGGAGCGCCTGTAGAATTCGACCTCACACCGAATGAGTATGAATATTACCTCACACTGTATTCAGCATCACCGCAGCAGTTAGTAATTCGGGTTCTCGACCACGAAGGACAGCCCCTTCCTGAAACATCGGTTGTGGCAATCGGCATCACAGGGAAGGTCCGCGGGGTTACCGATGAACAGGGCGAAGTACTCCTCGCCACTCACGACGAGAAAATCGAGATAGAAGTATACTCGACGCATTATTCAGAGCTGCTCACCCGTACGGTCGATCTTCCCCTGAGCGAAACCGTCGAATTCAAATTCTCCATGGGCGATATTTTAACCGGAACAGTTCTCAGTTCAGACGGTACACCCCTCGAAGATGCACGCATCACCTACTCGTGGCTTGATACTGAGACTGGTCTTGCCTCGAGGAATACCATCCGCTCCAAAGAGGAAGGGAAGTTCCGGATAACAGACGTCCGCAGCGACAGGATAGACGAACTAACCTGCACGGCAGCCCGTCCGGGGAGCGAGATTCCTGGGAAAACCGATTCGGTCTCCATCAGGAACATTCCGCTCCCTCAGGAGGAATATGTCATAACTGTTCCTGTATCGCGCGATATCGATATAACCGTGTACGATCCGGAAGGCAATCTATATACAGGTCCCCTGACCGCAATAATATCATCACCACGTGAGCGTATGACGACACAGATAAAGACATCCATGTTCGAGGTACAAACAATTGATGGCGCGTTTTCGCTGAATCTACCATCAGGGAAGATATATGTCATCAAAGCGAAAGCGCCAACAGGGGAAACGGACACGACAGAGCCAATAGACCTCGATAATCCACCCCCTGCCGGGGTGACTCTTTTCCTTCACCATACCGCAACCATCGAAGGGTACGTAACAGATGCAAAAACCGGCAAAGCCCTTGCGGGTATCGACATAGACCTTGTCCTGGCAGAAACCGGAGGCTCACAACAGAGATACAGGACAAGGACAGATACAGAGGGCTCCTTCATGTGGAGTGGATTAGGTGATGGCGTTCTTGAAATCCTTTGCACCGGAAAGACATACAAAACGGCGGAAAAGAAACTAACAATAGAAAACGGCAGGATAGAAGAAGAGCTTCCCTTGAGAATAGCGCTCGACTCCGGGACATGCAGTCTCGAGGGCACAATAATCAACCCCGACGGCATTCCTGTCAGCGATGGGGCAATACTCCTTCGAAAAACGGATACTATGAAGCACTCACCATGGGAGGAAAGCGCTATAAGCACAACCGAGGGGCGATTCCGTTTCGATTCTCTCCCGCCGGGTTCTTACTTGATTATCGCAGAGACCGAGGGATTTCACGGTACCACCGGCGTAAATCTTAGTGAGGGCAGCGCTGAAGACGTCGTGATACACATGAACCGCCTGGTCCTGATCACCGGAACAATCGACAATAAAGATCCGCGTATAAGAGAGCAACCGATTGTCTTCTCGAATACCGAGACCGGCACAAACTGTGTGGTAACACCAGAGCCGGACGGGAGCTACACTACACGGCTACCCCCGGGGAACTACATCGTGAGGGTTGGTGAGACTGAGCTCTCCGCTGCTTTTACTATTGAAGCGGGTGATGAAGAGCTGGAACTCGATCTTTCTTTCTGATTCAGTCCCCTGAATCACGAATCGTTTTTGCAGGTATCGGTGGGTATTGATAAGGTGTTGATTTTAGACCGCGCCAGCCGAATGTAGTCCGGGTTTGTGGGATTACCCGATAAATATTTTCGATAGAGAATAAGTGCTTTTTCGGGACGCCCGCGTTGATTTTCTTCGATAAGGGCTGCTTTGACCAGGGCATCACGGGCAAGTTCATCATCCGGAAAATCCTCTGCAAGTTTGGTCCAGAGCCGCACTGTTTCTTCATAATTTCCGCGTTGTCGTTCCACTTCGCCAATATTGAAGCGCGCATCAACGATTCTTGTTGTATCGTTCGACGAGATTGCGAGCGCCTCTTCGAAATGCTTGCGCGCCTTGTCGAAGCCGCCCGTTTCCAGGAGAATTTTACCAGCCGTAAAATGTGCATCATACCTGCGTGGGTTATCCGGCTCGTTCGTAAGAAAACGTTCAAGCAGGAGAAGGGCATCATTGTGCATCCCGGAGGAGGAAAGCACCCCTGCTGCGGTTATGAAAAGATCAGCCATGTCCAGAGAGCGAGCTGATACGACCTTCTGAAGCGCATTATCGAACCGTTCTGGTTTTTTTATCTGAGTGGCGCAATACCATATCTGCCCGATGAGGAAAGCGGGATTCCAGGATTCTGCAGTACCTTGGGAGAGAAGAAGGGATTCATATATCTTAAGTGCATCTTCAAAGCGACCCGCCCTAACAAGGCATCCGGCATAATTCACACGGTATCTCGCCATGGCAGGTTCCATCTCGATAGCACGCTGATAAAAAGGAAGAGCCTCATGGGGACGACCCGCACGAGCAAGGACATACGCGGCAAGGTGCACCTTTTCAGCATCGGTCTCTGATGGATGTGCAAGGTTGCGAACAAGATCAAGGGCATCTTCGCTCTGCTCCCTGACTTCCCCAAGCCGGAGGAGCATAATGTAATAATCAGGAACGAACGGTTGATGCCTTATAAGGCGATAGGGCCATTCCTCTGCAAAATCAAGCCAGTCTTCCCGCAAGGGCACCATCTTTACCTCTTCACCCACCGTGACTCGGGCGACGCCCCTCCTCATAGCTTCTATCACATATTCATACACGAGTTCAGGGTCGAAATCGGGAAGTGATGAGAGGTAGTCCGCAGCGGTGGAAAAATAGAGGTCAAAATCACGGACCTGCTCGGCAATCCCGATTTTCAGCAACATCAGGTTTCTCTTCTGGTGTTTTCCGCTCCTGGATTCAACCACTGCAAGCAATTTTCGCTGTTCATCTGTCTGTATGATAACATCAAAAATCCCTCTGAGAAAGACCTTTAACCGGGGATAATCGAATTTTTTCTGCGCTTCTTCCCAGAGCGTTACAATTCGCTCGTTATCCCGTAAGTGGGCTGCATTGTCAAAGGAAAGGGCATAATACAGGAGCACAAAGGCTTCGGATTCCAGTTGATCAGGATTTACAGCAGTGAGTACCTTAGTGCTTTCCTTCCACGAATCCGACCGATTGAGAAATTGTGCGAGAGAAAGACGATGACGTTGATTCCGAGGGTCACGATCAACAATTCGTTGCCATGTTGCAAGGGTATCTGTTGTGCGGGAAGAATCCTCAGCGAGGAGACGTGCTTTTTCTTCAAGCAGGATAAGATCGTCGCCCGAATATGATTCAAGCAGACTTGATGCCGAACCTTTTCGTCCGCTGTACTGTTCTATAAGGGATGCCATCCAGAGTAAACGATCGGGCATCTCCTTGCTGGATGTTTTTTGCAAAAAAGCCTGTTCTATATCAATAAGCATACCCTGTTCTGTGAACAACGCGAGGAAATCACCCATGGTTTTCCGCGCCTCTGGATACGTATCAAAACCGGCAATGATGTCCGGCAATATACGGGTAATCCGGGCAACTGATACTTCCCGTGCCTCAGGCGATTCCAGAATTTTCCTAAAGTATTCCGCCCTTACCCGGATAGGAATGCTTCGCGATGTTGCTGCATCAAGCAAAAGCGTGACCGCGTCCTCTTCGCGTCCGAGCTGTTTAAGGAGCTTAATACGCAATTCGAGCGCCTCGTTGAATGTCGCGGGCACTGCAACGGCATGTATGAGTTCCCTGTCTGCATCGGCATCCCTGCCTGCCACAATAAGAAGTCGTGCGAGAAGGAGGTGGTAGTCTTCTCTGTCTGTCCTGCGCTTTTTAAAATCGGTGATAAAAGGTTCGAGCTTATCCGGCTCGACACGTTTATAAAAATGGGCGAGTTTTACATAGAAATCATCATTGGGTTCTACATTTTCGATTGCCTGGAGCAGGGTTTTTTCTGCCGTCCGGTGGTTACCTTTAAGGGTATAAAATGTCGCGGCAATGCCATAAGGCACACGCCGGTCGGGATAATGCTCAATCATAAAGCGGGTAAGCTCCTCGATGTGGGGTGAATTAGTCTGTTGCATCCGTACCAGACGTTGTTCGAGTGTATCAGGCCTGAGGTTCTCCCACTCCTCTGGTTCTTTACCCCATGCAGCTATTGACACAAGGAGAAAAGTGAACCATACTATTGGTATATTAAGACGTTTCATTTTCTATAGATGGAAGGAGAGGGCATCCATTTTCCGCCGGAGAAATCAGGAAAATGGATGCCCTGCCTGCTTGTGACTTGCTACTTGTACCATTTGATCGCATCAGCAATCACATAGTATCCTGAGGGAGCCCAGCAGGATAGTTTAACCTGGTTCGAGCCTGCATTCAGGTAATATGTCCCGAGTGAATTCCACTTACCGCCGTTATACTGCTGATTTGTGTAGATACTCGAGGAACCGCCGGAATGGTAGACAATATACGGTGCTTGAGCACTGCGGTTGGCGCCGTCAGTCCACCATGCGTAAACCGTGTAGTTGCCGCTTGAAGGTACGGAAACAGACCATGTTGCGGGATCGCTCACCGCTTCGGTCGACCGGACTCTGTAATCCGACCCGTATCTCTGGGAACTCCACGAGCCTAACCACCAGTTACCCGAACAACTGAATCCGCTGTGGGAGTTATCAACGATAAGTGTCACATGTGATGAAGGGGTATATGCGGAATAGCCGTAATGACGTTGACAGGCATGGAGAAAACCCTTAGCCACCTCGTTCCGCCATGACGAGCTAGCCAGCGATTGTGAATCAGAGTAGTTGGTCACAAAACCGAGCTCAGTCAGGATAGCGGGCATGTTGGTGTACTTGAGCACGTAAAAGCTCGCGGTTTTGGTGCCACGGTTGTAGAGACCGCCGTGTGCGATAAGTTCCTCCTGCGTCTTGTTACGGAGGTCGAAGCTGTTTGAGGAACCATAGGTGTAACAGAAGGTCTCGGACCCGTGGGCGCTCGAGTCGCTGAAGGCGTTTGCATGGATACTGAAGAACCGGTTAGCGCCGTTGTTGTTCGCGTAAGAGGTGCGACCGCTGAGGCTGACGTATACATCGGTGGTGCGTGTCATGATGACAGACCATGCATATCCACCGCCGCCGTCATCGGTGTCCAGGTTGAGCCAGTTCCTCATTTTCAATGACGTGTCAAGGTTGATGTCCTTCTCGACGACATACCCGACTGCGCCGGGATCAGAGCCTCCATGTCCCGGGTCGATACAAATCTTCGGATAACCCAGGGCAATGGCTGACATCGAGGCAAAGACAATCAGAAGCACGATTAGAGACGTTGTACGCATCGTAAGCCACCTCCTTTCTTTTTAGTGTGGTATTTAAGGTTAATCTACTATATCCTCAAGGCGGGCAACAAAAATCTGCCCATCGATTTCATACGTAAGAAATCTTCCACACGGAGATATTCTGGGGTTGGTCTCGATAAGGTCGGGAGTCATGGTAAGATTTATAACGCCTGAACCATCTGTATATGCGAAATAGATGTCACCCGATATCAATCGTTCGCCATCGTCCTGGGTTACATCATAAATTATACCCTTTCCATCACTAAGCCATTGTGGGTGGTTGCCCGTGCCCACGGATATGGTTTCCCCTGTTTCCAGGTTCTGGATATGAATTCCCGTCGTCAACCCTTCATAAACGACATGTGTGCCGTCGGGGGAAAGTTCGGGATTATAATATGCATCCGCCTCTTTACCGGTAAGGGCAACCTCATTGCCGGTTTCAGGGTCACGGAGATAAATATTGTCGTCACGTGCATAGACAAGTTCGGCAAGATTCATCGCATCGATTTCATCAATATTTAATTCCTGTCCAGTGAGGTCGAAGACGCGTGTTTCTCCTTCCTTCGTAACTATCAGCTTCGTCCCATCAAGACTCCATTTCACATCGTACCCGATACCGTCTTCATCGCTCAGCTGCCGAATGCTTGAACCGTCTGCCGCAACAAGGTAAAGCCCTTTATATTTGGCGCCGGTAACCAGGATGTCAAGACCATCAAGTGACCAGCGTGGTGAGATGAAATCTTCTTTTCCGGTGATGGCTCTGCTTTCACCGACAACAAAAGGGGCTCGAGGAGCCGAAGAATCCGTCTGCCCTTTTATCGCCGCCTTATTAAGGGCCTTATTAGAAGTATGCATTTCAGCAGAAGCACTGCCGTCAGGTTCTGTTTCTTTCCCGGAAGAAGATATTAATAAAGAGGAAGAATCGCGCGTTTCGATACCGGGGAGCGTAGCTAAGGCACTATGAGAGGTAGTTGAATCGTGTCCTTCATCGATACCGTTTTTAATCACCTTTGTAATGATGACGACACATACGAAGACCACGATACTACAGATTATGAGAACTCTTCTGCCCTGCATCATTATTTTTCAGCTATACCCAGGATGTATATAATATAAAAAAATTTAAGTTATTATTAATAATCTTCTTTTTATTGTCAACAAAAAAAATAGTATAAAAAAATAAAAAGGAGCGATTCGCGAAATCGGGAACGTAGCATCAGATACGAATA
>CAZSMK010000093.1:0-115048 GCA_964608095.1 uncultured Candidatus Sumerlaeota bacterium | reverse complement strand
TTTTTAAGAATTTCATTCGCTCCGGCGGGGTTATAACGCGCCGTGGCGGATGAGAGATCGGCTATTTGTATCGGCGTGAGACCTCACGCCATATATCCTGGCTCATTTCTCCTCAAAATCCCTATTTCGCGAGTCGCTCGGTCTCGCAGGCATCCTGCCTCCCCTTGAGTGAACACTATATCAAGAAGTGTTCATGCTCTTCACCACGGAGATCATGGCGGGTTACTTGTTGGTGGAGACAGGGAAGTAGCGTTTAAAATCGTAGCGGTAATCATGGGGGACGAACTCGCCTGTGGAAGGATCCTCCTCATAGACGGCGCGTGGTCCTTTGGCAATGATTTCTTCCAAAGCGTGGATGAGGTAATCGATCTCCTCGATGGTATTATAAAGGGCAAAACTCAAGCGTACAAATCCGGGCAATTGGTCGTGTTTTCCATCACGGATGTGCCGGCGATACTCATCAAGCTGTTGTTCCGTGATGTTCAGAAGGCGGATGATATAAGGATGGGCGCAGAAACAGCCATGCCGAACGCCGATACCCCATTCATAACCGAGGATAGCGGCAAGTTTGCTGTGGGGGATACCCTGAACAGCGATGGGGATAACCGCTGAACGTTTACCCGATGGACAGGGTCCCGGGTTGCCGAATATCTGAACTTGAGGAATCGTTTTCAGGCGCTCGAGAGCGTAATTCACAATCTTCTCTTCATGGGCGGTGATGACATCGAATCCTATTTCGTTGAGCTGTTGCAATGCTCTTGCCATTGCGAGAATACCAATCAGGTTAGGAGTACCCGCTTCCTCTTTTTCAGGAAGAGAGGCCCATGTGACGTCTTCGAGCGTCACGAGTTCAACGGCGCCGCCGCCCACGACATCAGGATGAAGTCTCTTGAAAAAGTCGCGTGGACCGATAAGAGCGCCGGCGCCAAAGGGGGCATAAAGCTTATGTCCGCTGAAGGCAACGAAGTCGATGCTCTCTTTACCCCCCGGCGGACCCATATCGATCTTCCTGTGCGCGGCAAGTTGTGCGGCATCGATGAAGAAAAACGCGTCATACTTGTGAGCCATCCCGGCTATATAGGTATGGGGCGGAATACATCCGGTCACATTCGATGCGCCGCAAACGGCGACGAGCTTTACCTTTCCCTTGTGTTTGAGTAGAATCTCTTCCATGTGAGTAAAATCAGGAATGCCGAACTCATCGGTTGTTATCAAGTATTCAACTTTTTGTAGTATAGACCAGGGAAGCAAATTGGAATGATGTTCAATTATAGTGGTCAATACGCGCTCATCCGGCTGCAGCTGGATGTGGTGGGCAAGCTTGTTGACCGCATCCGTGGTGTTGCGAACAAATATGACCACATGGTCGCGGGGGTCGGCTCCTAAAAAGTCCGAAACCACTGACCGGCAACAGTCGAAGACTTCGGTCGAGAGCATGGATTTGAATCCGGTGCCACGATGCACTCCCGCATAATAAGGAAGCATGGAATCAATCGATTCGACCACCGACTTGAAGGGAGGCGTAGTTGCCGCATTGTCAAAATTCACATACGTTCGCTCTCTGCCATCGAGGAGAGGAACGCTTTGTTCCACACCTACAAATAATTGTCGCAGATTATTATCTGAATACTCCATGTGAATGTACTTCCGAGGCTGAGGTTATGTTTGATTCCCTGAAACAGTGGACATGACGCCGTACTTTTCTGTGGTTGCGCGCAATATCTGATCTTTATAAATCGTCCAGGCACAGACCGGCATGAGCTGGATTTCGCCTGTCTCGGGGTGTTCATAAGCAAAGGATGCGGGACACTCCACAAGACGTTTGGATTCCACGCATGGCGGTTCTTCGAAAGGCAGAATTATCACGCGTAAAATAGTATGGCAGCGGGTATAGGTGCGGAACAAAACCTTGGGTTCTTTTCCTCTTGCAAGTCCCCAGAGGAACTTGACGATTTTAAGGGGTGCGTTTTTCCCGAAAATCATCTTGAGGTTCACGTTTTTATAAATGAATCGCAAATAGGAAAGAGCAACAGCCGCTTTTTTGCCGAATATTTTTGTCGTTATGCGACGATCGAGTGTGTTGCCCATCTCCTTGTCCATTTTAAGCGCACCCCCGATAACTTCTTCGAATGAGTGCTTCAAGTAGTCGCCAATCGGGCGGTAGCGAGCCCCGTCGGACACCAGGATAGTTACTGATTCGCAGTTAGGATGTGATCCACCGAAGGTGATACGCCCCAAATTGAAATAGTGTGCGAGAGTCTTGAAGCGGTAAAGAGTGGCAGAGGGGACAAAATCCATACCGGGCACGGCCTCGCGCATGATGCGCTCCACATCTTCGATTGTAGTATCGCCTGCGTCTATCTCTGCAGGACCCCAGGTTTCGGTAAGTGGTATGAGGTCAAGTGCGGCAATGAAATCACGGTTTTCATGGGCGTAATCAATAAGATCTGCCATGACGTGCTCATTCACATTCACTCCCACACAACACATAATGGTCAATTTGGAACGATAATGTTTCTTTATGGTTTCGAGAGCCTTGACCTTGAGATAGTATGCTCCAGGATTATTGCGAAGCTTCTTATAAATTTCCACGTCGCGTCCGTCGAATGAAAACATCAGCTGTGTGCCCGTGGCGAGCATCTCTTTACAATATTCTTCGTCGGCAAATTTTATTCCATTGGTGACGATACGGGCTGCGAGACCGTAGGAGGCTGCGAGATCGATTATGTCGATAAGGTCTTCACGACAGGTAGGTTCGCCACCGAAGAGCTCGATTTTGGGTCTTGGTTTGAAGGTGGTCAGGTACTTGAATACCTTGTCGAAATATTCCATGGGTGGATCGAAACGGAATCCCATGGCTTTGATATTTGCCAGACAGATCGGGCAGTTCATGTTGCATCTATTGGTGACATCGAGAAAGATAAGAGTCGGCGTTTTGCCGTGGTTGCAGTTTAGGCAGTGTAAATCGCAGTTTCGCTCTTCCGTTTCATTGTAAGAACAAAAATCACGTTTGAACCGCCATCGTTCTGCATTGGAAGAAATCAACGACAGGATTTGACCGCATCTTTCGCAATGATGCGCAAGATACATCTTGCCGTCTTTCTCCACATGAGTAACGGGCACTATTGTATGACACTTCGGACACACGCCCTTATTTAGTTCACGATCATGCATTATGTGGCACCTTTTTCGGATGGGATGACATCATCATCTTCTAAAATATCCAGTGTACTCCACCCGAGGATAAAATCAAGAAGATCGAGCGGGCGTAGTGAAAAATGGAATCCAATCCATCCGAGATGAATGCCGCGATCGCATTCAAAGAAGGTGGGAGTGGGAGGCGCATTGCCCTCGGCAATCATCCTGACAACACCTGTATTGAATCGGGGACGCTCTGATGCGTCGCGTTGGTCGGCACGCACTTGTCGAGGGTCTTCAGGATTGAATGCTCCGCTTCCCTTCCTATCGCTTCCCCCTAAAAGGATGCCCCAAGAGTTATTCTCGTAATTGAGCAAGCCAATCTGCCTGTTGCCTATACCCAGCACTTTTCCGTCAATGCTGGTGTAGCCGATAGGCGTAATCTGGAAAAAGTCGGCATATAAACTGAAATCAGGGCTCCACTTATCCGTGACGGTTATGCCGATGTCCATGATGTCAAGAGCATCACGCCCGCGGGCATTGAGATATGCGCAGCCGGTTGACACTCCTAATGCCAGTACAACAAAGATGATCGTTATTGATCGAGTCCACATTATTGTAACTCCTTTTCAAAGATTGAAATTTCTATGGGATACTATGTATCCCCCATGTTCAGGTTTTTTTTTCGCTGACACATCTACAGGAAAAAGCAGGAAAAACAAAATGTCATGGAGCAACTTTATCGAAGAGATTCCCTACCGAAGCAACGATTCGATTTCCTCATTTCGTCCTTTACAAAAATTTCTAGACACTTTTTCTTTGAGACAACATTATATCTAATATATTTTTTCGGAAGGGTCGGCTGAAAATATGAGCCTTTTTTTGGATATAGGGAACGCCTTATCTACTTCTATCGGTACGAAACACGGTGTTAGTAAGGGGGAGATAACCTCTCTTCAAAAGAAGGCTACACATATTCACAATGAACTGAAAAAACAACGCAATCGAGAGAAAGGCACATTTTACGATCTCCCTTATGACACTAATACGGTGGAGATAGTGAAGGCAATCTCTCAGGCGGTGCGGCGAAAGTACGAATATTTTGTTCATATCGCCATGGGTGGGGGCTGTCTCGGTCCTCAATTAATGGCGACTTCCTTAATGCATACGTATCACGGGCTTTGTGACAAGCGTCACATGATTCCACGATTCTTCTTTGTTGACAATCCGGACT
Source organism: uncultured Candidatus Sumerlaeota bacterium (assembly GCA_964608095.1). Classification (GTDB taxonomy): domain Bacteria; phylum Sumerlaeota; class Sumerlaeia; order MWCT01; family JAGHBZ01; genus CAZSMK01. The sequence goes on along the minus strand of CAZSMK010000093.1, from coordinate 110,676 downwards.
CCAGGACCATCTGTGACTTGCTTGAAGTCATTAACCTGAGTTCCACCGCCTTTTTTGTGGTGAGTAAAAGCGGGTGCACCGATCAGACACTTGCCATTTTTATGATTCTTTATTCGCGGTTGTTGAAACGCCTTGGTTCAAACGCAGTCAAAGAACGGTTTGTAATCGCTACTGCTGCTCATGCTGATAACAGTCTTCATACTATAGCAGAGAAAGAGAATCTACGGATTTTGCCGTTGCCGGACGAAGTAAGCGGACCTTTTTCCGTGTTCACTGCAGCGGGATTATATCCTGCTGCCGTTGCCGGCGGAGATATCGACAAGATACTGCGGGGTGCAATCGATATGGACAAGCGAACGCAAACCGCCGCTCTGAACGAGAACCCCGCGTATCTTAACGCGGCGGTTCATGCGCTCCTTCATCAAAAACACGGCAAGAACTATAACGTTATTCTTCCGTATAGCGACTCTCTCCGGCACCTTAACCGTTGGTATCAACATCTGTGGGCGAGAGGAGGGGGGCGCGGTATCGCTTTTTGTCCAGACCGACAGCTACTTGTCGCAGGCACCATAACCGTGGATCATCATTATCTGCTTCCTCTCTATTTACACGGTCCAAACGATAAATCCTTTACGTTCGTCTGTGTGAAGAAACCTCGGAGCGATGTAAAGATTCCCAACGTATTCAGATACGAAAAAAGGCTTGATTACCTGAGAAGAAAAGCGCTTTCTGAAGTGATAGGGGCCGACCTCGTTGCGACACGATCAATGTTGACATACTATAAGCGCCCTAACGTTACTATAACACTTGATAAACTTGACGAATATCATCTGGGCGCGCTGCTCTATATGTATCAGGTTCAAACAGCATTTGCCGGCGCCCTTTACGAAGTTGATCCCTTTGAAGAACCGCCAGAGGTTGAAACCGAACCTCTGCTACGTTCACTTCTGGGGAGCAAAGAGAAAGTCCCCTCTGCAGTCCAGAAAATGTTAAAGCAATCTTCTGAAGGGAAAAAGTGACCATGACAATTTCCACTATAAGATGGATAAATAATCATGTGCGCATAATAGATCAGCGGTTTTTACCCAGCGCGTTAAGATATGAGGATATCGATAGTGCCCGTCAGATGTGGCGTGCGATACGTGAGCTAAGAGTTCGGGGCGCTCCTGCTATAGGGGTGGCAGCCGCCTTTGGGCTTTATCTGGGTGTGCGTAGGTGGCGTGGAAATGATACCGACAAATTCTACCGACGTATCTCCGAAGTAGCGGATTATATTGCTACCGCTCGTCCCACTGCGGTTAATCTCTTCTGGGCTCTTGACCTTGCAAAGGAGCGGGCTGCCATGCAGAAGCATACCTCAGTTGCCTCAATGAAAAAGGCGCTGCTTGGTTTAGCCGTGGAACTGCTAAAAGATGATCGGCGTCGTTGCGAACTGATTGGCGAACATGGCGCCGAGCTTTTGCCTGATGATGCGACAGTTCTCACTCATTGTAATGCGGGTGCGCTTGCCACTGCCGGTATAGGCACTGCGCTTGGCGTAATCTATACTGCGGTGAAACGAGGGAAAAAGATCAGGGTATACGCCGATGAAACGCGTCCTTTGCTCCAGGGCGCCCGGCTTACCTCGTGGGAACTTATGAAGTCGCGTGTCCCGGTTACACTTATCTGTGATAATATGGCGGGTATTGTTATGGCGCATGGTCTCGTTGATGCCGTCATTGTCGGCGCTGACCGGATCACACTCTCCGGCGATTTCGCCAATAAAGTGGGTACCTATACGGTGGCGATTCTTGCGCGACATCACAAGATTCCTTTCTATGTCGCCGCCCCCCTTTCGACCTTTGATAGCCGGCTGAAGAGCGGCAAGGACATTCCCATTGAAGAAAGACCGCCTGAGGAGATTTATACGATAGGCACACGGCAAATTGCCCCGCCTGAAATATCCTTTTTTAATCCGGCTTTTGATATAACGCCTGCACGCTTTGTTACCGCTTTCGTCACTGAAAAAGGTGTCATACGACCTCCATTTTCAGACACGATCACGCGCGTGCTTGGAACGTAGCACGCCCGATTATGTACATTTCTGATTTGCCGTTTCTACCTTGAACGGATTATACTTAATTTACTATGAAAGCCGGGCTTGGACATACTCTTCGCGTAATCCATGAATCGTTACGTAAGAGAGATTACAAGACATTTGCCCTGCATACGCGGAATCTCTATGTTTCACTTAAGGAAACGGACAATGCACTGGACGAATGCACCCGTATAGTGGCTGACGCTGTCCTCAAAGTGTACAATAGTTTTAATCCTCTTCCGGCTGTTGAGGTGTATAATCTGGCGGAAAAGATATTTAAGGACTCTTTTGCAACGGCGCTCCGTGAAAAGCTTTCACAGGATATCGACCTTTTTTCTGAATGGCGTAAAACAATGGTTTCCCTTGCCCGTGAACGGTTTTCACGGGAAATAAGGGATACTATTAAGACTGACGATTATCAACAGGCGCTTTCAATCTTGAAAAAGCTTCTGCACGAAGAGGGGGAGACGAAAGAGATAAAAAACAAGTTGCCGCTTGCCGGCAGTATACTCGGCTCACTTGTCAACGATCAAGAGCGCGTTGACAAATTCATGGAAGTCCTGAGAAATAATCACACCTCATTGGGGCTCACAGAAGAGGACTGCGATAAGATTGAAAAGGTGAGAAAAGAGCGCTTTTCACTTGTGTACAAGTCCACGGTTGAGAATCGTGAGCTCGAATGGACACGTACCCAGTCACAGGCAGCGAGAGACCTCAAAACATTCCTCCCTCATGCCAATGATTTATCGGAACCCACGTTTGAGGATATGTCCAGGTTTCGTAAGTTGATCCAGGCGATTGTGAATACCGCGTTTATGCCTGACAGGGAATCACGGTGGACTGATATAATTCTTCTTCTATCGGAGTTGTGTCCTTTTCAAGTAAGTCTCACGGGCACACAAGCCGGCGTGGAAGGAAGAATCTACGAAGGATTGGGAAAGAAAGCGCGGCTTATTATCGACAGGATATTCAAACAGTTCGGTGAACATCCACGATTCAGTGAAACGTTTATTAATTATATATCCTCATCACTTGAGGAGCGATATTACAAGTTTGCAATTGCTCTGATGGGAATGTTTCAATCCGCGCTATTTCTGCCTTTTCTGCTGGATAAGTACAGAGACAAAAAGTTTCGTAGTTATAAACCAAAGATAGCCAACGCATTGGGCAAGATAGGTCATCCGGAGGCGTCTCCTCTTCTCATACAAGAGTTAAAGAGTGTGTTGGGCGCACGAGTCATTGATCCCCCCCGACAGGCACAAGCTCTTGTCATCATTCGTGCTCTATCGGATATCCTTCATTCTCAACGTTCATCTGCCTCGGATATGAACACCATTCTCAAGGAGGTTATCCATTGTATTCCTTCTGGCGAACAAAATCTCGAAGTGAAAGCTGCGCTTGAATTCTTTTCCGAATCAAGGGATGAGCTCAAGTTAGGCGAGCTTCGTGATGTTTACGTCGCATGGGGGGTTGGAGCCCTCGTAAAGGGCTTATGGAGTAAAGACCCGACTCCTACTTTTGCGAAGGAGGGTGAACGTCAGAAAACCATACTCGGACATCGCGAACAAATCGCAAAGAGTTTAATCGCAATGGGGCGACCTATCGTGCCCTCTATCATCAAGGCGGCAAACCAGCAGCTTCATTTGTTTTGCGGCGCCTACATGGCAATCGGTGAAGTCCTCGCAGAGATTGGCGATGACTCCGCGGTGCCTTTGCTTGAAAAAATGCTGCTCAACACGTATGTGACTGAGGAGAAGGCCCGTAGCGCGTATGAACAGGAATATTACTGGGATGCATCCGAAGGAGAACGAAAACCGCTGACCCGCGATAAAATCACCTCGTCCCTTTTATACGCCCTTGATAAGATTGATTCGCCTGCTGCGCGTAAGACGCTGCAGGACACCATGAAACGACTTCAAAACAAACAGATTCCCAACCTTGGGAAAGAATCCTCACAGGTATTGCTTAACGCAAATATGCGGATCGGGCGGGAAACCGGCACTTCAGTCTTTCCCACGCTGGGCGAGGCTGCGAAAGCCGAAGAAACGCCTGAAAATAAAACGGCGCAAACTGAGGTTGCGTACGACTTTGAAACCATCCAGGAATTGATCAAAGTCCTTAAAAAGGGTTCTCTTTTAGGACTTCACAAAAATGAAATTCGAAAAGAAAAAATTACGGCCATACAGCAATTATGTGAATCAAAACATCCTGATGCTATTCATGCGATTTTCGATGCACTCAACGATTCTGATACTCTTGTCAGGGAATCTGCATTGACCGCCGTACTTGAACTTCTCTCGCCGCAGTCACCAAAACAAACCATTCAAAACGTGTGTTTCGAAATTGTGCAGACTCTTGATTCAAAACCTCGCGCTCAGGTACAGGAAACGATAAAGAAGGTCATTAACAAGATAGACCTTTCACGTCCGGTCATTTCAGAAGCCCTGGAAAGTGCGATGGAGAACATGAAAAATCGAAAGATGCATGGCATGCTTCGTGAGATTCTGGACAAAAGTATGAAAGCTAGTGCTGAACGGGAACAGCCCGTAGCTCCCGCTGCCGGTTTTCCTTTTGAAGAATCTACAAGCGATGAGAAAGCCGAAAAAGAAAAGCCCGAGGAGATGAACCGTTTTGTGGACAAACTCGAACTTCGCCGGCAGTATATGGAAGAGCGGCGGCGCTGGATTCGAGAAGGTAAACAAGGACCGCCGCCTGAACCACCCCCCGGGATTAGAGATTAGGCACATTCGCTTTCTTGTGAAGTAGAATCACGACGTTAAATTTCTTCTTTAAACTGAATGATCATAATACACAAAATTCTTGCATCTACCTTTAAGTATATATTAAATTCGAATTTCGAATACTGACAAAAACATCCAAACTCATGAGGAGGAAAACGATGAAGGTTATCATTGATGAAGAGGCATGCATCGGTTGTGGGGCATGCGAAGCTGTCTGCCCCGAGGTCTTCGAAATGGTTGATGATAAGGCAAAAGTGATCGAGGGCGCCGATCTTGAAGCCAATGCTGAGACGATTCAAGAAGCAGTGGATAGCTGTCCCGTTGAGTGTATCATAGTCGAAGAATAAACTCTTACTGTTTTATATACCAGGGGACGATGACATCAATATAATGCACACAATTCACGGCGGAGGACGGATCAACCGAAATCCGCCGTTTCCTTTTGGTACCAGATATGACCCTTATAATCCCTTTTTATCCCTTCTCCGGTGAGCTTATGTACCTGAAAGAAAAAGAATTGTTCAGAAACAGTGCACCTATAAATTTTCCAACGTCTAAATTTCGTCAAATTCATGACAGAACGATGAATTTGATATATAAATTAATAAAAACAAGCTGGCGGAATGTTCTTTGAAAAAATAAAAGTACAAAGATTCATTTTTTTGTTTTTTTTCTTTATAATGAGGCAACGGTTTTTCTAAGATAACCAGTTCATTTTTGTACATTGGAAGGAAGATGACAAATGGCGGACATTGGTATAATTTTTGACTCAGATGGCGTGATTGTTGATAGTGAACATCAATCGCTCGAAGCGTTCAAGAGGGCAATCGCGGAGCAAGGAATTGAACTTACCGATGAGGACCTGTGGAAGTGTTGTGGTCTTACCGACAGGGCTATCATTGAGAACCTCGAAGAAAAGTATGAACAGTCCATAGATTTGAAGAAATTTACCAAGCGGAAATTCGAACTATATTTTCAACTTGCAGATAGTTCATTACAAGTCTTTCCGGGTGTTATACGACTACTTGACGAGCTTGAGAAAGCGGACGTCCCCTATGCCCTGGCTTCGTCCGGTCCACATCCCAAAATTGAGTTTAACCTCGATAAGGTAGGTCTGTCGGAGCGATTCAAATACATTGTGTCCGGCGAAGAAGTGGTGAAAAGTAAACCTGCACCCTATATCTTTCTCGAAGCTGCCGATAAGATGCAATGCTCTCCGTTCGATTGTATTGTTATTGAAGATAGTCCAAGCGGATTGCTGGGTGCAAGGCGAGCGGGGATGATTGCAATCGGTCTTCGGTCAACCTTTAAGGACGATGCGGTTCTCAAGGAAGCACACTATATCTACGATTCAATCCAGGACATCAACCTGGAACTTTTATGTGAGATTTTCTCGGAAATCCGTGAAGTTTATTACGGCTGAGAATGATTTGTGTACTCCTCAGGGCAATAAATCATCCGCATCTTAGCGACGATAAAAACGTATACGAAGAGTAAGATATCTTCGTGGGAAAATATATCACGTTATCTATCCAGTACCTCGAGGACCTGAAGTGCGAGTTCGACCTTCCCGAATGGAGGCATCAAATATGCGCCCTGAGACATAGGCGCCAGCTCTTTCAGGGCTTCCTGCGCTATTGCTACTCCTTCCTGGCGTGCTTTTTCGGGCGATTCCGCCTGTCTCATTCGCTCTCTTATTGAATCGGGTATTTGCATTCCGGGAACTTCGTTATGTAGAAACTCCGCATTCCTGAAACTATAGAGAGGCAGGATACCGACAAGGATGGGTATTTTAAATGCTTCAATCCGCTTGAGGAACTCTTCGAAAAGGCGAAGATCAAAGACTGGTTGTGTAAGGCAATATTGAGCCCCGTTTTTTACCTTTTCATCGAAGCGGCGAAGTTCAGTATCCAGATCAATCGCGCCTGGATTTGCTCCTACTCCTATGAGGAAATTGGTTGATTCTTGAAGCGGATTGCCGATGAGGTCTTTTCCTTGATTCAGGTTCGACGCTATTCGTACCAGTCCGATAGAATCGACATCAAAGACCGCTGTAGCAAAGGGGTAGTTACCCAGTTTTGGTGGATCGCCGGTGATCAGCAGAAGATTTCTAAGACCCAGTGCATGTGCGCCCAGCAGGTCTGATTGCATCCCGAGGATGTTTCTGTCACGGCAGCAGTAATGCAAAATGATCTCGATATTTGAGGTTTTCTGGATAAGGAGCGCTAACGCAAGTGGACTCATCCGCGCGCTCGCTCGCGGGCCATCGGCAATATTGATTGCGTCGATTCCGCGCTCCTTGACCTGTGCCGCTGCTGCGAGCGCAGGATAAGGATTTATACCCCAGGGCGGGTCTATTTCCACACTTACCACAAATATACCGTCTCGGATTTTTTTGGCAAGGTGGGATTCTTCGGCTTGTTTCTCCTGTACTTCCGGAGATTTCGCCCTCTTCGGCACTTCTTCCACCGCTTTACCGAGCGCTATTCCCACTCTTGTCTCTGGCTGAAGGGCTTTTACCGCTGATTTGATGGCGCTGATATGATCCGGTGTCGAGCCACAACATGCACCTACCAGCGACACGCCGTTTTGGATAAATCGTTTCGCATATTCCGCCAGATATTCCGGCGTGGCAAGATACATGAGTCTGTTTTCGACCTGTCTGGGTAAGCCGGCGTTTGGTTGTGCTGAGAGCGGCAGGGTGGTCATTCCCCTCATGCGCTGCACACATTCCAGCATAATGGCGGGTCCGACGCTGCAATTCAAGCCTATTACATCAATTTCTTCACCCGATAATTCTTGTGCGATGGTCTCGGGCGACACACCATAGACGGTTTTCAAATCTTCCTGAAGAGTCATCTGCGCGACAATGGGTATTTGAGAGAGAGTGCGAACCGCCTGGATTGCGATCTTTATCTCAACCACATCACTGAATGTTTCAAGCATGAAAATGTCTATGCCGCCCTCTATGAGTCCTTCTGCCTGATGTTTAAAAAAGCGCAAGGCGGCGTCATGGGATATTGACCCTAAAGGAGCGAGTGGTTTGCCCAGGGGGCCGATGGAACCCGCAACGAAAGCCTTGTTGCCGACTACTTCACGTGCAAGCGATGCTCCTTGACGGTTGATCTCGAATACCTTTTCAGCAAGACCGAATCCTCCCAGCTTTATCTCGTTTGCGCCAAAAGTGTTGGTCTCCAGCACCTCCGCACCTGCTATTAAATATTCCCGATGGATTTGTTTGATCATATGAGGACGCGTAAGGTTGAGTGCGTCGTAACATTGGTTGATAAAAATCCCTCGCGAGTAGATCAAGGTGCCCATGGCACCATCGCCGACCACTACATGACCCCTTATCCTCTCACGAAAATCTTTCGTCTCTTTCTCTCTCATTCTGAGTGCCCTTCCCTGTTTTTATCAATAGAATCTAACCATGGCATATCGCACAGCCGAACTCAAAAAGTAAAAAAGTTCATTACCCCTCTTGACAAAAGATCGTTTAGTCTGGTAGTTTGGTTTAATTTGAGCATCAATTAGTTGTGTAGAAGATAAAAGAAGCATAAAAAAAGATAAAGCGGAAGTCAATTCCATGTTTTTAGTTATATACTATATATACAGGTGCAATAGAGAAACAGAATATGATGATCGACACGACAAATCCGGTAATAGTTCAATCCGATAGAAGTATATTATTAGAAACAGACAATCCAAAATTTGAGGCATCCCGAGACGCTCTGGCAAGTTTTGCAGAACTTATCAAGAGTCCGGAACATTACCATACGTACAGGATTACGCCCCTTTCCTTATGGAACGCAGCAAGCGCAGGAGTTACCGCCGACCAAATCATCGATGCGCTTAAAACTTACAGTAAGTATGACGTTCCCGAGAATATAATCCATGATATCAGAGAATATATTTCCCGTTACGGACTTGTAAAGCTTGTCAAAGAGGAGAGCGGCAGGCTTGTTCTTATTGTCAAGGACGAGTTCATCACTCAAGAAATCCTGCATCACAAATACCTGCAAGACATGGTCGAGGATGTGATCGATAAGCATCACCTGATAGTCAAGCAGGATATGCGTGGCAGGATAAAGCAGATGCTCATAAGGATCGGCTATCCGGTAGAGGATATAGCCGGTTATGTTGAGGGCGATCCACTGGCGCTGGACATCCGGGCGACGACACGTGCTGGACAAAGGTTTGTCCTCCGTCCGTACCAGCAGGATGCCATGGAAGTGTATTATGCGCAGGGTACGGCGCATGGCGGAAGCGGTGTTCTTGTTCTCCCGTGCGGCGCCGGCAAAACCATCATCGGCCTCTCTATTATGACACGGATTAAGCAGCATACCCTGATCCTGTGTACCAATATTACGGCGTTACGGCAATGGCGGGACGAGATTCTTGATAAAACCACACTCGAGAACGAACAGATAGGGGAATACAGCGGAGAAATAAAGAATATATGCCCCGTCACTATCACGACCTATCAAATCCTAACATACCGTAAAAACAAGGACGATAGTTTTTTTCATATGGAACTCTTTAATATGCGCAACTGGGGGTTGATTATTTATGACGAGGTCCATTTGCTCCCTGCACCGGTGTTCAGAGCTGTTGCCGATATTCAGGGTAAGCGACGGCTTGGCCTTACGGCTACCCTTGTGCGCGAAGACGGGAAGGAAGACGATGTCTTCAGTCTTATCGGTCCCAAGAAGTTCGATGTTCCCTGGAAGCAACTCGAACAACAAGGCTGGATTGCCAAGGCGCTCTGTACCGAGATTCGTATTCCGCTCCCGGAGGATAAACGGCTCGAGTATGCGGTAGCGGACGTGAAAGCTAAGTTTCGGATTGCGTCGGAAAATCCGCTAAAGATCGAGATTATCAAGAAACTTATTGCAAAACACGATGAACATAATATTCTCATTATTGGACAATATCTTGACCAGTTGCACATTATTGCAGATGTAGTCAAGGCACCGATTATTACGGGCAAAACGCCGAATAAAGAGCGGGAGAAAATTTATGCCGATTTTAAAAGCGGTAACCTGAAGAGGTTGATCGTGTCAAAGGTGGCTAATTTTGCTATTGATCTGCCTGATGCAAACGTGGCGATTCAGGTTTCAGGAACCTTCGGCTCACGACAGGAAGAGGCACAACGCCTCGGGCGGATACTTCGTCCTAAAGCGGAAGATAATTTCGCCTATTTCTATTCACTTGTGACTAAAAATACTAAAGACCAGGACTTTGCTGCGAATAGACAACTCTTCCTTACCGAGCAAGGTTATCGCTATCAAATTATTGGTCTCGACGGTAAAGAATTCGATATTTCTGTCTTGAATAATTCATGATCGTATGTTTTGATATATGACACGTTTTGTCTCATCCATGTCGTGTGGTGCGGTGATGGTGGTTTTGCTTTTATATGATGCATATCGTACTAAGGCAAGGTAGAGACTATGAATTTGAAAAATCTATTAAAAGAACAGGATTCAAACAAACTAAGAGAAATAGCGGGTTTCTGGAAGATACAAGTTCCGGATTTAACCAACCTTTCTGAAGAGGAGAAGAAGTACAGCATCATGGAGAGTTTATTGCCCATGATGCAGGATCAGCACTATTTTTCGCGAATATTCAAGAAACTTACGGATAACGAACGAGAGTTGATCTACTTTTTGACCATTCACGGCGGCGAGCTTGACCGGCAAGAATGTCTGACACGCTTTTTTGAAAACAGCGACAACAAGCTCATCAAGATGGTCAACCGGCTGACCAAAAAAGGATTCCTCTTTTTCGATCATTTGAAGGAACTCGATGTCGATGTCGTATTGATCGGCTTACCTGAGAACTTTATCCCTTTCATAGACCTGCCCTCTCACTGGAGGGGATATCTGGGATATTTACTCAGAGAACTCTCTCTCTATCACCTGCGCGCGATCGCTCATGTAGGATTGAAGATGCGACTCGAATCCACCAATAAGAGTTTCTTTCTCTACAAAATACGCAACTACCTCCTTAATCCCAAAAAACTCCAGTACTATCTCAACACCTTGCCCGATAACGAGGGGAAGATGTTCCGTAAAATTGTTGAAAAAAAGGGAATGGTCGTGTTTCACGACCTTCTGGATGCCGGCAGTCAAAAACGCTACGATCATACCCGTGCTGACTATATCAATAATCTGCTTTCTTACAGTGGTCTGGTATTTGTGGCAGTAACGGATTCCAATAAATACAACAGCCTCTTGATGGTACCTCGCGATATTATGTATATTATCAAGAGCCAGTATAAGAAAGCGGATAAACGGTCGATACACGAGCTGGACGTTCTCACCCTTCCTACAGATGAAAAACCGCCGCAGTTTGTCATCGAGAACTCGAATAACATCCTGCGGGATATTGTGATTTTCGTCAGTTACATAAACCGCAACGCGCTCAGGGTATTATCGAGTGGCGGTATTGGTAAAAACGATCTCAAAAAAGTCCTTCCTTATTTGAGCAGTCATAAAAGCGTGAAATATGTCTCGTTCATGTCGCTTTTCTGTACTCATAAAAAGTTCATCGTCGATGCAGGCGGCGTATGGAAGGTATCGGGTGGATTCGAAGAATGGTTGGAAGAACCACACAAATGCTATACCGATCTCTTTCAATTCTGGCTCGATACTACCGCATGGAATGAAGAGTATATTGAAGGCAACACAATTCATGCGGAACTCGCCCCGGAAAACCTTGTTGATATAACCAGTTTGCGGAAAATCGTACTTAAGGAGATAGAAAGCATTCCCCATAATCGATGGATTTACTTCAAGACATTTGCTGATACGGTGATTCCAAGGATTGAGATTAACCTACCACGGCGGGGCAGCCAGTTTGTCATGGACAAATTCAACCGGTCGAACTATCTCGTTACTGAATCAGTGCTTGGCGAAAGCCTGTTCTGGCTGGGTTTGATCAGCATTGGCGTTCGTAAGGAGGCAGACCTCGGTGGGCTCGGTAATCGAACAAACGAAACAGCCACAGGGAGACGTTCTGCATCAAGGGCAAGCAAGGCGGAAGAAGTGGTCTTTTACTTTCGGCTCACCGATCTTGGACGGTTCGTTCTCCATGGTCCCTATCTTGAAGCCGAAAAACTTTTCAAAAACCGTACTGATCAGGAGATGCCCGCATTTAATTATCAGGGCGATTACCTGATTGTGCAGCCGAACCTCGACGTAGTTGTACCGCCGGATTTCCGTCTCAATGATTTTTATAAACTCAACAAATGCACTGCGATGGCAAACCTTGACGTCATGGCGACCCTGAGTATCACGAAAGATTCAATACGCCAGGCGATGGATCAGGGCATGACGGGTGAACAAATTATGGAGTTCCTCTCGAACCGCTCCAGACAGAGAATCCCCGAGACCGTTCAACACCTGATCGATGAATGCGAGGAGTCTCACGGCGATATAAGCATCGGCGAGGTTGGTGGATATATCCACGTTGAAGACCCGATTCTGCTCGCCGAGATTCTCTCTCATCGGAAGGTCAAGACATTTATCCGCGAGATTGTCGATGAAAAACTCGTGTTGCTCAATCCTGATGTAAACGTCAAGAAAGTGGCAAAGGAACTTCAGAATCTCGGGTTCATGCCTCGTGTCGAAACGGAAACCATTCATCAAGCCCCCACGGGGGAGTATCATATCGCGCTCGGGAAAGAAGACCTTTATAACCTTATAGCTATACTCAAAATGATTTCATCCATTGAGAAAGACCTGAAAAGCGATTTCACCGATAAACGAGCAATCTCGCTGGTCGAGCAACTGAGACCTATCGGCGGCGATGCATATAATCTCGATAAACTTGCTGAGAGTATAAGTAAGACATTTCTCAAGAACTTCGAACAAGCACAAAAAAAGAGGATTAACGAGTTAACGAGCAGATACAAGAAGCAGCTGTCGCGATTAATGACCGTAAGTGTGTCGCGGTCGCCAACAAAATATGCATACGAAGGTGCCAATCCCGCCACGAAACAAAGCGATATTAAAAAGATGCTCGAGTATGCTGCGGACAGCGAACTCGAGGTTAAAATTTCCTACAAAAAAGAAGCCAAAAAGGTAATCGACGAAATCGTAGAACCCGACTCAATCGACCGGCACCGTATATACGGTTACTGTAAAGACCGCGACTCTTATTGTGTATATAGCCTGTTGAGAGTTACACGAGCCGAACTGTTGTGATTCCGTTCCCCTTCCCGGGGTGATTCGCAGAACTCATTTTCCCATTTTAGCCGGAAAGCGGCTTCCACGCTTGCTCTGCTGAGCTCACTGCAAAGACTCAAAGGACACAAAGGACTGCAGGGACTGCAGGGACGTGCCTGCAAACCTGCAGGGTCAGAAAGGCTGTTCGACAATCCAGGGATTAAAAAATTGACACGCAGTGTGTTCGTGAAATCAAGAATCACCCTACAAAAAGAAAATTTGTTCTTTTATGTTCGGCATTACTTGCATTACTGAATTTACAGGTCTATGATTCTCATAATTAGTTTTTGAGTTCTGGTGTTTCAATCATTTCAAAAAGGAGGATTCTCCCGATGTCACTCGAGTTCGGCAAGAAGGTGTACGAGGAAGCCCTCAAACTCAAGGAAGAAGGGAAAGACGCAAATCAGATAGCAAAAATCCTGTGCGATCGCGATCCTGAGGGAAGTAATTATGGTATCGGCATAATTCTTACCGGTGAAGGGAAACCTATGGAAAGCTCCGCCACACTGCTTGATTATTCGGCTGAAGAGCTCAAGAACAGCGCCACTGGAACCTATATGAACTCCAGTAAAATTCTCGAAGACGTGAAGACCGCAACCTTGCAATGGCAGCGTATTCCGGAAAAGTATTGGGGACAGTTCAAGATCGCGTTACCATCCGATGCAGGAACCGGAGCGTTGAAGACAGGTATAGAGATAGGCTTGATGCTGAATCCTGATTTGCACACACTCGGGATCGAGGAGCTGGGCTGGCCTGCATATAAAGCGATAGCCAAATCTGCACGCGTGCAATGCAAGGAGTTTTCACTTGACGGAGTGATTTCAGGCGCTGGCGTCATGCCCATTTATCAGGCAGGTCCTATGAACACTACCGGTCTTGTCAGGGGAAAAGACATAATCGAGTCGCGTGCGGCATCCGCAGCACAAAATAATTCTTACGTGGTACTCGACCGTGCCTATCCCGGCTTTGAATTCGCACGAAAGATCAGGAGCAGCACTTATGATGATATTATGCGGATGAGTTACGAGTTGCAACTCCAGCCCTATATCGATGCGGGCGTAACTTTTGCCCTGGCAATCAGTCCTACAAAAGCATTTGTCACCTTCGCGCTTCGTCCCTGCGGGCTTCTCCTCATTTATTGTCCGGATAAAGCAAAAGAAAAGGAAGCCACGGCGATGCTGAATACAACTATGCGTGCTCGGGGTTCTTCGTTCGAGCATTCCATCACTCGTGCCTTCGCAAAAGCAATGGTAGAAGAGTGTGCACGGCTCGAGGAAGAGCATAAAGGCGCACTGATACGGCTGGCAGAGGCGGAAATCTTGTGGCATAAACTCGTGAAGGGAACGCCTATCGAGTACCTGTATTCGGAAAACTACGCGGGGTTGTTCCGAAATCCCGAAGCCCGCGATGATGCTCCCGTTCATATTTACAATGAGCATATTTATCCGGTGTTCAGCGAAAATAGATGCCGCCAGAATATAACGGGTATACCCAGCAATGAGGAGCTCGCGCAGAAGCACGTGAGTGTGTTTGCAGCGCAATGCTTTTAAACGTCTTTTGAAATTGAATGTAAGATGAGGAGTGGAGGAATGCATTACATACAAACACTCACGTTGAGGAACTTTTTTCTGTTTCTCGCACTATTTGTTCTGGGAGCGGTATCTATGGCAAATTCAGGATTTTACGAGAACATTTTGTATCCCAACGAACTTGATCCCCAGCTTGCCCTGATAGGACGAAGCCGAGTTCAGACCAATAACGCGCTTGATTTACATGTGGTTTCTCTTGGGAAAGATGGCGAGCCATGCGCAATGCCAGAGACGCCTGTCATTATTTGCGAAGGACCGGAAATACCTTCGGGAACTTCTACACCTACGTCGAAAACCATCGAGCTCGAGATGGTCAAAGACGGTGTTTATAAACCTATGGTTGCTCCCAAACTCACAGAAGAGGGTTTTTATCTTTTAACTGCCCGCGATCCGAACGGGAGAGTTCTCCCCTTCGGTCTCCCCGTCCATGCAACGACAGAACCGCCTGCGTTAAATCTTTACTGGGGCGACCTTCACGGTCATTCGACCTTGAGCGATGGAGCCCGCGAGCCAGAGGAATATTATCGTTGGGCACGTGACGTCGCCCGGCTCGATGTGATGGCGCTCGCGGATCATAACTGGGCATTGAGCGAGGAGAAGATCGAGAAAATCCGGCAACTCGCGACTGAGTGGTATGAACCGGGGAGGTTTGTTCCCTTCTTTGCCTTTGAGTGGGCGGTCGGTAAGGCGCGCCCAAGTCCATCGCGTGGTCGTCCCGATCATAAACACCTGATCTTCCGTCGCACCGATGAGGAATTTAAACCCTGGGCGCCATGGAAGGATACACCTTCGGTTGAAAGACTCTGGGAGATGCTTGAAGGACGCGATGTTATTGCAGTTCCTCACCATACAGGTCTGCCTCACGACACTCACTATGGCACCGACTGGTCGAAACACAGCGAGAAATTCGAGCGGGTGGCGGAGATTTTTTCTGACTGGGGCTCTTCTGAAACTGCACAAGACCGGTATCCGTTGCCGGAGATGGAACAAGGAAATTTTGTACGAGACGCCTTGAAACGAGGATATCACGTCGGGTTTGTAGGCGGGAGCGATACGCATCTCTCGCGTCCCGGGCTCAATGCATTGCCTCGCATGGGTCATCCGTATGCATTGACCGCACTGACTGCGATAGAATCACCTTCGCTTACCCGCGACGACCTCTGGGTGGCGTTATATAACAGGCGGTGCTACGCCACCAGCGGTGGACGCCGCATTCTTCTTGATGTTTCTCTTAATGGCGCTTCAATGGGTGAGCGTATTACACAATCATTCGGAGTCGAGCCGCGGACCCTCAAAGCTACGGTTGTCGGTTCCACCCGGATCAGAGAAATTATTATTGTAAAAAACAGCGAACAGGTTGCTTCGTTCAAGGGGACGGGCTGGTGCCAGGCGATCGAATGGACGGATAACTCTCCCTCCACCAATACTGAGGATTCATATTATGTGCGTGCGGAAATGGAAGATACCTCGATGGCATGGTCAAGCCCTGTCTGGGTTGCAGGAGCATCGTCCGATCCGGACATTGCGGCTGAAACACGGCTGTGGAGACTTGACGGCGATGTCCTGGATCGAAAATTTAAAGTACTCAATGCCGATGCACGGGATATTATGCACGCGAAACCTTTAACGCTGTGTTCAATCAAGGGCGCCGGCGCTATTGATCGTATCGTTATCGATGCCCTTGCCGGTAACTCGGAAGATGTAATACGTTCTGCAATGTTGTCTGTTCAGATAGACGGCGAGACAACACCTTCGCTCCACACGCGCCTCGACCTGTTTTTTTTTCCGCGATGGGTGGAAAGCCTTTCGCCACCCGTGGTATAAGTTTTTCTTCTCGCAAAGCCCCTGAAGGCGAAAGGTTGATATTCTCACGCAGCCTACGAATTCCTTTTGCTCGCTCGTGTGTTATTACTCTTTTCCCGCCTGAGAATAAGACTATTCCACATGCGCAGACGCAGGTTATATGCGGACTCTTCAATGATAACCGTTTCCCTCCACCGGGCAGGATGGAACGGTGTGTCGTTCATTCGCTTGAACACTATAAGGTCAGAGGAACAGGTACACCTGTTGAGCTCCTTGACCTCGAGGGAAAGGGCCTTCTCCACAGTCTTCATCTTGCACTTTGCAATCCCGATACCGGCGGTCAGTTCATGGAGGGAAATATCGAGATTTATGTCGACGGCGAGTCTCGATCTTCCTATGCAAGTTCCGGAACAGAGGAATTCTTTTTCGGCGGGATATATTTTATCAATCCGTTCTGGACCCCTGATGCGGGTTGTACCCTCTCAATCCATGAGCCCGGCAATCCGGAGCGACGAACTTCCGCGTACCGCATATTCAGGCGCGATCCCATAACGTTTGATAGACGTATTCGTATTCTCTGGTACAATGGTCAAAAAGGGCAGGGCGAAGTGGACGGTACGACGGTGGTTGATTCTCAATCGGTAGTGTATCTTCAGCGGAAGGATGAAAATGTTGTGCGAAGGGCAGAACCAGATATTTCGTGCCTTATCCAACGCTTGAATCTTCTCGACGGTGATCCCGAATCAGGACCCATGCAATCCAGTACCGTTCATTTTTCATCGGTGCACCCCGATGAGGCGGTAACTCTTTGCGACCTTCAGGGAGCCGGCTATCTTTACAGACTTCAACTTAATCTACCCGAGCCGACAGAGCGGTCAACTCGAGCGAGGATTATGATAACAAGAGATGGAGAAAAGATCTGTGACGAAGAGATTGCCGCCTTGTTTGGGACGTATGGTATTTGCCGTGATTTTGCCGCCGATGTGGTTGGGCAGACTGTGACGCAATCCGGACGGCTCCATCTTCAGCGCGAATTGTTCATTCCCTACAATCAGGCGCTTAATGTTCAATTAATTTCTCAGGAGGCGTCGGGGACGCTCGAAGGCTTCGCGGTTACCGAGCAGCGTGTATCGCGTTCAGGGTTGCCGTCTGATTTTGGAAGGTATCAGGTGCCCCTAATACGCGCCGGAAGGTGTAAAGCGACCGGCGAGGGCAAGACCCATAATCTCATCGATGTTGGGAGTGTCCATGAGGGTGTGGTGAAGGAGATTTCGCTCTCGATTTCGAGTTTCCCTGAGGACAGTGCGATACCGCCGAAACTTTTTCTGGAGTGCGACGGCGAGATAAGGGCGGTATGGTTTCCGCAAACCTTTGTTCCCGGTCTTGGGGACGTCGATACCGAGAATCATGTTCTTCCCGGAAATTTTAGCATCAGGGACGGGAAAAAGTGGGCTGCTTTTGTTGATTTACGGGAAACTCCCTTTACGTTTCTGAAATCAGCCCGGTTGTTTTTCAATACCGCGGGACTTCCGGAAGGAACGGAAGTAAAGGCTCTTATGAGTATCAGCCGGAGTGAAAAAAAGCCTTTCAGAAAATCCGATCTTCAGGAGATTGAAGAGCGACTCAATGCACTTGATGGAGGAGTTCTTTCAGGGCGCGCTATTTGTCGTACTGTACTCGAAGACGGTGATATCGATCCCGGGATGTCGAAAACCTTGCTCGACTTACCCGGCGCGGGTTCTCTCCAGTGGATTCGGGTAGGAACGCCCGGCAGCGCACGCGCGCTTCGCCGCAGCACAATAAGGATCCGCGTTTCAGACCTGCTTACCAGCCCTTCGATAGATACTCAGGTGCAAAACATCTTCGCCACCTGGTTTGATCCTTTTCCTTTCTGGGAAAATGCCGGTGATACAGTTCGACCGACACAGCTCCACCGACAAAAGGGTGGAGAACATTCGAGTGCATATCGGTTCTTCAACTTTCCCTTTTCGGGGAGATGCAAAATCGAGCTCATGGCTCCATCTGATGACAACGGCGCCATGCGGTGGTTAGAGTCGGCAATGCCGGGAAAAAGCCCACGGGATGTTATAAAGGGCGATGTCGAAATACCTGAACATATCCGCGAGGGATTACTTCGATGTGCTGACGTCGGTCTTTTTGTTCAGGTCTATGCAAATCAGAACAAATATACCCTGCCCGCGGGACGTAAAACTTTTCCCTATTGCATCGCCCGGGAATCTGCCGATAGCACTCCGGGTGAACCCTTGATTCTTGCCGATATAAACGGAAAGGGGATTCTTACCGCGCTGCAGCCGGGTATGGAAAACGATGTTTCGGAAAAGTTCAAAGAGTCATCGCTGATGATTTATATAGATGGAGAGAGGATGCCGAGTTGGTCTGTCCCCGATATCGGGTCGTTTTTTCTCGGGACGCCTGAACCGGGTTCCGGCGAGGGTACGCAGCTATGGGAAGACGCTTCGACACGGGGCAGAAACGCTCCCGGCGCTGGCAACCGCCTTCTATCACCACAGGCGGGGACGACTATTTTTACGTCCTCTCCGCCTTTTCAGCTGGGAGGATACCGCTTTTTCGATCAGGATGCGATTACGTTTGAACATTCTTTACGTGTAGAGTGTCATCTACCTGCCTCACTACATTCCACAACCAGCCTCTGGTCGCTTGCGGTGGTTGCAGTTGATGAATAAAAGCGGTTAAAAGACTCGTGAGATACGGGGCGTGAATTTTATACCGCAATCTTTCGTCAGGATATTCTCACCACTTCAATCAATAGTCTCCCTCTTCTCTGGTGCTTATCACGTGAAGAACAGTCTTGAAACAAAGTACATTGCCAGCTATTCTTTTCCTATCTTATATCGAGGAATGGACTAATGACGAAGCGTAATGAAAGGAACTCTTTGCCGATCGTATTGATTATATTGATGTGCGCGTTAAGTGTAACAACCACGGGACAAATCAGTGAACTTTACCGAAGACCCAAGAATGTCGAAACGCGTTGGAGTAGTTTCGAGAATCCCACAGGTGGAAAAGGGATCGGTGGATTTACGAACCGTGGCGCCAAAGGTCATCCTTTTGAACCTTTAGAAGCGGGAGACCGAAAAGTGCTTCTCGATGTGAAGGGTTCCGGAATGATCAGGCGAATATGGTGTACGGTTAACGATCATACCACCCAGACGCTTCGATCGCTCAGGCTCGATATGTACTGGGACAATGCCCTTACTCCCGCCGTATCTGTTCCGTTCGGTGATTTTTTTGCTTCCATGATCGAACGCCCCGTTGCGTTCGAAAGCGCCCTGATATCCAATCCGGAAGGCAAGTCATTCAACTGTATCATTCCCATGCCGTTTCGCAAAGCGGCGAAAATCGTCCTCACGAACGAAGCGCCCTACAAGGTGCGTCTCTTGTATTACGATATCGATTATGTGCTCGGCATGAAACACAAACGTGATGTTATGTATTTTCATGCCAGCTGGAGAAGAGAAATGCCAACCACCCTGGCACGGGATTTCGAGATTCTCCCGAGAGTTACCGGTTCCGGGCGTTTTCTTGGAGCCGTGATCGGCGTCATCTGCAATCCTCACGACATCGGCTGGTGGGGTGAAGGCGAGGTCAAGATCTTCCTCGACGGCGATACACTGTTGCCAACCCTCGTGGGTACCGGCACAGAGGATTATATAGGAACCGGTTGGGGACAGGGAGTCTATGCACATAGGTATCAAGGATCGCTTATTTCGGACAAAAGGAAAAAGCATTATGTATTTTATAGGTTTCATGTTCCTGATCCAGTATACTTTGAAGAAAATGCGCGGGTGACTATACAGCAAATCGGCGGAGAGGCAAAAAACCTTGTCATCGAGATGCTCCGGGAAGGATTGCCTATTGTACCTGTTACTATTAGCTGGAAAGATAATTTTGTACGATTTCTCGATGAAGTTGAGCCTGTCGATTTAGAGAAACACGACTCGCCTATGAAAGGGTGGTGTAATTACTTTCGAAGCGACGACGTATGTGCGGTAGCATACTTTTACCTCGATAGACCGGAAAATGGTTTGCCCTCTCTCGCTTCTGTTAACGAGCGCATAGCCTCGACGAAGTGGTGATTGCGTGTATTACCTTCCTACGGAACCCATTATCTGATAAAGCGTGTTGGGATCGATATTGTACACAAATTTACCCGCAATCCTGTTGTTCGCATCCACTACAATCAGGTATGGCACACGATATATTCCGAAACGATATGCCAGAAGTGGATTGGATGTTACATCCTCGTAGACACAGATAAAGTTCTGAGCACGTGAATTAAAAGTGGGGGTAAAAAGAACCTGACGTTCGAAATCCTCACATTTTTCGAGACCCTTTCGCCGAAAATATACGATCATGGGTTTTCTCATCCCGGACTGCACCTGGAGTCCTTCCCTGTACGACATATACCATTTTACCTGTTGTACAGGGCCGCTCACCGGTGTCGGTGTTGGAACGGGAGAAGTTGCTGAGGGGGTAGGCGGGATTTGTGAATCCGAAGGTTGTTGTGTCAATGCCCGAATATCACGATTAAGAACATGAATCTTTCTTCCTATTATATCGGAAACAAAGAGGAGGCTTCCATCGAATGAGACGACGCTATCGACCAGATGCGTGCTACTTTGTGCGGTGGTGATTGTGGTTTTACGGACATTCTGATTATCGAACACTTCAATCAGGATGTTGCCGGGGATAGGCGATGCAAGGGCAGCGCTGAATAATGGGTCGATTGATATACCCTCGCCCGCCCGAATCCGACCGTTCATAGTGGCAAGGACTTTAAAGGTGTATCTATCCGGATTCAGCGGTGTTCCACCATCCCATTCCACAACATTCCCTGCAGATACACCCAGAACCCGCAAGGTTCCCGGCTCAACCGCAATATCACGGATGTATGTAAGGTTTTCAGGTCCTTCCACTCTGGGTAATGATCCCATCAACTGCCCGGTCGACGCATTATAGACCTGAATCTGCCCCCAATCAACCGCAAGGAAAAGATAGTGTGCGATTACGTCCAATCCCAGGCAGCGCCGAGCGGGTTTGATTTCCCCGTTTGTGCCGAAGGATGTGTCCGGTTGACCGTTTGCAAAGAACTTGCGCACAAAGCATGTCGACGCATCACCCGTGTCGCCGGACAGATAAATATTGCCTGAATCGTCACACGCAATACCACCGTACCCCCGCGAACCCGTAAAAGAATATTCCAGCAGAACGGTAAGAGACGGATTGGGGGAGGTCGGATTTTTTATCAGATATACCGGCAAGGATACCGGGGGTTCATCTACACCCTTGACGTTAAACGTTGCGGCAAGCAAATCCCCGCTTGGTGTTGCAGCAAGAAATGAGTATGTATTCGAGGGTAGTGGCAATGTGCCGGCGGGCTGCCAGGAACTCTGGGCAAAAAGAAAGGTGGGAAGACTTAGAAGCATCCCTACCAACATAAGACCTGCACAGCACTCTCTTAAAAGACGGTGATTCATAGTATTTACTCCACAAAAGAGTCAGATGTATGAAACGAACGTAATGAAGATATATTACAAAAAAGAAAGTTTATAGGTCAAACCTCATTTTCCCTATTCTTTTGGTTTTGAACCACAGCATTTTATAGGAATGGTTATCTTGACAGCGAGTCTAATTGTTTAAAGGACAACGAGTAGGCGTCATCAGTAACGTGTCCCTTGCTTGCGACCCTGAACCGGAAAATTTGGTGTATATGAAAGGGTAAAGTCGTTTGTCCTGTAAGAAGAGTGACATACTCATTATGCGTATCGAGAATAGGAAAAATGGGGGTTTAACCTTGAAAGTTTAGCGTATTATGCTTCCGGGTGGGACATTTTCAACAGGTAGGAGCAATACGGGTCTGCCGTTGTCATCAGCGGCGAGAATCATGCCTTGACTTTCAACCCCTCGAATCTTGCGCGGTTCGAGATTCACAAGTACCGGAACCTGTTTCCCCACAAAGGCTTCCGGTTCAAGAAGGTGTCCCATTCCGGCAACCAGCTGGCGCGTTTCCGTACCCAAATCTACCATCAGCTTTATCAATTTATCCGTACCCTCGACTCGCTCAGCTGATAGCACTGTTCCAATCCTCATATCAAGTTTCTTGAAATCGTCAAAGGTTATCATAATTTACCCCTTTTTGTTTTATGATAATCAATTTGTTCGCAACGCTGACTCTTTTATGTCTTCGAACATGCGTGCATCCACCTCTTCTTCTTCGGAAATCATGTTCGACGAGTACAAAAGACGATTATGAGTATGAATAAGGATTGAAGTTTTTTCAACGTAACTTTTATTTCACAAGTTTTTTTGCGCAAAACCAAACCTTTGGTATCATGCGTCAAGTCAAAATTATTTGTCTTTGACCTGAAAGGCGATGTATAATCATTATTGTGAACAACATGGATGATAAAAAGAAAAAAGAGGAAGAGCGCGCTTCGAATCATGAAAAGGTGGCGCGAGTCGTAGCAGTTGATCATGAAAGAGCGCCGGAGAGCAACGCTCCATCACCAGCAATACGAAAATCTCCACGTCGGCTATTCATGATCAACCCTTTTCTAATCCTGGCGCTCATTCCTGTACTCGTAATTCTTGCCGTAATTGCTTTTTCAACGTTCTACGCAACAAAGACAATATATGACCTGCTCAACGAAAATAAGGCGTTAAAGGCTGCGATTACCAACTTAACCCGCGAAGATCAGATAGGATTCGCTAAAGTAATCTCACAGGAAGAGCGCGATGGGAATCTATTGACCCGGCTGCTTTTTGTCGAGACCGACCGTAACGACCCGACAAAACGTATTCTCGAAAAGGAGTACGAAATTGAAGGTGATGTCGTCTATTTCGATGCCCTCATTGTGAAGTTCAGCGATAGGTTGGTGATGGATGGAAAGGAACGCGCCCTTTATTTATGGCGGAGAGTATACGGCGAGACCATGAGCCCCGGCAAAGGGTATCCCATAGAGACAGAAGGCGAGGAACCCCGGCGCTATTCCGATATATCAAAAAAACTTTCCCTCAAGGAAAAGGAACTCTTCTGGACCGAAATCTGGAAACTCTCGAATGATCCCGAACGTTTGCAGAAGGCGGGTGTCAAAGCCATTTACGGAAATGTGGTATACAAAAAACTTCGTCCCGGCATTATTTACATGTTCAAGATCAGCAACACCGGCACGCTCTACCCGGAAGTTGTCCCGGATTTGTAAGGCGTTTTGGCATCGAACACCTTGCCTTCTCTCATTTCGTTTCAATAGTCAGGGGTGGTTAAACTTCCGATAAAAAATCGTTAAGTGGGAACAAAACTTTTGGGGAAGGTATTGTGATGCGACAGATAAAAAAAGTGAATTTAGAGAGGCATCGCTGGGGGGATGAGCGAGGATGGGGTGTAAATCCACTCGAAGCAGCCAGTTTTGAAGGCGCGGCTCCGGGAAACCTCCACATAGTCTCTATGAATCCCGGGGCGACACGCGGTAATCATCATCATACGAAAACCACCGAGTGGCTCCTGATTTGTGGGGGACCTGCGCGATTTGCATGGCGCTCGCCCGAGGATAATAGTATCCACAACGAAATCATCAACGGCGATGAGCCGCTCCTTGTTGAAATCCCCCCTGCAGTCGACCATGCGGTTATCAATGTATCGGAACATGTCATCTATCTTCTCTCGATTAGCGATTCCGCTGAGCGTGACACAGTCCGATGCACTTCCCTTTTCCCCTGAATTTATTTAACGGTAGCAACGATATCTCCCTGCGAAAGAACACCATTAGTAGGCTCGTACATAAGCCTTCCATGATTATCCATAAGATCGGGTTCAATGCAGTAAAGGAGTACGCTGTTTCCTGAAGGGACATATCGAAGCGGCTGGTTCGAGAAAGGATCGCATGGTGGGCTTGACTCGCTTTAGGAAAAAGCATCAAGCGATTCCGGCAATATTCCCTTCTCCATCTTATATGCTCGTACCTGCGCTGTAGCAGTGGCGAGACACCACCATGCATGGGCTGTTGCCTCTCTTGCTGTTCCTTGTTTTATATTTGGAAGCGATGTTTTAAAATATTCAGGCAATTCCGATGTCAGCTCATCCAGGTCTGTCTTTAAAATAATGGGATAATCCTTTTTCAGCAACGTCAGCATCGTGCTCCGATACTGTTTATATTGTTTTTTGAGTGCTTCCTCATTTTGTTTTATATTCTCTATCATTTCTTTCTCATGAGGTGTAAAGCGCCCTTTGCTATCTTCTGTGAGTATAGCGGGATTACGAATAAAATAAGGAGTCTTTTTCGCTGATTCATCATTTCATCCCTCCCTTTGTAGTATTTTTAGCAAACTACTTTTAGTATCATTTAAAAGACTGATTAGCCAAGCCTTAAATTTATCTTCTGAAATGATAGTAGCCGGTGATAGTTTGCAGGAAACTATAAAAGAAATGCGGGAAATTACTCCGAATCAACGTGGGTATGCGTAGACTGCTGATCAGCCCAGAGGCGTGCGTATTTCATAAATACACTATATGCGGCAAGGGAACAGATGATTAAACCCGCCTTACCGTCGAGAACACCGAGGTACAAGATGTACTGTCTAAAAAAACGCCAGAGAGGTCTCAGGGTCAAGTGATACCATCTGACCTTCGGTGTCTTTTTTGCCCTGTCTTTCGACGCCCAACGTGTGTAGCGGTCGAATTTTTTCATGTACTGGTCAAAGCTCTTGAAGGTGTAGTGAAGGAGTTTATTTTTCAGGACGCCGACCTTGCCCTCGATAAAGACGTCGGCGTGAACCTCGCGCTCCTGGTACCTCCCTTTATCGCGCATGAAAAGGCGCAGCACGTCGTCGCTCTGCCAGCCACAATAGCGAATCGGCTTTCCCATAAAGTGATTTCGGCGATACATCCTGAATCCCACATACTCTCCTGGATTTTCAAGAATCCCGAGAATCTCGTCCCTCAATTCCGGTGTGACTCGTTCATCGCTATCGACGATCATCACCCACTCATTGCTCACTTGAGGAATAGCCCAATTCTTTTGCGATGCCGAATTGACATATTCATGTTGAAGGATACGGTCTGTATATTTGCGGGCAATTTCAAGAGTCCTGTCGGTACTGTAGGAATCCACTACTACAATTTCGTCAGCCCACTTTACAGATTCCAGGCAATCTCTGATATTTTCCTCTTCGTTAAATGTCGGTACAAGCACCGAAACTTTGTCTCTTTGTCCTGGCATCGTCACTCCTGCTTGGTAATTCCTGATTGAACGGTTGAAGTTATATACAACAAAATTGCGACCGATTTAAATCAGGCTTGATTTTATCGCCTACTCGTTTTTATGGTCAAAATATATTTATTTGATATGTGAGAAGGAGCTGGACGGTTTTCATGGATAAAAACGAATTTGAGGTGATAGTTATCGGTGGAGGACCCGCGGGACTGACTGCGGCGATCTATACCTGCCGGGCGGGACGCAGGACCGTGGTTATTGATAAATTAACAGCGGGCGGGCAACTGCTCCTGACCGCGGGACTTGAAAACTTTCCGGGATTTCCGGAAGGGGTCGGCGGCGCAGAACTTGCATTGAGGATGCAAGAACAGGCGGAACGATTCGGCGCACATTTTGTGTCTGCAGAGGTCAAGTCAGTCGAAGTACAGCAACCTTGGAAGATTATTAAAACCATGGGCGGAAAAGAATTTCGGGCAAAGGTTCTTCTGGTGGCAACGGGCTCGTTATCACAGAAACTCAACGTGCCCGGCGAGGAGAAATATTTCGGGAGAGGCGTAAGTGTCTGTGCGGTATGCGATGCGTACTTCTACCTGAATGAGGATGTAGTCGTCGCCGGTGGCGGCGATACCGCGGTCGAAGAATCACTCTTCCTTACCAAACATGTCAAAAATGTTCGTATAATACACCGACGTGATAAACTCAGAGCGCAAAAAATATTTCAGGAACGAGCCCTAACCAATCCCAAAATATCGTTCGAGTGGAATAGTGTAATTGAATCCATCAATGGCGATGAACAGGTCACCGGTGTCACCGTCAGGAATCTAAAAACCGACGAAAAAAAGGAGATTGCCTGCAAGGGCGTTTTTATCTTTATCGGATGGACTCCAAATACACATTGTATCCGGGAATTAGTCGAGGTAGACGAAAAAGGTTATATTAAGGTGAACCACAAAATGGAAACATCTGTTCCCGGTATCTATGCAGCAGGCGATGTACGAACCCAGTCCAGCCGCCAGGCGATAGCATCGGCGGGCGACGGCGCATGTGCTGCCATCAGTATCGAGGAGTATCTAACGGAACTCGAGGGACATTGATATCCCATCTACAATGACTTATGTCAGGAGTAATTCATTATGAAAATATTAATTATCGGTAGCGGCGGAAGAGAACACTGTCTCGGGTGGAAACTCGCTCAGAGTCCAAAAGTGGAAAAAATTTTCTATACAGGAATCAATGCCGGGCTTGACGGGATTGCAGAATCGGTTCCGTTGAAGCCGCAGCCACCCTTTTCTGACCTTGTGGAGTGGTCAAGGAAGAATCGGATAGATCTTACCGTGGTCGGACCGGAAGATCCACTTGCCAGCGGAATCGTTGACGCATTTGAAGCCGCAGAATTACGCATATTCGGCCCTTCAAGGGAGGCAGCCCGAATCGAAGCCAGCAAGGTGTTTGCTAAAGAACTTATGGTTCAAGCGGGCATCCCGACCGGAAAGGCAAGAGTCTTCGATAAGGTCAATGAGGCTATCGCGTTTCTTGAGGAGATTTCCCTGCCGGTTGTCATAAAAGCCGAAGGACTGGCAGCGGGTAAAGGCGTTATTATTTGTGACGAACGAGCCGATGCGGTCGAAACGATCAAGGCAAATCTTGATCAAAAAGTATTCGGCGCTGCAAGCAATCGAATACTCATCGAGGAATATCTCACGGGCGAGGAGGCGTCGCTACTTGCCTTCGTTGATGGCAAAACCGTGGTGCCGATGATTACGGCTCAGGACCATAAACCCATTTTTGACGGCGACAAAGGACCGAACACCGGTGGCATGGGCGCTTATGCACCTGCACCGCTTGTCAACCGTGAACTCTATAATGATATTGTTCACCATATTCTTGAACCCACCGTAAAGGCACTCACGGTAAAGGGAATAAAATACAAGGGTATAGTATACGCCGGGCTTATGATCACGAAAGAAGGAGCAAAAGTACTCGAGTTTAATTGCAGGTTCGGCGATCCTGAGACCCAGGCGATTCTGCCGCTCCTTAACACCGATATTGTGGACGTAATGGAGGCGGTGATTGACGAACGGCTCGATGAAATAACACTCGAATGGCGTGATGCCGCCGCGGTGTGCGTTATCATGGCTTCCGGCGGCTATCCGGGCAGCTACGAAAAAGGTAAAACCATCACAGGGTTGGATGATCTTCCTGAGTCCGACGAAGTTATTGTGTTTCATGCAGGAACAAAACGCGAAAACGGGGTAATCAAGACCAACGGTGGACGCGTGCTGGGGCTCACCACCGTCGCAACGAATCTTCAGGATGCAATTGAAAAGAACTATTCCCTCATCGATACTATAACATTCGACGGACGTTACTACCGCAACGACATCGGTAAAAAAGCATTGAAATATCTTTAGGCATCTTCGAAACCCTTCTTACTGGTTTTTATGTTATTTCAATTCTTGTTGAAACAAAGGCAAAATTTTGCTGAAAAAACTGTTGTCTTGTTTCAAATGTTTATAAAGACTATATATGCAGTGCCGATGTATGGAATATGAAATTTAACGAGACAGAACTGATAGAATTCTTCGGTGTGCCTCCATTGGAGGAAAACCCTGAGGAGAAGGAGTTCTTTGGCTCTTCCGCCTTCGAGGTGGTTCGAGGTCAGGTAACGCTTCGTATCTCTTTCTCTACTCATTCGCCAAAGGTAATTGCCGATCTCCTGCTTTTGGACGGTGACAGTCCCATTATGAATGTATCTCTTTACGATGCCTCTAAAGTGCGTGTTGACACAACTCCACGCAGGCTTGTGGTTCTGGGAAGGGCTGAGGGCGAAAAGGGAAGCGATCCGCAACTGGTGGAAAAACTCTCGATCCATCTTGATCCGTTGAAGGTCGACGTCACTGAATGAAAGAGACAGAATTATTCTGTGTGATTGAAGTTGTGTTAGATCTCTTTAAAGGATACAACCATGGACAAGAAAAAGAGAAAAGAGGGGGAAAGGACGAATAAAGAGAGGGCGTTTGCGCCGTTTGCTTTTCTCACGGGTAATCCCACCAATCCTGTCGAGGTTCCCTTCTCGTCTACAGCACCGGAAGGATTGGCTCTTGTTTATACCGCATCGAACTCATCTGAAGCGGATTGGGTGCGCCAGGTATTGCGCGATGCCGGGTTCCATGTGGAATTTGTTCCTTCAGCCACCACCGGCGCTTTTGGTATGAGTGGGAGTGTTCACGTCTATGTCCATACCGAAGAGGTAAAAGAAGCTCTTGAATTCTTACGTGAACTTCAGGAAAAGTCCCTCGAGGAACTCAATATGGAAGATCAATCGTGAATCCTCATGGAGAGATAAGTATGAAATTCGATGTCGAGTACATCAGGTCACAGTTTCCCGCGTTGCGAAAAATGGTAAATGGGTTCCCGGCCGTTTACTTTGACGGGCCCGGCGGGACACAGGTACCCCAGCGTGTTATCGACAAGATGGTCGAATACTTGATTACGTGTAATGCGAATATTCATGGCGAGTTTGTCACGAGTGTACAAACCGATGAAGTAATAGTAAACGCGAGAAAAACCTTTGCGGATTATTTCGGATGTTCATGGGATGAGGTGATGTTTTGCCATAACTCGACTACGATTAATTTCAAACTTGCCCAGGGTATTGCTCGGGACCTTAGACCGGGTGACGAAATCATTATTACGGATATTGATCATGAAGCCAACAGAGGACCCTGGGAGATATTGGCCGAACGAGATATGGTTATTAAAAGTGTCAAAGTTGATATGCATACCTATACTCTTGATATGCAGGATTACGTCGAGAAATTATCGCCGAAAACAAAAGTCGTCGCCTTCAACTATGCGTCAAATGCCGTGGGAACCATCAGCGATGCAAAAGAAATAATACGCCTGGCTAAAGAGGTCGGCGCTATCACCGTCGTCGATGCGGTTCATTATGCATTGCATGGGGTGATAGACGTGAAAGATATAGATGCGGATTTTTTGTTTTGTTCGGCGTATAAATTTTTTGGGCCACATATCGGTGTTCTTTACGGCAAACGCGAAGCAATGGATGGTATCAGGACATTACGAGTCAGGGCGCAGGAACCCGTTCCACCGTTCAAATTCGAGACGGGAACGTTGAACCACGAAGGCATAGCGGGCGCAGCGGAAGCAATCGAGTTTATCGCGGATATAGGCGACAGACACATGGAATATTTCGAGGACAACCTGACACACTACAGTGGCAGACGAAAAAACATCTTGTGCGGAATGCTCGCTCTGGAAGCGTATGAAAAGCCGCTTGCGAATTATTTAAAGGAAGAACTGACAAAGATCGACGGTCTTAAAATTTACGGACCTCCAAAGGATCATCCATGTACCTCAACACTATCGTTCAGGTTGAAGAATATCCCCCCGATCAAAATTGCAAAGCTCTTAGCAAAGAAAGGAATCTTTGTATGGGACGGAAATTTCTATGCGGTTCGATTGGTTGAATCGCTCGGATTGAACGACAGTGGGGGACTTGTTCGGATAGGATTCGCACCTTACAACACACACGAGGAGATCGACCGTACGATTCGCGAAATCAGGAATATTGCTGCAGGAGTCTGAGAGATCAGATCTTGGTAGGTGCATTCTTTTCGATGGCGAGGGCTTGAATATCAACCGCTGGAAAAGTTCCTGAAACGAATCTAACTTGATGACCACAAGTGCATGTCCTGAGTGCCTTGCGACGCCAACTGGAGTCTCTATTGCAAGTTCAGGATTTTCGGAGCCGAGGGTCCAGAACCCTTCAGCGTACTCAAGTATGCAGCTGACGGGAAAATTTCATATAGGTTTTTACCAATGACAACGGATTTACTTTTTATATGAGATTGAGCAGGGACAATATCATTTCTTTGTGAATTTCGAGATTTTTTTGTAGCTCCACCCCTTTTCAGGAAGACGAACTTCCTTTAGTGTTATACACTATAAAGGAAGTGAAGGAGATCAAGATTTAAATCGTTCTTGTTCTCTGTGGGTTCATGTCCTGCCGTGGGGAAAGGTTGATACGGTATGAGTCTGTCGCTGAAAAAAGAATTCTTTCTGGATTTGTGTGAATAAAGGTTTATCAAGGCAGGGTTTCGTCGTTGACTAAGGTTCGAAAATTCAGAAAACGAAGGGAAACTGTTCTCGAAACCAAAGTTACCATTTCCTCTGAAGCTCACCTGGCTTTTCTCGAAAGCTCGCTTAGCTTTTCCCAACACCCAACTTGGCTTTTGAGATTTGACAACCAATGATTTCTCATAAGATCACATTGAATGTGTATGCGAGAGAAGTGTGGCAATAAAAAAATCTGACAAGTCAACGGAAGAATCGTTGCTACAGGCGAAGAAAACTTGACTAAAGAAGAGATTTTAGTTTGACGGTATTTCATAAAGAATCTTATCATTTTTATATTAAAGAAATCTATTTATATATGCAGTACATTAGTCGGAAAAACGGCTACTTCATACCCAACGACCGCAACCAATACATCGTAGGTGGGAACGGTTGCATGAATCTCGATGATCGGGTTGGAAGTGCTACCCATTGCGGCGGAGAAACCGGATGGAGTTCTCAAAGAGAAGTGGTTGTCAATCAATCGTAAGGATGAAGGTCTCGACATCATTCTGCGGATTCATCAGCTGAATATCGAGAAAATGAAAACCTGGTAGGCATCAAAGGCTGAGAAGTTGTAAGTTCAAGAACAACCAACAATCGGTTGCAGCGGACGGTGGGAATCTGCCGCTACTGGAGCGTGACGTTACTACCTACGGATATCTATTGTTTGGGGAAGTGGTGAGATGGGATTTTGGAGCCATGTCTTTTTGTTTGCTGAAATACATGCCAACAGGGCTGGATGCAGAGTATAGTGTGTCCAGAAGAAGCCCCCTTTGTGTTTGGAAGCAATGGGTATTGTGTAGTGTTTAACCAAAACCCAGACGTGGACTTTTGGGCTGCGATACTTTTCAATGCGAGAGTAGGTTGATGTTATCGAAGGGTCGCTGTTTTCTCACATTGTTTTTCTTTTTTGCGGGATTGTATTTGCTCACGATGCGGGGCACCAAGCAATCGGTTGACGACGTACCTCGCTTCAATCTGACGCGCCAGCTCGCTACACGGCAATCCATTGAAATTCCGCCTTCGTGGAGTGCTTCCGCCACCACAGTGGATGGACGCCACTATTCCAAGTATGGCATTTTAATGTCGCTCGTGATGATTCCCATGTACGGTGTGGGCAAAGCGGTCGGGCTGCTTGTGTCGCCGGAGCTTCGCGCGCTCATGGACAATCCGGTCGAGTTTACAATGTACACGACCAACCAGTGGCTTGGCGCTCTTGCGTGCGCACTCCTGTTTTTAGTGGTTCGAGCTGCTGGGTATAGGGACCGAACGGCTTTGTGGGTTACCCTGGCCGTTGGCGTATCGTCGATGTTGTGGTTTTACACCCAGACTGCGTGTGAGAACGTCCTGACCCTGGTGTTGTTGGAGATCGCGTTGCTTGTGCTTTTGGGCAGTGGGTCATTGAACATGGCCGGCGCTATTTGCGCGGGATGTGCCACGGGCTTCATTTTTCTTACTCGCTGGGGTGACGGGTGGATTCTTCTGCCCGGACTGGCAGCGCTTTTGGTTACTCGGCTCAAGCGCTCGAACCCGAATGACCTTCGACGAAGGATTGTCCGGGGTATCGCTTTCGCTGTTCCTGTGATTGTGGGAATTGGGTTTGTCATGATATACAATTACGCCCGGTTTTTCGATCCGTTTGAATTGGGTTACGACGACGACAATGTGTCGTGGCGGTTTTTCTTCACCGGCCTTTATGGATTCCTGTTCAGTCCTACCAAGAGTGTTTTTCTTTTTTCTCCTTTGCTGATCTTGGCGGTTCTTTGCTTCGGACCGTTGTGGAGACGCCTGGGCGGTGGACTTCGGGCGACCGGTTTTTTTTGGCTGATCGGCGGTCCGCTGATCATTTATTCCCTCTTTGAATACTGGCATGGCGGCTGGTGTTTTGGGCCGCGTTATCTCTTATTGTCGGTTGTGGTGGCTACAATCGCGCTGGGGGAGTGGCTGGAAGACCCGCGCTGGAGCGAAACGCTGTGGCGGCCTTTCCTGTTTTTCGGACTGGTCGCGCTGGGCGCCTACACACAGGTTGTTTGTCTCGGAAGCGATTTCAGCACTTACGGAAGAATCTGCCATCCTTTTTTGTTCGACCCCTATGCTTGCCCGCTTTTCTTTTGTCCAAAGATCCTGTATCAGCCCAACCCCAACTTTTGGTTTATTCGGTTGCTGAACTGGCCCGGAATCTCTCTGAAAGCCCAGTCCGTCATTCTTCTGCCGCTTGCCTTTCTGGGGATCGGGATCATAGGGCTTCGCCTCGAAATATCTGCCGCCTGTCAAAAGATTCTCAATCGAATCGCTCACCCCTCCCCCACGCAGGTAAAAATTATTTTAGGTGTTGTTGCCCTGATCGCCGCTGCGGTGTTGATCCGAATGGCGGAGTTCACGTCTCGGATGGGGACTGTTCCCGAAGGGACCGGTCTCAAGGCACACTGGTTTGCAAACGCCGAATGGCGATCGCCTCCAATGAAAGCCGAAACGGTTGCGAACGTCGATTTCGATTTCTCCGCCACCCGAAATGTGTTGCCCGATCGTTTCAGCCTTCGATGCGAGGGACAAATCGCCGCCCCGTCGAGTGGAACGCATGTTTTCGGTCTTGATGCATGCGGCACGGCAACTCTTTGGCTTGACGAACAGATCGTCATCCGTCAGCCGGGCAATCAACGGGGCAG
Source organism: uncultured Candidatus Sumerlaeota bacterium (assembly GCA_964608095.1). Taxonomy (GTDB): domain Bacteria; phylum Sumerlaeota; class Sumerlaeia; order MWCT01; family JAGHBZ01; genus CAZSMK01. The sequence continues at coordinate 77,179 of CAZSMK010000093.1, read as the reverse complement.
TCGCCTGGTGATCGTCTCCGTTCCCCTCTCGAAGGGCTGGCATCCCATCCGGGTCGAGTATGCCTCGTCGCTGGTGTGGCGCTCTTATATTATAGATGGCGTGACTTACGAACGTCCGCATCGACTTCCCTTTGGCGTGACGCTGCGCTGGAAACCGCCAGGCACGTTGTTTCTTCGAACGGTTCCGCGGCGCGCCTTCCGCCCAGTCGGCAAGTCAGGGGGGTAGGTAATAAAGGCGTATTCAGCCTTGAATGACACTACCCTATGACTTGAGCTGTGTTGACATCCCACCGACTTCTTGTAATAATATCCTTATACCTTTTTTGTGTATATCGATACGAGATCGTTAAATTCTGTTAAACTGAGAACATACAATGCCAAAGATTCAGCCGTTTCAGGAACATACCGCTCGATACGAGAGATGGTTCGAGGACAACCGCTGGGTTTATCACGCCGAATTGAAAGCGGTAAAAAGTCTTGTCCCGGAGGGACAATTCGGATTGGAGATCGGGGCGGGGACTGGCAGGTTTGCTGCCCCCCTGGGAATTACAATAGGTATCGAGCCGTCAAGCCAAATGCGCGGGGTAGCTCAACAGCGAGAGATTACCATTGTGGATGCGGTAGCCGAAAACCTTCCCTTCAAAGATTCACTATTCGATCTGGTTCTCATGGTTACCACTATTTGTTTCGTTGACGATATGAAAAAATCTTTTGAAGAAGCCCATAGAGTTTTAAAAACGGGCGGGAATCTCGTCATCGGTCTGGTTGACCGCACCAGTCCACTTGGTCAACTGTACGTGAAACACCAGAAAGACAATGTGTTTTACAAGGATGCCACGTTTTTTTCCGTTGACGAAGTCCTTGAGATAATGAAGCAGACCGGCTTTGGCGATTTCCAGTTTTATCAGACTATTTTTTGCAATCTGAAGGAAGTCACAGAGAACGAGGCCGTCAAGCCCGGTTATGGCGAGGGCTCATTTGTCGTTATACGCGGCGCAAAAAAATAAAGTCGAGGTCAGAGTATGAATATGTTTGATAAAATTACCGAGGCAAGAAAACTTCTGGAACTGCCTGAACGAGCAACCATGAAAGATATCAAGTCTAATTATCGGTCGCTCCTTGCCAAATGGCATCCCGATAGATGCTCTGAAAAGAAGGAACTGTGCCACGAAATGACTAAAAAACTTAATGCCGCGTATAAGACTATTATTGCGTATTGTAGTCAATACCAATACTCTTTTTCAAAGGAAGAGATGAAGAATTATTTACCGCAAGACGAGTTGTGGTTAAAACAATTCGGTCAAGACCCCCTATGGGGCAACAAGTAAGAAGTAAAGTTGATGGTCCAATCTCAAAGTTTGTACTTCTTGCTGTATTTGATTCCGACTTCCCGGCAACTCACCGTTTATTTTTCCCTGAAAGCACTTGAATATTGACGAAGTTGCCAATCCTTGTTAGAAAAAGCATACCTTTTGTTCCACATTTTCAGGTATCATATAAAAGCCTGAGCCGCGTCCGGGAGCGCGATGTTTTTTTTCTTACAAAAGGGTGCGGATTTAATATAAATAGAATAGTAAATGGGCAAAGGCAAAACGGGAAATGCATTATTTGTGCGAGGAAAATCTTTTCATATTTCTCCTGCAGATTTTTGTATTGCTGTCAGGTGCAAAGGTGATGGGCTCTCTCTTTCGTCGTTGGGGATACCCGGAACTTGTCGGGGAGATTCTAACAGGGATTCTTCTCGGACCCACGATATTTGCCCGTATCTTTCCTGCAGGTTTCAAAGCCCTCTTCCCGCGTGATCTGATCCAGCAGAACATGCTCGAGACGGTGTCCTGGCTCGGGGTGTTGTTCTTGTTGTTAGCCACGGGTTTTGAGATCAGCATATCGAGCGTGTGGAAACAGGGAAAAGCGGTTTTAACCATCGGAACCGTGGGCGTTATTATTCCCATTGCGATTGGCGTCGTAGTATTCTGTTGGCTCCCCAGCACCTATTGGGGTCCGAACGCAAACCGCCTCATTTTTACGCTGTTTCTTGCCACAGCGGCAGCCATCAGCGCGATACCCATCATAGCAAAAGTACTCCACGACCTGGAGATACTCAAGACCGACCTTGGGCTTACCACTCTTTCGGCTTTTGTCGTCAACGACCTGTTGGGCTGGATGTTTTTTACCATGGTTCTGGGCCTTGCAGCGGAGCGGCACGCAAATGTAAGTGCCGTGCTCCAGATTTTCTTCGGCGTAATCTTGTTTGGGAGCGCATGCTTGACGGTCGGCAGCAAACTTGTCGGTGGGATTACGAAACGACTAAAACGAACCACGCTTCCGCAACCCGCAACCACGCTCAGTTTCATTGCCTGCCTTGGTATGCTCTCCGGCGTCATAACCCAGTGGATTGGGGTTCATGCTATTCTGGGCTTTTTTCTTGCCGGTATCATGGCGGGTAATACCAGCGAAATATCGGAGCAAACTCGAGACTCCATGTCTCAATTGGTGCATGCGATCTTTGTCCCATTATTTTTCGCCACCATCGGGATAAAGATAGACTTCTTAAGCAACCTCGATATTCTACTCGTCGTTGTGTTCACCACGGTGGCGATCGGCGGAAAGTTTGTTGGTGCATGGATAGGTAGTATCATGGCACATTTGTCGCGCGATGATGCGCTGTCACTGGGCATTGCCCATATTCCGGGCGGTGCGATGGAGATTGTCATCGGCATGCTTGCACTTGAACTGAACTTAATCACGGGAAATGTGTTTGTCGCCATTGTTTTCGCAGCCCTTTCTTCTTCTATTGTTGTCGGTCCTCTGCTCGACTGGTCGATAAAACGGCGTAAGCCCGTGGAAATCTCCGACTTCCTGTTAAAAGAAGCCATTCTCGCTGACCTTAAAGGACATACCAGAGAGGAAGTGATCGAAGAGATTGGTGAAGCAATAGGTCGGGCAACGGCACGAGTGGATGCCGAGGAGGTCATCTCAACTGTTAAAAAGCGCGAAGAGGTCATGGGGACCGGTATCGAGAAAGGGCTGGCGATACCGCATGGGCGTTTAAGTGGTATAGAAATGCCCATTATCGCCTTTGGGAGATCGCATCTGGGTGTGGATTGGGACGCTCGCGATGGACTACCGAGTCATTTTATTTTTCTCGTGTTGACACCAGAACGTGAAGAAGACGTCCAGGTTCAGATTCTGGCAGCCATTGCCCGCTGCATGATGCAACCCGATATCCCGGGCAAACTTTTGGAATCGGATAGTCCGGAGGCGATCTATAGAATACTGAAATCGTCGCTATGTATGCCGTATAAGTAGCACGCCAAATCCATTGTGTGTTTCCATATTTGCATAATTTGCAGTTTTCTCCGTGATCTTATTGTATAAGGATGCAGTATAATAAGGGTAAAATGCTTGTGCAGAACAATATGTGGCATTTTTAGGTATCCAATAAAAATAAATTGCATATCCAGGAGTCATAACAATGACCGGTAAAAAAAGAATCGAAGACTATGGTATAAAAATAGGAAAACTTCCCAGGGGGCGATTGAATAAAATCACGGATATTGAAGGGCTTACGGTCGGCCACTGTACAATCGATACTGATGAGCATAAAACCGGCGTGACCGTGATAGTTCCGCATGAACACAATGTGTTCGAAAAGAAAGCGATAGCGGCTTGTTATGTATTAAACGGATTCGGGAAAACAACCGGTCTGATACAGATAGACGAAGTGGGAACACTCGAGACACCTATTGCCCTGACCAACACTCTCAATGTGGGATTGGTTTACGACGCTATTGTCGAATATATGATACAAGAGAATAGGACGGGGAGTGAAAAGGTTCCTTCAGTAAACCCAATAGTCTGTGAATGCAATGACAGCTATTTAAGCAATATAGCCACGCGTGCAGTTACAAAAGAACATGTCTTCAAGGCTATAGAAGATAGATGCATAGATTTTGAAGAAGGCGATGTGGGCGGCGGAAAGGGTCTCTCCTGTCACCAGTTGAAAGGGGGTATAGGCTCGGCATCGCGCATAGTTAAGTTAGATGGGAACGATTACACGGTGGGAGTTTTGGTCCAATCGAATCATGGCTTGCTGGAAGACCTGACTATTGATGGCAAAAACATTGGAAAGCAGCTCATAAAAAAAATCGACGTAAAAGGAAAAGCCGACAAGGGTTCCATAATAATCATAGTAGCCACGGACATACCATGTACAAGCAGGCAATTAAAAAGAATATGCAAACGTGCAGGAGTGGGATTAGGGCGAGTCGGCTCATATACCGCACATGGAAGCGGCGAAATAGTGGTCGGTTTTTCAACCGCGACCACACTGCAACACGATGATAAAAGAGATATCGTGCCTATCCAGATGATTAATGAAAATAAGATTGACAATGTTTTCAGGGCGGTTGCGGAAGCCTGCGAGGAAGCAGTATTGAATTCAATGATAACGGCTAACCGGGTGGTAGGATACTCTGGTAATGTAAGAGAAGCGCTGAAAGATTATGTATAGCGTACGACGTGCAGGTTAAGATCGGCTGTCCGACGATTAAACCTGGATTGAACGCTGTTTATCAAGCGCATTAATGCGCGGAAAATTTTGCGGAGTGTTTACCCATTGAGCTGTCATAAGTCCGGTAAAAGAAGTGCAAACGTTGAGGTTCGACCCCGAAAGTTGCACTTTTTTTTATTGTCGGATACGCCGCGAAAAGGCAAAGAGGAGAAGGACAACGCCCTTGAGGAGGGCGAGAGCGAGGAAGCAGTGAGCGATTCCCAGCGCGGGGATGAGTATGATGCCGGTCGTAAACGCGCCGATTGCCGCACCGCCGTGATCGAGCGAGTCGATGATTGCCGCGCTATAGCCGGGTCGGTAACGGCTCTGGACAAGTACGTGTCCTACCAGTGGAAACTCGACGCCGCCGAGTATGCCGAAGAGGACTGTCAGGAGGTAGAATAATCCCTCGCGTAAGGAGGGATGAAGCGCACTGGTAGAAGAGAGAACCGGGACGCCATAGAAACAGCCAAGGATAAGGGTGAGAAAGAGCAGCTCGATACCGAGGAGAATGCTCAGGCTCTTCTGGAGTCGTGTGGGGAGTAGTCTGGTGATGACAAAACCGCCGATAACGAGCCCCAGCATAAAGGCTGCAACAATCAAGCCCACTCGTTGGTAAAGATATCCAAAGGTCGACTGGAAAAGCAGGAGTATCAGGATTTCGGACGCCATGCCGACAAATCCGGTCACGCCGAGAATGAAGAGCCCGTTGAAATGGAGAATTTTTTCGGGTGGAGGTTTGCGAAAACGCAGATACGCGAATCGGAGCGCCAAAATTACGAGCGCGCCGACAATGAGCCAGTTGAATTTCAGATTTCTCGAGATATCAAACAATCCTTGTGCCTGCACCCCGCTGAATTGTGTCCATAGGGCAAGATTATAGAGATAAGACAAAGGATGGAGGTCGGTATTCACGGGGAGATGTGGTAAGGCGGCTTCGACGCTCTTCTTTACAAGTTCGCGTTGCGATTCCTCGAGCATGGTATAAAAAATCAGGGGAGAGAAGTTCGGCGTGGTAAGCCCGCGCCTCTTGTAACGGTCGATTAAAATGTCCGGCTCAGTCGTAACCACATTCTCCGATGCCATGGTTGCAAAGACAAATGCACGTGTTCCCGGCGTGACGACTACACGCGGAAAAATCTCTGATAGTGTCTTTACGATCGAGCCCAGGTTGTTCATCACCACGTCGCCGAAATAATTAACGGCAGACGTTACCTGGATGGTGAATACCCCTTCGGGCTTGAGAATCCGTGCAGATTCCGTGAAAAACTCGAGCGTATAAAACCGGTTCAGGGCAACTGTCGAGGGGTCAGGGACATTAACCCAGATAAGGTCGTAGTTATATTCCATTGCCGGTGCGATGAATTTGACAAACCTTCTGCCATCGACATAATGGATGTGGACTTTAGGGTCGGCCAGAGAGCGTCGCACCTCGCTCCTCACGTATCTTTTGAGAAGAGGAATGAGCGCACCGTCCAACTCGACATAGTCGAGCCGTTCAGGATTGTGCATCAGGGCATAATGGATAATTTCCGGATTACCGCTGCCTATGATGAGCACGTTTTTAGGTCTCCGGCGGGGCTGGCAAAATACGAGGTTCACCTCCGGCGGTGTACCGTACTCATCCGGAAAAACTGCAATGAATTTGCCATCTGCGGCTACATTATATTGCCCCGCTTGTTGCGATATCGCAATGTTCTGGTAGCGGGTGTCGATGGAGTCAATAAGGGGAATATTCGGTGCGAGCGATTCCCAGCGTTTATGTACGCTCCAGGTCTCAACGGCGGTGGAAATCGACCCCCAATAAAAAACTCCCAGGATTCCTATCAGAAGAAGCGTAATGCATATAAAAACCTTTTTACCTGCAAATGCGTAACGAGTAGTTGAAATCAAGAAGAGAGCGTTTATGGTTATGAGGAGGGTAACGGCGGAAAGCAACTCGAAGGAAGAAAAGTATTTAACCATTATAAAGGTAAATCCGGCACCCCCGATTATGCTTCCAAGGGAATCTATCCAGTACACGGTGCCTATGCCCCTGCCTGAATCAGGGCTTTTTTGACCGTAAGAGATGCGACATAAGAGAGGGAAAATAATACCCGTAAGCATCGTGAAAGGAATAATAGTTACTGATGCCGCAAGGAAGAATTTGCCAAAGGGGAAAATTTCACCGGCGGGTATTGAAAAAATAAGCCGGATTGCGCGTATGAGCACGCAATTAAGGGTTGCAATAATAGCATGAAGGATAAGAAGGGGGACCACGCACCTGAGTGGTTCACGGATTTTATCGGCAAACCGAGTAGCGATGAGGGCACCTATCGTGATTCCCATAAACCAGCAGGTGAAAATTACGCCGATATACAGCTCGTTACCATAAGCAACAACCAGGAACTCACGTAGAAACAGCACCTGGGCGATCACAGACAAAAATCCGAACAAGAGAATTGCTATGTAGTAAGGTAATCGCGTGGATTTTTTTGATACATGCATCATATAATCACTTTAACTTATGAGCCATATTGTCCAAAGTGTAAAATAAGAATTGCCTATCAAGGCGCAAAATTAAAGTGTATTTTATATCAGGGACGCATAATGCCGAATAATATTCTTATAACCGGATTACCGGGCGTGGGAAAGACCACCTTAATCAAGCACGTGTATGCGTGGGCTAAAGATGAAAAGGATTTAGCCGTCAAGGGTTTTTATACAGGTGAAATCCGTGAACATGGCAGAAGAAAGGGATTTGAAATAGCGACGACCGATGACAGGCAATCCATTTTAGCCCATGTCGATATTAGTTCACCTTACAGGGTGAGTAAATATGGTGTAAATATAAGAGAATTCAAGGAAACCGTACTGCCGCTTTTCGAGGAAGCCCGAAATGGCGGGGTGTTGTATTTGATCGACGAGATCGGAAAGATGGAACTTTTTTCCGACAAGTTTGTGGAGGCGGTAAAAAAGGTACTCGGGGCGCCGGATCCGCTTGTCGCCACGATTGCCCAGAAAGGTGGCGGGTTTATCCAGGAAATCAAGCGCCGTCCCGACGTTAAACTATTCACTCTCACATTCCAGAACCGGGATACAATGTTTGAAACCATGAAAGAAGTGATAAGCGAGATTGTAGAAAAGGATTCTATTTGAGGGTGAAGAGTTCAGGAATAAGATCGTTCAGAAAATAATTCTGGACGTCCCCTTTCAAGTTAGCAGTAATGACGTGAAGATTTTGTCTGAATTCCGCAAGGACCTGCCTGCATGCACCGCAAGGTGTTGCAGGCGGCTCATCATCAGTCACGATGGCAATGGCGACGAATCGTTGAACGCCGTTTTGCACGGCGTTGCCGACTGCGTTTCGTTCAGCACACATGGTTAACCCGAAGGCGGCGTTTTCAACGTTACATCCTGTAAAAATACGCCCATCCTCAGCAAGAAGAGCCGCGCCTACTTTATAATTAGAATACGGGGCATAGGCATTTTCTCGCGCCTTTTTCGCCGCTTCGATTAAGTCTTCCGCTTTCGAGCCTTCTATTTTGTCAATTTTCTTCATAATACCTTTTCCTCCTTTTTGCAATAGTCATATACCTTCGACTGAGATGTCAAGGTGTTATTCAATAGGGTGCGCCGTATTGAACGGTGCGCCGAACCCAACGGTTCGCCGAACCCAACGGTTCGCCGAATGGGATGTATATACCTTAAGATACGAAATGCGACTTCTGGCGCGAGTGCAAGAGCGAGTGCGAGGAAAAAGCTCGTTACCTTCACCGCGTCCCGAAGCCTGTTCTGCTATTATGACGCCATTTCGCGAAAGGCTCGACTTATTCGGCTAAGAAAAGTTTTGATTTGATTTGCCATTCGTTATATCTATATGGTGATTGTTTTTTACGAGCCTGCAAAAAATCAATACCCATGGAAATTGTGGATATAACACACTCTTTTGATATGCACAGAGAGTGGGATGATTGTGTACAATCTGCGCCGGCAGGGAGCGTGTATCATTTATCCCGCTGGGTCACGCTTTATAATTCACTGAAAATTCCATCGCAGACAATGAAGATACTCTGCTGCCGCCGTTTATCGGATGGACACATAATGGGGGGCTGTCTGCTGCTCGAAAAAGAGCGATACGGTTTCAGGTTGGCGGTAAACGCGCTTGCGACACAATATGCCGGGTTTATTCTTGCACCTCACGGGGGAAACAAGCTCTCGGACGAGGTCAGCAGGAACAACAGGATTCTTAGCCTGCTTATGGAGCATCTCCGCGAGAACTATCATCAAGTATATCTCTATTCCGGTGTCGGGCTAAACGATCTCCGGGTGTTTCGAAATGCGGGGTGGCAGGTTGCTCCCGCGTATACGTATTTCGTGAACCTCGAAGATATGAGCGATCTGTGGGATCAATTGGATGGTTCGCTCAGGCGACAGATAAAGAAGGGGGAACGCCAGGGATTACAGATTACGAAGACATTAAAGGCGACGGAGTTCAACCAGATACTTGACGACACCTTTGCCCGGCATAACCAGAATAATCCTATTTCCCACATGCTTGTTTCGTCCCTTATCGAAGACGATACGTGGAAAGCCAACCGGTTCTTGCTCGGCGCGGTTGATGGTTCCGAACGCCTTCAAAGCGGCATCATTGCCCTCTACGATACTAAACGCGCATATTATTCTTTTGCCGCTACCCATAGTGATGTCATGGGAACAGGGGTTCATTCATGGCTTATCTGGGAGTTGTTCAAGGTGCTGAATGCAAAAGGCATCCACACATTTGATTTTCTCGGCGCGAATATTCAGTCAATTGCACGCTTTAAAGAACATTTTAATCCGGAAATCAAACTGTATTATTCAACGACCTACTGGGGTTCATCGCTTCTGAGGGCTCTTAAATGGTTCCGCGCGCGATTTAACCGTTGAATACTATACCTGAAAAATCATACCCTTTTCTCAATAGTTTTAACTAAAATATTGGGAGAGCAGAATGAAGATTCATCCGACGGCAATTATCCATCCCTCAGCCGAACTCGCTGAAGATGTCGAAGTCGGTCCTTATTGTATCATCGAGGAGGACGTGAAGATCGATTCCGGTACGCGGCTGTTGGCTAATGTGATCGTGGATAAATGGACCACCATCGGAAAAAATAATATAATTCATTACGGCGCCGTTATCGGTCACGATCCGCAACATACCAAATATGACGGCAGCCACACATATACGCGTGTCGGCGATAATAACGTCATACGCGAATATGTTACCATCCACCGGAGTTTTTTAGCCGAGCAAGCCACCGTTATTGGAGATAACAACTTTTTGATGGCTATGTCCCACATGGGTCACGATACAAAAGTGGGAAGTAACTGCATAATTGCCAACGGGACCCTGCTCGGTGGACATGTAGTCGTGGATGACCGCGCCTATCTAAGCGGCAACGTGGCTATCCATCAATATTGCCAGATAGGAACACTTGCCATGATCGCAGCTCTTACTCGAATAACCATGGATGTATTACCGTTTTCCATAATCGAAGGGGACTCTTTTTTCCGAGGAATAAACGTTGTGGGATTGCGTCGCGCCGGCTTTTCACCGGAACGACGTAAGCACATTGAAGAAGCGTTCCGAATCCTTCTATGGCGGAACCTGACGACCCCTGAGGCAATAAAAGAAATGGAACGCCTTAACTCGCCCGACGTCGCTCTTATCATTGAAAAGATACAATCATCGAAACGTGGGTTTTGTCGTCCAAGAATAGCACAACGTCGGCATAGATTAGAATCCTTTCAAGATGACCATGACGGATCTTCAGGATAACATGCCGTTTGTGACGGTTATCATCGTCAATTATAATTCATTTGATGATAGCCGACGGTGCATCGAATCATTGCTCGAGTTCTCACCCCACAACGCACATGTGCGCATTGTGGTGGTTGACAACGCCTCGACGGATAACAGTGTTCAGCGACTTCAGGCGCTTTTTGAAGAGATACTAATCATTCCGAATGAGGGAAATGTAGGGTTTTCCCGCGCGGTAAACCAGGCGCTCGAGTCTTCCAGCGACACCGATTTCTTTCTCCTGCTTAATCCCGATACCGTAGTGACCCCGCATGCAGTGGACGACATGATAGAATTTATCCAGTCACACCCTGAAGCCGGCGCGGTCGGCTGTTCTCTTCTCCTTGAAGATAATACCGTGCAGATTTCTTCAGGGAAGTATCCCTCTGTGTTGACGTACCTCACTGATATTTCTCTTTTCCATTCTCTTCGCATCAAAACGAGACGTTTTGTCGGGCGATTTAAAACCGCAGGGAAAGCATCTTCACAACGATATTTCCGTGAAGTTGATTGGTTAATGGGTGCGTGTATCCTGGTACCGGCAAACGTAGTCGACAAGGTAGGGCTTCTCGATGAGGGGTTCTTTATGTATGCAGAGGATGCCGACTGGTGCCGAAGGATTAAAGATTCCGGCTTTAAAATCTATCAGCTAACCAACGTTTCGATCTTCCATTTTCATAAGCGGGTAAGTCGAAAATCGCTTGAATTTACCTTTGTTCAGCTTTTTCGCTCTCTCCTGCTCTATCATCAAAAACATTCCAACCAATTAACCCAGTTTATTATACGTAGTTTAATCGTTATCGACATGAGTTTTCGACTCATTCTCTATACCCTCCTGAGATTGTTCATGCCTGCAGAGAGGGAGCCGTATGCGCAACGGATACGTGCCGCCCGCACGGTAGTGAAAATCGCCACTACTCCTCTACCGCCTGAAAAAAAGAAATTTTCTTGATTTTCCATAAAATATCTTTGACACTAACGCAGGCTATAACCTATAACAAATACTTTGCGTTTTGACTGAAAGACGTATTCTTGACAACGTTTGGGGGTCGAGACATGTACGATCGAAACGGTAGATGATGTGGTGCTGTCATTCCGGAGGGTGAAGAACCGTTTCATCACTGCCGTTTCAACGACACACAACAAAAACCACGAAAGGAGAGCTGCTAAATTGGAAGCCTTAATCAGGGTGGCAGTTTTGGACTTTTATGGGTGCGATAATGGGATTCTCAATGATGAGGATAAGCTCAAGGAGATAATGCTCGAGAGCGCGCGTCTCATTGGAGCCACTGTGGTTGACACCATGTTTAGTACGTACAATCCCGCGGGAGTTAGCGGTGTAGTAATCATCGCTGAGTCTCATCTTGCTATTCATACGTGGCCTGAATACGGATATGCGGCAATTACTTTTGAGACATGCGGAAAAAAGATCGATCCGTGGAAGTCTCTTGGATATCTCCAGGAAAAACTGAAATCCGAGCGATGTTCTCAGATTGAGATGTTCCGGGGGCTTTTCGATGTTCCCGCCGGGGCGCTCCCTCACAAACCACCCGAAACTTGACTTACTGCTGATGAAGGGCTCATTAACTTCAGATTCTGTGCTGAGCCGGCAAACGTAATCTGAAGATATTATAGTATTTTTGTATCTTTTTTCTCCTTATCTTTCGGGTTTTGTCTTCAGAGAGATGTCTATTTCCTTCCACCATGAAACGCCCACAGTGAATTCTACGAGCAAAAAGACACTACGACGTTAGATCACTCAGCAAAGTATTTGTCGGCTGCGGTTCTTTTTTCTTTCCATAGTATTTCCGGTCATCAAGTTAAACAAAGAGAAACGAAAGATGCTTTTGAGTATCCTTATTTTTGTCTGTTGTCCATTGAGTCGTTCCTGTCGCTGCTGACTATTATGTCCTTTTACCGCTCCATGGCATCTCCCTCGCGCTATAGTATTCTGCCGATAACACCGGGCGGTAAAAAACTGTTGCCGGCTTTTTACCTGAAGATTTAATTATACATACTTTCTCCTTGATTGTTCCCCGTTTTTACTTGTATCAATGAGATTTGAAGTTGATGTATAACAAGGGCGTAGAGGTGGAAAGTTCCGCGATGGATACAACCTATTTCCGTAAAGTCGGGATGTTGCTTTTCATACCTATTCTTTGGGCTGTGTCACCCGCAGTTGGGTATGGAATAGGCTATGTCCTGGACAGGATTTTCAACACAGGTGATGTGTGTAGTGTGGTTTTTGTGTTTCTGGGTATCGGCGCAGCAGCACGCGAGACTTATTTGATAACTCAACGCGTTGCAAGAGACGGGACGTAACGCTATGAAGGAATCTCCCACTATAGCACAGGATAATGTCGAAATCGATGAACGATTTCTCATCCGGACAATTGCCGTTTCGCTATTCATAACAATCCTTGTCAGCCTTTATGCAGCATGTGTCAACTGGCGATGGGCGCTCGAGTATGTGGTCATTTCACTCCTTACCATACTGAATTTCTCTTTACTCTATTTAATCTGCAAACAGATCCTCTCGCAGCAGCTCGGGCACCTCCTTCTCCTCCTGGTTCTTATGAAATTCGTACTCGTAGTCGGCATGGGCGCCTTTTTCCTCGTGACATTTGGGTTTATATTTTCCGCCTTTCTTGCCGGATTCAATACGCTCTTTTTAGTAATAGTTCTCCGTGTCCTTGGACTCTGGATATTCTCAACAGGAAAGCAAAGAGCCGCACAGGAATGATACCAAGATGGCAAAATAGCGATAACGATGTTTCAGAGCCGCTCTTGTTCAGGGTGAAAGACGGCAGGCTTAAGTTTACTCAAAGCCATAGCGCTGAAGGAACCAATTATCAAAACGGCATCGAGCAAGGCGATGGTTATACTGAAGATTCCAAACTGAATTCTGCTGAGACGGCGACTACGCCTGTTAACCGGGGGGAAATGTCAACCGAGCTGCCGACATTTATTACATTGCTTGAAAGAAGCCCCTTAAAAGAGAAGCCCTGGGTTAAAGTCCTCAGCCGGTGGGAAAATCCTTTTTTTTCCTTAATTCCCATTATACTCATGATGATGGTTGTGCTCCGGGTTTACAGGCGCCGAAAATTAATCCCCGGCAGGCTGCAAAATGTTGTTGAACTCGTGGTTGGGACCTTCGACACATTTATATGCGGGGTCATGGGAAAAGAAAACGGAAGACGGTTTATGCCTTACATTGGCTCTCTTTTCCTCTTTATCCTTTTTAATAATCTCCTCGGGATTATTCCGTTTATGAAATCACCCACGTCGTCGTTCAAAACCACATTCGCCTTAGCCCTGTGTACCCTTGTGTATGTCCAATATGTGGCATTGAAAGAGCTCGGCTTTTGGGGCTATTTATACCATCTTGCGGGTTCGCCGCGTAACTTGATTATGTGGATGATGGTGCCCTTTTTGTTCCCCATGCATATTATCGGAGAGTTCGCAAAGGTCGCCTCTCTTTCTCTCAGGTTGTTTGGCAATGTGTTTGGGGAAGATACCTTGATTGGCGTATTTGTCTTTCTGGGAATTATCGTTATAGGCTTTATGGGCTTTCAAATGCCGATGGTGGGATTCCCATTACAGTTACCTTTTATGCTGCTCGCCATGTTAACGGGTTTTATCCAGGCTCTTGTGTTTACGCTCTTAGCTATGATTTATTTTGTTCTGGTATTACCGGAGAAGGAAACGTAGTGTTGGTTTCAAAGAATAGGGGAGAGAAGTGTTATGATAAACCACTTTAGATTTGTTGAATACAAAAGGAGGATAAGATGGACCTGAAAACCGCACTGGCATTGATCTATCCCTTGAGTGTCGCGCTCGCCGCAATCGGCTCGAGTTTTGCTCTTGGTAAAGCGGTAAGTTCTGCGATGGATGCTACGGGACGACAACCCGAAGCCTCGACAAAAATCTTGATCAACATGGTTGTCGGCTGTGCATTTATCGAAGCCCTCACCATCTATGCACTGATAACGGTTCTTCTGGTAAAGGTTTTTCTGGGCTTCTAATTTTGAAGCTGGGATTATGAGTAGCCGTTCGGTACTTTTATGAACGTCAATCTTTAAAAGGAGAAAAACCGTGGGAGGATTACTTGATATAGCGCTGACACCTGAAATCCAGGAGGTCATAGCCCAGATTCTGACTCAAATTCTTGCGTTCGTGATCTTGGTCTGGGGTCTCAAACGATTTGCGTGGAAACCTATTGTGAGCATGCTTGATGAGCGCCGTGAAAAGATCGCAACTGAGTTTGAACGAATAGACAGTATGGAGCTGCAGGTCAAGGAACTTCGTGAAGAGTACGAGAATAGGATACGCAACATAGAAGGTGAGGCGCGGATAAAAATCCAGGAGGCGATTAGAGAGGGACGCCGAATCGCACGGGAAATAACCGATATTGCCCGCGAAGAGGCGGAAAGTATTCTTGGCCGTGCTCGACAGAGCATTGAAATTCAGGTTCATACCGCAAGTACACAGGTTCGCGACGAGATCATCGAAATGGTGATTCTGGCAACCAAGCATCTTCTCCATGAAAGGCTCGATGAACTAAAACAGCGTGAGCTTATCAGCCGTTTTATTAATGAACTCGAACAGGAAAAATAATGGAAGCCGATAAATCTGTTGCGTACATATATGCGGAATCCCTTTATCATGTTGCCCAACGTGCCGGGAAAACTGAAATTCTTGTTCAGCAAGCCCGGCAACTTATTGAAGTCTATCAGCTCTGTGTCCGTTTGAAGACCTTTCTCGCAGTTCCCAACATAAGAACCGACGAGAAGAAACAGGTGTTGGAGCGAATATTGAAGGGACGGTTCGATGACCTTCTTCTTAATCTCTTTTTTGTCCTGATAGAACGTCACCGAACCCTTCTCCTGACACAAATCCTGGGGACGTTTCTCGATCTCGAAGAAAAGATGCGCGGTATATACCATGCAGAGATTCGAACCGCAGTCCCACTCAAACAAGAAGAAAAGCAGAATCTTCTGATAGCCTTACAGAATTTTACAGGCTACAAGTTTCGAGTATCTCATATAGTAGACCCTCAGGTTCTCGGTGGAGTCCTGGTGCGGTTCGGCGATACTGTAATCGATGGCACGATATGGGGAAAACTTACTGACATGAAGTCACATCTCAAAAGTCTATACGTCTTTTAAGCGAGAGACGAGGGATAAAATGTTTGCAATTCCAGGCGTATAGTATAAAGTTATAATCGCGGGTATACATACGGAGAAAAATTATTTTTATACATAATGAGGGGTCTCTCTCCTGAAAGTTCCCGGTTAAAGGATTGGATATGAAAAGAAAGATTTTTTCACATGAGCCGTTTATGCTTCATGATCTTTCTTTTGTCTTGTGGTTGATTATGAGTTTTGTGGGTATGAGCCTGGTGGCTTTATCCATTGTGGGATTTCTCGGCGGGTTGTGGTGGGTGTTTGATCTGTGTGCTCATTTTCGTGTTCAGTACCTCATCTCGTTGCTTGCAGTTCTACTGTTCCTGATTGTTCTAAGGAGTGTATCAACGCCGCTTGCTGAAAAGAAAGGTTCCGAAAGATTCGTATATACCATCCTGAGATTTCACACATGGTGTCTTGTGGGCATTATCGCTGCTGTAGTAGTGAATGTAATTCTTATTGCGCCATTGTACACAGGGAGGAAGGATGTTATTGCAAGCGAATGCTCACGCAAGTTCCGAATTCTCATGGCGAATGTCCATACTGCCAATGCTCGTTATGGCAAAGTCTGCAACCTTATTGACATGTATGAACCTGATTTTTTGCTTCTGGAGGAAACAGACCAGAAATGGCTGGACGCCTTGTGCCATGCCACAGAGCCATATCCATATTCGATTGCACGACCAAGGGGAGATAATTTCGGCATTGCCTTTTTCAGTAAACTACCACTGGAGCGCTCCCGGATTGTGAGGATTGGCACACCGGATATTCCTTCTGTTCTTATCCGTTTCGAATCGGGGCAAGAGCAGTTCACCATCGTGGGGACCCATACGATACCTCCTCTTAATGGATATTTATCAGGATTACGGGACGACCACCTGTCGAAAATTCCCGATGTAGTCAAGGACATAGAAGGAGCGCTGCTTCTTGTCGGTGATCTAAACGTGACTCCCTGGTCATATCATTTTCGTAGATTGTTAAGCAAGACAGCCTTAAAGGATAGTTCCCATGGCTGGGGCTACCAGCCGACCTGGCATGCGCATGTTCCCCTGATGCGTATTCCCATAGATCATTGTCTTCATTCATCCGATATTCTTATTAAAAACCGCCAGGTAGGTACTGATATCGGCTCGGATCATCTTCCCTTGCTCGTTGATTTTGTAGTGTTGCGTTAGGTCAAAAACCGATGGCGTTATATACAGTCCAATATGAAACGGAAATCCCGCCTTTTACAAACCGTGAAAAGTGGGAACGGGTAGAATTTCTGGAAGTGAACCGCTTTCTGCCCGAAAGTAGTGACCATCATCCACAAACACATGTCCGACTTCTCTACAATGAGCTACGTATATGCGGTCTCTTTGAGGTAAACGACTTCTATGTGATAAGCGGGCATAGAGGACTCCAGGTAGCGGTGTTTACCGACAGTTGCGTTGAGTTTTTTGTACAACCGCCTCGATGCGAAGGGTATTTTAATTTCGAGTTCAATTGTACAGGCGCCATGCTGTGTTCGTATATTACGGATCATCGAATTGTTAACGGGCGGTTTAAAGAATTCATTATGGTGGAACCCGAGGATCTGAAATCGGTTGAGCTTTACCACACGTTATCAGGCATAATAGAGCCGGAAAAGTCCGAGCCGTGTCGCTGGTACCTCGGATTTTCAATCCCATTCTTCCTTATCAAAAAATATTCGCGCTATTCGGGTTCAGCCGTCGGTCAGGAATGGAGGGCAAATTTCTATAAGTGCGCTGATGCATCATCGCATCCTCACTGGGCGGCGTGGGCGCCCGTACCTATCCTGAATTTCCATTTACCTGAATACTTCGGCACCTTGAAATTCCAGAAGAAAAGAAGTTCACATTTAGCAGAACCACAATAGGAGAACCGTCTTATTCATGGAAACCGATGCTTTGCTTGATTTCTTTTCCTTGACATGACACCCGTTTTTTTCCAGACTCTTTCTGTTATTGTATAGGTGCTGACCAGATCTTTCCGGATGACACGTTTTTGACTTCTTGCACCGTGTTGTCCTTTCAGCAATAAACCATTGGAGTGAGCCAGCAATGAATCAAAAAACGGTTAAATTACTGAAAAAGTATGCACAGGAAACTAATCAGGACTCGGAGCAGCTTAAGGAATGGTGGATGTCCTTGAATCGCAAAGAGCGTGAAAAAGAGCGAAAACGCATGAAGAAAGAAATTGGAGAAGAATAGGATTTTTCTCCTGTTTGAGGCATAGTGCGTGAATCACTGATTGAGAGGTGCCGTTCATGTGCGGCGCCTCTCTTTACGTTAAATGTGCAAAAGACTACTCTTTTTTTCTAAGTTTCATAAGCCATCCACGTCCTTCAGAGCCGAGGACAATGACCGAGAATCCTTTATTCTTGAAAAAAGAGACGCAATAAGAGAAAAGACTGTATTCGGAGTTGTGTTTTTTAGGGCTGCTCACGAGCCTTTTTGTCACATGTGGATACCTTTATGCATGTCGGTTGGATAAGCATATACGCAATCATTTTTAGCCAGGCTCTTATCTTATCGCTGGTATTGACACCGCTTTCATCATGGATAGGGACGAAATTCGGCTTGATCGATTTACCTTCGGGTAAAAAGATACATATAGACGCAAAACCTCGGAGCGGCGGGATTGCCATCTTTTTGAGTTTTTTTATTGTCCTTGTCGTCGACCTGACTCTTGCCTTACTTTTTAAAGATTCGCCTCTTCTTTCCGGGATGGTATCAAAATACCTGGTCAATATCCGCTATGTTACCCCGCAAATCGTAGGGCTTCTGGCAGGGGCTCTTGTTGTTTTCGTTACCGGGTTGGTGGACGACCGGATTACCATTCGACCGCTTCCCAAGCTCCTCTTGCAGATTCTCGCCACGTTTCCACTCCTCCTGACAGGCATAAACGTGGTTCTGTTTCTTCCGCCCGTAATCGGTTCCGTGCTTACTGTTTTATGGCTTCTTCTTATTATTAATGCATTTAATTTCATGGATAATATGGACGGTTTGAGCAGCGGGGTTGCGGTTATCGTTTTACTCTTCTTGTCCTATCTGAGTTTTCAGATGGGCGAATATTTCATGGTCGCGCTTCATCTTGCCCTTGCCGGCGCCACCCTTGGCTTCCTACGCTACAACTTTTTCCCCTCTTCTCTCTTTATGGGCGATTGCGGAAGCATGTTCATCGGGTATATGATCGGCTCGATGACTATCCTTTCAACCTACTATGAATCAGGCGCCATGCCTACAAAACTCCCGGTTCTTATACCCATTATCGTCCTCGGAGTTCCTATATTTGATGCCGTAAGCGTTGTGCTTATACGAATAAAGAATCGAAAGCCGATTATGATGGGCGATACTAACCATTTTTCGCATCGCCTGGTCAATTTGGGGATGACACAACCCCAGGCGGTGGTCTTTATTTATCTGATAACAATCTGTGTAGCGTTGAACGCATTGCCCTTACGTTTTCTCGATACAGGGGCTTCTCTGGTACAGTTTTTTCAGATTATTTTATTATTTGTGGTGATTTTCCTCCTCGAGCAAGCGGGGAAAAACGCCCGGACTAAATTTAAAGAATCCAGCAGGGTGGAATAAAATGAAACTACAAAGATTACTACTCATAATTATGGCATCAATGGTGTTAGCGGGGTGCGGTGAACTCTTAAGATCGCAACGTGAGAAAAGTATCCAGGAAGCGCGATTGGTGGAACTTGAAAAGCAGTACCATGACTACAGGAACAAATATTATCAGGTTGTTGAACAACTCAAGGAGAGGGAAGTCGCTTCTCAGACTCAGATAAATGAGTTGCAACAAGAACTGGTGGAGCTCAAGAAAGAAATCCAGAAGCGAGAAGACGATCTCACTGCCCAAAATGCAGAACTCGAGTTTGCACTAAAAGAGAAAGAGCGCGAACTGGAGCTCAAAGAGGCGAAATATACGGCAACGTTGAACTCGCTCAACTCCCAACTCGCGAGTTCTCAACAAGAGATAGAAAGTCTTAAGTCGGATCAGGCACAAACCACCAGGCGCCTTGCTGATACAGAAGAGGAAAAGCAATCATGCGAGCAGCGTATCGAGAGTCTTCTCTCTGAAATACAATCGTTGAAATCTTTGATAGCGGAACAGACAAAGGAAATAGAGGAACGAAGCGTGGAGATTGTCTCGCTGAAGGAGCAAAACGATGATCTCGAGGCTTTGAGAAAGCAGCTCGATGCCAGAATTGCCACCCTGACCAAAGAAAAGGAATCTCTTCTTGCAAAGACACCCATTCCCCCAGTGCAAGGTGACCTTGTATCCCGTGAATTAAAAGAAAAATTCCCTTTGTTCAAACAGGCGGTTTCACAAACCATCGATACAGATAAGGCCTCTCTGACGATTCAAAAACGAGGGATTGTGATTACGATTCTTAGTGATAACCTTTTTGAAAAGAGCACGGTTATCCTGAGCGATGAGGGAAAAAAGATAGTTGACGCCCTGGTCACGGAGATAAAAAAGTTGGATATTTCCGAAATTTATGTTGAAGGACATACTGATACCCAGCCCCTCCAGGATCTTCCCTTTTTTGACAATTGGGCTCTTGGCTCCGCGCGTTCAACCAACGTGGTACGCTATATGATCGAGCAGGGAGTTAATCCCGCTCTGGTAAAATCCGTTTCCGGCTCTTACTTTCATCCCGTGGCGAGTAATACGACTCCGGAAGGAAGGCTACAGAATCGCCGCGTTGAGATTATAGTGCGATAATTGCGTGTGCAATACTCTCCATCGACCAGAGTTTTACATTGACCTTCGCCGTTGATTTTTCAGAAAATAACTCTTTTGAATTCTTCCTGGAGTCGCTACGGTTCCAGCCCGACGTAATTTCATGTAAGGATGAACAAGAAGGATGGCAGATAAAAATCCACGTATTCTCATCACTAATGATGATGGAATAGACGCCCCGGGCATTTCCGCACTTTATAAGGAGATTGCGCCTATTGGGCGGGTGACGGTAGTGGCGCCGGACGGACAGCAAAGTGCGGTCGGTCACGCGGTGTCTTTTAAAGAGGTTCATCTGCGCAGGGTATATCGCGACGGAATTTTATGGGGGTATGCGCTGGGCGGTACACCCGCGGATTGTGTGAAGTTCGGGGTTACCAAACTTATGAAACGGCATCCGCCGGCCCTGGTTATATCCGGTATTAATCACGGACAAAATGTGGGCAATAGCATACTCTATTCCGGTACCATAGCCGCGGCAATGGAGGCGGCTATGTTCAGGATACCCTCTATTGCGGTTTCTATTTCGTTCAGGCGTGACAGGAAGACTCTTTTTGAATACGCCGCCCGCTTCATTCGTGACCTCGCTCTGAAAGTTTTGAAACACGGTTTGCCTCAAGACGTCTTTCTCAATGTAAACGTCCCCAATGTCCCCGCAGAGGACGTCAAGGGCGCTGTCGTTACAAGGCAGGGGAAATCGATGTTTGTTGATCTCTATCAGGAAGTTCGGCGTGAAGGCGATAAAACAATACTTCAGAATATCGGTGAAGAGATGATTCTCAGCAATGGGGGGGAAGATCTGGATGATGTGGTCCTGTTCCAGAACAAAGTCTCTATCACACCCCTGCATTATGATCTCACATACAAGCCGTTTCGCAAGAAATTAGCGCAATGGATTGAAAATCTCGGCGATGTAAAATAAGAAAGTATCCCTTATTTCCCACCTCGGTTCATTTACCTCATATTCGATATAAATATTTCTCCTGATGAGAATAGCGAATCGGTGATAGTGATTTTGTTAGAAGAGGCTGAAAAGAAAAAGGATGAGGAAGCCTTATTCTGTCCAGACAAGAACGTGTTGACGCTTACCATCAAAAATTATTAAAATAGAATTTCAGGTAACCTCGGAATGGTAGGATTTCGAGTGCCCTTTAAATTATGGGGATGGGTAATAAAAGTTTGAATAGAGGAGTAAATGGTTCCATCGCCACATCGCACTGATCAATCCTCCACATGGATGGAGAAAAGAGCCGGGATTCTTGTTTCTCTCTTTTTTCACCTGGCGATATTTTCGTTCCTTGTAGCCAATGTATCGCAGACAGTCAAACCTAACAACACTCCTCCTCGTCTGAATTTCATTCTCCAGCCTGTAATCAAAGCACAGGTGCCGGAAGACGTTGTGGATAAGCCGGTGCTTTCACCAAGTGCGGCAACTGTACATGAAGATGTGGCGCTCCTTACGGCTGAGAGGGAACCTGCACCGGATGTAGAGGAGAACAGGCTTCAGACCTCCTCACTCGATCAGCGGCTTGAGATCGAACGAACAAAGCTCGAGTCAGAGTTTCAGCGTTTGGAGAAGGTGAAAGAAGATGTAAAGATGAAGCTGGACGCTCGTCTTGCCCTTGCCGGGGTGCAGAGAGGTAAATATCATACCGCGGGAGCCGCTCGAGGTCCCATGAGAACAATCGATTTCAAGGGACATCCAGACCACGTTGTTCAGGACATTATGAAACGTTACGATATCAAAATCGTGCAGAAATTTGTCGATGCGAATCCCCAAACCGGATTCCTCGCTTATGCAGAAACTGATGATGGGGTGTATCTGAATCGGCAGGGTTCAGGATATTACGAAGTTTTCGTCCTCAGTATGACCGCGCTTGCAAAAATGAGCCAGCTCGAACATGAGGAACTTGTCAAACAGGGCTATAACCTGAACCAGACCACCGTGGAAAAAGCGGTGTTTGGCATAATAGAAGAAGAAGGAGAGCATGATCTCGGGATACTTGAATTTGAGGCTCGACCAATTGAATAGTTTTCGGCTTCTTTCTGTAAAGAAAATTCATAACTCACGAGTTACGCATAATGGAATCCTACTTTGATCGGTACATAGCAGCCGGCGGAATCATGATGGTTCTCCTGATTCCATGTTCTTTATTTGCAATCGCATATATGGTACAGGGATTCATCAACCTCAGGCGTTCAAGGTTGTTACCCCCCGCAATTGAACCAATCCTTAAAGATTCGACCGGGGAGGTTGATCCACAGGACGCGGTTAAAACTGTTGTGGAATCGAATACCGTGCTGGGAAGGATTGTGATTCGGGTGCTACAGGATAGCAGCGCCTCTCATATCTCGAGCGAAGACCTCAACGAGATTACGTCCGACGAGATCGGACGGCTGTACCAGCAGAACAGCCAGTTGTCCGTCATCTATACTATCGCGCCACTGCTTGGTTTACTGGGCACTATCCTTGGCATGATGAAAAGTTTTTACCTCTTCAGCATGATGGAAAATCCCTCTGTTTCTGCGTTGAGCAGGGGGATCAATGAGGCCCTTGTGACGACCATGTGGGGGCTTTTTATCGCTATTCCTTCGTTCCTTGTGCTTAATCTTTTCCGATACCAGCTACTCTCGTATCAACGGGAAGTATTGCCCGTGGGTGCACAAAAGATTATCCGAATCCTTGCGTCTCATCCAGTGGAAGAAAAAAGCGATGAGTCGGAAAGGGAGTCGGAACCGGCGAGTGAGGATTAACAAGTCGATGCACTTACGCCGTCATAAAGATTGGTTCGAAGAACTGCAGCCGGGGCTCAACTTGACGCCTCTCCTCGATGTTCTTTTTAATTTGATCTTTTTCTTTATTCTTGCCACCACTATTAAAGAGAGCCAGGCATTTCTGAACGTATCGCTGCCTTATTCTGAACAGGCGCAGGAAACCCAGAAGAAACCGCCCTCGAGCCTGGTTATTGTGGTGAACGACGATAATGAAATACTTATCCAGAACAGTAAGGTTGCCATCAACACCCTGGGGGATGAATTGAAAGAGATGAAGAAAACCGGACAAATCCAGCAGGTCTTGATTCGGGGGGATGCCAATGCATATCACCAGACCATTGTCTCTGTGCTTGACGCATGTGCTGAAGCCGGCCTGTATAAAGTCTCGGTAGAGGTAATACCGAAAGAGCAGTAGAGGGTACGCATGGAGTGCGGGATTTTTTCTTTGACATTAGCCTGACTCATCCATAAAATTATAGTTTATCGTTTTTAGGCAGATAAAAAAAAGAAGGGAGGTAGATATATTGTCCACGAAGATTAGATTAACCCGGTGTGGAAGGCGTAACCGGGCATATTTTCGCGTTGTAGTGGCAGATTCTCGAAAGGCACGCGATGGCAGATTTATTGAAATCCTCGGCTGCTATCAACCTGTTGAAAATCCGCCCCGTCTGGAAATCGACGAAGAACGCGCATTGATGTGGTTGAAAAAAGGAGCTCTTCCCAGTGACACGGTTCGGTCTTTATTCCGAAAACTCGGGATTCTCCAGAAATATCACCAGATGCGTTATGGAAAAAAACCGGAAACGTCAAGCGCATAGATGACATGATTTATCTTGAAAAATCTATATCTCATTTCTCAAAGGCAAAGTCAAAACTTCTTTATAGTTACTCAATCTCGATGTGAAGGAGGAGAAGAACGATGGTACCGATGAAAGAACTTGTGACGTACATGGCTGAAGCCTTGGTCGACTATCCCGAAAAAGTGCAGGTTAATGTCGTCGAGGGCGAGAACAGCGTGATCATGGAGTTAAAAGTGGCTCCGGAAGATGTAGGTAAAGTTATTGGCAAGGGAGGCGCTACCGCCAAGGCGATGCGCAAAATTCTCAGCGCTGCCGCAACAAAATTAAAAAAGAAATCTCTTTTGCAAATTATTGAATAACTTTTCCCAAAAAGACTTTCAAACAATAAAGAACACTAAAGTTCTCCTGGGTCGAATCCTTCGTCCACACGGCAACAAAGGGGAGATTAGAATGCTTCTCACAGGTAGTGAGCCTGCTCAACTCGAGCACATGAAGGCGAAGGATTTCTTTTTTTTACACCCGGAACAGCAATGGGTTAAACGTTCAGTACTCGAGTCGCTCAGGTTTCACAAAGGGCTGGCTCTTCTTACCTTTCGTGATATCGATTCAATGACCAAAGCCGAACAACTCCGCGGCACCGAGGTGTATGTTGACCGGCAAGACCTTCCTACACCCGGCGATGATGAGTTCTATTATGACGATCTTATTGGATTACGGATTATTGATGACCGCTCCGGTGTACCTATCGGTCACATTACGTCAATCCTCTCGGGCACCGGCGCAGAAGTGCTCGAACTCGACCTTAAAGGTGAGAAAGTGCTGCTGCCAATACACCGGGAGTTCATTACTCAGGTTAATTTAGAGGAAGGCTATGTCAGGGTGCGTATCCCTCCCGGATTGAGTCAGGCTATGCACTGATACTGTCCAGACCTAAGAGATTCTTTTACCAGCCTTCTTTTCCCGGTGCCAAACGAATAACGTGTAAATTACCATGATGAGAACTGAGCTCACCATCGAGATTGTTTTCAAGAGGTGGGAGGTCGCAAGGGAGAACACCAGAAAGCAAATCCCGCAACCGATATAGGTTAAAACGCATATCAAAAGCGTCTGTGTATGACTGAAGCCGGCAATCATCAGGCGCTGATACAAATGCGACCGATGTGCTTTTAAGAGATTCTTACCTTCTTTCGCCCGTTTGACAAGCGTGAATATTACATCGTAGCTAAAGGGCAAAAGCAGGATGAAAAAGCCGATAAAATTATCAAGAGCAGCAACCGCAGCAATTCCTATCACATAACCCAGAAACTGGCTTCCACAATCGCCCATGAAAGTTCTGGCAGGGGGCAGGTTAAAAACAAGAAATCCGGGAATTATCATCAATAGGATCGTCGTAATGTTCATATAATTGGTGAACATAAATTCATCTTCAGGAGATTTCCCGTTCACCCGCACAATCAATAGATAATATATCATGAGAAAGATGAAGACTGTCAGGGTGAAGGAAGCCGCTTTGCCATCCATACCGTCCATAAAATTGAACGCATTGATAAAAAAGAGAAGCCAGATAAAGGTCAGGATTATCCCGTACGAGCCTATTGCGACTTTACCCATAAAAGGGATATAGAGCTGTTCTATGTGAATGCCATGAAGCAAAGGTATAAAACATATAATCACCTGCCCGCCCAGTTTCACGTTTGCCTGTAATGTCCTGATGTCGTCGGCGAGACCCAACAAGAAAGCAAGGCTCCCCCCCAAAAGTAACGCGGTTATAAAAGGCTTGATATGGGCATACTTGTCTGTGAAAAAAGTTGCAATTATGAGGAAGCCGAGAAAGGGAACGGCAAATCCAATCCCGCCGATTCGAGGCGTGGGGTGAACGTGAGAACTCCTTTCATCCGGAATAGCCATGATATTGAAATGACGCGCCAATTTCATCGATATGAACGTGAGAACAAGAGAGAGGAGCAATGGGATTACCATTAAAGGTAAGGAGACGGCGCCTTTTCCCGGAATGTATATCTTGTAAAGGTTGAGCATTCAAGTAAACGATTTCAGCCGATTTCAACGGACATTCTGAAAGAACATCAAGAGTGAATCAAGATAAAAGGATATATCCGGGGGACTACTTCGTGGACACGCCGATTTCGTACGAGGATAGCTGAAGGCTTCTCGAGCATTTAACTTTCCGAGGATAAACCGCCTGGAGTATTCAACTCCTTGAGCAACTTTTTATATGCTTCTTTAGCTGCGCTGTTTTCGGCGCTTTTCTTTCGTTTTCCCTCGCCTGTACCCAGTTTCTTATCCTTAATCCAGACCTCGATTGAAAACCATTTGTTATGTTCGGGACCACTTACCGCCGCCACGCGGTATTCGGGTACGGTATGAAAGTGTTGTTGTACGACTTCCTGGAGCCGTGATTTGAAGTCAATATAGTCTTCGTGATCGAGAATTTGGAGTGCAGGTGTTATAATATGGGTGAGGATGAAGGGTTGGGTTTTTTCCATTCCACCGGAAAGGTATATAGTTCCGACCACGGCTTCGAGCCCTGCGCCAATTACACTGCTACGCTGCCGCCCACCGGTTTGTTCTTCACCTCTTCCGAGGAGCATCAATTCACCGAGAGCCATTTCTTTTGCGCGGCGACCCAACATGGCACGGCTTACTATACGAGACCGAAGCTTCGACAATTCTCCTACCGAGGCTTGCTTGAGATGTTGATACAAGTAAAGTGCTACTACGGCCCCAATAACGGCATCGCCGAAAAATTCCAGCCGCTCGTTATCCTCGAGCCCCTGTTCTTCGGATTCGTATACGTAGGAACGATGGGTAAGAGAAATTTCAAACAACTTATGGTCGACAAACTCTATTCCGTACCTTTTTAAAAAATTCTCGATCAGAACGTCACGTTCTTCCGTCATCAGCTGCCCTTCTCTTTTTCCGCCTGGACATGTAGTTTCTTGAAACGCCTCTTGCCAACCCTGACTACATATTCTCCCGCAGGCAACTCCAGGTCGGCGTCTTCTATCCGGTCGTTATTTACGTATACACCTCCGTCGGCAATGAGCCGGCGGGCTTCCCGGTTGGATTTTGCCATACCGGAATCCACCAGCATACGAACGATCCAGATGGTACTCGTATCGGTAGATAAAAACGACTCTTCGATTTCTTCGGGAATCTCGCGGTGCTTGAACACACGGTCGAATTCCTGCGCTTCCTGCTCAGCGGTCTGTTCATCGTAATAAGTGGCGACGATTTCTTTAGCTATGCGGGCTTTGTAATCCCGGGGATTTACGTTCCCTTGCTCGAGTTCACGTGCGATTTCATCGACTTTATTTCGAGGATAGCCAAGTACAAGCAAATAATAGTCCAGCATTACGTTATCCGGGATGCTCATGGTCTTACCATAGATTTCCTTTGCCGGTTCAGTTATCCCTATATAGTTATTGAGGCTTTTGCTCATTTTATTCAGCCCGTCGGTTCCGACCAGGAGGGGTAACGTAAGGATCGCCTGAGGTTCCTGTCCGTATTCACGCTGAAGTTCACGGGCGACCAGTAAATTGAATTTCTGATCCGTTCCTCCTACTTCGACGTCGGACTCGAGTGCGACTGAGTCATAGCCCTGCATCAAGGGATAAAGAAACTCGTGGATGTAAATTGGTTTTTCCTCTTTGAACCGTGTCTTGAAATCATCGCGTTCGAGCATTCGGGCGACGGAATATTTAGCGCTCAACTCGATGACGTCCGCAAAGGTGAGTTGTTCGAGCCATTTTGAATTATACACAATCTGTGTTTTTTCCTTGTCCAGGATCTTATAGACCTGTTCGAAATAAGTGCGGGCGTTTTCTTCTACTTGTTCCGGTGTCAAGCGTGGTCTTGTTGCCGACCGTCCGCTTGGGTCGCCTATACGAGCAGTGAAGTCGCCGATTAAGAATATCACCTGGTGACCGAGGTCTTGAAACTGACGGAGCTTGCGAAGCGGCACTGTATGCCCCAGGTGAATATCCGGGGCAGAGGGGTCTGCGCCGAACTTGATCTTCAGCGGCATTCTTTTCTTGATCGAACGCTCTAATTTTTCAAGAAATTCTTCTTCAGGGATAACCTCTACCGTCCCTGCCGATAGAATGTCCCACTGCTCTAACGTTTCTTGTGAATACTTTTTTGACACGATTTTATCACCGTTTTCCCATGAAGGTCGGATAAAACGAAATTGAAAATCTACTTAAAGCCTCTCTGAGGGTAAAATCAAGAATAAAAATTCTTTTCCTTGTATGTTGCCGGCGAGACAGGATTCCCACTGCAATAGGCGGTTGCTCTTCTGCTACTAACAAAAAGTCTATGGGCAGACTGGTAGTGAATTTCCGTGAATTATTTGTTCAGGAGTTCATTGGTCAAGCGTTGAAGGTTCACACGGGCTTCATAATTATCCGGCTCCTTTTGAAGTACACGTTGCCATAACTCCTGGGCTTCTATCTTTTTTCCCAGCTTTACATAGGTCAATCCCATGTTCAACATTGTATCAAGGTGATCGGGTTTGAGAAACAACACCTTGCCGAAATTCCGTAATGCAAGGTCGTAGTATCGTGGATTTTTGTCTCCGAGTTCGTCGTACAAATTTGCGAGAAAGAAATAAGATTCGTAATTTTCGGGATTTTTCTCTATGGCGCTTTTATAGTAATCGATTGCTTTCATCGGGTTGCCTGTTCTCTCCTCCGCAATGCCGACATAGAGATATGCAGGAGCATGATTGGGATCGAGTTCTATAATTTCTTTCGCCAGCCCCTTTACTTCGTCGAGCGGTCCTTGTCGTTTTAGATAGAGCCGGATAAGAGATACCCGTGCTTCCGTTTGTTCCGGTAACGTCTTTAAAGATTCCCTGAATTTAGTTTCAGCCTCGGTATACTCCCCTTGTTCAAGATGTATCGTTCCTTCGAGATTCAAAATATGGTGTTTCGAAAAATCGGTCTTTTCGAGGAGTCTTAATGTCTCCTTCGCCTCATCCGACTTATCAAGGTTGATGAGAGCAATCGTTTTGATTCTTAACAATAACGGTCTCAGGACTTCGTTTTCAAAGCTCAATGCATGTTCCACATACTCCAATCCACTTATAGCGTTGCCTCTTGTGAGATGCCAGTCTGCAAGGTTGCCCAGGGCGACATCGTTCTCTGGATTTTTCGATACGACATCTTCCCACAACGATTTATTATTCCGCCATACTATGCAGCGCTGGAACGCCATGTATGCATAAAGCGAGAGAAGAAAAACCAGAATGATGCAAGCCGTTTTTGTAGTTCCCGCTTTCTGCTTTTTCATCACCCCATCACCCGCTAACCCTATTAAGATTGACAATGCAATGGAGGGTAGATACAGGAAGCGTTCTGCAAGCCATATACCGAACGGAATGATGTTCATAACAGGAAGTAAGGTCAGCAGAAACCACCAAAGAGGAAGAAACGACTTATATTTTTTAAGTATCAGAAAGACGGAAATGCCTATACATGCAAAAACGCCGAAAATTGAAAGGATAAGGCGAACCAGGGGAAAGATGCCCGAGGAACTTGCTGAACCTACCACCTGGAAATAATTATGATACGACGCCATTTGCGATAAAGGCATCAGGAGGAGATAAATATAGTGAAAGAACACTTTTGTCATGGTGAGCATGGTTTTAGGGAATGTTCCCCCGGGATACCGGCTTCCCATTGATATCCCCTTTATCAGGAAAAACCGCACTAAGACATATATCAACGTAACTCCTACCCAGACGGAGAGGGTGGTGATTACGAATTTTTTTGATGCTTTCCAATAAGAGGAAGGAGACCTTGTCTCACTCTGGAAGTAATCGACAAGAACGACCATCAATCCGAATACGATAACGTTTTCCTTGGATAGGAGTCCCGGGACGTAAAGAATAAAGGGGATTATGAGATGTTTAAATGAAAATTTTCGGCTGCTGCGCCTATACATTATCAGCACAAGGGCAGCGAGGAAAAAAAATGTTGCGAGGAGATCGGTACGCCCTGAGATGAATGCCACGGTCTCCGTATTTACAGGATGAATAGCAAAGACCAGCGCACCCAAAAATGACGACGCCATACTCAGGCGTAACACGTTTTTCAAAAGGATAAAGACCAACGTCGCATTTGCTATATGTAAAATGAAATTTTCAAGATGGAAGAAAAAAGCTTCAAGCCCTACCAGTTTATAGGTGATCACATTCAATATAGTGATGACTGGACGATAGTAAGTGATACGGGGCACTTCCGTAATGCCGTAGAACAAGTCCATCCTGAAGGCGTCAACAATCCCGCTCCACGATTTTATCCCCGGATTATTGACAATGAGAAGGATATCATCCCACACAAAGTTGCCGAAAAAGGAGGGTAAGTAGACAATCGCCACCAGGACGAACGCAAGGAGAATATGATGACGCGGTAAACGGGCGGATTCTTGAAGGGAATGTAACTCCATCTATTCTTTTTCTTTTCCGTCCTTTTTGTTCAAGGTGTTTGACAGGAGCATAAAAATGAGAGCGATTGCTGTGATACCGGCGCCGAGCGCAAGCAAAATTGCTACTCCGAAGTGTAAACGGCAACTGTATACAAGCCACTCCATTGTGTTCGTTTCTTCTCTACCCTGCAAGTGCCTTGTAAATATAATTTCGTAGTTGAGGCATAGGGTTGTCCTTGAATTCGTTCAATAACAAGTAAAAAACACTATTATTGTGATACAACGGTTCGTTCGAAATGTCTACTGATTTTATGGCGTCAACAGCGTCGCCCCAGATGCGTGTTCCCGGTATGGGAGAATATTCACCCAGGCGGGGATTCCCACCAAGATTGAGGACTATCTCGATACTTGCCTTTATCTCTTCGAGGTGTTGTCCGGGCAATCCTGTAAGAAGATAGACCCCGATTTCATCTGGTTTATACCCCGCGTTATGGAGATACATAATCGCCTGTTCAAGTTTGTCGACAGA
This sequence comes from uncultured Candidatus Sumerlaeota bacterium, assembly GCA_964608095.1. Taxonomy (GTDB): domain Bacteria; phylum Sumerlaeota; class Sumerlaeia; order MWCT01; family JAGHBZ01; genus CAZSMK01. The sequence continues at coordinate 46,311 of CAZSMK010000093.1, read as the reverse complement.
ATCTACTCGACGATTTAGCACTTCAAGACGTTCCCGTGACGCGGTTTCCAGACTTAGTCGCAGGGTTTTAAATCCCGCCCTGTACATCATGTCAGCTACGTCTTGACTTACTCCCGCGCAATCCAATCCGTTTGGTGTATGAAATCGTGCCTTACCTCCCTTTGAAAGGTAAAAATTAAGGAGCGGAAGAAAATTATGTTCTGCGTCAACTAAAAGTGCGTCATCATAAAAAGCAAAATCCTGAATGCCTTTTTCTTTTTCCCAGTAGAGGATTTCATTGGCTGTCTTTTCCGGGTCTCGCCGTCGATAAGCGGGGCTTATCTTTCGCGCTGCACAATAAGCGCATCGGTAGGGACATCCTCGCGATGTTTGAATCGGGGCATACAACAATTGCGGATACAAATCAAGCGCAGGGTAGGGAAGGGTATCAAGGTCGAACATGGACACCTCGAGGGGATGGAAGATTTCTTTCCCTATTACTTCTGAGACCACGGGCAAAATCTTATCCTCACCTTCACCGCCTATCACTATATCCGCACCGGTTGTACTGATGGCATGGTCGGGCATTAACGTCGGATAGGTGCCACCAAGTATTACCGGTACGCCCGGATGTTCCTCTTTGCATATCTTAATCGTGTCAACTACCGCCGGATACCAATAGGTCATACGGCTGGTGATGAGGATTGCATCGGGTGTTGGCGTAGACCGTATATCCTGGATAAAAGCATCGACCGGAATACCGTATCGCTTATATCTCCGTGGAACAAAGCCTAATTCGGCGGGTTTGGGGATTTCCTCTACGTAATACTTTCCGCATCCGAATACTTTATCTTCGCGCTCTCCTTTTTCAAGACTCCAGTGACATCGGTCAAGGCAATCGATAAGAAAGATTTCTACACGTGCTTTTTTTAGTAAGGAAGCGAGATAGAGGAAGCCCAGCGGTTTCGACCAGAGATCGTATGCGGCAAAATCATAAATCCATGGATTAATCAAGAGCAGCGTTATTGAATCTTTAAAAGACATGGTTTTTTGCCGAGTGTCGTTAATTCCTCTTCTTTTCTTATCATGAATCTTTTGTCAATATCAAGAATAATCCCCTGTTTTATATATCTGGCGTTCGTGGCGTCCCGTAAACTCAATCCCCATGTGAAAATCGGGAGGGTACAAGATTGTTCAGGCTTCTTCATTCCCAAGTACGATTTTTGTTCGTACCATATAGACTGTATCCTGCGCTTCAATGTTACGGTCAGAAAGGATTCCCAGAATCTTCAGAGGATTTTGGTACTCATGCTGTCGGAGCGAGACCATCAGTCTCGTCTGTAGGCGGTTTCCGGTCTCCTCGAGCGAGAAATCGAGTAACCCGCGTATTCCTTCTGATGGATTTCTGAAAGATACCGAGCCCTTTTCGAAATCAATGATATATTCAGCGGAGATTACAAGCGACTCGATAGAAGGACTGCGAACCGCGACATCCACACACTTCTGAAATCGCAATCCTTTCGGCGCCACGCTATTAAGTGAATCCATGATACAGGTATCATCCATTGGTTCACGTAGCATAATATCCACAATCTCCGCCTCACCTTCAAAGCCCAACGGTAGGGGAGGGCAAAACTGGACTCTCGGTTGTGGATTAAAACCTTTAGTATACGCCATGGGTAGCCCGGCTCGCTTGAACAAAACCACCAGGAGTTCTGCAAGATCAAGATGGGAAAGAAAACGTATCCGCTCCTTTTTGTAGTAGAAAAGACGATACCTGTTAGAGACCCCCTCGTTTGAGATTATTACTTTTTGTGCAGGTAATTCTTTCTGTTTTTTTTCAATGGGCTGAACATGAGCGAGTTCGATCTGGATTTCTCCGGGCGGGCATACTCCGCACCCTGTGCATATTCCATCAACTGCACAGTCAGATGTTAATTTTTCATTTGCTGCGCGGATGCGTTCCTTCTTGAGAAAGGTTCGTATGACACCGGAGGAGAGATGATCCCAGGGGAAGATCTCGTCCTCGGGACGAGTACGTTGTGCGTACCAGGCGGGCTCAAGTCCTGTCCGCTCGAGCGCCTCGAGCCAGGTCTCGAGCCGAAAACATTCACTCCAGTTGTCAAACACGGCGCCTCGTCTCCACGCTTCCTTCACTGCATCTGCAAGACGCCTATCTCCCCTGCTGAGGACGCCTTCGACATAACTCTGTTTTACATCCCCTTCTTTTAAACTTATGCTTCGTCCTCTTAGTTGTTTCCTGATGTAGGAAACACGTTTCGCCAATTCTTCCAATGACATCTGACCTTCCCATTGAAATGGAGTGTGCGGCTTTGGTACGAAAGGAGAAATCGTGACGTTGAGTCGGAACTTTCTTCCCTGTTTTGCCCTGCCGATTTTGTCAATGTGCCGACAGATATCAATTATGCCGTTTAGGTCTTCATAAGTCTCAGTGGGCAATCCAATCATAAAATATAATTTAATCGTACGCCATCCACGCTCAATCACCTCTCTTATAACCTCGAGAAATTTCTCCCGGTCCCATGGTTTATTTATGACGCGGCTGAGACGTTCGCTACCGGTTTCCGGCGCGAATGTAAGCCCCGATTTTCTCAGACCCGCCAATCTCTCCGCCATATCAAGACCGAATCCGGAAACTTTGAGTGACGGGAGACTCAACGATACCCCTTCGGGTTCGAACCGCATCTGGAGTTCGTCTATGAGTTCGCCGACCCGTGAATAATCAACGGTATTGAGTGAAAGGAGAGAGAGTTCGCCGTATCCTGTGGAAGCCAGATTTTGTTCTGCAATATCTCTTATCTGCTCTATGGAACGTTCCCGAACGGGGCGGTTGATCATACCGGCTCGACAAAAACGACATCCAGTTGTACACCCGCGACGCACTTCAACTACCGATCGCTCCTGTACGATTCGCATCAAAGGAATCAAGGGACGTATTACCGGGAAGGCATTTTTTAGGCTTACGATACGCCGTGTGAATATCTTTTTTTTGTGTGCAATTTTTGGCGCATCCTCGTGTGCCCTGAATGACGCAATCGTCCCGTCCTCGTTATATGTAAATTCGTAAAACGACGGTACATATACACCCTCGATGTGTTGGATCTCCTCGAGTAGTGCGTTTTTTGTGACGCCTGAGACGCGTTTTAGTCGTGCGACGGTTTCCATGATTTCGAGGATGACGTCTTCTCCGTCGCCGAGAATGAACGCGTCGATAAAAGGACTCATGGGTTCCCCACTCAATGCACATTCGCCACCTGCAATAATTAAAGGCAGTGCATCTGTGCGGTTACGCGATTCGACCTCGAGCCCGGCAAGATCGAGCATGTTCAAGACATTCGTATAGTTCATCTCGTGTGGCAAGGTAAACCCGACGATGTCGAATTCTTTTATCGGCATCCGGCTTTCCCATGAAAAAAGCGGGATACGTTCCTTACGCATGATCGCTTCCAGATCCGTCCATGGCGCATAGCTTCGCTCCGCAAGAAATTCTTCCTGTTCGTTCACCAGGCTGTAAAGAATCTGAAAGCCGAAATACGACATCCCGATTTCGTATACGTCCGGGAATGCGAGACAGAGTCGAACCCTCGCTGTGTTCCAATCCTTTTTCTCGAGATTGAGTTCACGGTCAATGTAACGTTGTGGTTTTTTTACACGAAGCAGATATTTTTCTATCTCGATCATTACTCTTTCTTAATTCATAACCGCGTATATGCAGTTACTATATCTTTTCCTTCTCCGTGATGAAACAAGATTCCTTGCTAATGCTATGCGCGCATTTTAAAATGAGAAGTATTCTTCTGTAATGAGAACAGTAAACAATGAATATTCATGAAAATCTTGAGCGAGTTAAAAGGACAATTGCTCGTTCAGCTGAAAAGGTCGGGCGAAATCCCAATGATGTAAAGCTCATTGTTGTTACCAAGAACCACGATGTGGACGAAATAAAAAAAGTAATCGGGTGCGGTCATAACGCGCTTGGTGAGAACCGCTTCCAGGAAGCAAAATCAAAGATCGAACAACTTCCCGACACTATCGAATGGCACTTTATAGGATATCTCCAGACCAATAAAGCGAAATATGTTGCCCGTATGTTTCACATGATTCATTCACTGGACAGGTTGCACCTTGCCGAAGCCCTGAACAAAGCCGCAGAAAATCTCAACACTACTTTGCAGTGTCTCGTAGAGGTAAACGTAGCGGGTGAAGAAAGCAAATTCGGTATCGACCCCGAGCATACCATTGAGCTCGTCCGGCAGGTGTCAGAGCAATACGACCGGATAAGAATTCTGGGACTCATGTGCATGGCGCCATACGTGGATGACCCGGAGACAATCCGTCCGGTCTTTCGTGGATTGCGAGAACTTCGAGACCGGATTTCTCAACTCGACCTTACAAACGTCGATATGCGCCATCTCTCTATGGGCATGACGAACGACTATCCTGTTGCTGTCCAGGAAGGCGCTACCATGGTCCGCATCGGCACAGCCATCTTCTCGTAGCCCCTGAATTATAATTCCCTGTTCCTCGCACGTAAGATTCATGAGGGAAATGAGACTGCTCATTGTCCATGATTCGAGCTACTCACTCTGTGGTGAAATGGTGAATGCGACTTTTTCCCCGAACCATGCGCGCTCGATGGCGTACATCCGCAACTCGATTCTACATTTCGCATCTATTCTGCCGGTGAGTTGTATTTCTTCAAATTCGATGGTTTCGAAGTGCGGAACATTGTGCGATACAGGAACACGTAATGAGATTTCCGACTTGGCGGTAGATGCGAGATAAACAGCCCCGACATTTTTCTCCGCTTCGACTTCCTTGTTCGGTTTTATCCACGCAGCATCTCCTGTGTTTGACATGATTACTTTCATTAAAACCGGCTCATTCTTATTCACGCTAATTATTGCATCGCTACCGACCTCTTCCCACGTGCCGGCGGTATTTTTAATCCCGACGTAATAAAAGGAGGCATTAAGATATTTGGGTGGATTATTTCCTGTGTACATGGTGTTTCCAACTGCATGTAGCGGACAGTTTACAGAAGTTGTTCCGGTGCCGGGTGTCTTGAATCCTACGACCTTGCCTTTCTCGTATTGTTCCCAGAATTCTTCTTTCACCTCATTGTAGATGCCGTATACGCCGTCTACATGGTTATCACGGTCTACCGTTATCCAGTGGTCGGGTTGAAATCCCTTGACCATCGTGCTGAATTCAGGACTTGTAAGCAACGGTTTGTATGTCAGGACTGCGCCTTGAACCGGTCGCGTGGAACCGTCGGGATTGAGTATGCCGTAATCGCTATTCTCGCCGAAACGAAATCCTCCCGGATACCACCAAGAGCACACACCGTTCGAGCGGCTCTCATACGCCATTCTGTAAAAGTTCTCATAGCCGGTCTTTTCCACTTTGAGCAAAATTTCATCCGGGTTGAAGTTGCTGCCCGACCAGATGTTCAGCCCGAACTCGCCCCAGAACACCGGTTTGAGCGCAAGTGAGCGCACATACCATGTGGTGAAGATACCGGTGCGGGTATGTTCCCATTGGAGGCTGAATCTGCCATACCCTTCTGGCTCAAAAATATCCACCGCCTTTGCAATGCTATTCATATCATAAGGATAATTTTCTTGCCGGCATAATGGATTTCCTGCTTCCGACATGCGGAAACTTATTAAATGATTCGGGTCGATCCCTTTGATTTTTCGAATCGCATATTCATATTTTTTGTTGATGAGATCGTCGACGAACCGCCGATATGCTGCGACCATAACCCGCCATGCTCCATCGGTAGTGAGTTGCATGTCCGATGGGGAGGTAACGTTTCCGGATTCATCCCGTGCTGCAGGATGCCCCCAGTCGTGTTCGGCGTTCTCAAGGTTTCCGTAATGCATATCAATCCATTCGCGCCATGACGAATCCCAACCGCGCCGGCTCGTATAGTTTCCAAACCACGGTTCCCACGCAATATCGTACGCAAATATGGTGTCGTTATTTTTCAATCGATAACTGTCGATTGTTTCAACAACGCTTTCATAATTGAATTTCATAGGATCGGCAAACGGTCTCAACGATAAGTTCACCATGAGGTTATGCTTCTTACAGCGATTCAGGAGATCGAGCAGATTGCCATGATAAGGAGAACCGGAATAGATAAATACGCTTACCATGTTCATATCGAGGACTTTGTCCACGCGAGAGAGATCGGTCTCGATGATTTCCGGGTCGTAGGATTTTGCATTGATCCAGAATTCAAACTGTTCAGGGTCTTCAAGCGCAACCCCGGACGAAGGCATATAGTTTAATCCGAACGGCAGCCATGGCTCACCAGTCTCTTCAAACTCGAATGCTCCTTCTTTCGCGACGACAAAATTCTTCTTCTCTGAAGGTTTGTTTATGGTGATCTCGTGCGATAAAAGATCGATTACCACGCCATTGTGAAACAGGAAAACCTCGACTACATATACATCATGCCTGAATTTTTGAGGCTCCCATGTAGTTTCGTAGGATGTTTCGGTTGCCGGCGCTATATTTAATGTTTCGGTATCTTTGAACACTATACTTCTTCCATCCTTGCTATGAATACGCATCTTGAGCGTCACTTCGCCTTCTTCAGGCGCAAGATTTAGAACACGCGCCCCGAGCTCGACCTTCAGTTGGTCGTGAAAATAGGAAAAATAGCGGCTGCCCCCCTCCACCAGAAATATCCCGCGCGTTATAATTCCCGACATCTTCGATACAAGATCAAGTGCCCGTTCGTCTTTGTACAGAGTCGAATTTCCAAATGTTATGGTGCCGAAAACGATGTTTCTATAATTTTTGCGATTAATGAGTAGAGAAGCCAGAGTGCCCGACCACAGTCGGTTTGAATCGTAGACTTTCAGTAATGGTATGAACCGGGCATTATAGTTTTTTTTATAGCCTGTGCCCTGCGGACGCCACACGGGAGAAAATCCAGCATAGTCGAAGGATTTGATTTCAGGTAAAGATAAATCTCCAAGCAGGGGCGCTACCTTAACAAAATCAATATCTGTCAAAGGGTAACATTTGTAAGCAGGGGAAACGGTGTCGAATACGGGCATTTTAAACGTCTCTGACGGTATGCCTGCAGGGTCTTTGGCAACGCCTATCTCGTCAATCCAGAACGCATGTTCGCCCTGTGGAATAAAGGTATGAGAGAGCGCAAGCCCGACGCGGATCAGTTTCACGTTTTCCGGATGTATGCGATCGCCTGCGAATCCACGAGTCTTTCCTGTCGGGCTCGTATGCCAGTAGATAAACTCAGAAGGAGGAATTATGTATCGTTTCCATTCAGACGTAATTGGGACTTTTGCAATCCAGCGTGAATCGTCGTGCTCACGCCATTCCACCGCAAGCATGGACGTGTTCTCATCGCCTTTTGCCCAGAAGGACGTCAGGGTATGGGCTGGCAACAAAGCGTCATCAACAGGGAACGCAAAGGTATCCCATCCGGTCAGATTTGCTATATGATATTTAAGACTCCTGCCTGTATCCGCCGCTCCACCCGCGACGATTTCTACAGTCAGCGGTACCGATGGATCATTAGTGTCGCGCCGAATATCTGTTAATTTCCCTGGCTCGTTGTCCTCAAAATCAAAAAGCATCCTTTCAACAGGTTGGGTGTTACGCAACGATACCAGGGTTTTCATATCTACCCACGAACCGGTGTCGTTTCTCCAGCATGCGTTAGAAAATGCGGGTCCGTTAAGAAAAAGTATATGCCCGCCAGCCGCGGCAAAATCTTCGAGCCTGCTGTTCAATACACCGGGAAAGGTATGACATTCCGGGATGATGAAGAGCGAGAAATTCGCCGGATCAAAAAAATCCTTCGTCTCGATTAAGTCCGTGTTAAGATATTTAACTTTGTAGCCGTCGGCTTTAAGCCTTTTCCCTATTGAATCTGCAATGGAAAGGTCTATACCGGGCAAGGCTTCGCGAAAAATCGCTATCGAGGGTGTTGACCTGTCCAGCGATTCTCCGAAGGAGTATAAGGCTCCCCATAAGAACATTATAACAAAAGCGAAGTGTATTTTTTTCATCACAATCCTCTTCTTATTGTGTATTTATCAGATTCTCCAGATAAAAGTCGGTGTTCTTGTATCTCGAAAATCTTTTTATAAACAAGAATTCTTAAAAGTTTGGGAGGCGCATGTCAATCCTTACATCGAATAACAAGTCCACTTTGAAAATTTCTGATTCAACTCAATCATACACGACATGTTTTTCATTGAGACAATGCGAGCTGTTTGGAGTATCATTATTAGTAACAATTTTCACTAAAGTCCTGATTTACACACAGTATGTTCAGCCATAAGACAGACACAGAAAAAGCGGAGAGACATGAAAGTAGGAATCAAAGTACTGGGTTGTGATAAGAACACGGTCGAAAGCGAGTATCTTGCAGGTGCGCTGAAGAAACGAGGGCACAATCCTTTTTTGATGATTGAGGAAGATGTCAATGAGTTCGATGTAATAGTGATTCTTACGTGTGGCTTTATAGAAGATGCCCGCGATGAGTCGAGGAACGCCATTGATTCTATTCTTTCATCGAGGAAACGCAAATCCGAAACGCCCCGTGTCGTTGTTGCCGGGTGTATGCCGCAAGTTTTTCATAAAGAAATGCAACGCGCCTTCCCCCATGCCGATGCGATGGTGGGTATCGTTGATATCGACTCTCTTGTAAATATTATTGAAGAAGTTTCCTTGAAATCCACAACACCAACACTTTTAAAAATATCATCTCATCCACGAGTTCTTGTCGGGGATAATTATGTACGTCTCCCTTTGCAGAAGGCTCCTTATAGTTTTCTCAGGATTGCCGACGGGTGCAGCCATCGCTGTACGTTCTGCCTTATTCCTCGAATCAAGGGCAAGTATCAGAGCGTAAAAAAGGAGATTCTTATACGTGAAGCAAAAGACCTCGTGAGGCAAGGAACAAGGGAGATTAATCTCATAGCTCAGGATATTACCCTGTATGGCAGAGACCGGTATGGAGACAGATACGGGCTTGAGGATTTATTGAAGGATCTCTGCACCATAAAGGGCGATTTCTGGATTCGGCTGCTTTACTGTTACCCTACATCTGTACCGAAATCGCTTCTTGAATTGATCGCCGGCGAACGCAAAATTTGCAACTACATTGATATTCCGCTGCAACATCTGGATGAGCAAATATTGCGTGCAATGGGGCGTCCTCATAGCTGGCAAAGAATCCGTTCTCTTGTAGACAGAATCCGGGAAATCGTTCCCGATGTTACCATACGCTCCACCTTTATCGTTGGCTTTCCGGGTGAGACCTACAGGCATTTCAAAATCATGAAGCGACGTTTGAAAGAGCTCTCACTCGAGCGAGTGGGCTTCTTTATTTATTCATACGAGGAAGAGACACCTTCAGCGGATTTACCTCGTCATGTTATGCGTTGGATAGCGCAACGCCGCCTTGAACACCTGGCTGAGGTGCAGAAAACGATAAGCATGCGCGCCAATAAGAGATGGGTCGGCTCGAAAAAGGAGGTACTCGTCGAGGCTCGATTTCCCGGTACGGATTATTATATCGGGAGGACTGAAACTCAAGCGCCTGAAATCGATGGTTTCGTCTACTTTTCATCGCCCAAAAAGATCAATCCCGGTGAATTTGTGAAGGTTGGAATTATTCGCGCCGATCCCTGCGACCTGTACGGTGCAATTGTATAAGAAATAGATTATTATGAGGTTATTCGGGATTAATAATCCTGATACTTGCAGAAGCACCGAGTCTTGTAGCGCCCGCTTTGAGCATTTCAACGGCTTTTTTACAATCGCGAATACCGCCTGCCGCCTTGATTCCCATAGTTGGTCCAACAACGGCGCGCATCAATGCTACGTCCTCGGCAGTCGCTCCTGCCGAGCTAAAACCGGTCGATGTCTTCACGAAATGCGCACCTGCTGCCTTTGCAAGTATACACGCGGCGATCTTTTCGTCGTCCGTTAATGATGCAGCCTCGATTATGACTTTTACCACTCTACCCTGAGCGGCTTTTACCACGGCACATATGTCATTGTACACGTATTGATAATCGCTGGATTTTAATTTACCGATAGAAATGACCATATCGATTTCGTCGGCGCCGTTTGCCACGGCTTCACGTGTTTCGAATGCTTTCGATTCCGTGCTCATAGCGCCGAGAGGGAAACCTACGACGGTTGCCAGTTTTACCGGACTTCCTTTGAGTATACCCGCAGCAAGCGGGACAAAAGCCGAGTTGATACATACTGCGGCAAAGTTATAGTCAATCGCCTCTTTGCAGAGTTTGACGATATCTTCATCCCGTGCGTCCGGTTTTAAAAGCGTATGATCTATAAAGGGAGCGATTTCCGTGCATGTAAACTTATTTCCCGGACCTGAAAAGCCGACTCGCTCTGCGCCGAGTTCAATGATTTTTACGGTATCCTCAGGACGGCGGAGCACGCACACACCACATCCCGCACACGAGTCCGGCGATGCGCTGCATAATGTCATGGTTGCCGATGCGGGCTGTCCGATTACGGAAGAGGACACTACGGGCGAGGCGTAGGCTGATTGATATGCCGTGTGTTTCACTTCAGCGCCTTCCTCTTGTTCAACCTTGCTCAACACGCGGGCGACTATCTCGTGAATGATTTCTTTGAGCTCTTTTTCCGTGATGTCTTGTTCGTTCATGGCGCTCCTCGAATGAGGTGAATTTTAGTAAGAAAAGTTCTATAAGGTACATCTAACCTTCATGTTCTTCCTCAACGAACTTTTTATAGTGCTCAGCCGAAAGGAGATTTTCAAGATCGTGCTGAAGCTGAGACGGTTTTATCTTTATGAGCCAACCGGTCTCATACGGCGAGTCCGCTATTTTCTCAGGTGCGGAGGTAAGGTCGTCATTTACCTCAATAATTTCACCGCTTACCGGCGCGTAGATATCGAATGCGGCCTTAACAGAATCAATCACCCCGAAACTGTCGTCCTGTTTGATTGTAATCCCCTTCTCAGGCAAGTCAAGACCGACCAGCTCACGATTCATTTGTTCAACCGCATACTCCGTAATTCCTACGACTACAAAATCGCCTTCTATCCTTGCCCATTCATGGTTCTTTGTGTAATAGAGATCATCGGGAATAGCATTGTTCATGTTTGATTCCTCCTTTTATAAAATGGTTTCTTGACGATGATTCCCGGGTGCGCCGAATTATGTATTTCTACTTCAATAGGGGTGTTTGGTTCTGATTGGTAATGGGGAACGTATCCCATTCCTATTCCTTTCTGGAGGGTAGGAGAGAAAGTTCCGCTTGTTACTTTGCCCAGACGTGTCTTTTCGATAAGTAGGGGACAACTTTTGCGAGGGATGCTTTTATCCTCCATCTGAAACGCAACAAGCCGTCGAGTAAACTCGCGTTCCGTGCTATGAACCAATACCCCTTTACCTATAAAATCTTCTTTTTCGAGATGAACGAACTTGCCTAATCCTGCTTCCAATGGTGTGGTGAAATTGTTCAGCTCGTTGCCGTAAAGCGGGAAACACGCTTCGAGACGAAGTGTATCCCGCGCGCCTAAACCGACCGGAACTAAACCTCTACTTTTCCCCTTTTCAAGGAGCGCTTGCCAGATGTTCGGGATACTTATCGCACTCAAATATATTTCAAACCCGTCTTCGCCGGTGTAGCCGGTACGCGATACCAGGGCGCTGACACCCGCCACATCCATGACCTTGAAATGATAGTAAGCAATGGCAGACAGATCCTCGGACACAAATTGCTGTAAAATTTCTTCTGCGTTCGGTCCTTGAATAGCAATCATACCAAATGTCATAGAGATGTTCTCAACGTGAACGTCGGTGAATGTTGTCCGATGTTGGTTCAACCAGGAAAAGACGATATCGGTATTAATCCCGTTGACCACCATCAGGTAGAAATCGTCCGACCGGTATAAGGTGACATCGTCGATAACTCCACCCTGGGTGTTACAGATGAGGGCATATTGCACTTGCTCGACCTCGAGGTTTGTAACATCGTTTGTGACGATATATTGAAGGAAATCCAGGCTGTCGAGTCCGGTGATTTTCAACCTGCCCATGTGACACAGGTCGAATAATCCGGCGGAATTTCTTACCGCCTCGTGTTCTTTAATGATGGTCGTATAGCTGAGTGGCATTTCAAATCCGGCGAATTCTACGATCCGCGCGTTGTTGCTCACGTGCCAATCATGAAGAATGGTTCTTTTCAAAGCCATCGTGTTTTACTTTCTTCCGGTGGGTTTGATTTCTTTAGGAAACACGGCGCCTTTATCTGCTGAACTAACCATGGATGCGTAGCGCGCAAGATAGCCGGACTTGATTTTAGGTTCAGGCGGTGACCATTTTTTACGCCGTTTAGCGATTTCACCTCGATCAACCTTGAGGTTCAGTTTCCGGCGCGGGATATCGATCTCTATGATGTCGCCTTTACGCACGAGCGCTATCGGTCCGCCAGCCATTGCTTCAGGTGAAATATGCCCTATGGCGGCTCCCCGTGTCCCGCCTGAAAAGCGTCCATCCGTGACAAGCGCTACTTCTTTGTCGATTCCCATACCGGCGACTGCACTGGTCGGCGTAAGCATCTCCTGCATACCCGGACCGCCTCGCGGTCCTTCGTAGCGGATAACGATGACATCGCCGGATTTGATTTTCCCGTCGTAGATGGCGCGTGCGGCATCAGGTTCGCTATCAAATACTCGTGCAGGACCTGTATGGCGCTCCATCTCCGGCGATACCGCCGACGCTTTCACCACCGCTCCCTGCGGCGCAAGCGTTCCCCACAGAATCGCAATGCCGCCGCTTCCGAAATACGGATTTTCTACGGAGCGAATTATCTCGTTGTCTCTTATTTTTGCTCCACGAAGATTGTCCTTGATCTTCTTTCCCGTAACGGTGATCAGGTCGGTGTTTATGATCTCGAGTTTGGTCAGCTCCTTCATGACCGCAGGGATACCGCCCGCCTCATGAAAATCTTCCATAAAGGTCTCGCCCGCAGGGCTGATTTTGCATAGATTGACGCTCTTTCTGCTTATGTCGTCTATATCTTTCAAAGTGATGTCGACATTCGCTTCATGAGCAAGGGCGAGTAGATGGAGAACCGTATTCGTAGAACACCCTAACGCCATATCCACTGCAAAGGCGTTCAGAAATGCGTCTCGTGTCAGAATATCGGAAGGACGAATGTTCTTTTTAAGAACATTCATCACCTGCATGCCGGCTGCTTTTGCCAACCTTACACGGGCAGCATAGGGAGCCGGAATGGTGCCGTTATACGGAAGCGCCATGCCGAGCACCTCGAGAAGACAATTCATGGAGTTTGCCGTGAATAAGCCTGCGCAACTCCCACAGCCGGCACATGCCGCATTCTCTATCTCGCGTAACTCGCCTAACGAAATTTTGTTTACTTTATATTCACCGACACCCTCGAACACGTCGATGAGATCGATTTTTTTCCCTGCGATACGCCCTGCCAGCATAGGACCGCCGCTGATAAAAACGCTCGGGACATCGAGCCGCGCCGCTGCCAGCAGCATCCCGGGGACTATCTTGTCGCAGTTGGTTACAAACACCAGGGCGTCGAACGGATGTGCAGTTGCCATTATCTCAACCGAATCAGCAATCAACTCTCGGCTTGCAAGAGAATATTTCATTCCCACGTGATTCATGGCGATGCCATCGCACACGCCTATGGTCGTGAACTCGATCGGTGTTCCACCTGCCATACGAACTCCCGCCTTAACCGCTTCGCCTATCGTGTCCAGATGAATGTGTCCCGGAATCACTTCGTTATGTGAGTTAACTACACCTATAAGGGGGCGCTTGATCTCTTCATCGGTCAGTCCTGTTGCCTTCATCAGTGAGCGGTGTGGTGCGCGCTCAATGCCCTCTTTCATCAGATCGCTTCGCGCTTTTTCTTTTTTCATGGCTGCCTCCTTTTAAACCGGGTAAAAAAACAAGGTGAAATCCCACGGTGTTGAATTTTAATAATTTACCCTGTTACAGATAGATTCAAGCAAAAAGTAATGGTACCAGAAGCCCCTTAACGGCAAAAAGGCTTTTTCTTCATAATTTCTCTATGGCGCTCATCTCGTTTAGTAGAACAATTAAAACTTGCTGCATGTGCGAAGAGAAGGTATGATATTTTCATATCTGTTTAGCACTTTAGCGAACTATATATTCCAAACAATAGGGGAAAGGGATAAAGAAAATGAGGACAGCGAATCCTGCGTTGAGTGAAAAAGCGTTTCGTAGCGCTGAGTATGCGCCTGGCAGGACGGAAGTCATGACGGTCGCAGGGACGACAAACAAGACCCTGATTCTTCTTGCGCTTGTGATCATAGCGGCATTCTGGACATGGCATTTGTTTTTCACCTCAGAGAGTCCTGCAGCGATTATGCCCTGGTTCTGGGGCGGATTGATCGGCGGGTTCATCTTCGCCATGATTACCATATTCAGTAAAAAGGCGGCTCCTATTACTGCGCCCATCTATGCCATTCTCGAAGGATTTTTTCTCGGTAGTATTTCGGCAATTTTCGAAACGCAATATAGTGGAATTGTTCTTCAAGCCGTTGGGCTTACATTCGGCATCATGTTTTGCATGTTGGTTTTGTACAAGTCCGGCACAATCAGTGTGACTGAAAAGTTCAAGATGGGAGTAGTTGCCGCAACCGGCGCTGTTTTTCTCGTCTATTTCAGCAGTTTTGTCTTAAGCTTTTTCGGTGTTCGTGTTCCTTACATCCACGAAGGCGGTTATATCGGGATTGGATTCAGCGTGGTTGTTATTATTATTGCCTCTTTGAACCTGGTATTGGATTTTGACTTCATAGAGAAAGGGTCGCGTGCCGGCGCGCCGAAGTACATGGAATGGTACGGTGCGTTCGGCTTGATGGTTACCCTGATCTGGCTTTACATCGAGATTTTGCGCCTTCTTGCAAAATTGAGCAGCCGGCGTTAAGCCCCCATTCCGTCCAGCAGTTCGAAAAGAGGGGGTGTTTTAGTCGGACCTGTCGGACTTTCTGGCTTCCGGCGCGTTCGTGCGTGATCGCTGCCGCTGGCGATAGAGATTCTCGCTGAAGCCGCGTTCCTTGAGAAACCTGCGACCTTGACTCTCGATCTGACGTTTTAGCAGATAGACCGCTTGATTCACCGCACAGAGCAGGGCATTGGCGGCAATTTCGGGTTCCGCTTGGGCAACGAAATCGGCTAATCCGGTAAGCCCCGTCAGGCCTACGGTGCCCGACGGCGCGGGTGGCAGGTCTGCGACATAGTCTTCGCGCAGCCGCTTCCTCATGGCGCGCGCTTTGGGCGAATCCTTGTGCCATACAGGCAACCCGTTCTGCCGAAGACAACCGTGGCGTCATAGACCACCTCGGTAACCTTGTAGCTGCGCAGTTTTCGATAACCTCCGTGCGGCAGCAAGGGCGTCTCGATTCGTTCCATCGCTCCTCCTCAAAATATACACAGGTACAACATCACACACCAAAGGAAGAATCTTTCTTAACAAAAAGTGTAATTAACCTCAATAACGATTCATATTAGAATGACAAACAACCGGGAGAATTAGATGTGCGAATAATTGAAAGATTCAAGAACCTGAAAGGTTCTCCTATATCAGCCCAGGGCAACGCCCTGGGTTATATAGGATATAGTGTAATCAGCCCTGAAAGGGCGGGATATTAATCCCAAAGATATTGTTCGTCATATTTTATTTCATATTTTTGAAGAAGGGTAAGCAATTCTTCTTTGAAGGATCGTTTTCGATGATGCGCGGGTTGTTCATCAATATAACGTATCAAATATTTTAATTGCGATTGTCCGAGAGAAAAAGCGCCGTATCCCGCTTGCCACGCGAATTTCCCGCACCCGGGATCGCGCTTCTTTATCCATGCAGATGAAGATGTCTTTATTTCCTCTAAAAGACAAGCCACTGTGATGGTTCGAGGAAGTGTACATGCAATATGGACGTGATTTCGCGTTCCTCCAACCCGATACGCATGGCTTCCCTGCTTTTTACATGCAGAAGCAAGATATGCACGCAGTTCTGGCGTAAGTTCAGTTGGAATCAGTTTTAATCTGTTTTTTGTACTGAAGACAAGGTGCAAAAGAATTTTGGATAAGGATTGAGCCATTGTTTCATCTCCATAGATGTTGGTGATATCCCGCCCCTTTAGGGCTCTAGATTTATTGTTACAAGACCCGGGACGTTGTCCCGGGCTGGTATAGAACGCCCCACTTCGGGGGCTAATAATATGATGCAACGTATGTTCTTATGTTGTTACTATACATATCTTTGATACACAGAAGCCCAAGGATATACTTTGCCGTGGCGTACAACGCCCTGGGTGACTTAATCCAGAAAGAACTCTTGTGGATGTTCTTTTACATAGTTAACACCTAAATCGTATATATCTTCTTGGGTATCATAATACTCATCATCGATTTTGTCCCAGAGTTTTT
Source organism: uncultured Candidatus Sumerlaeota bacterium (assembly GCA_964608095.1). Classification (GTDB taxonomy): domain Bacteria; phylum Sumerlaeota; class Sumerlaeia; order MWCT01; family JAGHBZ01; genus CAZSMK01. Next base: position 29,824 of record CAZSMK010000093.1, on the reverse strand, counting down.
CATCGGCTTCCGGGATTTTATCCATCGCTTCCCACCGTTTTTCTCGATCCCGCGGGCACTTGCCTTGTGGAAAGACAGCAATCGCCCGTTCTGCTAACGCAGCCTTTCGAGGTGCGCCGATTCTTCTGAACGCATCGGGAAGTTCGTGTGCATAATCGCCGCTGGTATTGAAGAAGAATTGGTCGAAACCACCGTTGTTCACCTCGGCTTCCCCATATTCTGCTATGTAGATTGCAATCTGTCCCGGCGTCAGATTAAGATCCCAGAGCTCATACCCTTTAGAAAGATAGGGGTATATGTTCTTCATTACCGCTGATGTAAGATCATAATCGCTCAATCCTGCGACCGTAGCGCGCGAAACCCGCAAATCAAGATTGAGATCAAGCGCCGGTAGATCTTTTTTTACTATTGGAACATCGCGCTGTCTGATTGCTTCTTTTCCTTCTTCATAGGTCATGATATCTGATTGCTGATTACTCCGGATAACTATGATCAGCACGATACAAATCGCTCCCACTATTACGAGCCATTTCATTGTTCCATCCCTCTTCTTTTAATATACGGAATCATTTTCCCGTGTGCCTTATCCGCAAAAATCATCTGTTATGTGTTTACATAAATAGCTCCATAGTTGTAAGTTTTTTTGCACAATATGGTTATCATCATTTTCAATGTGAAGCCGGTTATTTATAGAACGTAAACCGTACCGCGTCGGCATAAAATCGTCCAGGTTCGTCTGCCGCTTCGATGAACTCTACATAAGTGCCGGGTGAGAGATGAAAGAGTCCTATATCGTACCATTTATCGCCGGCGTTTCGATGCGACAGGTCGACGCGTCCGCGTATAGCTATTTCATCTTCATGATAAATCTCGAAGTAGCTGTTGGGCGCGTCGATGCTGCCCGCCGACGGCACGGTTACGGACAGCAGATACATACCGGGCTTTTCGATGGGCGGTGAGAAGTGGACGCGGGCATCCGCGGACTCATTGGTCGAGAAACGTGACCGCTTGCCTTTGAGTCCTTCGGCAGTACTTTTGGCAGTACTGAAATAAAGGTCGCCGGTTTCCCGGTAGAGTGGCGGGGAAGTCAGTTCTCCCTCCGCTGTGGTGCTTTCAATAATGATAGATTCTCCGGGTGTCATATCGGCATTGGGCATCTTTCTTGTAAAATTCAGCGGAAGCTGTACAGGTTTGACCGGCTCGCGCGGGCTGAACCTCACCCGGTCAAGCAGGTTGTTTTCATCGTCATACGCTTGCATGGTAAGCATATCCCTCTCTATCTCCAGCCAGACGTAATGATTCTTTTTCGCCGATGCCTTGATATAATCGGGGTCGGTGCCGGGCTCGTAGAGAGGCGCACCGCCGCCACCCGAACATATATACTGAATTCCATTAACCTCACTCCGCTGGTAGAAATGACTGTCGCCGCTGAATACCGCCGCAACGCCGAATTCCTCGAACAGTGGCACCAGGTGCTCACGGACTGCCATATTTCCGTAGCTGACCGAGGGCCCGGAGCGATGAATATAGATCGGGTAGTGCATGGCGGCAAATCGCCATGTCTTGTCCGTATTCTTCAAATCTTCTCGCAGCCAATGCCACTGTTTGCTCTCTTTCACGAAGTCGGTTGCATACACATCGAGCATGACGAAATGCACGTCCCCCACGTCGAACGAATAGTAGTACTCGGTGCCGGACGATTCGGTAGGAATTGAGAAATTTTCGAGATAGCGAAAGGGAATACGCGGCGGTTTGGTATGCGATTCATGATTACCGATAACGGGAAAGTAGCATACGCGCTCGATAAGACCGCGGGCAGGCTTGAAGAACTGCTCATCCCAGAAATCGGTCGCATGCTCACCTTGACCGGTATAATCGCCGGTATCGATGACAAAGTCCGGAATCCCGTGCTGTTCCATTCGAGCAAGGATTCCCTTAACGACCGCACGATGGCGGTTCGGAAAGTTGCGGTGGTCTCCGTACACAACGAAGGAGATAAGTGAGGCATCGTTTGGCGGAAGCGTGCGAAACACCTGAATGCCGGAAAGAGCCGCATCCTCCCGTCCAAATCCCGCCCGGTACTCATACTCTACATGGGGCTCGAGCCCGGGCGCTTTTAACTGGTGAAATGTCGTCGGTACATTACAGTAGTAATAGGCAAAATCCGATTCGCTCCCCCGTGGGCGGATACCTATCCAACTCTCGCTCTCTCGGTCGGTTTTCCACAATATCTCTACGGAATCCGTTTTAACGTTTTGAATATAGGGTCCGCGTGTTATGGTTTGTGATACCGCAGACGTTATAAGAAGGGAAAACAGTACTATTTTGCTGAATAGTTTCATAAGGATGTCCTTTAGAAAAAATGTGTAAGTGGAGACACTTTCCCATAATCACCGTAGGAGATCAAGGGAGTTTAGGGATTTTAGGGGGTCAAACCTCATTTTGCCTATTCTCGCTATCTGGCAGATGAGATGCCGATCTCTTTTTCAAGTCCCCTGTTGTATGAGTCTTATTCGTATTATGATCAGTATGCCCAATATTAATGTTCGAACGGGGCGTCCTGGATAGGTTGTCATCCTTAATGCGGAAGTTACCGCTTACCATAAAATCATTGTAACCACGCATCAAAAAAAAATGTTCGCTCTTTCGAGAATAGGGAAAATGTTTGACCCCTAAACTCCCTAACCTTATTTATCTTGTATCACGATAATGTTTTCGTCGCTGTTTGCACGAAGTTCCGGGACGTACATGCCGTACACCACGGTAGGTAGCGCATGAAAGATACCGGGTATCTCTGCGCGCAAGCGGTACCGCAGCAGGTGTTCACCCTGCGCAATGGAGTTTGCGAAAAATACTACCTTTTCGTCACGCAACTCCATGTAACTCCAGAATCCTTCCTGACCCTTACCGCCGCTTCTTACTTCTGTGGGTTCGCAACCCGCGGGTTTCATGTCCTCAAAACACAAGTAGGTATAGTCGTTGTCACTCGCCACACGCAGCTCGACCTGTATAACGTCGCCGCTCATCAGCATATCGCCGCTCTTCACCGGTATCCGTTCGTAGCGCAACCGTTTTTCCACGATCTTTTGCCCTTCAGCGCCTTCGACTTCCACCTCGTACGGAATCTGTTCCAGCTTGAAATAAGTGCGATCGACCTTGAGCTCGTGTCCCGCAGCGGTTATATGTTCCTCCTTTGAAAAGTAGCGGAGGTAGGTGTTGAAATAAAGTGCGCCGACTCCCTCTTTCGTTATCTTGAGTGTATGCTTCCCGCCGCTCAGTGTTGCACCCTCCAGGACAAAACAGTTGTCGTAGGTGAAGAAATTGTCTCTGGTGATTTTAACGGTTTTAGTCACGGCGCCGTTATCGAAATCAAGCGTAAGGGTGAAATCAGGCTCGGATTCACCGGTTGCCACCACAAAGTCGCTCATAGCAGCGACGCACAGCGTGGTGTCGCGAGTAGAACGCCAGTAATAGCCATTTCTGCGGTTGTTGAGCAACCATTTAACAAGGCGTGGCGCGGTTTCGTTGTTCGGCTCGATCCGAACAATCGCGCTGAGTATAGTCGCATTGGTCTCGATGTCGGAGTTCCACCAATACCACCAACCCTTCTGGGGTGTACGGAACCATGCGACCTGCGTTTCGAGATTTTCCTCCCTGTATTGCATGATGTTATCGAGAACGAGACGGGCTTGTTCCATCTGGTCGAGATTTGCCAGCGTCATAGCGAGGAGCGCCTTGCCGTAAAGCCCCAGCACGTCGCGCCGTTCAAAGAGACGTTCGACAAGGTCGCCTGAACGTTCGTCCTCTTTAGGTGGATCGTAGTCCGCGCGCATTTTTTTGAGCGACAGCACGTAGGCGTTATATGCATGCCTGGCATGCGGTTTCCAATCCGTTTCTTTCATTTTTTCGATTTCCCATGACCTGAGGAACTCCATGCCGCGTCGGATTATGTTCTCATCGATCTGCAGGTCGCAACGTTGCGCAGTGCACAACGCCCAGAGCACGTAGCCGGTAAGGTAAGAGCTTGACGAATCGGCCACCCACCAGCCCCAACCGCCGTCACCGTGCTGCATGTTCGTTATCCGTGTCAGGCTCTGCTCGATCATTGCGTTGAGTTCATCGGTATCAAAAATAGGATTGTTCCAGTAAAACTTGACATGTTCGCCTTCCTCGATACTGCGGACTTCCTCCAACCTGCCCCTTATGTTTTTTACTTCCTCGAGACTGATACCCATGTTCTGAAGAGTCTTGAGGGTAAGCACAGAGGGGACAAATCGGCTCATGGTCTGTTCGGTGCAGCCGTAAGGGTAATAGATGCAATAGGGGAGCGCGTCCATCATGGCACCGACCAGGGTTGGAGCGTATTGAACCTCGAGCCGTGTAAGCTCTGGTCGGCGTTTTTCCGGAACCTGGAGCTCGACGGTGATAGTCTTCTTTACCTCGTCCGGTCGCATTGAACCCGTGGTGGCGACCTGTTTGGTAATCCCGTGCACAAGAACGGGGAAGGTCATTTTCATTGCGTCGGACTCTTCGTCTGTCAACGCCTTGACCGTGATGTCCACCGAGCCTTCCTTGACGACTTTTACCCGCCAGTCCACCCGCGCTTCGCTGCCTGCCCGAATGTTTACATCCGTCATAGCCGGTGTGTCGCCTATCAATTTGAGATATTCTTCTGGTATGTCAAGGCTGACCCTTGCGGTCTTGTCTTCATCAAGATAATTATGGACGTTTGCGCTGATAACGACCTCGTCGTATTCCATGAAAAAGCGCGGCGCTTGGAGCCGGACAAGCAGGTTCTTGGTAGTTACCGCGGATGTCGAGGCTTCGCCGACACGTGTTTGGCGTGTCATTGCCCAGCTATTGACTTTCCACGTCGTCAGGTTTTCCGGCATATCGAATGTCGCCTCTGCTGTGCCGTCCTCGTCTGTCTCGAGACTGGTCAGCCAGAGTGCGGTATCTGCAAACTCCGTTCTCACTTCGGCTTCGACAAACGCCGGTGCTTCCTGCGAAGGAGAAGAAGCGGGTACTTCCGTGACTATTGCGCCAGCCTTGAATGATAAAGAATCGGCAGCACGTACCTGTGCCTCTAATGCCGGTGCAGCTTGCCGGGAAACATCACCGAGCATTCTTTCCTCTCTCATAAAATATGTACCCGTTCCTTCCATGATACCCAGAGTTCGCTCATCTATGGTTCTCCAGTCGATTCCCGTAAAGCCCCACCTGCCGAACCAGCCGGACGGGTAGGGGTCGAGCCGGGTGAATGGACGATGCACATATCCCCATGCTGAAAATTGCTCATAAAGATTCGTCGACATCTGGACGTTATGATGACGCAAACGTCCATGAAAGAATTTTGCAATTTCCGGCGTATATTCAGGTTGGATATAGAGAACCGATTTGTCAAATACACTGAGCACGATCTGTGCTTTCACGGGATTACCATCGAGGTCTTGAGCGGTGATTTTTACCCTGGCTTTGCCGCCGGGTTTATATTCAGCCTTATCGGTTTCAACGGAGAGATCGAGGACGCCCTCTTCAGGCGGAACGCAGATTTGAGCCGCCTGTTGATGCACGCGTGTATCGAAGACCGTTGTCGCCTCGATGAAAAAGTTCGGTCTGTGTTCCTCCGTGATTGGAATATCTACAACGGTATGTCGTTGAGGTAAATAAAGAAGTCTCCAGTCAAGCAAATGATTGTTGTCAACATTGCTGCTAAAGAGGACATGGCTGTTCTTGTGCTGGGTGTTGAGCATCACGTGTGCGGTTTCCCCCGGCTGGTAACTGCGTTTGTCCGTAATAATCTCGAGATTGTTGAACCGGTAAAGGCTGCCGTCAAAATCGTCTCCACATACCCATACAAGACCGAAACCTTCAACGATACCGCCCCACTGGTCGGGGCTCTCGAACTTGATCTTCAACAATCCGCTCTTTTCGTGGCGAAGCATGAATTCATGCAGCCCGTTTTCGTCGGTGCCTGCCTTCCAGCGTTTTAGCTGCGTTTCCTCGATGCGGGCGTTATCACGTCCGCCGAATACCACGGAAGAGACTGTTATCACGCCTTCGGTTTGCACCGGCTTGTTATCAGGTGTGAGACAGCGCAGCCGGATACGCATCTCTTCACCCGGTCGATAGTATCCCCGGTTGGATTGAATAAATGCATAATAAGCCTGGCGTGTAACTTTGACGGCGCCTTCGCCGGTGATGACGCGGCGGCTCGCATCTCTTACTTCAGCTTCTATAACATAGCGGTGGTCGCGGTCGGGGTGGTCACGCAGCGCCGGCGTGGTATCGATCTCTACTTTGACCGTGCCATCTTCACCTATCCGCGTCTCAGCCTGTTTGACCAGTTCCCGGACAGGATGGTATCCGCCCATGGGATAGAAACCACCTCTCTGGAAAGCGGCGCTGCCGAAATAAGAACTCCACCAGTCGGGTTGTCGCCAACAACACGACAACCTTTCCCACCATGAGAACCAGGGATATTCATACCATGGCAGCCCATAACCGTCTCCATAGAGCCAGTCCCATTCACCCGGGAAAAAGTAGGTATGGGTATATTCCTCGCGAAATACCTTGTAACTTACCGTGGCGTCGGTCACTGGACTGCCGAAATAATGGGTTGCCTTGATCACGGCGGTGATTTTTTCACCGAGCTTTGTATGGGTCGTATCCGGTTCAACCGTGACCTCGAATTCAGGCTTCTTATATTCCTCGACGCGGAAAGTTTCCCCGCCTCTGTAGTACGAGCCGCTTATGAGTATACGGTACATGCCCAATGGCGGTTCCTCACCCAGCGTAAATTCACCGTCTATACCGCCATACTCGTCTGTATAGTGCGTGACGGTATGAATTCTGTTCCCCCGCGGGTCGTATATGATAACTTCAACCTTATTACGGGAAGGCATTTCGAGATTTCCCTGTTGCATCTGGCGTATCCAGATCTTGTATCGCACGGTCTGTTCCGGTCGATATACCGGACGGTCGGTTATACAGAACGCGAACAACCCCGACGCCATAGATGAAGGTGAATAAGGATGCCAGTACGACATACCGCTCCATGCGAGTCGCTGAGCGCCTGCCTTGACAAGGGTATGCATCTGGCTCCAATGGTTAGGGTGGTTTTCCTCCTGCAGAAGCGCAAATCCATTTTCATCGGTCATAAGGTCATAGACCTTTTTATAATGAACGTTTTTACGCAGTTCTTCTTTCCATTCTGACCAGACCTCTACCACGTTCAGGGATGCTTTTGGGAGCGGGACACCGGTTTGTGCATCGCAAATGAAATAAAGGGTTCCGTTCTTGACTTTCTTCTCGACCATTGCAAGGTCTGTGAGAACAACCGCGGCACGGCTGTTACCGAGTTCGAGAGCCTCTTTTCCCATTTTCTCCTTATCCCGTTCAGGCGGTTCCTCCAGATATGCATACACCAGGTATGCCCCCGGCTCATCAAGGGGTGTGGAAAGGATGGTTTCCGCATAGCGGTACGTGCCGTCGTCTTTGACTTCAGACACCCATCTGGCGGTCTCTCCACCGATACATTCCTCTGCGAGCTTCTCGAGCCACTCATCATGAACGTTTCGATTCACAAAGTACCAGTGCCAGTTTGCAAGGTTGTGAAATCCCCGCAACCCTTTATCAGGCGCAACATCCTGATTGCGGATCGAGTTCATGAATTTTTCGTGGTCGATTTTTCGGGCAATAAACCAGATTTTCGATGTGTTGCGATAACTTATTTGCACCTCTGCAGGCGTGCCCGGCATCTGGACACCGGTCTGGTGAATACGCACCTGCGGTGATTTTATCTTGCTGATTTGCGACTCTGCCGCGCTCTCCCACTCTTCATCCTCAAACCCAACCTGCAGGCGTTCGTATTCTTTTAGCGCTGAACGGTATTGTTGCCGGCTCTGATAGTAAAGTCCGACCGAGTATTGCGCTTCCCCCGCCATACCGCAATCAGCGTAGTCCGACACAACGGTTCGAAGCAGTGAGAGGACGTCCCATTGTAGCGGAAGGTCTACTTTACGTAGTTTCCCTCCTGCAAGCACCAGACCTTCTGAATCCTCGAGTTCCCATGGTATAAATGTTTCCAACTCTTCTTTGAGGGGATAGGTGTTGTTGTATTGGTAGAACGAGGCGTATTGATTCATTCGGTCCATACCGAACCTGACCCGTGCAAGCATGGCCTGCCTGAAATAACTTTCGCCTGCATATTTGTGGTTCTCGGTTGTATCGAGGTCGCGAACCTCCTCGAGCAGGTAAAGAATTTTTTCATCGTCGGAAAGGGTATCGAGGTAGTGTTGCGGTGTTGAAGGGAAGAGGGGATTTCCGTTTTCGTCGAGGCGCAGCCCGATGGGACGTTTTCGCCTCAGCTCCCAATCCGGATGATATTCTTCAAAGTCCTCTTCTCCCGCAGTCTCTGCAATGAATTCGTCACGCTCTCCCCAGTAATTGTACCAGAAATGCCATTCATTCTCGTAGATGCCGAACCGGCTCAGGATATTTACCAGATCGAGGACGCACTCGATACGTTCGTTATGCCAGTTCTTGCGTTCTTTTTCCGGCAGGGATGCGAGGCTGCGTGGGTTCGTGTCGTATTCTTCGTAAAGGTTTCGCGCTCGTTCCATGTGCGCGAGTGCATGGTCTTTATCGTAAAGGTAGGTGCGGAGTTGAATTCCCTGTTTCCATTCGCCGCGATAAAATGTTCCGCCTGAACGTGTTCCCCAATGAGGAAGCAACATGTAGAGATTCCCGGTCAGTCGTTCGGCACGGGCTTCCTGCGGTGTCGCTTTACATCGTTCGATATATCTCTCTGCTGCTTTCAGTGCATCTTCATAGAGCTGAAGACGCAGGTTACACATTATGATTCGCTCACTGGCATGTATCCATCTCTCGTGTTCGGGTTTTAACTTTAATAACTCTTCGTAAAGATTCGCCGCGTCACGGTAATTTTTCTTTTCAAATTCTTCATCTGCTTTTTCTACTATCTCGTCCGGGTTCTTGTTCACCGCCTGTACCATCAAAGCAGTTAGGATGAGAATTGCACATAACATTACAAGGTTTATTGCTCTGGTCTGTAGGTGTCTCATAATAATCTCTCTCCTCGAAAAATCCCTCTAAGTGCATAGTAAAAACTCATCGGTGTGGGTAGTGTTCAACATTACTTAGACTACACTGTTGATAAAAAGTTCCACAAAGTTTCAACTAACCCTTCATTCTAAGATGACAAACCATAACTCACAATATGAAATTGAATTATATTTGACACCTGTTTCAATATGCAGGGAAGATAATGTCTGTGCGGGAACTAATGATAGGAATCATGACGATGTGTACACATAGAAAATGAATCAACGTAAAAACATATCAAGGAGGAATGCCAACATGGTGTTATCTACCATCATTATGGGAATAATTGCGTTTATACTCATTTATTTTGGATATTCGCGTGGCCACGGGGAACACATCGAAGGGACGATATCTGGATTGAGACTGACACTCCAGATTCTTCCCATATTGATATTTGCATTCATAATTGCAGGAATGGTGCAGGTTCTTATTCCACAAGAAAGTATAGCGAAATGGATTGGAGGTAAGTCGGGAATGCGAGGCATTTTGATTGGCACGCTCGCCGGCAGTATTACAACAGGTGGTCCCTATATCAGTATGCCGCTTGCCGCAGGATTACTTAAATCCGGCGCAGGTATCGGCACGGTTGTGGCATTTCTTACGGGTTGGTCACTGCTGGCGGTAAGCAGGTTGCCCATCGAAGTCGGCGTTTTGGGATGGAAGTTCTCTCTTATAAGATATATGTCAACCATAGTCTTCGCGCCTATCGCCGGCTTGATTGCACATCTATTGTTCGGGAATGTTAAATTGTAATGTAAAGTATTCTGTACTATTTACTTGAAATTACAGTGGTCTGGTAAAATCATATTCAGGGTGTGGTCTGGAATCCTGAAATAAATCAGCATTGAAGGTGATTCGTAATGGATAACAAACCGCGGGCACTTACTATTTTTCTGCTCTTTATTCTGCTCGGTTCTTTTTATAAAAATTCAATGGCTCAAACCGAAGATTCGCCAAAACATCCTCTCACTTTTTTTGCCACAATTTTCTCTATCGACCCCGCCGAAGGCATTTTGAAAGTAAGTGACGAAAACGGCAAAATGTATACACTCTTGATAGATGACACGTCTTTAATCACAGGTCCAGGGGTGGCTGAGATCGACCTCTATAATCTTCACAAAGGTGGCGGTGTGCAGGTGATTGCGGTTAAGCAGGAAACCGGTTCGCTCAGGGTGGAGAAGCTCGATGTTCTTGCACCACCGAAGATTATGGTCAAAGAGCCGCGTCCCGGTATGGTTGTTGAGTCACTTCCCATCAGGGTGAAGGGTTCTGTATATAAAGGCAAACCGCTTACTTTTAGGGTCTATGCACTCGACAGGAGCGGCGAACGGGTTGTCATTATTCGCACAGATACTATTGAACCGAAGGATACGCAGGACACAAACGTGTATAAACCTTTTGAAAAAGAGATCGACTTTACCCCGGCGGAAATTGAAATAATCAGCTCCACTACCCTTACGCTCGAGATAGCCCATAAAAAGGAATCGGTAAGAAGAACCATCATTCCGGCTTTTATTCGTTCCGTCGAGCTCTGCTTTGCAAATAAAATCCGTGACCCTCAAGCAATGAAGCCTCACGTAATTTATCGGGTACAGCGAAATTCATTGAATACTATTACACCTCGAGAAATCGTCCAATTGCTTTTCAAAGGACCTACCGAGCAGGAGAAGATCAATGGGTACCATTCACTCATTCCCGATGACGCTATGCTGAATTCAATCAAGATCGAAAATGGAGTCGCCTATGCTGATTTTGCCAATCTCAATGTTGGTGGTTCGACAAGGGTCACTGCAATCCGTGCCCAGATCGAGCAGACGCTTAAAGCGAACCTTGACGTTTCATCCGTGATAATCTCCGTGGATGGAAGCGTTGAATCCGCGCTTCAACCGTAAAAAATTCCATAAAGGAGTGAAACAATGAAAACACGGACATGTTATAGTCTAATGACCCTGTGTTGTCTGAGCCTTATGTTTTCGAGTCTCTTTCTCTCGACTGGTTGCGATAGGGCGAGCATGGACATTGATCTCGGAGACCTGATCGAGGCTGAAGAAGAGGAAGAAGCGAACCTTCCTTCGATTGAGACTGAGGCGGTAAGACCTGATGATGAACTGGTCGTCTTACTTAGACAGAAAGGATTCGATACGTCCGGGATAAAACTGCCCCCGCCGGAATATGGCGAAAACCTGCACGTTATAGTAACCGACGGAGCAAAAGCTGAATCCTTGCAACAGGAACTTCGCGGACTCCTTGCAGATCATAACTATTACCCTGTAATTATTGCAAAGGGAGCTTGCTGGCAAGCAACCGAGACCGATACTATTCCGCACGTGATAGAGGCTACATCATCCTTCGATGCGCTCGGTTATTATGAACAACTGGCGGCATCAGAAGGGTTTCTTTCCGATGAGCCGCGAGGTGATTGGCCTGAAAAAGTAGACAAATTAGAACAATTGACTATTCCATTTTATATCTTTAGCCAAAAACCAAAACCCGAAATATATATCTTTATTGTACCCACATCGCAAGCATGGCAGGTGCCCATTTATTTTAACTGGGATGTGTACCGTGAAGATGAAGAACTAAGCAATGTGAACATGGTCTCGGGAATGTTTAAATATTGGGAGGATAAGTACGGGGCGGAAATAGTTGCCATGGACGGAGCCACTATCGAGGCAATTGCGAAAAAACCGCCGACAACACGCGAGCAAGCAATATCTCTTGCACATGAGCAATTCATTTTTTGCTACGATATCGTCTATCAGGGAGTAGGGACAATCGACCATCTTGCCGCCACACTTCTCGATTCCAAATACTGGTACTTCTGGTGGGATTAAAATACATAGCGGGGTCAGACCTTCAGTTTACAGTTTAGGTACAACCGGTGTTGTTGTTTTTTTCTCCATCATCGTAAACAGAGTCGCCGTATCGTCTAAACAGTAAACAGAAGGTCTGACCCCTGCTGCCTGACCCCCCTTCCACAAGCGGTGTTGTTTTTTCTTCATCATACATATCGGGGTCAGACCTTCAGTTTACAGTTTAGGTACAACCGGTATTGTTCTTTTTTTTCTCCATCATCGTAAACATTGTCGCCGTATCGTCTAAACAGTAAACAGAAGGTCTGACCCCTGCTGCCTGCCCCCCCCTGCCTGACCACATTGCCACCACATGACATGGTTTCGGGACTTGATGTCTCACGCTTATACAAAGCACTGACGCGTCTGCGTAGTTTAGATTGAATTGTTGGACAGCCTCTCTGACCCCAAATTATTCGGGGCGAGCGGTCGAGGTTTCTTTCCGGGGGATTGCGCTTTCTTCATGATAAAAAGATAGTTGAATCCTCTGAGGAAATAGTTCCCCTCGATGGCAGCCGTGTGCCAGTGCCGTCTCAGCATAGTCCGGTTACGACGCACAACCGCCGCTATGTCAACCGGCTCAAGATATTTGCGCAGGATAGAAAACATCTCAAACCCGATCGGGCAAAAAGGTTTTCCTTTTCGAAACGAATCGCAGACATAAAGCGCCATGTATCTGTCGGGTCGTAATATCCTTTTAATCTCGCCGACCACTTGCTCCATTGCCTCGAAATATTCAGGTTGAGAGGCGTCGAGCTCGCCGATGCACTCTTTTTTACCGCTGTATTTGATATGAGTGGAATAGGGCGGATCGATAAAGACGAAATCCGCCTTCTCATCCTCGAGCGGGAGTTTTCGCGCATCGCAACGAAAGATGTCTTTACGCGTTGCCTGCAAATCATAGCCGAGGGCGCGTCTACCAAGCTCACGTGCTACGTCGAGAGTCGTTCCGCTTCCCGCCATGGGATCAACTATTAGGTCTTTGGGTCTTGTGTAGCGCTGAAGCAGATTCCAGACGATATAAGCAGGCGTGGCGCCTGCATAATTTTTATCGCCCTGTGTTTCTTTATTGTAGCGCTGCGAGGGAAAATCCCACAATGTCGTTGTCATTAGATATGGTTTCGGTGCCATGTCTGTTGCCTTTCACCAATTCAATGTGCGGTTAAGCGAAGATTTTTTCAAGCAGATTCAGCAGGTGCGGACCGAATACAAGCACACCGATGATGGCCGAGCCGAGAGCCGTAATCAAAACGGCTCCAGCTGCCACATCCTTGGCTTTTTTGACCATGGGGTGAAACGTGGGCGACGCTACATCCGCAAGTAATTCCAGTGCTGTATTCAATGCTTCTGCGGTCCAGACCGAGATTATGGCAAGCACTACCAAGCACCATTCCGATCGAGCAAGTCCAAACCAGGAGCCGGCTATGCAAACCACAACTGTCGCAATCGCATGTATCCATGCGTTGTGCTGAGTTCGCAGTATAATAGCAATGCCTTCTATAGCGTGTCGAAAACTCCTGATCTGCCCTGTGAATGTAAAAGGATTATCCATCTCGAACCAAGCACGCTCCCTTTTGTATGCAATCTGTATTTTGATTTATTGTAACGAGGGTCTGTTTCTGCGTCAAATCTCAACTGGTACGCCCTTTCATTATATGAAAACGGCGTATATTCATGTGAATCTATTGAATGATTGACCGTCGGTAAAAAATAGTGCTTGACCCGACACATCTACCGGACATAAAATTATTTAAATTAAATTTTTAATACAACATTTTATGGAGTCATACTTAGGGCAGGAAAGCCGGTATGAATCAGGCATATAAAAACATAGCAACTGAAAACTTGGTGGGCGTCCTTAGCGTCCTTGTAGTAGTCGTACGCCTGACGTGCCGGGCTGCGCCCTAAGGGTTTCCACCAGGCAAGAAGAATTGCCCCCCGCCGGTGCAGAGCCGGCGGGGGGTTTTTATTTTTAACCTTATCATATTAGAGAAAGAAAGGAGTGATTGGAAATGAAACACACAGGAGCACGTATCATTACCACATTGCTTGAAAGGCAGGGTGTGACGACTGTAGCAGGCATTCCGGGCGGGGCGACTCTGCCCCTATACGATGCCTTGCATTCGAGCGGTATCAGGCACGTCCTTGCGCGCCATGAACAAGGAGCAGGATTTATTGCGCAGGGCATGGCGCGCGCGACAGGCAAAGCAGCCGTTTGTATCGTAACATCAGGTCCGGGGACGACGAACCTGCTTACTGCTATAGCTGACGCAAAACTCGACTCGATCCCCCTAATTGCCATCACGGGTCAGGTGCCTACATCTCTCATCGGCACCGATGCCTTTCAGGAAGTGGATACCTATGGTCTTACCTTGCCTATCACCAAGCACAATTTTTCGGCGCGGAACGCGACGGAACTGCTTGAAATCATTCCGCGTGCATTTCAAATCGCCGAGTCAGGGAGACCGGGACCGGTCGTTGTCGATGTACCTAAAGACGTGCAGCTGCAGACGGTCGAATTCGACGCCTGGCCCGAGCCGTACGTGCCATTGAAGCCGAATGACTGTGAGCCTGCGGCAATCGAGCGGTTGGCTGAAATGATCAACCGCGCAAAACGTCCCATCCTCTATATTGGAGGCGGGATTGTCGCTTCCGGGAGCAGCGGGTTATTGCGGAACCTTGCACGGAAAAACTCAATTCCAGTCACTTCGACCCTGATGGGACTTGGTGCGTTTCCGGCTGACGATCCGCTTTCCCTCGGAATGCTGGGCATGCACGGCGCGCGTTATACCAACTACGCCCTTGAAGAAGCGGATGTGATCCTTGCCTTCGGCGTGCGGTTCGACGACCGGGCAACCGGGAAAGTCGATCATTTTTGTCCCGATGCATTGATTGCCCATATCGATATCGACCATTCTGAAATCGACAAGATCAAGACAAGCCATCTGTCGTTAGTGAGTGATGCAGGCGAAGTGTTGCAGCGACTTATTCCCCTTGTGGACGAAAATCCCCGCGAAGAATGGAACGGTCGTATTGCTCAGTTGAAAACGGAATTTCCGTTCAATATGCCCGATACATGCAATCCGCTTCACCCACTCAATATCATTACTGCGCTCAGTAAATGGCTTGAGCCGGACGACATCATCGCAACCGACGTGGGTCAACATCAAATGTGGGTGGCACAGGTGTATCCATTTCGCTCGCCCCGAACCTTGATGACATCCGGCGGGCTGGGTACCATGGGCTTCGGGTTCCCTACGGCTATAGGGGCGTCGCTGGCACGACCGGACAAGCGCATCGTGTGTATCAGTGGCGATGGCTCGTTCCTCATGAACTGCCAGGAACTCGCGACTCTTGCCAATCTGAATCTCAACGTGACCGTGATTATTATGAACAATCGTCATCTGGGATTAGTGCGTCAGCAGCAGGAACTCTTTTACGGCGAGCGGTATCACGCCGTGAGATTAGACACATTGCCTGATTTTGCCGCTCTTGCGCGCTCCTTTGGGCTTCGTGCACACAACCTTGCAGATGCGGCTGACCCGTCAGCTCTGTTGTATGACGCAATAACTGATCCCGCACCATGCGTAATCGATGCACCCATCCGCGCTGAAGAGAACGTGTTTCCCATGGTGCCGCCCGGTGCGGCTAACAAAGATACTATTGGAGGTGAAGTCCATGTCTAAGCCCGTAATAGAACTTCGGGTGAATCATCATCCTGGCGTTATGTCGCACATCACCGGCTTATTCGCGCGGCGCGCGTTCAATCTCGAAGGTATTCTGTGGGGCATGCTCGGTGACGGTTCGCAATGCCGGATGTTTCTCATGGTTAATGAAGACCATAGGCTTGAACAACTCATAAAACAACTCGGGCGACTTTACGATGTTCTGGAAGTGCACCTACGCGATGACCTGGATGAATCGATCTTTGAGCCGTTGATAGATAAATCTCATAAAACGTAGACGAATTATTCTATCAAAAAAAGGCTTGATAACATCCGATCGAAGTCATCAGCCCGGAAATAATGCGGTGTCTAAAAAGAAAAAAGGTGTCGGGACCCACACAGTCCTGACACCTTGACATATTATCTCAATCAATATTAACCGTGATCTTCGTCTGGTCGCTTCTGGCTGCGGTAAATATCGCCTGTACTGGCAGTCCCATTTGTTGGATCGTAACTGGAGAGATTCCATCCGCCTGCAGCATAGTCGGCGCGTACACCTGGATTATTGTAATAAAATGTATCGGGTCCCGCACTTCTCATGACCCATAAACCGTATCTGTTAATCTGTGCAGCCCAGACGGCTTGACTTCCATAGTGGTTATAAGGACCATCGGGATTGTAAATAAGAGACGGATGCCACATAATCTGGTTTGCCAGTGGATTGCTGAAGTCGTGGGGGAGCCGGAAAATGTCTTCCATGGGAGCGTTACTCGATACGTAGGCAATCGGGGTGGTGAGTTGTCCCGGATAAAATTTATACATTGCTTCAGGTTCACCGCCCGAGGCGGGATCGTAAGGATCGACCGTGGTGAGCGGATACGCATTGTTGTCGATATAGTAAGATTCTACGACAGTAGCGAGAGTCCGCATGTTGCTGACCTGCCGTGTAACTTTCGAACGTACCTGCGCTTCCAGAAAGTTCGGTACGGCAATGGCAGCCAGGATAGCGATGATTGCCACAACAATGAGAAGCTCAATTAAGGTAAAACCTCTTTGGTGACGCTTCATTTTTTAACCTCCTGTCATGAATTTTAAGGAATGTAATTAACAAAGAATGGTTTCTTCCCTAATAAATACTACGTAGTATTTTCACCTCTTTTCCTGTACAAAATTTACTTCTTAAAACTATAAACAATATCTAATTATAGTTTATATACACACCTGCAGATTAGTCAACCCCAGAGGCCTGGATTTATTTAAATCTTTAAAGATACATGAGTTAGATACGGAAAGGCTTCTCAGGCATAAACAAATAATCGTGGGCAAGTAAATACTTAAGCGGGTGCAATTCAGGGCTAACTCGGGTTATTCATAAACTTTTTGTAAGAAGGAAATAACCCCTTCCCTTGCAGGGATAAGGGCAGCTTCGGCAGATTCACTGGCAACAGAGTGTTTTTCATATCGCACCATGGTGTCACCCGGAAATACAATCCCACAAAGATATTCCTGTCAGTTGTCCATTGCCTATGAATTATTTATGAATAATCCGGACTAAGTTATAAAACTTGTATAACGTAAACGAATTATTCTATCAAAATAGGGCTTGATAACATCCAATCAAAGTCATCAGCCCGGAAATAATGCAGTGTCTAAAAAGAAAAAAGGTGTCGGGACTTACACAGTCCTGACACCTTAACATATTATCTCAATCAATATTAACCGTGGTCTTCGTCTGATCGCTTCTGGCTGCGGTAAATATCACCTGCGCTGACAGTGCCGTTTGTGGGATCATAGCTAGCGAGATTCCATCCGCCATTATCATAATCGCCTTTCATGTCAAAGTGATTCTGATAATATGTATCGGGACCGGCGCTCCGAAGTACCCATAACCCATACCGTCTACACTGTTTCCAATATGTTCCATCATCGGATCTGTAGGGGGGGAGATACCAAACCGAGGGAAGGTACATGATCTGATATGAAAGCTCGGTATCGAAATTATGTGCACGTCGAAAGATATCTTCTAAAGGGGCATTACTGGATACATAAGAAATCGGAGTAGTGAGGGTTCCGGGAAAAACTTTCCATCTTTCTTCTAATACCCACGAGCCGTTGGTTGGATTCCACGTAGTTGGGGGATACTTATTATGATCGACTGAATACGACTCCAACGCCGTAGCAACGGTCCGCATATTTGCCTGTTGTCTTGAAACTTTCGAGCGTATTTGCGCTTCCAGAAAGTTCGGCACGGCGATGGCAGCCAGGATGGCGATGATTGCCACAACAATGAGAAGCTCAATTAAGGTAAAACCTCTTTGGTGACGCTTCATTTTTTAACCTCCTATCAGGGTTTTCAATGAATGTGGTGAGCAATAAAGGTTTGCTTCGAAATAAAAGCTATGTGGTAATTTCACCTCTCTTTCTCCTTATATTTTTGCCACATAACAACCCATCCAAAATATGAGAAAAGTCTATATTCATACCAATTATACAGTCAACAACTTTGTTCCGGATTTGTTTAAGTCCAGGGCATGTGCGAAATAGGGAGTGCGTACACCATATTGAGATATCCCGAACAGGTGAGGTGTTTTTGGTACAATAATGTTTTTTCAGGAAAGCTTTGCTCGATATGCATTCAAATCTTGATGTCCGGCACCTTCCTTGCCATACTTAATGATTCAAATTTTCCACTTAGTAGTCTTACGTTGAAACGGTTAGAAGCAGGTGGTCTTTAAACAGATTTTTCCAGGACGAGGATCGAGGAGAGGTAAGAACTATGAGAATGAGTAATCTCATCGGGCGGCGGTTCAAAGAAAAGCCGGTCGAGGCGACACTGAAAAGCCATGAGTATTTGCTGCGCGGCGGCTACGCTCGCCAGGTAGCGAATGGGATTTATTCGCTCCTGCCGGCGGGCTTTCGCGTGACCCACAAGATTGAAAACATCATTCGCGAGGAGATGGACAGGATCGGCGGGCAGGAAGTCCTGATGCCGGTGGTGCTCCCGCGCGAACTCTGGGACGAATCCGACAGGTTCGAGAGCGTCGGTCCGGAGCTCCTTCGATTTGTCGACAGAACAGGTCACGCCATGTTGCTCGCCATGACGCACGAAGAGGCGGTGGTGCATCTCACCCGTTACGAAGCTACCAGCTATCGCCAGTATCCATTTATGGTGTACCAGATTCAGACCAAGTTTCGCGACGAACCGCGTTCCCGCGGCGGGCTTATACGTGTTCGCGAGTTCACCATGAAGGACGCCTACTCCTTTCACTGTTCCATGGAAGACCTCGAACGCTACTACGCGGTGTGCGCTATAGCATATCACCGGATATTCTGTCGAGCAGGAATTCCGGAGACCGCGGTGGTGCAATCGGATTCGGGTATAATGGGGGGTAAGGTCGCGCATGAATTCATGCTCCTGTGCGATTCCGGCGAGGACACCATCGTCAAATGCCCTCAGTGCGGCTATATTGCCAACACAGAGGTCGCCGAAGGGCGAATTGAATCCTTTCCTGAAAAGCCGTTAGAACTTGAAAAGGTACATACACCGGGGATGAAAACGATAGATGAGGTGGCAGACTTTTTGGGTATGCAACCACGTCAGACCGCAAAGGTGGTATTTTACGAGTCAGATTCTGAGGGAAAACCGGTCATGGCAATTATCCGCGGCGATGTTGAAATTAACGAAGCAAAACTGGCTAAAATCATTAAGGTTGCTCCCGCTCTTGCGGAAGAAGAGACGATATTGAAGAGCGGCGCGGTTCCCGGCTTCGCATCTCCCATGGGTGTCAAAAATTGCCGTATCATTGTCGATCCGACTGTTCGGGATTCGAACAATTTGGTCACGGGTGCAAATGAGGTTGACTACCACGTGAAGAACTTCAACGTTAACCGAGACTGTCCTTCCGGCGCTGAAGTTGCCGATATTGCACGCATACGCGAAGGCGATGGGTGCTCTCAATGCGAAGGGAAACTTGTCATAGTTCGAGGGATCGAGGTCGGAAACATTTTTCAACTCGGGACAAAATATTCCGAGACCATGGGGATGCGTTACCTCGACGAAAACGGTAAGGAACAGGTTCCCATTATGGGTTGTTACGGCATCGGGGTAGGACGGTTGATGAGTTCCGTGATGGAAGCCCACTACGACAAGTGGGGCCCGATCTGGCCTATTACCATTGCACCGTGGCAGGTGCATATCTGTGCATTGCAATTTAAGAATGAGTCGATACGTGAAACTGCCGAGATGCTTTATAACGAACTGAAGGAAGCCGGGATCGAGGTCATTCTGGATGATAGGGACGAACGACCCGGCGTGCAATTTGCTGATGCCGACCTGTTGGGCGTCCCGTTTCGGTTTATTATAAGTGAACGCAACATCAAAGAGAGTAAACTCGAGTGGAAAATCCGCGGCACGGATAAGTCCGGAACGATTCTCGTATCAGAAGCGGTCGACAGAGCGCGAGACCTCATCCAGTCAGCCACGGATGAAATCAACCAACGTGCTGACTCCATCACAGAACCCTTCTGACCTCGCTGACGACAAATTACATTTCTCTGCGCGACCGATTTCGCAGGTATGGCCTTGGAGTCCCTGCAGGCGGCGCATTCAGCCATGACCGTGAAGGGGGGAATGTGAGATTGATGCCTGATTCAAATTAGGTCATCGCTACGTTATGACCCAAACGACAGAACACGCTGCGGTGACTGGGTCTGATTCAAATTAGGTCGTCGCTACGTCCTTTTAGTCCCTGGTGTCCTTTGTGTCCTTTGTGTCCTTTGTGTCCTTGCAGTCTTCACCCTCAAGACAAGAGCCGACGCCCTCTTCCGGCTAAAACGTGAAAATGAGGTCTGCCCCCAAATTAGAGGTCGTAGCATTTGCGCATAGCACGGTAGCGCCGCAGCATCATCTCTCGTACTTCTTTGTATGAAGCATCCTCGTAAACATCACGCAGCTCATGAGGGTCCTTTTCAAGATCGTACAGGTCCCAATCATTGTCGTCGTAAAAATGTATGAGTTTATATCGGTGAGTGCGGACGCCGTCGTGCCGGGGAACGTTATGCTCTCCCTGTTCATAGTAGTGATAGTAGATGGTGTCGCGCCAGTCGGGTGTCTCCTCGTCAAAAAGCGGCAAGAGACTGTCGCCCTGCATCTCCTCGGGCGGTTCAATTCCTGCAATCTCCAGAAATGTGAGCGCATAATCGATGTTTTGTACCAGCTCGGTGATACGTATGCCGGGTTTGATTCGAGAAGGCAGGCTCATGATAAGGGGCATTCGCAACGATTCTTCAAACATCCATCGTTTGTCGTACCAGCCGTGTTCTCCGAGGTAAAAGCCCTGGTCGGAACTGTATACCACGAGAGTATTTTCAATGTCGCCGCTGGTCTTGAGATGATCGAGCAGTCTGCCGATGTTGTCGTCGACTGAAGCGACGCACCTCAGATAGTCCTTTATGTAGCGCTGGTATTTCCAGCGAACCAGATCTTTTCCTTCCGGCATGTTTTCAAGGAACTTTTTGTTTTTTGGTTCGTATGCCGCATCCCATTTCGCTTTTTGTTCCGGTGTCATACGTTCGTATTCCGGGTTAGGCCAGTCGCGACCCAACGCATCCTCGATTCCTGTTCCGTCGATTTTCAAGTCCCAGCCCATCATCATGTGGCGCGCTATCTCCATCTCGTTCCTTTTCAAAACATCGCTACGGTTGGAATAGTCGTCGAAGAGTGTGGGGGGTTCGGGGATTTCCACGTCGTCATACATGGTCAGGTGATCGGGACCCGGCGCCCAGTTGCGATGCGGCGCCTTATGCTGGCACATCAGGAGAAACGGTTTCTTCTTATCGCGATTGCGGAGCCATTCAATTGAAAGATCGGTGATAATGTCCGTGCAATAACCCATACGTTGTTTTTTACCTTCCGGAGTCAGGAACTCGGGATTGTAATAGCGTCCCTGGCCTTGAAGCACTTCCCAGTGGTCGAAACCCTCCGGCTCGATTTTGAGATGCCATTTTCCGATGATGGCGGTCTGGTAGCCTGCCTGCTGCATAAGTCTGGGGAACAACGTCTGCGAAGGATCAAATGTTGTCTGGTTGTTCATGAGTCCGTTTTTGTGGCTGTGTTTGCCTGTGAGTATGGCGGCACGGCTCGGTGCGCAGATAGAATTACAGCAGAAACTGTTCTCAAATACTACACCGTTCTCCGCGATTCTGTCGATATTGGGCGTTTTATTGATCCTCGACCCATACGCACTGATTGCCTGTTCCGCATGGTCGTCCGTAAAGATGAACAAAATATTCGGTCGCGGGGTTTCCTCTTTCACTTTTTCCGCACCGTCAACAAATGCAAAAAGTAAAACCATATAGGTGATGAGGATGAAGTGTAACCCCTGCTTTTTTAAATAATGGAAACAATAGGTGATTAAATTCTCTTGTTCAGACATTTTGACGCTTTCCTTTCGATTTTGCTTTATTGGCAATGAGGGTTTTGCATTTTTTTTAAACTCTCGCGCTGACCTTCTTTAATTAGTTGAAAAAAACAGATACAGAGTACAGGACTAAAAAGAATTTGCAAAGCCTTTTTACGCTCTTGTAGCCTTGCGCGTAATCGAGTAGGGGGAAAAATTTTTTGCAGGATGAAATGAAATCTTGCTTTTTACGTCTCAACTAAGTAACTATAGTCGGGCTTGATATCGTTTATGTCAATAAAAGGAGGCTCAGACAAAGATGGGGGTAAAGTTTAAAACCGGCAAGGTTTCGCCACTTTTACCGGACGAAAAGGTGTTGTACGAGCGTTCAACGTTTCGTCTCATGACCAGTAGCAGTCATCCCAGTTACAAGATAGCGTTCAATCTGCCGCTTATCATGACGATGAAACTTATCATCACAGACCGTCGTTGCCTTGTGATTGGAAAGTTGTTTACGTTCATAACCTCTATAGCCGACGTGTGGTATCCGGGACGCAACCCTGAAGGCGAGACCGAGATTATTACGGAAGTTTCAACCGGAAAGGGACTCTTTGGCAAGTGTCTCGTGATAAAAAGCCGCGATCCGAATCGTCCTCGCCAGTGGATGTGCTCGCCCAATATGACTGCAAGGTTCTATTTCCCTGATCCCGACCGGGTTGAGCAGATTATTAAAGGCGCAATGAACCATCTGAACCATGAATAAGATTCAGCGGGGTCCGTCAAACCGGTGTCGTTTCAGAAAAGAACGTATCGTGTTTTTCAGGTGTTATACATACCCTATTTCACTGCATTCGCTATCGCACGCCTAAGCGCACGCGCTGTCGAAATCGGTATCGCGATCGAAATCGCTATCGAGTTTTTTAAGAATCCCGTTCGCCACGGCGCGTCTTCGATTCTCCACGGCGCGTCTTCGACCCTTGGGTAGGATATAGTTCGCACTTTCAATGCAGAACAAATGACATTACACGCGAAACACACATATATATTATAACGATACAACTTTATTTGATTCGGCACTGGTATCCTGTCTACATTTTCTTTTGCGCCCTCTCTTTGCCGTATTTTACACTACATCACAGCACCTTAATGTAAATGTAAATAGTTTGGAATTGCCGGTAGAATTGTTACGATATAAGGAGTGACGAGCGAGGACGCTTATCCTACCTTAAGGTGAAGGAAAAAAATTGCTCTTATTGATGATGACCCGACACACAAAGAACAATACAAAAAAGTATACCAAAATGTGCGTGCAAGGTTTTGAGAATTATTACCATTTATACCATGTGAAGATTATACGTTGAGTAGGTCTTTGGAGGTTTATCGTAAAGGTTTATTAAATGATCTCGTTTCGATATATTTAGACGGGACTAAAAAATGGACTCCAAGAGATTGATAGGATTATTAGTAATAATGAATATATCATTGTTGATTAAAAGTTAGGCTATCAAAAATATGCTACGGGCTTTTTCCCGTGACTGCCTCTTCACCTTAACCACGGTCTTCTGGTAACGAGAACTTACCTGGTTCGGGGGTCAGTGAAAGAAAAGATGCCATAAATAAAAAGTGGCGTCCCCAAGGGGATTTGAACCCCTGTTGCAGGATCGAAAATCCTGTGTCCTGGGCCAGACTAGACGATGGGGACGCGCGTAGTAATTTCTTTATGTTATGATAGGCAAAAAAATTCTTAAAGAACATGGTGAGCGTGGCAGGAATCGAACCTGCGACCAACGGCTTAAAAGGCCGCTGCTCTACCAGCTGAGCTACACGCCCTTATAATATACGTTATAAGCTATTCATTTTCATATATATTCCCTCTCTTTGTCAACACCCTTATAGAACTTTTTCATATCATTGGCGTACCTTAACTCGTGCGCATGCTCGTAAGTCCCTGAATTAGACGTTGTCGGATTTTAAATGGATACCTTTCTATGCATTGGCCTATCAGGGCAGGCAGGATGCCTGCGCTACCTCTGTAGTTGCTGAAAGTAGGTTTAGGAGTCTTTCGTGCACGAAAGACTGTAGGGTATCATTAGTGGAGATGAGCGGATGAAACATTATGTACCCACTGTCTTCTTTGCAGCTACTCTCAGGAGTAAGAAGAAACGCCGTGAACCTGCTTAACTGCATTAAAGAATTGCAGCTCATTATTGGAGTGCTTGGCGGGCTTGTCGGATGAGTTCCTGTGCGCGAGTTTTGGTTTCCGCTTCCGCAAATATGCGCATAATGGGTTCTGTTCCCGACGGACGTGCGTTTACCCAGTTGCCGTCTTTGAGAATAATCTTTACACCATCGCGGCGGTCGGTTTTCTTCGCTTCAGCCTTGAACGCTCCCTCAATTTTTTTCAGCAGCGCAGGCACGTCTGCTTCAGGAGCGCGTTTTATCTTTGTCTTCAGCATCACGTAATCAGGCACGCATTGATTGACCTCGCTGATGTTCTTTTTTTGAGCGGCCATGGCTTCGAGAATAAAAGCCATGCCGGTCGCAGCGTCCCTGCCGGGATGTATTTCAGGAATAATAACGCCGCCGTTTCCCTCGCCGCCGACGCGCGCTTTTATTGCCAGCATCTTTTCAACTACGTTCGCTTCACCGACAGGTGTCCGTTCAACGTCGACACCGAACACATTTGCTACGTCGTCCATAGCGCGCGATACGGAAAGATTCACGACGATCTTCGATTTCCTCCTGCTGGACAGATAGTGATAGACCGCAATGACAAGTGTACGTTCTTCTCCGAGAGGTTGTCCGTTCTGGTCGACAATCGCGAGGCGGTCGGCGTCCGGATCAAGTGCGAAACCTATATCGGCTTTTGCTATTTGCACCGCGCGGCAGAGTTGCGTAAGGTTTTTGGGTGTTGGCTCGGGTTCGTGCGGGAACGGGCGATGTACGTTATCGTTTATGACCTTTACGATGCAACCGAGTCGTTGGAGGAGCATAGGCGCCATTTCCGAGCCTGCACCATTGCAACAATCAACCACCACCTTGAATCTGCGGCTCCTGATTTTTCTGACGTCAACGGCGTCGAGTATTTTTTCCAGGTGTGGTTGCAACGGTCTTTTTATTACGGTCACTTTGCCAAGGTTACGTACATCGGCGAGCGCAAATTTTCTGCTCTCGTAGATTTTTTTCACGCGTTTGTTTTCCGTCTTTGTTATAAATGTCCCGCGTTTGCTGAAAAATTTGAATGCGTTCCATTCAATAGGATTATGGCTCGCGGTGATAGCGAGTCCGCAATCAGCCTTGAGATGTCGTATCATAAAACCCACGGTTGGTGTGGGACAGATTCCGAGGTCAAGTATCTCGTAACCGGACGCAATCAAGCCGGCAAACGCAAGATGACGCAGCATGTCGCGTGACGGACGGCTATCGCCTCCAACTACAACCTTCTTGCCCGCAGCCATGGTAGCAAATGCCTGCAACCTTCGTAAATAATCATCGGGTACGAGCGATTTACCAACAATCCCCCTGATACCGGCGACACTCACAATGGGCTCTGCCATGATATTCTCTCCTCTATTATTTTCTGTTGATATATCGGGATAAATGCAACAAGATAAAAGTTAGTTTACGCCCTGATGACAAGTCAAACACTTCTTGAGAAAAGGAAGACTATGAACGAGGAAATTTTGCGCATTGACGGACGAAAGGCAGGGGATTTGCGGACAGTAAAGTTTACACCCGGCTATGTAGTGTATCCCGAGGGTTCAGTCTTAATAGAATTCGGCAACACCAAAGTTCTATGTACCGCAACGGTTGAGAACAAGATACCGCCGCATTTAAAAGACATGGGTCAGGGTTGGGTGACTGCGGAATATGCACTGTTGCCGCGCTCGACACAGATACGCACGGTACGCGATTCGATTCGGGGTCATGTCAGCGGCAGGTCGTACGAAATTCAACGCCTGGTCGGACGTGTTCTCAGGAGCGTGGTTGATCTCAAGATGCTGGGCGAACGCACCGTAATCCTTGATTGCGATGTGATCCAGGCGGACGGCGGTACGCGCACTGCCGCAATTACGGGTGCGTTTGTCGCCCTTGCACTGGCGCTTAAAAACCTCCACGAAAACGGCAAACTCGGAAAGATACCTATCAAGGATTATCTTGCTGCAGTAAGTGTTGGTGTGGTCGAGGGTCGCCCCGTTCTCGATCTCTGCTACCTTGAAGATGCACAAGCCCAGGTTGACATGAACGTGGTGATGACGGGTTCAGGCGACTACGTTGAAGTGCAAGGAACCGCGGAAGGACAACCTTTCTCGCATGATATGATGATGCGGTTGCTCGATCTTGCCCGTTCGGGCATTGAAACGCTCATTAGTCTCCAGAAAAACGTCATCGATATTCCCCTTATCGGGAGCAAATCCTGAGTGGACGGTCTATTATCTTGATCAAATCAGAACCATGCGTGTCATTGGCGGAAAACATAAAGGAACGCGGCTGAAGACGAGGAAAAGCAACGCTACACGACCTCTTCTTGCACGGGTAAAGAAATCGCTCTTTTCGATCCTTCAGCCACATATTCCAGAAAGCAAGTTCCTGGATCTTTTTGCCGGCAGTGGCTCGGTGGGTATCGAAGCATTGAGCCGTGGCGCCCACTCCTGTCTCTTTGTTGATCAGAACGAGCAATGCACCACCACTATCAGGGAGAATCTCAAACACCTCGGCTTGCAGGACAAGGGCAGGACAATGAAAAAAAAAGTCTCAACCGCGCTCAACATTCTCGAAGAAGAGGAACAAGAATTTGATATTATCTACATCGGTCCGCCATATAAGTCGGACTTTGCGAGCAAGACAGTAAAACGATTGGGCAACTCTAAAATCATTCATGAAAACTCCCTTGTCATAGCAGAAGTCAGGAAGGGAACTCCCATACCTGAAACCAGTGGCAGGCTTACGTGTATTCGCCGCGAAACCTACGGCGATACCGCGCTCCATTTTTTTCAGGTTCTACCCCGATAGGTTCATTGGCTATTGATATAAAGTCCAGGTATTGCGGCAGGGTGTTGAAGAAGAAGGGAAGTGTGTATTACAGAAGACGATGTAGGATTCGTCCTGGCATTTAATAAGGGCAACAAAGTTTCCGTCAGGAACAAAATCGTGGTCAATAATGTTTATCCAATGTCCAGCATCGTACGAGGTGTAGCTGAGGGGGTAGCCATGTTTATACGAACGCCAGAGATGAAACTCCGGTGGATCGTTCCTGATTCCCAAAAACGAAATACCACCGTCAATGGTAATATAGCCGAAGTATGAATCGAGGTCTGTTACAGCCGGGCTGAGGGTTTTGGAATACCACGTCGCTTCATCATGGTATTTGTACCAGACCAATGGTTCTCCCGAAAATGAAATAGAGTAAGCAAATAAATCCATGTTGTCGTTTCGAAGCAGTTTCGGTGTACTGCCGGAGTATGTTTCTGAAATTGCGACCGGTGTCGAGAGAATGCCGGATTCTGTAAGACTTGATAACTGTAAGTATCATATACAATAGAAGGTAAATCCGTTTCTTAACGATGATAATAATAGTTTTGAAAACCAGACAGTGTGACATTATGGATTATATGGTAAATTCACCTGAGTTAGGAGTTACTTTTCACTCCATTATATTTGCCACTTGTTTTCATAGTTGATTTTTCTTATCAGCCTTTGTAAAAGTGACTCTATATTTTTTAACACGCTAATGCTTAATTCTCAATAGACCATAAAGGAGAGAAGATAATGGATTACGGCTTTAATGAATTGCAATTAATGGTGCAGGAGGTATCGCGAAAAATCGCAGAGGAAAAAGTAATCCCTGTAAGAGCTGAGCTCGATGAAAAGGAGCAGTTTCCCCATGAAATAATGAAGATACTTGCCGACTCGGATTTGTGCGGAATATATATCGCGGAGGAGTATGGCGGTTTGGGTGGGGGAGCGCTCGATCTCTGCATTGCCACGGAAGAGTTGAGCCGTGCCTGTGCGGGTGTGGCGGTCAGTTATGCAGCCAATGCCCTTGCTGCGTTTCCCATCATGTTGTTCGGTACGGAAGAGCAGAAGCAAAAATATTTACCGCCTCTTGCGCGTGGCGAGGTGTACGCGGCATTTGCCCTCACTGAACCAAACGTGGGTTCTGATGCCGCCGCCGTTGAGACAACCGCACAGAAAGAAGGCGATCACTATATTCTTAACGGAACAAAACAGTGGATCACCAACGGCAGCGAAGCCTCTATATACACCGTGTTCACGTCGACGAATCCGGCTCGTGGCGCGCGCGGAATGTCCGCCTTTATTGTCGAGAGAGATACTCCCGGATTTACCCTGGGCAAGAAGGAGAAGAAACTTGGTATTCGTGCAAGCGCTACCGCTGAATTACATTTCGACGACTGTAAGGTGCCTGCAGAAAATCTTCTCGGACGTGAAGGAAGAGGATTTATCATCGGCATGACAACATTCGACAAGTCACGCCCCGGTATTGGTGCGCAAGCGGTTGGTATTGCGCAAGGCGCTATGGAAGAGGCAATGAAGTTTGCCCGCACGCGTGTCCAATTCAAACAACCGATATCGAGTTTCCAGGCGATACAACACATGTTCGCGGATATGGCAACGCAGATCGAGGCTTCACGCCTGCTTGTTTATCATTCCGCTCGGGCGTTGGACGCTAACGCGAAGGACGCTTCAAAACTTTCCGCAATGGCAAAGATGTATGCTTCTGATACCGCCATGAAAGTGACCACGGATGCAATTCAGATTTGCGGTGGAACAGGTTACATGCGCGATTATCCTGTCGAGAAATATTTCCGCGACGCCAAGATTACCCAAATCTATGAAGGCACAAACCAGATCATGCGAAGTATTATTGCTCTCGAGCTAATTAAAGAAGCTGCAGCCGCCGATAAAAAGAAATAAATTCTTCTTTTGTGCAAAAATTGCTTGATACATTGGATTGTTTATGTATAATGAAGTGCGTTTTGTTCTTTGACTTCTATGTCACACATCATAGGGAGAGGTTGTTCATAGGGACGCTAAGATCGCGTAAAATGACACTCATGATCGACATTGTTTCATGCTTTAAGGTGCGTGGCATGCCACGATGAAAAAAAGGGGTGTTCTCGTGGTCTCGTCATATTCAGGCGGGACATGGTGGATCGGGTGTTATTCATAGATTTTTAGCGTCCCTTCGCTTTTTTATATTCTGAAGTTTCGATCCTCTCGTCGGGGGATTTTTCCCGCACATTTTTCTTTTATTTTCAGCGCCGGCAAGACTATCATCGCTTGATTAGATGAATAACGAAACACAATCAAACCCCGAAGTCATCGATGGACTCGTTGAGCATATCATCTATTGGAACGAGCATAGCGGTTTTGCCGTGCTCTCGATAAAACCCGATAAGTCGACGACTTCAATTGTGGCCGTTGGTTCGATGATCGGCGTTATGCCGGGTGAGGCCCTCCGACTCTGGGGGAAGTGGCAACGAAAACAACCCTATGGGCTTCGGTTCCAGGTGGAAAACTATGTCACCCGATTACCCGCAAGTGTCAAAGCAATTGAGAAGTATCTTTCCTCCGGTTTGATCACCGGTATCGGTCCGGTGTATGCTTCACGAATAGTGAATAAATTCGGCGAGTCAACTATCGATGTCCTCGATAAGGAACCCAAACGCCTGCTCGAAGTTGACGGTATCGGTCGAAAACGTTTTGATCTTATAGTCAACGCATGGAAGCGGCAGGTACGAATCCGTGAATTGATGATCTT
>CAZSMK010000092.1:0-4397 GCA_964608095.1 uncultured Candidatus Sumerlaeota bacterium | reverse complement strand
CAGGTGCGAGAGGCGGATAAAAACGTTACAATTATTGAGGAAGTGGGACAGCTCAAAAAGACAGAAACCTTGCTTGATAAGACTGCAGGATTTATGCCCGTAAAATGGGTATATTCGGTTGACGATATAGTACACATCGAAACGCAATGCGAAGGCACAGTGCTTGTAGATGGTACGTACCTGCCTACCTCAATTACAAGGAAGACATTTCAAAACAATCCCGACATTCCCCATGTGTTCAGGTATTATAAAGACATAACCTGGCAAAAGGCATCACCGGAAGAGTTTGAAAGCAAACTTGCATTCTCTTTTCCGGAAGGAACCATAATGGCGAGAAAGCCATAAGTGGGAGTTTAGGGGACATTGGGGTCAAACCTCATTTTCCCTAAACTTTTTGGTGCGATGGGTGGCGATTTAATGCGCGGTTAAATACAAAAACCGGGCGGGGATGAAATGTTTCATACAAAAATGTAGGATAAGCGTCCTTGCTTGTCGTCTTATATCGGAACAATTTTTGGTACTACTAACGTTTTCTTGTGACAACCCAGAGGCTTGTCCTATGTAGTGAAACTCAACTCTTAAAGAGACGAGTTTAGGGAAAAGGAGGTTTGACCCCTAAACTCCCACTCATGATCTTGAGAGAAAGTCTTTGGGAATGTGAGAATATGTGAAAGGAGTTAACAAATGAAACGCATAACGATGTTCCTCATTTTGTTTTTCTTTTTTTTGGGTCATCCAGTCGTAGCGGGAATATGCTTAATAAATGTGTGGGTAAAAGATTCGTTCGATGATCCTGTATCCGGAGCGACGGTCGGCATAAGTGAATGTATTGGAGATAACGAATGCATGACGTTCTCAAACGGCGTGTGCTCATTTTACGTAACCACCTATGATGATCCCTTACTTACCTTAAGATTTACGATAACCGTAACGCACGATTACTTCCCTATAAGTCCTTCCTCACAAGTTGTTGAAATTCCAGGAGGTACTCACGCTGCGGTATATGACCTCTCCTTTGAAGCGGAATGCGGCAAGTTAACCGGCACGTTGACCTTTGATACGGATATGCCGCTTACTACAGCCCCAATATCAGCGGACGATCCAATTTCCGGTAAGAGCAGAATCTCTTTCAGCGACCATACCGGTGCGTATTTCATTAAACTACGTCCCGGTACCTATGATGTTTCTATAGGAACAGGATTGGTCGCTGATAAACTACGGGCAAGAAGAGGAAATTATATCATTCCCGATGAGGAGGTCGAAATTTTCAAGAATCTTGTTGTCGAACAGGATTTTGTGATACCAGATACCTGCATACGTGGAACAATCACCGATCCTTATGATGCCCCAATTTCGGAGATACCCGTTTTATTATCTTCCATTGATGAACCCTCACGTTTTATTGTGCCTGAAAAGACCTCTGCGGAAGGATTCTACTCATTCGATTTCATTCCGTTTGGTGAATATAAACTTGATCTTTTCCTTCCCGATGCGATTCTTTCATTTCCGCCTGTCACTCTCACACCCGCCAATCGTGACATTGTTATAAACAGGAAAATCACAGAAATAGGGGAGATAAAGGGACAGGTTCATATCGACAGCCTTGAGGACCTCATCATCACGGCTACCAGCAAGGATTTACAGTATGAATACCCTGCTGAAATCAAACGTACCGGAGCATATTCTATTAAGGGTATTAGGTTAGGTGACTATTCAGTCACTGCAACCAAAGTCGGTCACGGTTACGACGTTTTTCCCTCGCAGGAAGCATCGCTTACAAAAGGCTCGCCAGTCGCCACCTTAAACTTTTATGCATTTCCTGGTGTTATGAACATCACATGCCCTTTTCCGGAGACTTCCATTCAGATATGGTCGGTCGTTCCTGACGGACTTAAATCCCACTCAGATCATACTGTAGATTCGCCTACTACATTAACACTGAAGTATTTACCGTACGGTTCTTACAAGATAAAGCCAATAAACACTACTTATACTCTTCTTGAGGAGGAGGTAACGATTTCAGAAGAGCATAATCCGGTATATGTAGCCCTGACGCAGGGGAATAGTAGCCTCAGTGTTATAACAAAGGATTCCAATCATAATCCTCTAAGCGAAACAACCCTTCATGTTGTAGAGCCCCTGAGCGGTCTGGATAGAATTGAACCAACCGATAAGGGGGAATATATATTCAGCGGATTGACAGAAGGCTTTTATAGGATAACCGCAACCAAGGAGAGTTATTCAATAGAAAATAAAAATATTTACCTGAAGAGCAATGAACATCATGAAGTAGAAGTTATTCTTTCGCCAAATCCCCTGAGCGTTAGCGGTAACGTTTTTGAGAGTGCTTCAAACGAACCTTTGAAAAACGCCACAGTCACGTTGATCAATGAATCCACCCATTCTTCTTTTCAGACCACCACGACTGCTACAGGAGAATTCAACTTTAGTGACATTGCGCCCGGAACGTATGCCATATTCACACAACAACAAGGGTATGCTCAAAAGTGTCAACAAGGTGTCGAGCTATTAACTCCGGGATTACATTTATCTATTCCTTTGAGTATGGAAACCGGTTGTATTTCCGGTCATGTATATAAAGAAGATGGGGTAACGCCATTTAGTCAGGTCACTGTGAGGGCATCTTCCGAAAGTGCAGAGAGTTGTAGTTCTGCAACCTCTAATGAATCGGGATTTTATTCGATAGAGGTGCTCTCACCGGCAAATGATTATGTAGTTACAGCTACCGTTGCGGCAGGGGAGAGTTACGAGGTATTTTCGTTATCGCCTGTTGTCGTTGAATTAGAGGAAATAACGACTGTCGATATTATAATGGTGCTGGTTGAAGAATAGGCCCCCGTGTAACTTGCGTCATAATAGAGAGCAGTAATGGAATGGGCTAAAGGAACATTTTAAGGATAAGTTCTGGCGTTCGGCGGCTTATTGTATCGAAGGTGGGGGAACGAGGACGAACCCGCGGCGGGAGAGGATGTGTACTACTTAACAACGTCTTCGAGTACACGTGCCCTTCGATTCGCCGCGCCAACCTCAGGTTAAAGGGAGTACGCGTGAAATAGATCAAACCATAGAAAAGGTTGTATCGATTCATGTAATTCAGCTCATTCGTTGTTGAGGAAATAAAAAAGCCTAACCACGAATCACCGAGACCAATATCTATCTCGCCCAATCTATTCGAATAGAAAAAAAGCATCTTGATATACCATCGACGAGCACAAAACTTTTTATTGATACCTGTTCTTGATTTTATCCTTACGAGATTTACGGAGTATATATTTTCCCTCTTTCCCGCATGAGTACATCATATGGTGAAAGTGCAGGATGAAGCATTTTGTTGTTGATTTTTGCCCGCAACTTTATCATAGTATTTAGTACTTTTTCTTTTTTTTATGAAGGAAGGGGATGATCCTTGTGAACAAACATTGTGCCCTCTCTCTGAGTATTCTTCTTGTGTGTGCTGCACTACGCGTGTATGCCGCTGTCCCGCCACCGG
The DNA here is from genome assembly GCA_964608095.1 of uncultured Candidatus Sumerlaeota bacterium. GTDB lineage: Bacteria > Sumerlaeota > Sumerlaeia > MWCT01 > JAGHBZ01 > CAZSMK01. The sequence continues at coordinate 886 of CAZSMK010000092.1, read as the reverse complement.
AAAATCTTTACTATGTCCAGATGGGTATGTATGAGACTGAAGAAGAAGCGCAGTTGAAAGAATCCGCATTGTCGGCAACGGGCTTCTCGCCGGTGCAGGTAGTGTATGAGGCGCCGTGGTTCAAGGTCCTTTTCGGTGAGTTCGAATATTACCTCGATGCTTATATCCTTACGACCTTTATCAAGACAGACGTCGAACCCGGCGCTTTTGTCGTGAGTATTCCCAGCAGAGAGAATAAAAATTCTTTTACCGCTCCAAAGTCGCCGTACCCTTCGATATTCTCGCCACCAGAATCCAATATCTCTCAGGCACCGGAGTACGTGCTTGAGTTTAATGATGCGCTTACCGAACAACTGCTGCCGTTGCTGGATAAAGGCGAGGAAGAAGGGTATATCCCGAAAGATGCCGCTGACGCGAGACCCCTGATCGAGAATCTTATAGAAGTGCTGCCGGACACGGATGCGAGAAAGGGCTGGGCAATGACCCGACTTGGTGTAATGGAACTCCAGAACGGCGTGTATGCAAATGCCAGGAGTTATTTTTTACCGGTCGTGAACGGACAAGTAGCTGCACGTCACCTCGATAGAATCAAAGCAATGCGCCGAGTGGCGTGGACGTATCATATCGAGGGAGACAGACTCACTGCGTATCGTGGGTATAGAGAGCTGGAGCGATTCACCGGTAGTGAGCTGGTGCGGGCGATTGCTCAAGTTGAATGTGCAGGGCTACTTATGGAGTTGGCTCGAAGCGATAAAGGTTCGCTTGATGAGTGCCGACGAGAATGCAGTAAAGTGCTTGAGAGTGCGCCGTTACGTTTTAAAAAACAACGCGCGACCGCTGCCTTGATGTATCTTGAAACGTATTATTTTGAAAAGAACTATGAACA
>CAZSMK010000091.1:0-35784 GCA_964608095.1 uncultured Candidatus Sumerlaeota bacterium | reverse complement strand
TCATGGACATTAAAGAAAAAGCCGGATTATTTCGGCGGGAATTTCAGACGATATCAGATGAAATCGGTAAGGTCATCGTCGGTCAAAGGGATTTGATACGCAATGTGCTGGTCAGTCTTTTTGCCGGCGGGCATTGCTTGCTCGAAGGCGTCCCCGGACTTGGCAAAACCTTGCTGGTACGCACCTTAAGCCAGACCCTCGACGCGCGCTTTTCGCGTATCCAGTTCACGCCCGACCTCATGCCTTCGGACATTATCGGGACAACCGTTGTCCAGGAGGACGAACGCGGCAGAAAAGTCTTCGAGTTTCAGCGTGGTCCGGTATTTGCCAACGTGATTCTTGCAGACGAAATAAATCGGGCGACGCCGAAGACACAATCCGCTTTGCTCGAGGCTATGCAGGAACACAACGTGACTGTTTCCGGCGTGCGCCACGTGCTTGACGAGCCGTTTTTCGTCCTTGCCACTCAAAATCCCATCGAAATGGAAGGGACGTATCCACTGCCCGAAGCGCAGGTCGACCGGTTCTTTTTCAAGCTGCTGGTGGAATTTCCCGAGAACCAAGAGATGCACGAAATACTCGAGCGCACCACGAAAGTAAAAATGCCCGAGGTACACGTGGTGATGGACAAGGCAAAAGTAATCGAATGGCAGGGATTCATCCGCGAGGTCGAGGTCGCGCCACACGTAAGCGATTACGCTATACGCCTGTTGGCAAGCACACATCCAACGAAGGAATCGTCACCGGACATAACGAAGCACTACGTGCGCTACGGGTCGAGTCCACGGGGCGCTCAAGCCCTTATCCTCGCCGGCAAAATATTCGCCTTACTGGATAATCGGTTCAACGTCAGCTTCGACGACATTGCCTCCGCCGCTCATAATGCATTCCGCCACCGCCTTATTTTGAATTTTGAAGCCGATGCGGAAGGGGTAACCACCGATGATATCATCGACCAACTTGTAGCCGGTGTTGCGCGCATGCAAAAGGCTTGACCGAACTATATGCAGTTCGTGAAGACCATTTAAAAGAATGAATGAAAAGACTGACATACTGCTCGATCCGGAGTTTATGAAGAAGCTCCGCACCATCCGGATTCTGACCCGGAAGACTTTTTCAGGAAAGATGAAGGGTGAACGCCGAAGCAAAAAGAAAGGCTTGAGTATCGAGTTCGCCGATTATCGCCGTTATGTAAAAGGCGACGATATTCGTTTTGTAGATTGGAACATTTACAGCCGTCTGGAAACGCTTTTTCTCAAACTTTTTATGGAAGAAGAGGACCTTTACGTATACTTATTGATCGATGGAAGTAAATCCATGGGATTCGGAACACCGTCGAAACTGATGTTTGCCAAACGTACCGCGGCGGCACTGGGGTACATCGCGCTGTGTAATCTTGATAAAGTGGGCGTCGGCGTGTTCGGCTCCGACCTGCTCGAGGTTCAAAAACCCCTGCGCGGACAACACAATGCAATGACGCTTTTTCAATTCATCAGCAATATAAACCCTGTGGAGAAAACAAATCTTCAGAAATCGTTTAAACGGTTCGTCCTCAACACGAAGACAAGGGGAATTGCGATTCTCATCTCTGACTTTTTTGACCCTGAAGGATTTGAGGATGCAATAAAACAGTTCGTTCAACGCAACTTTGAAATTTTTGTCATTCATATTCTCAGCGAGGAGGAGCTCGAGCCGGACTTGATCGGTCACCTCGAACTTATCGATGCTGAGTTCGACATCAAGACCCACGTGAGTATTAGCAGAGACCTTCTCAACAGGTATAAGGACAACCTCGACCGGTTTTGCGCGAATTTACGCCAGTTCTGTATCAAAAGAGATATTACCTATTTACGAATGAAAAACACCTCGCGTGTTGAAGATTTGATTTTTAACTATCTCAAGTACCGGGGATTATTAAAGTGAGTTTTCTCAATTACACAGGGCTACTGTTTCTGCTGACGATTCCCGTAATCGTGCTGCTGTATCTATTGAAGTTGAAACGCAGACCCGTGGTCGTCTCCAGCCTTATCCTGTGGCAAAAGAGTATACAGGACTTGATTGCCAATCAGCCGTTTCAGAAACTCAAGGCGAATATTTTTCTCCTGTTGCAGATTCTCATCGCAGTAATGCTCGCACTGGCTATTGCACGCCCTATCCTCGAATCGCAACCATTGAAACGCCGCACCATCGTGATGGTCATCGACCGCTCCGCAAGCATGAAGACACGCGAAGCAGACGGGAAAACAAGGCTTGATAACGCTAAACGTATCGCGCTCGAATCAATCGCAAATCTCAAACGAAACGACATCGCCATGGTGATTGCATTCGATGACAGCGCAACGGTTCTCCAGGGATTCACGAACGACAAAAAACTTCTCAAGGAACGTATCCAGCGCCTTGAAGCAACGGATAGCATTTCCAATATCCAGGAAACGTTCTCGATTATGTCTTCGCTTTTTAAAAACAATGAAGATATCGAGGTGATTCTCCTGTCGGATGGCAATATTTTCGAAGCCAAAGGTTTTACCGCGCCTCTTCCCGACATTAAATATGTCAAAATCGGCAAATCGGATAATAATACAGGCTTCACTCAATTCAGTATCCGCCCGAACTTCGAGAGCCCGTTCGATTTCGAGATTTTTGCCAACGTGCAGAATTTTTCGACCCGCAACGTAACCACCGCGGTCGAGCTTTTTGTTGATGAAATCGCGGTTGATATAAAGGGGCTCGAGCTCAAGGCAGGCGCCTCTTCGCCGGTTATTTTTCCGGTCACTTCTTCTGAACAGAAAAAGGTCAGGTTGACACTCGACGTTGATGATGCATTGATGGAAGATAACGAGGTTTTCGGTGTGATTCCGGGTTTCAAAAAAATCGAACTTCTCCTTATTACAACCGGTAATTATTTTTTCGAGCAAGCGCTCGGGGCAAATCCTTTTTACACTCTGCATATACAAAAACCTTCGGATACTATTTCTTTCGAGCAGTATGACGTCGCCGTGTTCGACGGCTATTCGCCGCAGGCGCAACCACCGCTGAACAGCATCTTTTTCAACGCGCTTCCGCCGGGTGGCGCTGTCGTCTTCACACAGGAAAAAGAAAATCCCATCATTGTCGATACGGATCGGCAACACCCGGTGATGAGATATACCCGTGTGGAAAACGCCTTAATAAGCAAGGGCATGAAAATGACGGTATCCGGAGCGGTGTCGGTTCTGGCGGAGACTGATGATTCGCCCATAATTGTTCTTGCCGAATCGGGCGAGGTTACGTCGCTTGTGGCGGGCTTCGATATCTATGACTCGGATTTTCCACTTAAACCGTCGTTTCCGATTTTTTTGAACAATGCCATTCAATTTCTCTCCGGAAGGTATGGCGGCGCGGTCGAGCACACCCTTTCCACGCGTGACGGTATTACCCTGAAGATCGAGGATGGTGCGGAGCGGTTTGTTTTGGTGACGCCTGACGATAAACAACACGACCTGCACTATACCGGCGAGCAGATGGTGAAATTCACCTCGACAAAAGCAACGGGATTTTATGAACTGATTCGAGACGGCGAGACCGCCGGTGTGTACGGAGTAAACCTTGTATCCGCACGCGAGTCGGACATAAAACCGCGGGACATATTCGAGGTCGGTAAAAGGGAAATCGTAGGCACTCCTACAATAAAACAAGCGAACGTCGAGATATGGCGCTACTTCATCTGGGCTGCGCTTCTTGTCCTCATAGTCGAATGGCTCCTCTACTGGCGCCGCATGACGCTCTAAAAACTCCCGTGATTAGACCTCAAACCCGAGCTTCTTTGGTGTATAAACAGAAGGACTATCGGCATACCTGTGTAGAGTAATCATAATCCCTGGGTACGCCGTACCACTAAGGTAGGGCTCTGCTCCCATGTTTATCTATCACAATAAAAACTTCGAAGAAGTTTTGTAAAATAGCCTGGCGAATACCAAAGTATAAAGATGATTATTCCGCATCAACAGAATCGTGCGTGCCGACATAAAATTCACCAGCCAAGGTTTCGAGAAGGAATAGGGGCTGTAAGGCATACAAAAGAAGACTTGAATAATAGAGCAACATCGTTATTCAAAGCAAAATTACTGTTACAAATGGGGGTGTATCATGAGTAATGATGCAGATGATGTATTAGAAGCATTTTATAAGAAATTGCGAGAGATTTTCTTGGAGATGTGTGAGAATATTAGGAACTGTATGATCTAACGGTGTCTGATTTTGCGGGATGAAGAGGTGTACGTGTAAAACGCGCGGTTTCAGTGAAGGGAATCAGCGACGCGAAAAAGTGAGAATTGTGTAGATTTTGCTTGCATATTTTCCTGAAAGTTTATATTTTCTTGTTCAAGAAATTTGGTTATTTCAGGAAAATGCCGACGGAAAAAGAAATATTAAAACGGATTGAGCAGGGAAACCTTTTGTTTCCACCCCTCTCCATTCGCATGATACAATGTGAGCCCCTTGCCGGTGAACGCTGGCAGGCAGATGCGTGTGTTGAAGTCGCATGGGGAACAAAAAAGGCACGGTTTGCGGTGGAGATACAATCAATGTCAACCCCAAAAGCCTTTCAGGTGGCTATCAACCAGCTCAAATCTCTGTCGCTCGATGACTTTGGGCTGATGCTTATTATGCCGTTTCTCAACGACAAGCAGCTTCAAGTATTAGAGCGTGAAGGGATCAGCGGCATTGATTTGTGCGGCAACGGGGTGGTTGTTGTTCCCGGAACATTTGCCATATACCGCAGCGGCGAAAAGAACCGTTTCCCTTCCTCGGCTCCGATAAAAAATATCTATCGTAAAAACAGTTCGATGGTCGGCAGGGTGTTTTTATCCCGTACAGATTTTTCAGCCGTTAATGATATTCGCGATGAAATCAATAAACGCGGTCTTCTCGTAAACCGATGGGACAAGAAGCCCATGAGTATTTCGACGGTTTCAAAGGCTCTGAAAACATTGGAAGAAGATTTGATTATTGAACGGAATAATGTTATTCGTCTCTTACAGGGTGACAAACTGCTGGATAAGCTGAGCCGGAACTATTCACCTGTGTTTTCCGGGGAAAAGGTCCTTATAAAACTGCCGGTTGTAAAGGAATCTTTACCGCAGACGCTCTGGAGGATATCTCAGGAAACCAAAGTGCCCGTTATGGCTGCCGGGACATCATCGGTCTCTCAATATGCCGTGATGCCGCGTGGAGAGATGCTGTCTGTATATTGCCCCTTTAGTGAAGGAATCATTGAAGCGATACAGGGAGATCGGTCGGCTCGGTTCCCGAACCTCGAGATTATTGAAACGGAAGACGAAACCGTTTATTTCGATGCTCGCGAGGACCAGGGATTCCGGTGGGCTTCTCCCGTGCAGGTCTATCTGGAATTGATGCAAGGGGATAAGCGTGACCAGGAAACGGGGGAACAGGTGCGAACACTCATCTTGAAGAATCTTTCGCGGGAGTAGTTATCGTGGTATTGGCTAACCTTCACGTAGCATTGCTTGATCTGCTTTATGAATTAAGGGATGCCGATATTAAACTCATTATCGGTGGCGGGTATGGAATATATCTCAGGACCGAGCATCGACGCTTCTCCGGGGAACGAACACTTTTTGGGACATGGCCCGAGGCGCGTTCTACAAACGATCTTGATCTTTACCTGAGACCTGAACTGCTAATGGATTCGGCGCAATTGGAACCGTTATCAAAAGCCCTCAAGGAATTGGGATATAATCCTGTTCCGGGCGCTCAAAACTACCAGTTTGTGAAACCCGGGCCTGGTGGCGAAAGAGCGGGGAGTCTCAAAATAGATATACTCACCGGGCCGGAGAATCGCTTCCATGGTACACGGGTGAGCGTGGATGAGCGTCGCGCAAAACCAAGACCTTCGGTCGGTGTTCATGCCCATCCGACCAACGAGGCAATAACATTGGAAGAGGGCTTGTTGGAAATATCGATCTCGGGAAATCTCGGTTCGGGTGATGCATGGAAATCTGAAGTTTTCCTACCACATCCTTATACCTTTCTGATGATGAAACTTTTTGCATTCACGGATAGGTTCGAAGACGATAATAAAGAGTTTGGACGTTATCATGCGCTGGATATGTACACGATTCTTTCTACAACAACAGAGAAAGAGTGGAACGAAGCCGTCGAATTCAGCAAGCAATATTCAGGAAATCCTTTTGTTATTGAGGCAGGCAAATTGGTGGAACAGTACTTTTCTGCCGATAATCAAGGGGGAATAATTAGATTGAAGGAGAGTCAATATTATAGACCTGAATTCCAGATTAGTGTTTTCATGTCAGCTTTGCAGGAATTATTTCCCGCAAGAAATGATTAAGATCAGGTGAGAGACGAGTATGTCGATGCCGGTATCACCGGACGGGACCCAGAGATTCCAGTTCTTGAAGTTTTGTTCGATATAGGAACCGACCAAAAATTCTCCGGCGTGTATGGTAAATATGGGTTTCATGTGTGCCTCCCTCCTATAGTGTGACGTCATCAATGCTTGATAAAAGAACTCGTGATGTCAAGAGTAAAGAACGTTGATTGTTAGCATATCAATTGCTCTCTTCGTTCTTCGCCTACTGCGCGTTGAAGAAACAGTTTGCTCACATAGGAAAGGGCTTCTTTTGTTTTAAATTGTTGTCCGGGGGGCGTACGAGCCGGGCAAAACTACTTTACTCCAGGAAAATGCAAAAGCGCAATCTCACATTATCAGGTCTCCTTCTTTGCACGTCTTAAGCCCGAACCGGTAGTTCGATACCGCGTTTAATGAAATGAAACCTTGATTTCTTCAAGGGTGACGTCGTGAAGGTAAAGCCATGAAGATGTGTCCTCGGCTGGATCGAAACTCATGATGTCGAACGAAAAGACTACATGGTTGTCGCTTATACCCGTGACAGACGGTCTGAAAAAGACACTGTACGTTTTCCATGAAGAGCTGGATGGTGCACGCTGAAAGTTGCTATTCACGACACGATCCCATGCCTGCCAGCTCCCCTTTTGATTAACGCGGAGCCGGAACTGCACCGCATCGTCGGCATCGGGTATATTGCTTGCCATGAGAAAAGATGCTCGGTACAAATTCATATCCTGGATGATGCGGTCGGGACTTACCCAGTAGGAGAAACAATAATTCGAACCGTTGGGGCTAAGACCGATGTATCCACCGGGAGCAGAAGAGAGAGGTGTGGCGTAGGGTAGAACTGCGCCCATAAACTGCCAGCCATCAGCAGCGGCTGTATCAAAAGGATATTCTTTCACTTCTGTTTGTGCAATAATTTGGCGTTCTTCGACAGTGAGGTATTCGAGGTAAATCCAGGAATAAAGGTCGTCATCGGGCGAAAAGCTCATGATATCGAAATTCATGACCAGCTTATTGTCTTCGGTTCCTGTGACTACGGGGTCCAGAACCAGCCTATATATTTTCGTATGGTCGCCGAAAGGCACTTGGTTATTGAAACTGTTAACAATTCTGTTCCATGCCTGCCAGGAACCTTTCTGGTTGATACGCAACCTGAACTGCACGGATTGATCCATAGCGCCCGCGGTACTTCCAACCTCCCAAAATGAGTAGTAGATCTTGCCGTCTTCGATCTGGATATCGGGACTGTACCAGTAGGAGAACGAATTGCTGGAGCCGGAGGGACAGAGCCCGAGCGTGCCACGCAACGCAGAGGAGAGCGGTTCGTCGTAAGGTGAGACATTTCCCTGGTATGTCCATCCTTCGGCACCGGATTCAAAGGTATAGCGAGCAACCGGCGTAGGTGTAGGAAGAACTTCACCGGCTCGGATATCCGCTTCCTCCCACCCGTTATGCGGTATGGTAAGCCACCGGCTATATTGCTGAAACGGAGACGTTGCCGGGTGGTACTTCAACCGGGCGCGCCACTTATACAGGGCGTCATTTGTCATGTAGAGGACCAAAGCGGTCAGGTCCGCTCCCTCTATTGCCGTATCTTTCCAGCCCAAATCCGCCAGGGTCATTATCCCATCCGGGAACGCATTAAAGGGTTCAGCGGATACGTCGAGTCGAACCTTGCCGCGACCATAAGGCGTGCGTCCTTTCATGGTAACCAGGAACTCATTCCGGTCTGCCTTGCCCAGATGCCCGACGCGCTTACTATTGTCCATAGTCCGTTGTTGTGGTCTCAGGCTGACGCCACGCTGACCGTTTCCATAGGTAAGAAAGGCACCCCCTTCGGCTGTTTCTCCATAGGTAAGCCCCGGGGCGCCGACAATGACATCTGAGTAGCCATCTCCGTTGACGTCGCCGGCTGCATTGATGGAAAACCCGAGCCCTGCGTTGGGAATGTTACCTTCCGCCCACCAGCTGGCGACACTCTCCAGACCAGTCGGGGAACCGTGTACACAATAGGCTCGTCCTTCAGCCGCCTGACCGTTGGAATAAAGCCACGCGCCTGCAACAACGTCGGAGTAACCGTCTCCATTGACATCACCGGCGCACCCCACCGAGACCCCGAGTTGCGCACCCGCCTGATCGCCATTGAACCGGCTTGCCTCTGCTATATTCAGACCCGTTGATGAACCGGGTATAAAGTATACTGCACCGGCATCGACTTTCCCCACGTCATCCCATCCGGGCATTCCAATGATAACATCCGAATAGCCATCACCGTTGACATCGCCTGCAGTACTTACTGACCAACCCATGGAAAGGTTATCTTCTATAATACTCATACCCATGCTTCCAACATAAACCAATCCCAAAGCAGAACCGTAATAAACAAAAATCCGTCCATTATCGGTAGCGATGTCATCAAAATTCGGTGCGCCGACGATGATGTCGGAAAATCCATCGCCGTTTATATCACCGGCGGTGCTTACAGATGTACCTAACCATGCGCTTCCCTGATCGCTTTCGATATGAAAGTTCGGTGTATGGCTGAGTCCAGCTGACGAACCATGATACACGTATGCTCTGCCCTCGTTGATTTGACCGTTGTCATAGTTCCATGCGCCGATAATCACGTCACTAAATCCGTCACCGTTAACGTCTCCTGCAGTTCCAACAGCGTTACCTAACTGAGCACCTTCCTGATCGCTCTCGGCAGACCAATCAGGAGCGCCACTCAATCCTATGGATGAACCATGATACACAAATGCTTTCCCCTCGTTGCTCTCGGGACTATCATAATAATAGGAACCGACAATTACATCGTCGAACCCATCGCCGTTTACATCGCCTGCCGCGCCGACGGACACACCGAAATGTGCGCCTTCCTGGTCGCCTTCAGCAGACCAAGCCGAGGTTAGCGATAGTCCGCTACTGGAGCCAAGATATACGAATGCCTTACCTTCATTATTGGAACCGCCGTCGAATTTGTACGCGCCGACGATGACGTCGGAGTAGCCATCACCGTTGACATCGCCTGCGGAACAAACGGAATTGCCCAGATTAGCATTAGGCTGGTTTGATTCCGCCCACCAGCCGGCTACAGGATTCAAGCCACGGGCCGAACCGTGATAGACAAAGGCAGCGCCTTCGCCGCTCTGTCCATTAGTGTACCGCTTTGCACCTACGATAACATCTGAGTAGCCATCGCCGTTGACATCGCCCGCAGTCGATACAAAGTTACCGAAGTATACGGCCACTTGATTTCCTTCAGCGCTCCAGTCGGCGTTTGCCGGGTTACCGTTGAGACCCAGGCCGTTCATAGACCCAAGCCAGACAAAAACTGCGCCTTCATAATCGTCGGGATTTTCCCACCTTTCTGCACCGGCGATAATATCAGCGAATCCGTCACCGTTCACATCGCCCGCGGTACACACAGAGCAGCCCAATTCAGCATGATATTGATCCCCCTCGGCAAACCAATCTGCATTATCGGGGGTGCCATTCGCTCCCAAACCATCCGGAGAGCCGCACCATACAAATACTCTTCCCTCGTTGAAGTCGGGACTATCATAACCGGGCGCGCCAATAACGACATCCGAATAGCCGTCGCCGTTCACATCGCCTGCAGTTCCCACAAAGTCACCGAAATGCGCGTAATTCTGGTTTCCTTCTGCAGACCAGGCCGGTTCAGTGCTTAAGCCGGTCGGGGAGCCATAATACACGAGCGCAAATCCTTCCGCGGTTTCAGGATTATCATAACTATACCCTCCGATTATGACATCGGAGAATCCATCGCCGTTCACATCACCTGCAGTACTGACCGAATCGCCAAAGTAGGAAGACTCCTCGTTTGCATAGACTGTCCAATCAGGAGCAGCGCTCAACCCCGTAGGCGAGCCATAGAATGCCTGGGCACGGCCTTCGTAACTCTGGTCGTCTTCGTAATATCGCTCGCCGATAATGATGTCCGAGTAGCCGTCGCCGTTGACGTCGCCCGCCGTATTTACCGACCAACCAAAATCTGAAGCATACTGGGTACCCATAACAGTCCAAGCCGGCGTTGTGTTCAGACCCGATGCCGAGCCATAATACACATGCACTTGACCGAAATTCTCGTGTTCTATCGAATAATAATATTCGGCGACAATAACATCGCTGTAGCCATCGCCGTTGACGTCGCCTGCGGTTGCCACACAGTTCCCGAACTCGGCGCTCACATGGTTGGCTTCGAGGAAATAGTCATGTGCAGCATTCAGCCCTGATGCCGAGCCATGATAGACGAAAACCCTGCCTTCATGGTGTTCTCCCCCATCATACCATGGCGCCCCAATAACGACATCCGAATATCCGTCGCGGTTGACGTCGCCTGCGGTTGATACGGACTGACCATAATATGCATCCTCCTGATCGCCTTCTCCGCTCCAGTCGGGTGTGGTCGATAGGATTGGAGATTTGACACCTTCTATTCTGGCATCTATGGTCAGCGGATAAACGGCCTCGGTATCATCTATTTCTATTGTTAAGTTCCCCTCATATAACTTCACCTTAACCGGTATCTTGTTGGCTTTAGCGTCAGTCGCCCTAATCCCCCCATAGGTAAGCAATCCGTTTCCATCCGGGGCGAATTCAACGTTTGATTCCTCTTGATCGAGTGTCGAATCTGGACTGACGTTTGCCGTAAGCAATATTGAACCGGCTCCTTTCGGTGAACGGTCTATTTGAACTATCTGTTTTATTCCTTCCTTGAGGTTCTCGTATTTTTCGGTCAAGGCTTCACTGGAGAATTCGATGGTATGTCCTTCGATAGCAGGCTTAGAGGAACTCAACGTTTGTGCTTCGTTCCCCCGACCGATACTTTTCAATCGATACTGCCAGACACTTGACGGCGCCGGCTCTGAACGTCTTCCCATCTGGATACCGTCCGTGCAAAAGTAAGCGCGCAAGTCTTGCGCACGGTTGGTCATGTGATATCCCGCTTTACCCTCTTTGATAACATTTTTCTCTTGCCATGTTACTTCATATTCCATCCGTTGAATGTTCTCCTGTACTTTATTCCACCAGTTTGCTTGATCATGGGGAATGGGGATTTCCGTCGTTCCTGTAACTGATGGGAAATCCTTATGCGCCGGCGCAGATTGAATGGAAATACTGACCACAAAAAATATGATTACGCCGCTCAGCATATAGAAAAGACCCGAAGACACTCTATGTTTAGACCATGTATTCATACCTGATTCCTTTCCAATGAAGGTATAATTCTATCGCAATGTAACTATAATCATCTAAAGTGAAGGGATCAAGAGCAAACATGAAGAGAAGGAAAAAAGTTAGTGGTATAACGAGGCGGAAACCGGGCAATGCTTAATAGTAGAAATTCCACCGCGGAGGTTTGGCGGCGATTTTGGGGATCAAGTCGGCGAGCGATACAATCATCAATCCTGCATTGCCGTAAGTTAGGTATGCTCGATCGTTCTCGATGCTTATGGACTCGAGGCTATGATAAAACTCGAGTCGGTGACGCGAGATAATCTCGGGCTGGCTTCTGTCGGTGATGTCGATAACGACCAGGCCGCCGCTCCCGTCGGCAACCAATGCGAAGTTATCGTTTACCACTTCCACGTCCCGCGCAAAAAAGGTTGTGCACTCTCCTGTTGGAAACGGTGTCAAGGGATCAGAAATGTCATAAATCCGGACTCCGAATTCGTTGCAGGCGAGAAAAAGATGATTTTTATAAATTCTTCCCGTTGTCGGTCTTGACGTTTCGATAACATTGAAGAAAACCGGCAACGTTCTATCGAAAATATCGTACACAAGGATTCCGATAAAAGGATCGATCACGTACGCAACATTGCCATTGACCAGAACGTCGGTGACCGCGAACTCAAACGCCGCAGGATCAGGCTGGTTGAGGGGTGCAAAAGTCGAGCGATCAACAATTCTCATGCCGTAATAGTCGGCGGCAATGAACATCTCGTTCTCGGTCACATGGACACTCATTGCATTTCCGCTATATCCCCAGAATCTTCGTTCATAAAAGGGGACGAAAGGGTTGATCAGGCTCATCTCAACAACACCGCCTCGTTGGTCAGCCATATACAGCCGGTCATCTTCGACTTGAAGATTCCAAACGCCGAAACTCCCATAGGAATAGACGATCTCGGGGTTACGGGCATCGAACGCATCGATGACGTCTATTCCGCGTGTTCCCACTGCAGCGTAGACAATGGCGTCTTTTACATTCAGGTGATATACATAATCCGTCAGAGGAAGGGTACTCAACGGCAGGACAGTCCTGTACTCATCGATTTCGAGAATTGCCCATCCCTTATCGACGCGAGAGACGATTGCGCGTTGTCCACGTATAAGCGCGTCATACATATTGAACATAAAATCGTACTGCCCGTTTTGAACAGGGTTTGAGGGATTTGTGAAATCGAACGTCATCAACGAGTTACCAAAGACGAACGAGCTCGCTTGGTTCGGCGCCACGAAATATGCAGGCGCTTCAGAGAATGAAAAGAGCGGGAGTGGATTTTCATCATTGGAAACGTCGACAATTTCAAATCCCTCTGAACCGTTTGCAACAAAGGCGGTCTCAGGCGTGAGGCTGATTTTCAAGGCATACCGTCCAGAAAGATAATTACCCAGAATTACAGGAGCAGCAGGGGTGGAAACGTCCACGACTGCCATACCGCCCTGTCCTTGAGCCACATAGAGACGATTCGCGGAGAGCGCGACACTCTTTGCAAAACCGCCGGTCGCCACTTCTGTTATCACAACAGGCTCATGTAAATCGGCTATATCCAGAACCGTTAGTCCGCTATATGACGTGGCGCAGAAAAGATACATGCCGTTACTCTCGATATCGTTTATAATTCCCGGCGCCTCGATCAGGTTAACAACCTCGGGTTCACGGGGATTGCTGACATTGACGACTGACAACGTTCCCTCATGATGAGCCGCGTATAAGAATGAAGAGGTGGCATTGAGCGTAGAAATAGTTCGGTCGAGCTGAATGGATGAGAGCAACGCGGGATTGTCAATGTCGAAGAGGTCGAAGATTTCAATCATGCCGTTTTTCTGCGCAACATAGAGTCTATTTCCCCATGTTTCGATCTTTACCACCGGCGACCCTGTCTGAAACGAAGCAGTGACCTGCGAATAGTGAGGTACGGCTGTTCCGCATAGGGCGATGAAAATCAGTATTAGGAGATTATGTCGCACTCGTTTCATTCTTTAATAGTTAAGGCAACCTTTATTGTTCGAGACGGAGTATTCTTCCGTCTCCCGGAAACATGTCGAGCTCGATAACGGTCTCGGAGTTCGTCGTCATAAACGCCACAGGATGATTATCACGAACCTCATAGATTCCCTGTACGTTTGCAAGATCAACGGTTATTGTGGGGAACGACATACTCTGGCAATCCTTGTTCACGGCAATGATATAGTATGTCCCGACCGAATCGATAAATGTCTGAACGTCACACGCATAGTTCGAGCAGGATGCAATATTCGTTATCCCTCTTCTTTGAACGAGCAGGGGCTCGAGCGCCGCAATCTCGCCCATGAGTTCACCGAGCGCTTCATACCGGTCGGTTGGATTTCCTTCGAAATCTATAAGACCTATCACCCCGTTTGACGATTGATACATAAAATAAAAGATGCCGTTTACACCATGGGCTATTGCCAGGTATGCCTGGCATCGCAACTCTGCAGGGGTAGGTAATCCGTTCAGGCGTGTCGGAGCGTATCCCATGAGTATCATCCACATCGGCACGTCTCGCAGCTCTGCAAGCGCGGTCACCTCGTCGATGTTTTGAATAAATTGATCGAAGTCTTCAGGGCGTGCGCGTTCTCTGATAGGTAAGGGATAAAAGTAATGCAATAACACGGCAGGGCGTACCTGTTCAAACGCCTCGAGCAGTTCCGGCTGGTTCTCGATCGCTGAATATCCCGGCTCGCCCGGCGATATTTCGTTCATTATGGTGTTTACCATAAACAGGTTTTCCCGGTAGCGTTCCGCAGGTTCGTCTATGACATAGTATCCGATGAGAGAAGTAAAGGCAGAATTCAAATCTTTCAATCGCTGGACTTCGGTGCGAACCATTTCTTCGGACAGGGATCGATAGGGGAGGTATTCTTCTATCATTTCGTTTAACGTGATTGCATGCAGGATTGTTTTTATACCATACGTCTCGCCCGCAGCGAGCGCATCGTGATATCTCGACTCCGGAATCCAGTTGAGGAGCGCAGCATTGAAGTTGTGTTCCCGAATATCTTCGTACAGAAGATCGTAATTCCAATCTTCGAAAGGACCACCTGCATAGACCCATATCCCTCGGGGAAAAAAATCGGTAAATTGGTGAACGGGTTCCGAATAGAAATTGTCTGTGTCGACCGTTACGACTCCTTCGAGAGCAAGAAATGGCGTAAATGGATTCTGAACGTCAATCCTGTATCTATACTCACCATCGCTTACCCTCAGACCATAATCGTCGTTTCCATCCCACTCGAGCCCTGAGACAGTCCTTCCTTTTTGAGCGTTCTCCTCGAGGACTCGTATAACCGATTCAGAAATATCCATCACCTTCACGGATACGGTAGAGGGCTGATCTATGGAATACACAATTCGGGTAGTGTCCTGCAGCTGGTCGTCGTTGGGGGAGAAGACAGCCGGCTCAGCAGTGTGCCAGTAAAGGGCGACATCATCGACCCAAACTGCATGTCCCTGTTCGGGTCTGAGAACCAGCCCGCCGATTACAGCGCCCGGGGGAGGGACAAACTCGAACGCATACGCCTGGTACTCGGTTGTTACGGAAAATTCGAACACCGTCCTTGACATGAAGTGTGCATCGCGGTCGAACCAATCCATTAAAAATGAAGTGTCATGAGGGGTATCGGCATGAGCCCAGTATATTAAGACGTAGGTTTTTGCACGGTCGGCTACGGCAATCGGTTGGAATGCCCAATCGTTGTTGTCAACCAGCAACGCACATCGTGGGCTATGACTGAACATGCCGCTACAGTCAAGGAACGGATCACCCGTTATGCTCCATCCCTGGGGCAAGCCTCCTGTGTGTGTTTCGAAATTACCGTTATGTATATACTCATCGTATGCGCGACAATCATCTACCCAGACCCATGAGTTTACCCATGAAGAGCGCGGCAGATAAAAAAAGGTGTGCGCCGGTAAGGGTGCGCGGAACGATGCCAGAAATTCTTTATAATCAACCGGCGCTAAAAAGGTACGGCTTCGGCTGAATGCACGAAACGAATCGTCGCTTGTGAAGATACCGTCTATCGCCCCGAAATCGTAGCCACTCTCGCCCTTTCCCCAATATGACAGCGTATAGTGGCTTCCGCCTGTTACATCGAAACTCTGCGAATAATGATAAGGGTCGTTGACTTTTGCAGAACGAAATCCTGAATGGGCGTTCTGAGAGTCAAGGTCGTAATTCGGTCGTCCCGCTCTGAGCCAATCGTCAGGCTGATTGTCCAGATTGGTATCCTGCTCGAAACCCGGGTTTTGTAACGTTATCTCGCCACCCCTCAACCCACCGATGAACACGACAACACAAACCATTAAGAACAATGCTGTTGCAATATTCCGCAATCCCGTTCTCAAAGTACCCGTTTCCTTAAAAGATGATTCGACTATACTATATGGGTCGAGCGCTGAAAAGAAAAACTGGATGTCCGGCACACTACAGAACGAATAATAACGCGCTGGAGGTCTACGCCCTCGGATTTAGCATGAAAAAAACCGAAAAAGAAAAATCTGCATGGTTTATCTGAATTCCGCCATTTCTTCCATGGATTTTCTGACTTTTTGATGCGAAGGTTTTGCCGCATAGCCGACCGGTATCACCACGTCGATTTTCTGGTTTCGGGGTATCTTTAGGATTCGTTTCGCCTCCTTTTCGTTGAACCAACCGATCCAGCACGTGCCCAATCCCAGCTCTGTCGCCTGGAGAATAAAGTGTTCCACCGCTATGCCGATATCTATGAGATAATATTTAGTATCCCGAATCATGCCCCCGATCTTTGTTAGAAAACTACCCTTGAGCGAGACTACAACCACGAGCACGGGCGCTTTTCCTGCAAATCTGTTTAGTTTATATGTTCCCGTGAATATGCAGTCGCACAACGTGTTTTTGAGAGCAACGTCATCAACGATAATGAATTTCCACGGTTGGGAATTACACGCTGACGGTGCAAGACGTGCCGCTTCGAGACACGTCGCGATGTCCTCCCTTTTCACAGGTCTCTCCTCAAAATCACGGACGCTGTAACGTCTGTTTACCAGTTCAAGGAATCCGCCCTTATCTTTTTCCATATAGTAAAACTCCTTGTTGAAATTTCAATGCGGTTTTTAATACACTCGGCACACGTGCCACCTCTTGCAACTCGTCTAAATTATCTATTTCACTTACACCGTTCAGGATTTCAGAACATTGCGCCATAACACGCATCCCTTTCTCAAGACGATGCCTTAAACGTTCGATGTGTATCCGTCGGAGTTCCTCCATTGACGTCAAGACCACGAGATGTTTCTGCCCGAGTGCGCGCTCGCCAATAAAGGACACTAATCTGCCAAGCACCACGAGCGCATAGCGTTTTAACGGATTCGCAATCGAGTCAAGCAGGGCGGAACAAAAAAATTCATAACAAACGGGCGGTCTGCCTGTCTTGAGGGCACACCCGTATGACCTCAGCCATCCCGTTTTCGGATAAAAATACCTGTCTTCCTCTTTTCCTACACTCCGAACATATCTCAGCCAGAGACTTTCAGTACTTTCTCGACAAAAGTCAATCTTACAGCAAGTGCTCTTACATGAACTGCAGAACGGCAAACATTCCGCGGTGATGATATTCCTGACTCTTCTCTCGAAGATTTTATACTCTTTGGCATATTTTTCAAGGTGCTTCGTGATCCCGGGAATGTCAGATCCTTTTTGAAGATAGCCATGAATTCGAGATATCGTCATAGATAATTCTCCTCTTTCACGTTCTCCTCTGGGCGCTGAATATTGGAAATCCTATGGAAATATAATTGATGCAAGATAGAGGAAGAATCAAGCAAAATGCCACAATACTGTTTTACTGAATTGGGTGTGTTGAATAGGGCTGGTAGAACTCAAACAAAAGCTGGTACACGCACCTAATATCTCTGCATTACGGTCAGACAAAAATAGAGATCTGCATCGGGATGTTCGGGACTCTGTCGCCAGCGTTCATGATCTTCACAAATGGTTGTTCTGCAAAATTCTGCAGATTTAAGCACGTACAAATCCCACGGCTCGTCTTGCATCTGGGTAATACTGCCCGTCCCTTGAAACTTAGCCGAATGGACGATTCGACCATCCGGATACCTGACCAACCCCTCCCATCCAAGGATCGCCCATCTCGCTTCAATCAGAATATCGATCGCCCTTAACGCATCGTCATATCCAAGAATAATCTCTCGCTTTGAAAGCGATCGTGCCCTTAAATCTTCCGGCATTATTTCTACGTGTTCCATCTTTAACATCCCGATGAGAAGTATGGGGGTAGAGATACACCTCATGCTTATTCATACCTTATCGGACACTTTTTGCCTGAAATTAGTTCCATTTGAGAGAAAAAACGACACCTCAAGAACCATCATTTGGCTCAGCCGCGGATATGGAGGATTTCTGCGCTCCGGGCTTCTATTACGCGGTCAATCTCGAGGATTCCATGTTCTGTATTCTGCTCTGAAATTTCTTCTGAAATAAGGCTCTTTATATAATAAGTGCCTTCGTCAACCTTCATGCGTACGCGGACTTTTTCCTCTTTTTCGCCATGGTTAACGATAAAAAGAATTTTTCCATGATTCGATTCTTGCAAGCGTATTTCCACCCTTGAATCTTTCTTGCCGTCATGGGAAGAGGTGAAGGGGCGCGCTACTCCCGCATGCCTCAATACCTCGAGTACAAATTGTTCATTCTCCCTGCAAGCATTCTTGAAATGCGCGAGACCGAGGAAGGTCCCCACAAAAAACGTCTCGCCTTTGCCGAACCGGTTCGCTACTATTACGGGACGTTGGTCGTCGAGACAGGCTATGACTCGGGCGTCTTCACTATCCTTCAGCAAGCTCACACTCTCTACGAAATATGCCCCCTTCAACTTCAATCCCTTCTTCAGATGGAGTACAGGGGCATGAGGCTGTTCAACAACGTGCATCTGGACATCATCTTCCATCTTCACGCTCTCTTCTCGGACACCAAAAACATCATGGAGACCCATGCCCGGAATAATTTCAGAGGCGAATCCGGTCTCGTTGTTCCAGGCAAGCCGCGCCTCCGCAATTGCTAAACCGCCGTCCTTGATATATTGTTTCAATCCCTCCGCTGCCTTGAGAGTAAACATTATTGGGTAAGGGACAATCAGGACTTTATAGGGCGACAGGTCGCTGTCCTCGAGGTCGCGCCGATGAATAAAATCCACGGGGATGTTGTTGTCCATGAATATACGGTAATAACCGAGGAGAGAGTCGCGCAACGCCATCTCCGGACCACAATGTTGTTCTCCGCCCACCATCTGCGCAAGGGGATTGTACACCAGGGCGACCTCGGCTTTTACCGGCTCGGGTTCGAGGGACAACGACATATTGCTCCCCATGGTTCGAGCCATATCTCCTGCCGCCTTCGCCCGTTCCATCAGCGTCCCATCGAGGCTGATCAATCCATATCCGCCGGACTCATAACCGGATGACATGGGAAAGTACGAAAAGAAGTGAATGCCTTTTGCTCCCTTTGCAACGACTGACCAGAACCACGTTCGCTGGTCTCCTGCGGTCACAGGATCGCCCACGACAACACCCCTTGTACCAAAACCAGCCTGAAGCTCGCCGATATAAAAACCTTTATTTCGGATGTTTGCCGAGCGCGAAAAATCCGCCATCGCAATGAAATAGATCAATGGCCAGTGATGCTCCGGAAAGGAATGTTTCGGATAAAGCGATGTGCCGTAAAAATCCACCCGGTCAGCCATGAGGAAATCATCGGGAGTCCCGTCGCCCCATAGAGGTGTGGTAAAGAGAGAGGGAACCGCGGCATGGGATGTGATGACATGGCTCGTGTCGACCTTTCGTATTGCGTCGTGCCGCATCTTTAAGTCACTTGCCAGCTTTTCCATGATGAATGTTTTCCAATCGATGTAATCGGTATAGCTGAGGATGGTTCCGAATCGCGGCGGCTCCACCTTATCCCACTCCCGGAAGTTACGGTACCATGCCTTGTTCAGGTTCTCGAGTGTTTCATACTTGTTCTTCAACCACGACCGAAAGCGCGCACGCGTGGAAGGACAATAGCAGAATTGCGCATTGGGCACGTACGTAATAATTGCCCAGTTGATGATATGGGGTTCGCTCCAGAGGTCCCAGCCGAAAAAGTGTGGGTACTTGACTGCGACCTCGGCAGTCTTCGTGTAAAAATTAAGCACTGCTTCACGCACGCCATCATGATCCGTGCAATAGCCGGGCGCTGCCTGAGAAGGAACCTTCTCGCCGCTCTGCGCTTCGAATTGTGCCTCGGGAAATCGTTGCCCTACCCACTCGGGCGCCGAATCCGCATACATCTGGATAAATACTTTCAATCCTGCCTCGCCGGCACACTCCATGAGTAAGGTAAGATTTTCGAAATTGAATTCTCCGGGCACCGGTTCGCAATGCGCCCATTCTACCCATGTCCTTACCGTGTTGAATCCCAACGACTTTATCTGAGCCAGGTCCTTTTTCCATTCACTCGATGAATGCTCTGTCACGGGCGACAGCATAGGCGCCCGCGCCTTTCCGCCGCTATACCACACCGAAACAGGAAAAAAAGTATGTTCCATCCGGCTCACCCTCCTCTGTATAACGCGTGAATATTAAATATTCCTTTTACCATATCACAATAAACATTATTTACTATGAAGGGGTCTCTGAAAAAGTCAATAACGACATCGTCAGATTTAGAGCCATCATCCTTTCGTCTTTCAGCGATTCATGCTAAAGTTAGGGAAGATTCAACAATATTCGTCCCGATGTCAGTGTGGGGGCTCTTCCTCCTCACCACCTCTATTTACGGTGTTTCTCACTAGAAATATCGCGAGGGGCTCAAGTTCTACGACAGGACTGCGATTCTCACTTGACTCGGCGTGCATGAATCGGTTAAAATTTAGAATATCTTAAAGCTGAGAGAAAAAGTAGTAATCGAAAGAAGTGTAGAAAAAGGGAGTAACCGAGAAAAATTTGAAGCGTTTCAAACTTTTTTAGTGAGCATAGGAAAAGCAGGGTCTATCGAAATTTAAATCTTTTTCATAGAAAGGTGGGTAGTGAAATGGAAAAACACTTAATCCTTATGTGTGTGTTTATGGTTCTGGTTTCGCTCGTGTTCGCCCAGGAAACCCAGGACAAACAGTATGTCGTTAACGCTGTGTCTGAGTATGGCGTAGTTCCAGTTATTGACGGTTCTGTTGCCACCGGTGAATGGGATGATGCCGCGACTCCGGGTTGTACGGGTTTTGTTTTGCATGATGACAAAACTACCGCTGCTACCGAAGACCCGGAAGTCAAGGCTGTGTTCGATGATGAGTATCTCTATATACTCTATCAGGTGACCAACAGCGATTTTTCGCTGGACTTCGATCCGGTCGCAGGTGATCCCGAATCCGACGGACGCGACCCTTCGGGCACTGGATTTGGCGGCGATGACTTCGAATTCTTCTTTTTCCCCAACGGAACGATGTCAACCGCAACCCAGGCATTTTATCACACGGTCTTCTTCCCCTATGCGACGAACGGCATTTGTTATGTTTGGGACGAAGCGGGCTCAACCCGTGGATATCCCGGCGCTACAAGCTGGGATGCGATTGGCGATAAAGCCGCGTTCAGCTACGACAGTGGGAGCAGTTTGCTCACTATCGAGTACAAGATCCCCTGGACTATCTTTAACATAGAAGGTGGAGTTATGACCACTTTCCCCTCGAGCGGAACCGAATGGGGTATTCAGATCGCCTACATCAATAACAACCCCTCGGAAGCGGTCAACTGGGAACCGGATGGCACCGCAGGATTCTTAAATGCGGAACCCTACGGTAAATGGACCTTCACCGGCACACCTCCACCTCCTCCGGGTACCGAAGTAGAGACTTGGGCTACATACGAATAATATCAAGACCAATAAGTCATTGAGTCTTTATTCGCCCGTGCAGGCGTTTATCTGCACGGGCTTTTTCTTCGCCTTTATCTTTAAAAAAATTGCT
The DNA here is from genome assembly GCA_964608095.1 of uncultured Candidatus Sumerlaeota bacterium. Lineage (GTDB taxonomy): Bacteria > Sumerlaeota > Sumerlaeia > MWCT01 > JAGHBZ01 > CAZSMK01. The sequence continues at coordinate 14,150 of CAZSMK010000091.1, read as the reverse complement.
TCAGCCCCTTTCAAGCATTCTTTCTACGTTCAGTTTTTTAATCTCTCTTGCAGCGACTGCAGGATATAAGCGCCTTTGCTAAGGGATTCCACAGGACGTAAAGAGGTATTGGTCAGCCTGGACTGGATAAAGAAGACTTCTTCGTTACTCTATCGGCAGGAGGGTGAGGTTTTCAGGGACATCGAAAACAACCGTACGCTTCAACAGAACCGAGACAGAGAGGTGGAATGTGTATTTTAACAATCCCTCTCCTTCTGCAATGCAACCTGAAGGTCTAACACGATGTTTTTTACCAGAGGGGGAAATCGGAATGACTTCCTCCTAATGATTTCCTTATACCTGCCACACCATTGCGGATTTCAAATCTCAATCCGATCAGCTGACGGATAAGGCTGTACTTGAAGCATTTATCAAAATCCTTACACTTATAGCAACGTTCCCTCTCTTTGGGGTCCGGGGTCATTCCGTCGGGACCAAATGCCATATATAAGCCAAAACATTCTTCCATTGTTATTCACTCCAGATAAGGATTTGAAAATTCCCTACATCACTTATTCAACGTCAACATACCTATACTCACAGACCGAATTGCCGGATTTCAAGTGAAGTTTTTGTAATCACACCTCGAAGGTTACACTTCTTTCAGTTCTTTACTTCGCCATCTGACCGTATGAATATTGCTTCAAGATTCTAAGGATTTTCGGCAACTTATCTTAAAGACCAATCGCTTCCTGAGCCGTAATCTAAAGGACTAAACCTGTTTTTTCTTTTGCCTTTGATAAAAGTGATATGAGAGACTATTTTTACAAAACGCCTGCACGGTAACATTAAAAAAGGAGATATATCATGAATACACAAAAACGCGTACATGTTTTTAGCATAATGTTTCTGGTAATCACCCTGATGTTCTGGGCATCTTGTTTTTCGGTCTCTTCGAGTGGCGCTCATCTTGATACCACACCTCGTAAAGCGAAAAACATTATTTTTTTATAGGTGATGGTATGGGGCTCGCCCACATTGAGTCGGCGGTCTACTCGACTTACGGACAGGGACTTGACGAAGAGGGCGAACCTTTTAAACTCTCGTTCGAAAGGTTTCCGGTGTGCGGTTTTGTAACAACGTTCTCGTTGAACAGTTTTATAACGGATTCGGCAGCGGCAGGCACCGCGCTCGCCGCAGGAGTAAAGACGAACAATGGTATGCTGGGAGTAACGCCGGATGGCAACCCAACCGAGACCCTTGCGGAATTGGCGAAGAAGAAAGGAAAAGCCGTGGGATTGGTTTCATCGGTTGGAGTAAACCATGCCACACCTGCGGTTTTTTATGCGCACGTAGAGAGCCGAAATGAATACAACAAAATCGGCGACCAATTTTTTGCCGGCGGCGTGGTCGACGTCATCATGGGCGGCGGGATTTACGGCGACAAATGGACTGACGAGCAGATTCTGGAATCCGCCACGCAAGCCGGTTATAGGGTCTTCAATTGTCAGAATTATCACGAGCTCAATCCTGAGACTGAATATATGGAACGCGTGTTCGGGTATTTTGATGTCAACAACAATAAACAGCTCGATTACGAGTCAACGCGCGGTCCATCCAACATAGAACCGCATCTATCAGATATTACCTTGAAAACGCTCGAAATTCTCAAGCATAACAAAAAGGGCTTTTTCCTTATGGTGGAAGGTGGCTCTATTGATTGGGCGAGTCACGGCAACGATTTTGAACCCTGCAAAGGTGAGGTGCTCGAATTTGATCGTACCGTGTCACGCACGCTCGAGTTCCTCGAAAGAGAAAACCTTTTACGCCATACCCTTATAGTGGTTACGGCAGATCACGAGACCGGCGGAATGTCCATGACGGGACCTTATCAGCAACCTCTTCTCCAGGGCGATGAGCCGGAGATCAAGTGGACATCGGGGAATCATACCGCGGCGGCAGTGCCGATATGGGCTACAGGACCAGGCGCCGCGCCTTTGAACGGCAAACACGACAACACCTTTATCTTCGAGACCTTAGCGGCGGCACTCGGTCATGCCACGCCAGCTCGCCCTAAATAAAAGCACATTTATACGATTAATCTCCCGTCAACGTGTCGCAAAGTAAAGTCTGCTAACTTACGACGGCTGTCTTGAGTCTTTGAGTCAATACATCATGCAGGACTACTAAGCGTCCGTGTGAATAAACATGAGCCCTGCGCTTGCACCACATTCGATCAATCCGGCGAGACTTATTTGTTAATCCTTCCTGTGATTTATACAGTAAAATAAAAAAATTATGTTATAATCTATTATTTTTATATTGACTCCTCTTTTCTTAGTATGTTATTTATACATAATATTAGTTATGTATTCTTCTCAAATGTGTTTTTAGATGTTCGATAGGTGCTCAAGATTTTGGATTCTTTTCTGGTTTTAGGTGTATCGGGCTCAGGTTGTAACATGTCGTAACTTTTAGCACTTCGTAATCAGAGAGGAAAACAAATGAGAGAAGCAGGGTTGTTGAACCAACAAAAGACGTCGCTTTCTTTTTTTTCTTTTCATAGAGTCTCCCCTTTCCATTTATTACGAGGGCTTTCCATGCGTACTCGAGGACCAATGTTTTTGTTCCACACAGACAAGGAGTGTTATGGGTGTTTATGTAAATAAGAATATTAACTGAAAGGAGGAGCACGACGATGAAGAAGACAAGAAGAAGAGCAACGTGTTGTATGGTTGTGTTGTTTGTTGTTCTGGTTGTACTTGGTGTTGTGGAATCCAGTGCAAAGGATTGCGGCACATGGATTCCTCTTGCGGGGACTGATCAGATCGAACCCGCCGAGGTTCTTCTCTTGAGTCCCCGGGGCGACAAAACGCCGGAAGTCGCCGTGACCTTTCCCGGTGTCATCGAATCGAAAATCGAGGCACCGGACGGTACACTGTATTCTCAGTTTGCCGTACCAAATGCGGGAAGTGATGCGGTCGACATCGGCACGCCCGAGCTGCCGGCAAAGGGATTCTTTCTCGAAATCCCTTATGGCGTTACCCCCTCTCTTGAGATTCTCGACCAGCTCGAGTTCTCTCTCGGCACCAACTACTTAATCTATCCCCGTCAACCGCTAACGTTCGACTCCGACATGTTCGACAATCCCCCGTTCACCATCGACGAGGAATTTTATGCAAAAGAACGGTTCTATCCTGACGTTCCCGTAGAGCTTGGCATATCGGGCGCCCTGCGTGGACATCGCGTGGTATATGTCAAGGTGTACCCGCTGCGCTACAATCCGGCAAGCGGAGAGGTGCGTGCGGTCGCGTCGGTTCGCTTGAGACTGAGTTACAAAGGAACGCCGGACCCACAAGGCGAGGCGAAGAAAAAACGTGTCGCTGCACGTGAATTCGAAAAGATTGCCGCCTCTCTTATCCTGAATTATGTTCCTGTGGAGAAGAACTTCAAAGAACCCTGGAAAATGGATTCCGGTAACGAGGCTGAGACCGAGGCTGAGGCGAAAACGCTCGAAGGTGATGAACTCAAAGGTCTTTCGACCGGAAACGCCGCTGATTACCTCATTATCGTGGCTGATTCATTCTATGAAGAAACGCTCCCACTGGCTGAATGGAAACACATGAAGGGATTCATCACCCGGATGACAAAACTTTCCGAAATCGGCACGGCTCCCACTGCAACTGATGTTAAGAACTATATCCAGAACGCCTACGACACATGGAATCCTGCACCCACCTATGTTCTCCTTGTCGGCGATAAAGACGATGTCCCGTCGTTCGATTATCAATCAGCCGCGAGCGACCACCCCTACTCATGCCTCGATGGCTCCGACTGGCTCCCTGACGTTACACTCGGCAGACTTACCGTTAGCCTTGAAGCAGATTGCACCAATGTAGTCAACAAGATTCTCAAATATGATAGAACCCCGGTGACCGGAATGTGGTATGACGATTTTCTCGGCGCCGCGTTCTTTCATAACATTTACAGTCCTTACCTTACCACCGACCGCTGGTATGTCGAAACCATTATGACGATCTACAAATATATAACAGAAGAGGCTGGATTTGACGGTCATACGGCGTTATGTCCTGATTCCTTCCAGTCCGAGTACCACTTCAACTCGAACCACTATCATAGCCATCGCTGCGAATTTAACCAGGTGCGGTGGGATCTGACGCCACCCACATGTTATCCCGACCCTGTTCCCCAATGGATAGTTGATCGATTCACCAGTAAGGAGCAGGCACATCAGGATGTCATTGACACGATCAATGCCGGAACAGGTCTGGTGATGCATCGCGACCATGGGGGCAACACCGGATGGTCTTACCCCTCCTTTACGGTCAGCGACATGCAATACCTCACAAACGGCGATAAGACCCCGATGGTCTATAGTCTGAATTGCTATACCGGTTCCTTCCATTACACCGTCGGCGATTGTTTCTGCGAGGCTATGCTCAAGAAGTATCCCGGTGGGTGCGTGGGTATTGTGGGGGCGACCAAAGCCAGCTATACCGTGCTGAACGAGCTGTTTGGTCACGGTATTACCGACTGTTTCTTTCCGAATTACGATCCCTTTTTCAGCGACCAGACGTATGAGAGCACCTGGCGCACCGCAGGCGCCTTCAACCACGGGCGCTACTATTTCTCATCGTACCGGAATTTCGACTCCATGGCGGAATACCAGACGCGTATTTATCACTACTTTGGCGATCCTGAGTTGATGTTGCGCACCGCATCGCCCTCCACGCTCTCGGTCACTCATCCATCGCAGGTGATGTCCGGGCAGCCGGTTAATGTTACCGTAACCGTAAAGATCGGCACAACTCCGGTCGAGGATGCGCTGGTGTGCATCTCGCATCCTACAGCAAGCGACTACTGGAACGGTTATACCAATTCCAACGGTCAGATTACGTTTTCGGATATTACCTTCACCCAGACTGGCGACTATGATATAGTTGCATCCGCGTTCAATGCCGATCCTTACGAAGGTACCATTACGGCGGTAGCGTGCCCCGATGAATGTGAATGGGCGAAAGTGTTGTCGAACGGCGCAACGGAGTATTTCGGAACCTACATGAATCAGGCGACGATGAGTGCGGAGCCGTTTCCGCCTTGCGCTAACCCGGGAAGCGGTGATGTTGATATCTGGTACAAGATTCAGCCCGGGACAAGCAAGCTGGTGACGGTCGAGCTGGAAGCAGACCTTCCCGCCGGGTTTGTGGTCTATTCAGGTAGCTGTAACGATCTTACCGTAATCGGCTGCAACGAAGGTGATCCAATGAAGGAAATCGGCATTCTCCAGTTCGCCACCGATAATTCTCAGAGCCTGACATACTATATCCGGTTATACGGAATGAGCTACACGGGCGGCGTGCTGACGGTGGATTGGATAGACGCGCCGCCGGGTAAATACTGCCTCAATCCCCAACCTGCTGAATGCGGCGACGTCTTCGATTGGGAGAACATGATCCCCGGTGTGGGGACCGATCGCGTTCCCTGTTTCGGCGCATCGACCGCCCAGGGACGCTGGCTCGAGATCAACGTTCCACCCCAGACCGCATCGACTGTCACCCTCATCGATTATGATTTCATGTATTTGGTAGGAATCGGGTTTTACGATGATTGCGGCTCGAGTCCCTTCGATTCAATCTGCGAATCCGACGGCGAAGTATCACTCACCTACGAAAACTCGACATTCGATCCCATCACCATTAAAGTTCTGACCAACGTGCATCAGTATGCGAATCCGCCTGAGATTTCAGTCAGCTGTTCCGCTGTAAATGATGAGCCCTGCGACGCAGCGGAACTTTCCTGCGACCAGACCATCGAGGGCGACCTGACACGATACGCCACCGCCGGAACAGCCAGCAGCTGCGGCTGGACGACTAAAGACGTCTGGTACTATGTTGATGTTCCCTATGCAAACACTACCGTACAGGCATCCTTTTATCATGGCATCACCAGCGGCTACGTAGCGATCTATTCCGGCACGTGCGGCAATTTGTACGAACGCGCCTGTGGTCTCTCCATCTCCTACTCGACCCCCGCTCAGTGTAGCTGGAACACCCAGTACAAGAATCAACGAATCTGGGTCAAAGCGGCATCGGAATATTACATGAGCCAGAGCCTTACCATAACATGTACACTTCCTGATGGAGCGACCTGCGGAAAGCCTAAAGTTGTGCAGTGCGGCGAAACTTATGATCCCTCCAACCAGATTCCCGGCATGGGAACGGATGAGCTGCCGTGCATGTCGAGTGTGCAACAGGAAAATGGCGCCCGATGGCTCCAACTCTCTGTCCCCGCAGAGACGGCGGCAACCGTAACAGTGTGGGATTGGGATATCATGCAATATGTCGGTATCGGGTTCTATGCCTCATGCGGCGATTATCCCAACAATCTTATCGACTCCGTATGCAACTGGGAAGGTGCGCAGTTGCGCTACGAGAATCCCACAGCGAGCCCTGTAACGCTCAAGGTACTCGTTAACCATCACCAATCTGCGATTCATCCCGAGATCTGGATTGACTGTGAGACGGTCAAATGGGGTCAAACCTGTATCTCCGCAAAAGAGGTTCAATGCGGCGAGACCTACGGTACCTCCAATCAGATTCCGGGGATGGGTGATGATGTGCTGCCCTGTATGGAGGGGCTCGGTGAACCACTCGGCGCTCGATGGCTTGATCTCACCATTCCCTCTGAAAAGGCTGCCACTATTACTGTGCACGATTGGGACCTCCAGTATATGGTAGGAATCGGTTTCTACGAGAGCTGCGATGATTATCCCAACAATCTTATCGACTCCGTCTGCGACTGGGAAGGCGCGCAGTTGCGCTACGAGAACCCCACGGCGAGCCCCGTAACGCTCAAGGTTCTTGTTAACCATCACCAATATGCGTACCATCCTGAGATTACGATTGAATGCGAAACCGTGAAATACGGCATGACATGCATCTCAGCACAGCCTGCACAGTGCGGCGACGTATACGATTGGAATAATAGAATCCCCGGGTATGGCGATGACAAAATCCCCTGTTTTGGCTCGTCCTACCTACAGGGCAGATGGCTCTCGCTGACTGTACCTGCTGAGACCGCAGCCACGGTTCAATTAACCGACTATGATTTCTTCTACCTGGTCGGGATAGGATTCTACAGCGACTGCAGCCAGACCACGCCTTTCGACTCGGCATGCGACGACGATGGAATCGTGTCGCTCACCTATGAGAATCCAGCCACTCAACCAGTCGTCATCAAGGTATTGACCAACGTGTACGGACCGGCAAATCCGCCTGAGATTGCCATCTCCTGCGCTCCAATTGTTCCCGATACCTGCCAGACCGCGGAACTCGCCTCATGCAATTATTACTACGATGAAGGCGACATGAGCGGGTGTACCGATACAGACGAATCATCATGTACGGAGACGTTCTTCTTCCTTGACCGCTGGTACGAAATACAACCTCCCTCCGGCTATATCGTTGACATCTGGCTCTATTCTGAAAATGCCGCGCCATCAGTAACCGTGTTCAAGGGTAGTTGCGCTTCGCTGACCGAAGTAACCTGCGACGGTCCTTACGATTACGGCATACCCGTCTTCGCAGAATTTCTCTCGGACGGCAGCACTTACTATATTATGTGTGAAACTGATCCCGACACCGGTCAGAGCGCCGACTATGAGCTCGAGATCATGTGTGATGAGAAGTAAGCAAATAATGTGTAGATGAATGGTGCCCCAGGGGCACTTATGCGCCGCTGTGTCTTGACCCGATGCAGCGGCGCTTCTTTTTGATACTTGTTTCTACCAGCATCGCAGTTCACCACCTAATGCCTTTTAATGTCCTGCATCTGTCGGCGAGAGGGCTTGACATTCATTAAGAAACTGCATATACTATGATTGTGTTATATTCCTGGGACGTTCGTACAGGAAATGATGTGTATTGAGCCAACAGAATTAAGCCGGGAGCTCAAATATTCCTTTATGTAGAGAAAGCCCGCCCTGCATTCTGAGGGATGCGGTAACATTATGAAGAATGATGAAAGCGGGACTCTCGAGGTAAAGGTGAGGGCACCCACCTGGTACCCCTAGGTTCAAGTGCTTCATTTCCTACGGCGTTCCGGGATTTTTTTTCCCTTCACGCTGAATTTCAAAGAGAGATAATTCGGATTCGAAACGGTTATTCGTAAGGGGTAAAGATTCAAAGGGTATGAAACAATGAAAGAGCTAATTGGAAGTCGGTAGCGTGTTGAAAGAGGATTTAAATATATGCTTCTCCTTGAGTTCTCTAATATACAGCGAGCCCGGTGGGATAGAAACAGAGAATGTTATATTAAGAAAAGTTATTCAGAGAGAAGGTCATCCGTGCGCCGCAGCGATTCACGATTGTGCTTCTTTTCTTTTATAATTCTATCTTTTTCCTTTTTTATCTTGCGCTCGATTATGTGTACGACCTTATCAACGGTCGAGCGTAAGTCGGACCCCATCTCCTTAGCCTGGACGGAAAAAAGGTCGGATTTGAGGATGATCTCGACCTCGAAGTTGAACTTGATCTGCTCGACAACGACATGTATTTCCTGAATTCGCTCAAAATAACGTGAGAATTTTCCAACTTTATTGTTGATATACTCTTTCATGCTGACAGGGATTTCGGTATGTCTTACGTTTAGTTTAACCTGCATGATGGACTCCTTTTTTTCTATTATTTCGGATAGAAACGAAGAAGAAATTAGGATAATTTACTTACGCGGACCGGAACCTATATCCATCGAGAACCGATCGCCGAAATAAATTTCACGGGCTCGCTCGCTCGAGATGAGTTCTTGCGATGTGCCTGAAATTTCCACACGACCTTCGTAAATAAGGTACGAGCGGTCGGTAATTTCAAGCGCTTCCCGTACGCTATGATCGGTAATAAAAATCCCCAATCCTTCCTCGCAAAGCCGGTGTATCATTTCCTGAAGTTCTTGTACGGCTTTGGGGTCAACGCCGGTGAACGGCTCATCGAGGAGGAGGAACGAAGGTTGCAGGACCAGGGCGCGGGCAATTTCGACCCGGCGCCGTTCCCCGCCACTCAAGGTATACGCGCGGCTTTTCCCCAGATGGGCTATTCCCATCTCCTCGAGCAGAGCGGTCATACGTTCCTTTCGCTCCACCGAAGGGATTCGAAGCGTCTCCAGAATCGCCATAATATTTTGCTCGACCGTCATCTTGCGAAATACCGAGACCTCTTGCGGCAGATAGCTGATGCCCATCCGTGCACGTTGATACACCGGAACCTCGGTGATGTCTTTTTCATCGAGGAAAATTCTACCTTCGTTGGGTTTGACAAAACCGACTACCATATTGAAGGTTGTGGTTTTTCCCGCTCCGTTCGGGCCAAGTAAGCCTACTATCTCGCCCTTACTCAACTCGATACTCACATCGTTGACAACACGTCGTTTACCATAAATCTTGACCAGATTACGCGTTACTAATTTCGGCATTTAATACCATCCCGGAAAATAACACTGTTCTTCTTCAGGTTGAGTATATAGTACAAAAAACCCGAGAATGCGTCAAGGTGTGTTCTTTAAAAGGAGAAGAGACCGAGCCTTCTTGACGCCGACCTTTAGAAAATGTAAATTCGCATATTATGCAATCGAGATTAAAACTACAACGAAAAAATGACACGTTATCTTCCCATATTGTTTGATATCAAAGGAAAAAAATGCCTGGTGATCGGTGGGGGCAATGTTGCCTACCGTAAAGTCCAGTCGCTTAACGAACATGGGGCACAGGTGACTGTAGTCGCGCCGGAACTCATTGACGAGATTAAGACCCTTGCGGAGCAGGGAAGTATTTCAATCCTGAACCGCCCGGTCGCTCAAGATGATTTGGACGGTATGAGCCTTGTATTCTCTGCAACGGACGATTGTGAGCTGAACGAAAGCGTTGCGAAATGGGCTTGTGATGCGCGAATACCCATAAACGTGGTGGATAATTCTGAGTTGTGTACCTTTATCATGCCCGCGATATTACGGCGCGGTTCATTGCAAATTGCCGTGTCCACAGGTGGAGAATTTCCCGGTCTTGCTCGGCGGATTCGGGATGCGATTTCTGCCCAGATCGAGGAAAATTTCGCCGACTATATCAGCATTCTGGGCGAAATACGACGACGTATCATTGAATCACCCATGGCACAAGAGGAGAAAAGCGAGAAGATCGAAGCCCTCTGCAGCAAAAGATTCTACCGTCTTTTTAAAGAAGAGGGTGCAGAGAGTCTCAAGAACGCGCTGCTGAAGATAATAGCAAAAAAATGAAGACCAGCGATTTTGAATACGACCTGCCGGAGCACCTGATTGCACGTCATCCAGCGGAACGGCGTGAAGAGGGGCGTCTTATGGTGCTTGAACGACGCTCCAGAGCTATCTCCCACGACGTATTCAAAAATATCGGTCATTATTTACGTAAAGGCGATTTGCTGGTTCTCAACGATAGCAAGGTCATTCCGGCACGGTTGATCGGTAAAAAACTCCCTTACGGAGGCGAGGTCGAGGTGCTTCTCCTCAGGGAACTCGAGGCACATTCACTCTGGAAAGTGCTCGTTCGTCCCGGAAAAAAAATTCATAAGGGCGACCGTATCGTCTTTCAACCCAGGAGACTCGAATGCGAGGTGCTCGAGTATGCGGAGAAAGGTGAACGTATTGTCCGATTCAATTACAACGGCGAATGGTGGACCCTGCTCGATGAAATCGGTCATACTCCCTTACCGCCCTATATTCGTAAAGCGCGCAAACAGACTGCCGGCATGATGGGCGAATCATTTCCATGGGAAGAAACCGGTGATAAAGAAAGATACCAGACGGTATACGCCCGCTTACCCGGTTCCGTTGCCGCGCCTACTGCGGGGCTCCATTTTTCAAAAGACCTTCTTACACAACTGGAACATCAAGGTGTGGAGAATGCATTCTTAACCTTGCACGTTAGCGCCGGCACGTTTAAACCGGTTGAATCCGAGAACATAGAGAACCACCCCATGGAGAGTGAATTCTACGAAATTTGCAACGAGGAATGCGCGAAGATAAATTGTGCAAAAAAGGAAGGACGACGAGTCGTCGCTGTGGGTACCACGGTGGTAAGGGTTCTGGAAACTGTAGCCGACGAAGCGGGGATGGTGGCGGCGGATTGCGGCGACACGCACCTGATGATTGTGCCGGGCTATAGATTCAAGTGCGTTGATGCCATGATCACAAACTTCCACTTGCCGCGCTCTACCTTGCTCATGCTGGTCGCCGCCTTTGGTGGACTTGATTTTATACTCGATGCCTATAAGACCGCCATCGAGATGGACTATCGCTTTTATAGTTACGGCGACGCAATGCTCATAACATAACTTCCGAGCACGTCGATTAGATGGTTATCTTCGGATGATAGAGTGATTTTGGGTGTATGATGAAATTTGAAGTCAAATCTACAAATGGTCAGGCACGGCTTGGATTGTTGACCACTGAGCACGGCACGGTCGATACGCCGGTGTTCATGCCGGTCGGCACTCAGGGTACGGTCAAGGGAATGACGCCGGAAGAGCTGATAGGGGAAGGCGCTGAGATTATCCTCGGCAACACGTTTCATCTCTACTTGAGACCCGGCGTCGAGATCATTCATAAACTCGGGGGACTGCACACGTTTATGCATTGGGAGCGGACGATCTTGACGGACAGCGGCGGATTCCAGGTCTTTTCACTCAGTAAATTGCGCAAAATCACGGACGAAGGGGTGGAGTTTGCGTCGCCTGTCGATGGCTCGCGTCATATATTTACCCCTCAAAAATCCATAGATATACAGAATCGGCTGGGCGCGGACATAATCATGGCATTTGACGAATGCATCCCATGGCCTGCAGAGTACGCGTATGCGAAGAGCGCCACTGAACGCACACTCAGATGGCTGGAAGCGTCCCATGCGGCGCATAAGAACGATCAACAGGCGTTGTTCGGCATTGTCCAGGGCGGTATGTATGAAGAGTTACGCGCATGGTCAGCTGAACAAACTGTGGGGAACGATCTGCCGGGCTACTCGATAGGGGGGCTTGCTGTCGGCGAACCACGCGAGATGACCTGGAAGATGCTCGACGTCAGTATCTCGTTCTTACCCGAGCACAAACCTCGCTATATGATGGGTATCGGAACACCTCAGGACATCGTCCGGGCTGTTGATAAAGGAGTGGATATGTTCGACTGCGTGCTGCCGACACGCAATGCACGCAACGGCAACCTCTTCGTTTCAAACGGCACAATATCTATCAAACAGGCTCGCTATGCCGACGACCCACGACCCCTGGATGAAAAATGCACGTGCTATACATGCCGCAACTATAGCCGTGCATATTTAAGGCATCTCTTCATGGCAAACGAAATCCTGAGTTCGCGGCTCAACACCATCCATAATCTCCATTTCTTTTTTACCCATGTCCGGGAAATCCGTAAAGCAATCAAGCAGAAACAATGGGAAGAATTCAGGGATTCTTTTCTTGAAAATAACGTCAATAACAGGAGAGACGGAACCGACAAGAATGAAGATTGAAAAACTGTATTACGTTATCGCATGGTACGGACAGGAAGCGGGAGGAGCTGAATACCATGCGCATTTGTTGTGCGAAACGTTCCAGGACCTCGGAGTGGAGGTCGAGGTCTTAACCACGTGCAGCAAGGATGTGGGCTCGAACTGGTATAAGAATCATTATGCTCCCGGGCTCACGGAAGTGGGCGATGTCAGGGTGAGGCGGTTTCCAGTCAAACGCGCTGAAGCCAAACGGTTCCATGCCCTGAACGGACGGCTCATAAACGGACTTTCGCTTCGACCGAAGGAAGCGGAAGAGTTTTTCCAGAATTCGATAAACAGCGATGCGCTGATGGACTACATAAGAGAAAAGACGGGAAATGCTCCAGTTATTTTTATGCCCTATCAATACGGCACATCCGTAATAGGCACACGTGTGTGCCCTGAACGCTCCTTTCTTATCCCCTGTCTGCACGATGAACCTATAGCGTATCTCCCGCCGGTGAAGGATATGTTCCAGCGTGTTCGCGGCATTCTGTTCAGCACGCCGCCCGAAGCGGCGTTTGCACGCTCACTCTATGACCTTACAGAAGACCAGACCAGAGAGACTTTCGGGGTCGGAATACACGAAGATTTTCATGCCGATGCCGAGCGGTTCCGTGAACAATATCGGATCAACGGTTCCTTTATACTTTGTGTGGGAAGAAAAGACCCCGGAAAGAACGTCTATTACCTTGTCGAACTCTTCAACCGCTATGTAAAGGAGGAAAAGTCAACCCTGAAATTGGTCGTTATCGGTCCTGGAAAATTGACCGATATTCCCCCGGAATCTTCAGATAAAATAATCGATATCGGATTGGCTTCTCAACAAGATATCCGCGACGCATGTGCAGCAGCAGATCTACTTGTGCAGCCTTCCAATCGCGAGAGTTTCTCGATGGTGATTATGGAATCGTGGCTGGCAGGGACACCGGTTCTTGTAAATGGACATTGCGACGTAACCCGTTGGCTGACCTCCGTTGCAAACGGCGGGCTTTATTTCAACGATTACTATGAATTCAGGCATGCGCTCAACCTGCTGGTGCATGAGCCTGTCGTTGCTGAGCGGTTGGGAGAACAGGGACGAGAACATATCACTGCGCATTACGGCTGGCGCGACATCGCCTCACATGCGCTCGAGTTTATGGGACGTAAAATGGGGTCAGAGAGGCTGTCCGACAATTCAAAAATTAAATAAAAAAATCAAATACTTAGAGTCTTATTGGGGAATGCGGCGGCTTATGGCTGCGAAGCAGACACCGCCGCTATAAGCGCGACAAGGTCGCGAGGCGTGACACGGTCACGCCGATACAAAGCGCAGACGCGTCTGCGCAATCCAAATTAAATTGCCGGACAGCCTCTCAGACCTCATTTTCCCGTTTTAGCGGGAAACCGGCTTCCACTCTCTTCCCGAAGGGTATTACTCCAGGAATATGCAAAGCGTATCTTGGTCTCGAAAAGCAAAACATTAGGGGCGTGACAAGCTCACACGTACGACGCGATTTCGATGGCTATAACACGCACGTTCAGTCGTACGAGTGCGGAAATAGCGGAAAGTCTATCGGTATACCTGTGTGGAGTGATCGTATCA
>CAZSMK010000090.1:0-16153 GCA_964608095.1 uncultured Candidatus Sumerlaeota bacterium | reverse complement strand
GGCGTGTACGAACGCGAGTGAGAGTGCGGTTGAAAAAAATTATGGAAAAATTTTTTATTCGTGTAATCCGTGTAATTCGCGGGTAAAGAAAAAAGGGATTTTAAGTGGTAAAGAAATTAGTGTAGATGAGTGAAGATCCGCGGTGCCAGGAGAAATTTACTTAGTATCTATTTCAACGCAGAATTCGCAGAAAGAGCTACATGAAGAGATTAGAAAACTCTGCGTTCTCATTGTCTCTTTGCGCTCTCCGCGTTAAGATAATGTCTTTTCCCCAAGAGGAGATTCGTGGATAAAAGAAGATATTGTTTTAAACCACATATCTCCACTGATCTCCACTTATTATGGGCACGACACGGTAGTGAGTGCGCGCCCGCTCAGGTGTGCGAACGCGAGTGCGAGTACGAGTGCGAGCATGGTTGAAAAAGGATATGAGAAAATTCTTTATTCGTGTGATTCGGTGAGAATGGTATCAAGCTCGTTTGATTCGTTGTTAAAAAAAGAAAAAATATTAGTAGTTAATTTTCGGGGTCGAACCTTAAAGTTTGCACTTCTTTTTCCGAGCTGGAACAACGCAATCTCAGATTGCGCGCAGACGCATCTGCGCTTAATGCGGCGGTGTCTGCTACCCAGCCATAAGCCGCCGCATTCCAAACTCCGTGAGTCGTTGCTCTCTTTTTTTTTACAAAGAAATGTCCGAATTACACGAATGAGTAATGTAATGCCTGAGAGGTTGTCGGACAGCCTCTCTGACCACAAATTAGTCTCTTCTCTTAATCAGTACCTTCGGTAAGTCCTTCTATGGGTACAAATTCGTGTTTTATGGACGTAGGTGAAACAACCGTCCACAGGCGGAATCCACAAGGGCGTTTGTCGAAATTTACACTGGTTGTCTCGCCTGTCACCATGAGTATCCCTTCATATTCGTTAATAAGGGTCTTGTGGACATGTCCCGTCAGTACGGCTACAACTCCACACTCTTTGAAGATTGTCAGGAGCTGACGTCTTTCATCCACGGGCAAGTTGAAGTACTCTTCCTTTTCATCTGGATTCGTGATAAAAAGGGGATAATGCCCTATCACGATAACGGGAGAATCTTTTTTCTTGGCCCCGGCAAGTGTTTCCTCGAGCCAGGCGCTGTGTTTCTCCGATTCACCCTCGACTGCAGCTTTCACCAACTGGGTGTTGCTACACACGAACGTAAATCCTTTATGCGTGAAAGAGTAATAATCTTTGCCGATTACGGTGCGGTAACGAGCGAGTGCGGCTTTGTCCGGCTTATTGCCAACGTCATGATTGCCCGGGACACAATACACGGGTAAAGTCAGGTTGGACCTAATCCGTTTGAAATCTGCGAAGGATTTGTCGTCAGGTTTTTCAACCAAGTCGCCGCAGATGACGACGAGGTCGGGTTTCATTTCGTTGATTTGCTCGACCGCACGCGTAAATGTGTCTATATCATGTTCATAACCACCCATCCCGAGCTGAGGATCGCAAATCTGAACAAACGTAAAGGGCTGCACCTTGTCTTTGTTGAACACCAAGAAGCCACATCCCGTCATCAACAAAATCAGGACAGCTAATATAAGACATCCCCCTAATGCAGAGTAACGCCTTATTTGTTTCATCCTATCCTCCTTAGTAATAACCAAAAGTAAAAAGAATATTTACTGTAGCAAAATTGATATGCTAACGTACCCCTCAACAACTTTCCAGAAATTAAATCGCCTCGAGGAATCATGAAAGTCAGCTTCCATAACGATTTCAGACTTTTCTTCCTTGCGATTATTCTCCGGAATCTCCAGTGATGCGATTCGTATTGACAGAACCAAGAAAGATTTTTACAGGATATTCACCCGGAAATTCACGCACAAGATCGAACTGTTGGTCAAGCCAGTCGTAAAATAGCCGGTCTTGTTCTCCGCCCTTCGGATGAGCACGCCATGGATAATACCACCGATAATACGCAGTAGCATACCACACCCGTTTGAACTGTTGCATTGCGTGCTCGAGGTCTCTTGCAGTTGGAACATCCTGAGATAAATATTGCCGCAGGCGTGGAGGAAGATAATAAAAGAGCACCACGGGACACTCGTTTGCGCCGCCGAATATAACATCGCCCGCTTGAAAATGTCGAGCGAGATACTCTCCGGCGCTGCGCCAGTCTTGCTTCTCCGTCGTATATGTTTCATACATGGCAACACCGTTAAAAAGTAGATACACCCCTAAAATTGCGCCCACCAGAATCACAACTGTTGTCTTGTCGCCTGCTTTTTCTACAAGACAGGATAGACTCAGGCTGAATGCGAGAATCAAAAACGGCAAGACCGTTATAAGATACCGACTGTGTAAAAAGGCGGGCGTTATCGGCGAGCATTGAAAAAAGAAAAATGCTATCGCGAGAAATAAAAAAGGATAAAGGAGTACGGGATATAAGGTACGTGGAACCAGAACAAAGCCGGCGAGGATGACGAGTAAAACGAGGAGGGAACCGGCAAAATGACCTGTAGTAATTGTGATAAACGAGTCGCCGAAGAAAAGAAGCGTCTTGAGGGGCGGTAGCTTCTCAGCCACCACATCCGCCTTGCTGACAAGGGGAAGCGAAATCGCAAGCCAGATAGCCATTGAAACCGCGCTAAGAAGCGTCACTACGAAAAAAGTACTAAGCGTCTTTCGGTTGGCTTCGGCTGAAGCCTCCCCGGAATCAAACACAAAAAGCGCCATCAGTACCCACACCACGTTTGTAACCAGAACAAAACCGGCAAACATTGAGAAGTAAAACGCCCCTGTGAGTGTAAGAAAGTAAAAAAGCCAGTATAAAAACCGGTTGCCTTTTTCAGTCAACGCCTTCCAGAGAAACATGAACTGGAAAATAGTGAGAAATACCAGCGCGGTATACCCGCGTGCCTCACGGGAATAGTAATGGTGAAACGCCGAAAA
Source organism: uncultured Candidatus Sumerlaeota bacterium (assembly GCA_964608095.1). Classification (GTDB taxonomy): domain Bacteria; phylum Sumerlaeota; class Sumerlaeia; order MWCT01; family JAGHBZ01; genus CAZSMK01. The sequence goes on along the minus strand of CAZSMK010000090.1, from coordinate 13,216 downwards.
AGAAAGAAGCAAAACAGTCACGGCGATATAAAAGGAATCTTTTTTCACAGAACGTGCAAGAAACATGATAGCGAGAAGTCCAAGAAAACCGAAAAGCCAATCGAAGAAGCGAAGCGTACCCTCGGAATTATTATGCGCGATTTGTTGAGCAATCCATGGAAAGAGATAGGTCAAGGGAAGAGGTCCTCGATCGTGCATGGTATAATCAATAATATAGGGTACGTCGCGGGAGCTGATCATTGCGGTAAAAGCTTCGTCAAGCCAGAGGCTTTGTGACCCCAGACCCCAGAGACGAAGACCCGCACCTGCAAAGATAATAACCGCTATTACGAGAAGAACAAGACTGCTGCTCTTGTTTACCGGTTTTTTTCGCCTCTTTCCTTTTTTACTCTTTGTCATCCTGTTTTATTCCGAAAGAAGTATTAAACTCACCTGCACGCCTAAGTCGCGATTATCGGTAGTGTCAAGAACGCCAGAGGGACGCCAGGTCGGACACAGTAGCCTTAACCGGTTGATCCCTGGTTTGATATATCCGCCTATATCCGAAACGACATAATTCTCGAATGCTTTTCCTACCTCGAACAGCCCGATCTCTTCTCCATTCAACAAGACCTTGACTTCAGGTATGTACTCAGGATCAGGGTGATTTTGCCGCAGGTTCAACATTAACTTATTAATACGCCCGACGTCAGGATTATCCACTATAAGGAAAAACTCGGCGTCGCCTGTAGTCCAGCGATACCACTCACCCATGTCATATTCTCTATACGCGTATATGCCGTTACCGCAGCATATCCCATCCTCGTCCAGATTACCGATCTTATACGCGTAATAGAGCCGGTCATCCTCATCATTACGGTAAATATCGAGATCAACCTTTGCGAGCGCAATCCAGAAAAACCGTAATCCCAATCGCCTTTTATCTTCAAGGGGGTTGTAATCAGCAGGTCTGATGAGGGGACATTCCACTTCAATATTGAGACTATCTCGTTTCTTGTGTAAATGAAAAGGCAGCGAATAATACCAGAACAAATGGTTTTCCTTATTATAGGTATAGGATGCAATATCTTCAACCCTTATGCTCACATCACGACCGGGCACACGCGGACCAAAATACATGTGAGCTCGTAATCGAACCTGGTAATAGCCCGGTGCAAGATCTGCACGTACCTGAAACGAGACAACATCACGAGTGAAATAACGAAACGCCCATAATTCATCGTTGTAATCAGGAGTCGTAAACCTGTTGTCGTGGTTAAGGCGCTTTTCATCTGCGAATATCGAGAACACAAAATCCTCTCGTTCACCCCAATCGCAGCGGCTATCAAGATTGTCGGTTACATATTCCCTGAATTCTTCGAAATCGACATCTTCGTGTAAAGAGAAGGTATGCGAGCCGTCCTGATACAGGATGGTTTGCTTGCCGAATTTAGGAAGTATGAGGGGAAGGTAGCCGGGAAAACCAAGTCCGGATTGGTCAACCGCATTCGTCTGAAAAAGATAGAAACGTTCCGGACGGCGTTCCTTGTCGTGGAATACGAGCCAAAAATTCTCGGGATATTGCGGCTCTTCGGAGTAATAGAAGTAGCCGGACATACCCCATGGCGTATTGGCAAGAAACACATCGTCTTTCTCGACATGTGCATCGATGCTTTTCGTGAGCGCCTGCCAGGATGGATTCCATGGTTTTGTCGCCTGCACAAGGCTTGTAACCATGAAGAGAGCACAAAGGATGATGAACACGACACGCTTTATCATCAACGCCCTTATTCTGGACACCCCTGCGGCAATAAGAATTATGAATGGCACCAATGCAATAATGACATATCGAACAAGGAAAAAGATACGAAAGCCTGCACTACTCAATACATACATGATGAGAGGAGGGAATATCGCCAGAAGCAGAAGCAGAAAAAGGGCAAATTTCTCTTTCTGGTTCTTCCACTGCCCGAGGTTCCCCATTATAATGATAATGCCAATAAAACCACTCAAGACCCACATCCACCAGGCTTCTTTAAACGCAATTACATAATATAGGTAAGTGATTAAAAAACAGCGAACAATATCAAATCGCTGAAGCGCAGGAACCCATACCATATCGAAATCAGCAAGGACTAATTGTTGAATGCCGATCCATATAACGGGCGATAGCAATAAGGTACAGAACGCAATGCCGAGAAGTATTTTTGTGACCATGGAACGGCGCCCCGCTCTCCAAGTATAAACAACGAGAAAAAGGAGTTCGGCGAAACAGTAAAAAATGGATTGATACTTTAAAGCCAGGTTCAAGGCGATAAGAAATCCATAGGATACCCAGCGGAAAAAGGTCTGCTTTCTCACCGCAGCAAGCAGAACAAGAGTTTCTGCGGTAAGGAGCGTACACTGCATGACGTACATGCGCACTTCCTGGGAGTAACGCACATGATACGGCGCAAGAGCGATAAAAAGCGCGGCTATTAATCCCACCTCCCGGTTTAATAATCTTCTTCCGAGAAGATAGGTAAAATAAATCCCCAGGAGCGACCAGAGGAACGTAAAAACACGGGGATGAAAGAGATCATTCGTGAGTAAGAACCACCCTTTGAGGAGTATATAATATACCGGGGGCGCGGTATAAAATTTGGATACATCGAGAAGGTCGTCCAAAGGCATGCGAGTGGCAAAGATGGTGCTGATTTCATCATACCACAGGTCATTGGCGGATAAAGTTACCGCCCGGATAACGGCACCGAGAATGAGTATGAGAAGGAGCAACCGGCGTGCTTGATATTTCGAGACATTATGATAGTTCGCATCAGCCATGTGTAAAAGTCCTCAAGGCTCAAACAGGCAATAAGGTTCAGCCTCAAGGAAATCGCCGCTTTGGGCAAAAGCCCGTGCACGACAACCACCGCAAATGTTGATATACGGGCAACGACCGCACTTTCCCTTGAGCCGGGAATAATCCCGAAGAGCCTTGAATACCTCCGAGTCGTTCCAGATTTCGCTAAGAGGTTTTCGGGTCACATTTCCAGAGGAAACAGGAAGATAGCCACAGGGAAAAACCTCACCGCGATGAGAGACGAAACAGACTGAAATCCCCGCCAGACAGCCCCGCGTAAAGGAATGCATGGGAGACGCACCGGCAGCAACCTGACCCCCACGGCTTCGTCCCGATGGCGAAATGATACCCCGTTCAGCAAGAATCCGGTAATAATGGGGCGCACATGTTGCCCTGGTTACGATTTTGCCTGTATACGCCGCTGATAAATCGCAAAATCTATTGAGTGCATCTTCATATTCTTCGGGCGAAAGCATTTCTTCAGACGAAATTTCGACACCGCACCCGACAGGTACCAACATGAACAGGTGGAGAGCATCGACACCGATACGGAGCGAAAGGGTAAACATATCCTCCATTTGATGGACATTATGGCGTGCGAGGGTAAAATTTATCTGTGTCGATACGCCCGAAGCGATTAAATATCTCAATGCCTTAACCGCTTTAGAAAAGGAACCTTCGATTCCGCGAAACGCGTCATGTATATCGGGCGTTGCGCCATCGAGGCTTACGGAAACCCGCCTTATCCCAGACTCTTTGATACGAAGCGCCACAAATTCGTTGATAAGGGTTCCGTTTGTGGCAAGGGCAACGGGAAGTGAGAGATCGCTTGCATACGCCGCGAGATCAAAAATATCCGAACGCATAAGGGGTTCACCGCCGCTAAATATCAGGAGAGGAGCGCCCATCGCGGATAAATCATCAACAAGACGAATACCCTGCTTCGGAGTGAGCTCTTCACTCGAGGCTGTCTGCGTCGCTTCCAATCTCCGGCAATGACGACACCTAAGGTTACAGGCGGTAGTCGTCTCCCAGAAGACAATGCGTAATGGTGGAGATACGCCGGAGGATTTATTCTTCCCGCTTCTTATTGAAGTCTCAGACATGAAGCAGATTGTAGTAGATTACATAAGAGAAGCAAAGAAGATTGTGGCAAAGGTGCGCATGAGTCCCTGTTCCTCTCCCTCTCTAAAGGTCTGTTCAATCTGGTTCAATGTCCTTTGTGCATCGTCATAAAGCGAGGGATCATTGATGAATTTTCCAAGGGAGCCTTCACCTTGATTGATTTTATCTGAAATCTCCGCGAGATTTTCCGCGCTCTTCTCGAATTGTGGCGCTGCCTTTTCCATCGATTCCATAACCTGCGTTATTCTGTCTTGCTCATTTGTCAGAAAAGTCTTCGCCTCATTACTGAACTCCTGGACACTGTTCAGAGCCGTTTCAAGTTCACTATGCAGTGTATCCTCATAAAGCAACTTACCGAGTGTTCCTTTGCCGTCTTTAAGTCCTTGAACAACAGAATCCAGCGAGTCGATCATATCTTTAAGCGAGACGTACACCTCGTCGTCTTCGAGGAGTTTGCTTATTGTGCTTTCCCCACCACGAATGTCTTCTAATAATGCGGTGACTTCATCTGCGGCTTTATTGACCTTTGGTGAGAATTCTGCAAATGATTTGGTGGCTTCGGAAATATTATCACGGTTTTCATCGATCAAGGTGGTTATCTTGTCAGCCACACGTTTTTGATTATCGTCAAGCGACGTCAGAAAACTTTTGGCGTCCTGGGTAATCTCACTGGCGCTCGCCATGACTTCGTTCATATCCGGAATCTCTCGCGTGGTTATTTCATCTCCCGGGTTAAGAACCGTTGACGCTTCCCCAAGTATTATTTGAACAAAATGCTGTCCAAGGAGACTCTTAAAATAAATCATTGCGACACTGTCGTCGGGTAAGGAGTATTTCCCCGATACGGTCATATCCACCCTGACTTTTTTCTTTGTCATATCGAAGTCAATATGGTCTACTGTGCCGACTCTTACACCCATAAGGGAGACCATGGCGCCTTCTTCAAGCCCTTTTGCCTGCTCGAAAAAAGCAGTCAGCGTCATCGGCTCAACAATTTTTTGTTTCTCGATTGGTTTAAGGGAAAACCATGCCAGTAAAAAAATCCCTACTATGCAAAAAATCCCCACCAGTACAATTATTGATTTTTGTTGTTCCATGTCTGGTTCACCTCGCTCAAATTTGAAGTTACGGTTCTATGAAGAAACTCTCTGACGATTTCGTTGGAACTCGCCATAAACTCCCGAGGATTCCCCTGCTCAACGATGACCCCTTCATGAAGCATACTGATTTTCGTAGCGATTTTGAACACACTCTGTAGATCGTGAGTGACAACAACTGTTGTCATACCAAGCCGCTTATTAAGATCAAGAATAAGGTTGTCGATATTTTCCGCCATAGGTGGATCAAGCCCTGCAGTGGGTTCATCATAAAGAATAACCTGTGGATTAAGTGCAAGGGTACGCGCGATAGAGACGCGTTTTTTCATTCCACCGCTCAGGTTCGACGGCATTTCTGATTCCTTTCCTTGCAGGTCCAGTACGTCCAGTTTCTCAGCGACTATGGAGGCAATCTCACGCGCGGTAGCCAATCGATGCTCCTTGAGGGGTAATGCGATATTCTCGCCGACGCTGAGGGAATTTAGAAGCCCCCCGCTCTGAAAGACCAATCCGATTTTCCTTCGAAGCGGAAGGAGCCGCGCCTCACTCATGGTGGTGATGTCGGAACCGTTCAGCAGAATAGAGCCCTTATCCGGTCGCATCAAGCCGAGAATGAGTTTGAGCAGGACACTCTTACCCGCACCGGAACCTCCCAGGATGACGCTTATCTCTCCTTCTTTAATTTCAAGGTCAACGCCGCGAAGCACGACATTGTCCCCAAACCTTTTATGCACGTCTTTAATAAGAATATCCATCTCAGCCAAAAAACCTTCCGACAAAATAATCTGCAATAAGAATCATAGTAAGTGAAGCAACGACCGCCCTCGTAGTCGCCCTGCCGACATCCTCAGCGCCACGCTTCGCATTCAGTCCCATGTAGCACGATATCACCGAGTAAATAGCGCCGAACACAACGGTCTTGCTAAGCCCGAACACAATATCGCTGAAGTCGAGAGTGGTGTAGATGCGATGCATAAACCAGTCACGCGGGATACCCAGAAGACTGTCGCTTACCACACTTCCGCCCCATATACCAATGAGTACTGCATACACGGTTAATATCGGCTGAACGATAATGGTAGCCAACAAGCGGGGCATAACAAGAAAGCGAACAGGATTGATGCCGAGAGCCCGAAGCGCATCCACTTCTTCATTAACCGTCATGGTACCGAGTTCAGCCGCCATGGCGGAACCGGCACGACCCGACGAGATCATGGCAGTAATCACAGGACCCATCTCGCGCATCATGGAGAGCGCGACAATACTGGGTACGACGGTCTCGAGCGCCATTTCCTTCAACTCGATACCCGACTCGAGGGCGACGATCATTCCCGTAAACAGTCCGATAAGCGACGCAAGGGGAAACGTAATCACGCCTACATCAAACATTTGCCTCAGTAACTTATCGAGGTTACGGACAAGGTAGCGTGTCTGGGCAAGTGCATTGAAAAAAAGAAGCACAATCCCACCACTTGCCAGAAAAATCCTCTCAAATACTTTTTCTATACTTCTAATCACCCGGTAAGTCCTCCGCCCTGGGTATCTAATAACCAAAAACTGCCTATGATTAAGAGCTCGAGGAGGAATATCAAGCACAATATCAGGGCGCGGCGCGTTTTTGATCGAAAAAACGCGACAACAATTCCGCTGATTCGTCTGCCAATATCGAGGGGACGACTTTTACCTTATGGTTGAAGCCGGAAACGTCAAGAAGACGACATCGGGAAACCACGGCTCCGCTCTTATAATTAGGCGCGCCGTACACAAGACATTCAACCCGTGACAATATCAATGCGCCTGCACACATGGGGCATGGCTCGAGTGTGGAGTAGAGTATACAGTGTTCCAATCGCCAATCACCGAGTCGTGCGGCGGCGCGCCGAATGGCAAGCAGCTCGGCATGAGCCGTCGGATCACCGCTATGGTGACGCTCATCATACGCTCGGGCAATAACCTCTTCTTTAAGTCGTATAACTGCTCCTACTGGCACCTCATCTGCGGCAAACGCTTTCTCTGCCTCCTCAAGGGCTAACCGCATATAGATATCGTGTTCACTCACTTTTCTCTCCCCTCGCCCTTGATCTCCTCCGACATTCTCTTAATTAATGATGATACGTGATCTCTCCTCCCATAGACTAAATCGATAATTGTATGAACTTCATCGGTCTCGCTTAGTGTAATAATTAGCTTATATTGATCATTTTCGAAAAAATCCGGCGGCTTAAGCTGTACTCCTTCCGGGAGTGCCAGGTCTTTCCTCATTCCCTCAAAAGTCTCTTCAATACGGCTCAACAAAGGGTAGCGTTTTCGGCGTAAATATTCACGTACTCCCTCGATTTTAACCGGCGCGGCAGCGTTGGAATCCAATATAGAGCGTATCCCGTTCTGCTTGAGAAGGTCAGCCATTGTTACTTCATCGCGTTGCGAAATGTCATGAAGCAGGTGGAGAAATTCTCGTCGCAGGTTAATTCCCGGATGTAGCTGCGCTACTAAACCGGCAAACGCATGCTGGTCTGCATCATCGCATTCTGAAAGTATCGCTACTTCCTTGAGTGAAATCGAACCGGTTACCGCCAGTTCTTTGACCGCCTCGGGAGCGCCGGCAAGGAGTAGATATCGGCGCATCAATTCGTGCGAAGGGGAAATATTGAGATACGGCAGAAACCGGTTTAGTGTCTCTTCAGGACCGAACGCGGAATGAAGTTTCGCCACCCAGTGAGCCTTTTCAACAAGATTGAATGCCCTGTGAGAACTGTTGTCAAAAAAAGCCGTAAGCAAACGTTTGTTTAATACCTTATTGTCCTGACATTCATCCAGCACGAAGGCGGGTATTTCACTTATTTTCAACTCCTTGCACGCCGTCACTCGTTGAAACCCGCAAATTATGCGATACCCACCCCTTGAAGTAGCGGGCTTTTTCTCCATAAGAGGCGGATTGATAAGACCTACCGAGCGGATGGACTCTATCAAAAATGGCGAGGGATTAAGAGGATACGTAGCCATATATTCGCCATCTCCACTATCAACACTCTCGAGCGAGATGAATGTGAGATTACGATGCATTATTAAGCTCCTGGTTAAAGGTCAAGTTACCGGTCGAACCCTCACATTCCGCCGGGCTAAATACTCCTTGGTCTCTTTAATGGAAAATGTGCCGAAATGAAAGATACTTGCCGCCAGGGCTGCATCCGCTTTGCCCACGGTTAAGGCTTCGTAAATATGCTCAAGACTACCCGCACCACCTGATGCAATTACGGGTATTCGAACTGCCTCCGCGATGGCTGCCGTGAGCTCGAGATCATAACCTTCCTGCGTGCCGTCGCGGTCCATACTGGTAAGGAGAATCTCACCGGCTCCAAGCTCTTCTATGTCTCGAGCCCATTGCACCACATCCATCCCGGTCGGCGTTCGTCCACCATGAATATAGACCTCCCACCAGAGCGAGTCGTCGTTGCCCGGAGTTCGCCACCGGCGCCGGGCGTCGATAGCAACGACCATACATTGCGCCCCGAACCGAGCAGCTCCCTTCTTTACAAGATCGGGATTCTCAACTGCTGACGTGTTTAAGGATACCTTGTCCGCACCGGCACGCAACATCGCGTTAATATCCTCGACGGTGCGCAATCCACCTCCTACCGTTACCGGCATGAATGCCACCGCGGCTGTCCTGTATACCACCTCGACCATTATGTTCCGCCGTTCATACGACGCCGTGATATCAAGAAACACGAGCTCGTCCGCGCCTGCGTCGTTATAGACACGGGCAGACTCCACGGGATCGCCCGCATCGACCAGGTTTACAAACTGTACACCTTTCACCACTCGTCCATCCTTCACGTCGAGGCACGGGATAATTCTCTTTGCCAGCATTATTACGTTTACTCCATCTATAATAATAGTAACGACGTCCCCCGTCAGAAACTCATTCGCTCATATACTGTAGGAGGATCAACACATATCTAAAACCAAATTGTAATATATCGACATTTGCAGAGAAAAGAAAGAATAAAGATTTAACCGGGAAAAGAAGGAGAACTTTTTTGCATAAAAGTTGCCCATTTTCGTGGAAAATATTTGTCTCTTTTATAAATCCCCTGTACAATCACCATTAATTTTAAACCGGAAATTGTTCGGAGGAATGGCGCTTATGGCGGAAGAGTGTAAGAATCATCAGATTAATATGAAGAAATGTACCTGTACGTACGAGCCTTGTTCAAAAAAGGGATTCTGTTGTGAATGTATACAGTATCACTTTAGAATGGGAGAACTTCCGGGATGTCTGTTCCCTCCGGAGGTGGAACGAACATACGACCGGTCAATCGAGCGTTTTATCCAGTGCTATAAGAAATAACGCTTCATGTATGAAATAAACTGAGAGGAGCATCGAAAGATGGGTAAATTCGGGTTGTCGCGTGAGGACGTGCTTGATTTGATGAGAACACATATCCACACGGAGAATTTGTTCAAGCATTGCCTTGCAACGGAATCCATAATGAGAAAGGTAGCGGAGCGAGTAGGAGCGGATTCCGACGACTGGGGACTTATCGGGCTCGTTCACGACCTCGACTACGAGACGACAAAAGACACGCCGGAAAAGCATTCGCTCGGGACAGCAGAGATCTTACGCGAAAGGGGCGTTCCGGAAGAATTCCTTCAAGCCATTGTTTCGCACAATGAAGCGGTTCCCGGCTCGCGACGCGAAAGTGTGCTCGAACATCTCCTTGCCGCCTCGGAAAACATCACGGGTCTGATAGTAGCCGCCGCACTGGTTCAACCCGAGAAAAAACTCGCCAACGTGAGACCCAAAAGTATTCGAAAACGCATGAAAGAGAAAGCATTTGCGCGAAGCGTCGACCGGGGGGCTATAATGGAATGCGAATCCGCGGGAATTCCACTCAATGAGTTTATCGAACTCAGCTTACGTGCGATGCAGGACATTCACCTGGAGCTGGGATTATAATAATGATTTTAGTAGCGCTTGTCCCACGTTCTTCATGTGAAAAAGAGATGAAAAAGCATTGCTTTTTTGGGTGAATACAGTGTACGCTTGCTGAAATACATACGAATAAAGATAGAGGTTGCGAACATTGAGAGGGAAAAATGGCTGGTGAATCGAAAATGATAAATGATCTTGATGGCCTCGAAAAGAGGATCGACCTTTTAATCAAGCAGGCTGAAAGCACAAGTGAGACACTATCGAAAAAAGACGCGGAATGCACCGCCTTACATGAAGAATTAGAAGCGAAGAAAAAGGAACTCGATGAAATCAAAAAACGAGAAAGCCTGGTTGAAGCCAAACTCGAGAAGATAATAAAACGCTGTGGAAGCCTTGAATCCTTGTTAGATAAGTTGAAACCAACATAGGAATAGCCCGCTATGCGAATTGTATTTCTGTTGAGGTTATGATAACATGGCAGAAGAAAAACCTATAACAATCAAAGTCTATGGGCAGGAGTTTAATCTGCGCGTCGCCGATCAGGACAAAGAGGTGCTCGAGAAGGCGGCAAAACTCGTAGACATGCGGATGAAGGAAATTGCATCGTCAGGAGTAATTAATCTGCATCGGGTCGCCATGCTTGCCGCTATCGATATTACGTTCCAGACCCTACTTGAGATGCCCGGCGTGATTGATCCTGACAAAAAAGGGGCACGCACAAATTCAGATTCAAAAAAAGAAAGTACCAAAATCCAGCATTTAATCGACAAAATAGACAAGAGTCTCAAAAAAACCGGGGACTCGTAAAGGAGGAACAAAGTGGCGGAGAAAAATCCAGCAGACGAAAAACAAAAAGCGCTCGATCTGGCGCTGTCTCAAATAGAGAAGAGCTACGGTAAGGGTTCTGTCATGCGCCTTGGAGAGAACGTTGTCCAGGAACAACCCGTCATTTCCTCAGGGTCTGTTTCACTTGATATTGCGACTGTGATCGGTGGATATCCACGGGGACGCGTGATCGAGATCTATGGTCCTGAGATGTCCGGGAAAACCACCATGGCGCTTCATGCCATTGCCGAGGCACAAAAAAACAACGGCGTCGGCGCGTTTATCGACGCCGAGAACGCCTTTGATCCCCACTACGCTCAAACCATCGGGATCAATCTCGACGATCTCCTCATCTCTCAACCGGATAGCGGTGAACAGGCGCTCGATATCGTGGAAACTCTCGTTCGCTCCAATGCCGTGGATATTATCGCAATCGACTCGGTAGCCGCATTAGTTCCACGCGCAGAGATTGAAGGAGAAATGGGCGACTCGTATATCGGACTCCAGGCACGCCTCATGTCACAAGCAATGAGAAAACTTACAGGCGCAATAAACCGTTCGAAAACCTGTGTCATCTTTCTGAACCAGATTCGTGAAAAAATAGGCGTCATGTTCGGCAGTTCGGAATTCACACCCGGCGGGCGAGCGCTCAAGTTCTATTCTTCTATGAGGCTCGACATACGCCGAATCGCCACCCTTAAAGACGCCGATCGAAGCATCGGCAACAGAGTCCGTACTCGTGTGGTGAAAAATAAACTTGCCCCGCCTTTTCGAGAAGCCGAATTCGACATCTTATACGGGCAAGGTATCTCTCATGCAGGTGAAGTAATCGACCTCGGTATAAAGATGAAGATTATTAATAAAAGCGGTGCCTGGCTCTCTTACGACGAGCAGCGTCTCGGGCAGGGAAGAGAAAACGCACGCCAATTTCTCATAGAAAATCCCGAGGTCATGGAATCCATAGAGAAAAAAATCCGTGAGGAAATTAAGGCCGAATCCTGACTCTCTCTTCATCGGTATACTACGTTTCCTTCAGGCAAAATCGTTTGGTACCATAAAAAGGGTCTGTTCTGCGAGCGGCTCTTAACCGTGAAAAGTGGGAGATTCACCTCTTTCAAACTTGAATATAGACGTTATCAGGCTTAATGAGAAACAACATCATACTGGTTGGGTTTATGGGAACTGGAAAGACCGTAGTCGGCAAGATGGTCGCCGCAAAGCTTGGCTATACGTATATCGACACCGATGACATCATCGAGCAGATGGCACAAAAGAGAATCCCTGATATTTTTGCCGAAGAGGGTGAACCGCGTTTTCGTGAATATGAAAGAGAAGCCATCAAAAAACTGGTGACCTTAGAGCGTTACGTAGTATCAACCGGCGGCGGCGCCGTCATCTTCGATGAAAATATCAACCGTATGAAGTCCGCCGGCCTCGTTGTATGCCTCTCCGCAAGACCTGAAGTTATATATGAAAGGATTAAAGAAAACAGTTATCGACCTTTACTTCAAGTCTCCAATCCGTTACAGAAAATCCGGGAACTGCTTACAACGCGCCAACAACAATACGAAAAGGCTGATATTCTTGTGGATACGTCGGATCTGACCATCGCCGAAGTGGTTGAATCCCTGATTGCAACCATCGGGTCTCACGCGTTTCCAACAAATACATGACCTATGAAAAGCCGCCATAACAGACGCCGAAAAAGCCATGTGTTCATATCTCGGGCATGTCAGCCACTATCTGACACCTATATCTCGTGCATGAACGCAAAAAACGCCGGCGAGGGCGAGTGGGAGAACACCAAGACCTCTTGCGCTGCTATGTTTGAAATGCTATTATATGTTAGTATTCATTTGTAATAGAGAAATACAGGGCATTACGCTCAGTTATCTACTTTTATATTCATGAACCGGGGAAAAGTGAACAATATGAGCAAGGACAAAGACTGCAAAATAGGGATAGTCGTAGGAAGCCGAACGGATTTCAAGTTTTTCACTCCCATTCTTGAACAGATGCAGGAATGGGGTGTCGGCTACGAATTTACCATCGCTTCAGCACACCGGACACCTGACCGGCTCACGCAATGGCTTGAACGAATGGAAAAGGAAGGAATAGAAGTAATTATTGCGGGCGCGGGTGGTGCCGCACATTTGCCCGGCGTCGTCGCGTCACAGACACTTCTTCCCGTAATCGGCGTTCCGCTCGATACCACACACCTCAGAGGTGTTGATGCGCTTTATTCGATCGTCCAGATGCCTTCCGGGATTCCTGTTGCCACGGTCGGTATCAACAACACCAAAAATGCCCTCACCCTCGCCATGCTCATCCTCGGCATAAAACACGACACCTATCGAAAAATGATGATCAAATTCCGCAAAGATATGGCGAATAAAGTGGAAGGTCAAATGG
>CAZSMK010000089.1:0-15608 GCA_964608095.1 uncultured Candidatus Sumerlaeota bacterium | reverse complement strand
GTTCTCCCGCACGTCCTCATTTCGTGGGGTAAACAGCATTTCCGGTTCCTTTCGTATTCGTATCTGATGCTACGTTCCCGATTTCGCGAATCGCTCGGTTGCGCGTTTTCTTCTTACTATTTCCTTGTTGCTCTGCGTCGTCATTTGATAGAATAATAGAAAATCAACCTTTTGGAGAAGAGACATCGCATGTTTGAAGCATTAACCGACAAATTAGAGGGCATATTTCGCAATCTCAGCGGGAAGGGCATTATCACGGAGAAAAACGTCAATGAAGCCCTTCGCGAGATAAAACTCGCCTTGCTCGAGGCGGACGTGAACTACAAGGTGGTCAAGGATTTCATCGCCCACGTCAAGGATAAGGCGCTCGGTACAGAAGTGCTCAGGTCAGTCACGCCCGCACAGCAGATTGTCAAAATCATCCACGATGAGATGGTAGACCTTCTCGGCGGCGAGCATACCCCATTTCATTTCGAGCCGGGTCGAGTAAACGTGGTGCTCCTTGCAGGGCTCCAGGGCTCGGGTAAGACCACCTTTGCCGGCAAACTCGCTTTGCGCTATAAAAAGCAAGGATTCAGACCGATGCTGGTCGCTTGCGATATTCATCGTCCCGCCGCTATCGAGCAGCTCAAGATCGTGGGCGACAACAGCGGCATACCCGTCTTCGAACGCGGCGATAAACAACCAGCGCCGAAGATAGCCAGGCAGGCGCTTGACGAAGCAGACCGACAGAGTCACGACCTCGTCATTATCGACACCGCGGGGCGGCTCCATATTGATGAGATGAAAATGGACGAGGTCGCTGAGATCAAGAAGACTACCAACCCTCGCTATACCATGCTTGTTGCGGATACCATGACGGGTCAGGACGCGGTTAACAGCGCAAGCATCTTCAACGAGAAGGTGGGTATAGACGGTGTGTGTCTCACGAAAATGGACGGCGATGCGCGAGGTGGCGCCGCGCTCTCCATCAAATACGTCACTGGTAAACCCATCCTCTTTATCGGTACCGGCGAGAAGGTGGACGCACTCGAGGAGTTCTATCCCGACCGAATCGCTTCACGAATCCTGGGTATGGGCGACGTGGTCACACTCGTGGAGAAAGCACAGACAACGTTCGACGAGAAACAAGCGGTGGAACTGCAGAAACGCCTTCGCCGTGCCGAGTTCACCTTCAGCGATTTTCTCAACCAGATGCGGCAGATGAAAAAGATGGGACCGTTGAAAGACCTGGTGTCAATGATTCCGGGCGTGGGGCGCCAGCTCAAGGATTTCGAGTTCGACGAGTCGGAAATGCAAAAGGTTGAAGCCATGATACTGAGTATGACGGCGGAGGAACGCGAGAATCCCGCCATTCTCGGCGGCTCGCGTAAAGAACGAATCGCCCGAGGAAGCGGCATGACCGTGCCTGACGTGAACCAGCTGGTGAAACAATTCGAGCAGGCGCGCCGGATGATGAAACAGATGCTGAGCGGCGCCGGCGGGCGACACGCCGCGGTCGGCGGTGCGGAACTTCCCGTCGGCGGAAGCAACATCACGCCCGCGAAAAAAAAGAAAAAACGCAAAAAAAAGAAACACCGCTAACACCTATTAATCATACAGGGTAGATTAAAAATCCCACTTGATCCAGGCAAGGATAGAAGTCTATCCATATCCTCCCGAATCTTTCTTACCTTGTGTTTAAAAATATATTGACTTCCCTCCGGAATATCCCCATTATCTACCAAATTTTGACTCTTTATAAACCACAATAGAAGTAAAAGATTAAAGGTATCGTTTATCATGGATCATAATCTTGAGGTACAGATCATTCTTGACGATTTACTGGACAAATTCAGGGGCGGTGAAGATCCCGACACATTCAATTATTTACGCCGTTTCTCCGAGGATTATTTAGAACTGTGCTCACAGTGTGCACTCTTGCGAGGATTGACCTATTTGCGTGCAGGAAAGATTGTCACGCAATCACCTTATTATCAAAGCCTCAGCGATATTTCAGACGCGTTACTGGCTCTTTGTGAGTCCTCCGTCGTTATCAATGAGACATATCACTCCCTGCAAACATTGCAACATAAAACTGCTATCACGGCGACAATCAATGATCTTAAAGAGGCGGAGTGCAGACCCGCTCTCCGGACCGAATTTTTTAACGTCGAACATCTTGCCACCTGTAATATTTCAAACGACAAACTTCATTCCTTCCTAAAAATCGGTTTTGTTGAAATCCATCAAAGGTGTTCGGTTATAAAACAAAGTATGCAAACGTTGAGACGTAACCAGGTTTTTGAGATGATTCAGCGGAATCTCGTGGCGCACAATCAAGCACATCATTACAACCTTTGCCTTCGTATAATAACGAAGGTTTATAATGATGCAGTGAGATTTATCAAGGAATACGATGAATTCATCATCATGCTATTTTCAAGGAAAGACGACAGGTGAAGAATAAGGGAGCGTGAAAACATTTTTCTTATTGAAAACAGAACTATTGACACGAGAGGTGTTTTTCCTGACAATCACACTTATACAGATTCGTATGGGGAACATAATTGGGTAAAGCAAAGGAATTACAAAGGCGCCTCTGGCAAAATAGTTTTCTGAAAGAAAAAAACTCTTGATTCATGGCGGTGCCTTTTTTACGGTACCAAATTTAGGTGTATGATTTTATACATAGTATTCTTTACGGCTCTTTGAGGCGTTTTCATATTAAAAAAATCTTTCAGCCACAAACCTATAAAAAATATCGCTAAAGAAAGGCAGGGTGATCTTTGTTGATATAGATGAGTACCCTTATGTTTTCTAATTGAAAAACATAACGTGGTCGATAAGCTTTTTTTTGTTGTACGACATAGAGAAATGTGTATATCATGTAATCAAGGGAGAAAAGGAGAAATGTTAAAAGAAATCGGAAGACGCATTCGGACATTGCGTGAGCACGCGGAGATGACACAGAGCCAATTAGCAGGTCAGCTGGGAATCAATGTATCTCATCTCTGCAATATCGAGAAGGGTAGGCGGTTTCCAAGCCATAAATTGCTCGTCAAACTTGCCGACCTCTTCGGCGGGTATGAGGCGGTTCTGGGTAACGACCCTGAAGCGGAGAAGGAAGTAACGGATTTCATCTCCGGGTATAGCCCACCGCGCACCAAAAAACCAAGCCTTGACCTCCAGGCATTTTGTGCCGAGATTTTTCTCGAGTGCCGTCCCGATGAAGCAACCGCCGAATTCAAAAAATTCCTTGACCAATACGGCAATGAACCGCCTGAGTGGGTCTCCGATTTCAAAGCCTTTTTTATGGACGAGCTCGATAGCTTCTTGGAGTTTGTTGACTCGATGATTTCCCACCGCGACGAGCGCTTTCTCTTTTTTGTCCTCCACTGGCTCAACACACGGAGCAGCCTTGCAAAATGCCATAACGAGATTGAACTCCTCGAAAAGATGGAGGAGCGCATCTTTTCATGGCACCATGAGGTTTTTCCTACCGAGGAGGGCGACGAATGGGATTTCTTCAAACGGTATCTTTCCTTGCTCCATAATAATATCAAGGTCTTTCTCACCTATTGCAGGCAAGTTCAAATGGAAAATTTTCTTACCTATCTGATTCAAGATCCCACGTCAGAGGAGCGGGAAGTCCTCGAGGTGCAGCTTGAAGAGGAAAAGGCAAGTGGGGAGAAAGAACCCTCCTTGCAGAGAATCAAAGGGGAAATGGTCTCTTTGACTGAAGGAGCCGGACAATGAAAAAACCATTCTTCGTGAGCTTCTACTCTTACAAAGGCGGTGTCGGTAGGACGCTTGCGCTCGCAAATGTAGCCTATCTCCTTGCCAGCGAGGGGCGAAAAGTGGTTCTCGTGGACTTTGACCTCGAGGCGCCCGGATTACACACCTATCCTTTTCCACAACGTGACCATACCAGGGGTGGGGTGCTGGATTTTATCGTCGAATATATGCGCAGGAAGGAAATTCCACAATTAAAGGATTTTGCAACTTTCGGTACAGGAAAAGTATATCAGAACATTGCCTTTATCCCCGCAGGTAAACTCGACGCAGATTATCCCAGAAATCTGGGAAGTCTCGACATAGACCGGCTCTACGATAAGTTTCTGGGATACCGTTTTTTCGAGAACTTTAAAAAACAGGCAGCTGCTCTTTTCAAGGATACTGATTATGTACTGATCGATTCCCGTACCGGGGAGTGCGATTCCGCCTTTATCTGTACACATCAGATACCTGATTGTGTAGTGCTTTTCTTCGCGATGAATGAACAAAACGAACAAGGAATAAAGAAACATTATCTCGGAATCAAACAATTTGAAGACCCCAAGGACCCGCTTAAAACTATTGATGTGATTCCTGTAGCATCTCCGGTCGGTGAAGGAGTGCCGGATTTAAAAAAGGAACGACAGACGAAATTCCAGGACATTTTCAAGGATCTGCTGATTCTCGAAATCCCCTATCACCCGATCTTCTATTATAAAGAAGAGATTGTGTTTGAATCCGCGCTTGAGGTTGAGCGAGTCGCTAAAGCGTACCGCACGTTGGTGTTAAAGATTAAAGAAACCGCAGGACCGGCAAAACGGACAATTTTTGTCGCCATGCCGGAGGAACAACAGTACCAGGAATTTTTTAGTCGCTCGCTTATTCCTCATTTAAAGTATTCCTTTCCACGTCTCGAACCGGTCACCAACAAGATGATACAGGAAGGGCAATGGTACAACACCATGGAGCGAACCATACGTTTTTGCAACGCCCTTATTGTCTTTGTCGGCGATTACGCCGACAAGATAAAGAAAGAGATCGAACTCGCAAAAAAATATGATAAACCCATTATACCGGTATGTACTAAAGACTTCATCAAACCTGAGGAGCTGTCGGATATAGAATGTCTCGAGATACCCGAATCCGGTTTCGGTTCAGACCTTCTCAAGGAGATCACCCTTGCGCTGAAAAAGGAAGTCCTCGGGATATATGAACAGTGTGATTTCCGTGCGCGATTACATAGAGGGATGTGTATCCTCCAGAAAGTCGATGATATACTTTTCGATCCCGAAGCCCTTGTAGAATCTCCAAAGAATCTTACAGAAGAAGAACCACACGAACTTATTACCGCAAAAAAGTTCTATAACAAAGGACAATTTGACGAAGCTACTCAAGTACTTGAAAAGTACCTGACCGGGCATCCCGATTGTTCCAATGAAGCCATATACTGGCTTCTGTCCGACTGCTGGTTTCTCAAAGGTGAAGGCGAAAAAGAAGACTGGAAGAAAAGGGAGTATTATGAGAAGTGCCGCGATATTGCGGCTCAGGGTCTCGAACATTCTCCTGAAAGTTTTCTTCTCGAAAAGAACAAGGGAATCGGCCTTATCAAGACAGGGGAACTTGATGCAGGTAAAAAGTTGTTTGAGGAGTTGCTGGAAGAGTTTCCCGACATGTCCGTGGTCAATTACAATCTTGCGTGTATTGCCGCATTGGAAAACAATATCGGCGGTGTGCTGAACTATCTGAAAAAGGCGATTGCCCTCGATAACGGCGTCAAGATGCTCGCCCGCATTGACCCTGATTTTGACAACGTGTGGGGGAATGTGCATTTTCAACGTTTGATCTTCAAGGAACCTTCAGCAGTTTCTGAGAATACCCCTGATTGATGAAGCTGGGGGGTTTTATCTCATGAGCGCCTCATCCGAAAGGTCGAGGTTCTGCCTTAAGAAACGATGCTTTCCCATCCGCGTCGACGGAATCAACATCACCCCCCGCGAAAAAAAAGAAAAAACGCAAGAAAAAGAAACACCGCTAACACGAATTATTCATAACCTTTTTAAGGAAAGAAATGATGTTTTCGGTGGGGGGGATAATCCGGGCAAGTACAGTTTTCAATCTACAGTACTTTCCCCAAAATCCGGCAAGAGAGAAAGAAGACGACCCTCATGTCAGCCCCCCAATCTCCGAAAGATCAAGGTTCTGTTTTAAGAAAAGATGCTTTCCCATACGCGTCGACGGAATATCCTCTACATAGTCGAAATATAAGGTAAGCTCTCCTTCTCCAACACATCGTGACAGTACCTTTTCTATTTCTTTCTCGTCTTCCACTGTATAGTCGCCGGTTTTGACAATTCTGACCGTAACCTCTCCGATTTTATCCTGTACGAATTGCATCTTTCTGATATTCCCGAAGGCGTGAAAGTGCTGTGCAAAAATAAGACTGGTGAGACTGACAACTTTTTTGCTCCGCGTAATTATAAAATCCGCTCCCCGTCCGATTATGTCTTCAACAATTTGATAATTTCTTCCACATTTACAAGATTTTTTCGAATCCTTTGTAAGTGCCAGATCTCCTGTACGATAACGGATAAAAGGAAATGCAAAATTGTTGAATCCGGTGGCGACGATTTCATACACATGCTCGGCTACGTCGTGGTTTTCGGGTTTTATAAACTCGGTGAATCCATACTGGGGATAGATATGAATATCGCTGGAATACTCGCATTCTGCGCCACATACGCAGTATTCTGTAAGTCCGTAATAGCTGAACACTCGACATCCAAAGACCTTGTGTAAGAGTTCACGTTGTGCAGGGTAGACCTTCTCCGATGCACATATAACAGCGTCGAGAGGAAAGTCGAGCCGCTTGTTTTGACGGTTGAGTTCCCGGGCGAACTGCGTCGCGGTCGATGGATACACCCATAGAAAGCGCGGCTTGAATCGGTTGAGTCGTTCCACATAGTCGCTGATTCGGTCAGGTGTGAGATTAAAGGGAGATAAGACCAGCATGTTCTGAACAGGGTCATAGGCGGAGATTTCGTTTCTCTCGATCAAAGCGCCGCGAAGCGCACAGACCCTATCGCGCGGTTTATACCCTACCCGACCCCAATGGTCATGGATAAAAGCCTTTTCCACCTGGCGCGTATAGGCCTTATCGAAGTAGAACTCCAACGGTTCACCAGTCGAACCGCCCGTGGTCACTTTTATGAGTTGATGCGGCTTATAGGCGCGGGAAGTTAATGCACTGGAATTGTTACGAATTATGTCTTTCGTCAAGAAAGGCAATGACTCGAGCTGCTCAGGTTCCTTGAATGTAGCGGGATCAAACCCTCGTTCTTTGAACACCTTCTCATAATAGGGAACGTTATCTCGACAGTAGAGGAGTAGCGTACGGAGCATCGAGATCTGCCACTCGCGATGCTGTTCCGCGCTCCAGAATTCGGAACGGCTTATTAAATCCCGCGCATCCCGGTAGTTCTTCCCATACAGCATACCAGTAGGAATAACACGCGCTACACGACCCGTTATATTCTTTACCCAGTAGGGACTCTTCTTGTACAAATCTTGAATCGTACGATGCAAACCATTCATTCCTTTTATCAGGTATGTTGGAATCGGTATCTAACTTTTAAAAACCCATTGTTTTTATTTATCAAGATAATCTTTCACTTGCTGGTCATGCGTTCAATTCATGAAGTTCAACAGGTGCACTTTTCTTCAAGGATTCGATAACGGCAATAGTTGTGAGTGAAGTATTCAGCAACTGTTGAAACGGGATTGGAGTCGAGCCGGCGGAAAGCACGGTTTCAACCCACCGGATGAGTTCGTTGCGTTGTCCTTTATCCGGCGTCATACCACCCCCGATCTTCTTGCATTTCCCACCTTTGTAAATCTTCAACGATTTGAAGTTGTCGAGGAAACAGGTAGTCCCGCCATTGAAGACCTGAATCCGCTCTTTTGGGTATTGCCGGTCGCCGTAGGCGGTGTAGATGATTTCGCCCACACTTCCGCGGGACGTCTTTAAGCTAATGATTACGTTATCCTGCTCGGTCTGGTCGGCGCGGGTATCCGAAACGCACTTTGCGAAGACTTCCTGTACGTAATCGTCGGTAAGGTATTGGAACACATCGACAAAATGGCATACCTCGCCGATAATGCGTCCACCGCCCTGCTCCGGGTCTTGATACCACGAATCTTTTGCCATAAATCCCGCATTGACGATATAGCTCATAACCATGGGAATCTGGGGATTCAGACTGAACTTGAGTTTTTCCATCAATGGAGCGAATCTTCGGTTATAACCAATCATGACACTTCCCTTACTCTCATTATGCGCTTTAATAATATCGTGCAGTTCATCTTTGTTCAACGCCATGGGTTTTTCACAGAAGACATGTTTATTGTTTTTGAGTCCCCTGATTATGAACGAAGAGTGGAGGTTATGGCGTGTTCCTATAAGGAGCGCGTTTATTTTCTCATCATCCAGGACTTTAGCCGGTTCGGTGGTTGCAGTCTCGAACCCGAATTTCTCCCCTGTGTACACCGCACTTGTTCCGGTAGCGGTTGCTATGGCTGCGAGCGTTATCTTCTCCATATTCTGGATATGGGGGAGAAGCATGGTTTTAACGTAATTACCGGCGCCGATTACGCCGAGTGTTAACATCTGCGGCGGTGTAGTTTTCTTTACCGGCTCGCGAAGCGTAACGGTTCGTTCGATAGGGGATTTTTCGTATTCGAACACCACACCGATGTAATTTTCGTTTCCTGATGCTTCGTTGATCTTTTTGTAGGTTTCCGATGCTTGTGAAAAAGGAAACCGGTGTGTCACGAGCGAGGCGACATCAATACGTTTTTGCGCGATCAGATTAAGAAATGATTCCATGTTGCGTTTCTCGGTCCACCGGACATACCCAATCGGGTAATCCACACCCTTCTCCTCATACGTCGGGTCGTAGCGACCGGGACCGTAGGAGCGGCTCATGCGGAATTCGAGTTCCTTCGGATACGCAACGCGCCACGGGATGTCCATCTTGATGATGCCGATATCAACAAAACGACCGCGGTCGCGCAGTACGGCGATTCCCAATTCCGTGGGATCATTGCTCTCTGTCGCTGCGGTTACAATGACCGAATCAACTCCGATTCCCTTGCTTGCCGCCATAATCCTGTCTTTGACGTCGTCTTCTCTATTCCACACATGGTCAAAGCCAAGCGACCGGGCGAAATCGACCTTTTTGGGATCAACATCGATTCCGATAGGCTGCGCCCCACAAGCCCTGATAATCTGGAGCAGTATCTGCCCGAGAAGCCCGAGCCCAATAACGAGCACACACTCACCGAGGACGACTTCTGCCTGACGAAGTCCCTGCATGGCGATGGCGCCCACGGTGCTGAACGCCGCTTGTTCGAGAGTTAAACCGTCGGGGATTTTCGCACAGAGGTTCCGGGGAACAAAATTATACTCTGCATGAAAGGCATATTCCGCGCCACCACATGCCAACAGGTCGCCGACCGAGAATTCCGTCACGTCATCCGCCACCTCGACCACTTCGCCCGCGATACTGTATCCGAGTGGCGACGGCGCCTCGAGCCTGTTCTTCACCTTGCGATACGTCGCTATCAACCCTTGTTGTTTTACCGTTTCGATAACCTTCTTCACCTGGTCCGGTCTGCTCTTCGCTTTTTGAAGAAGACTCATCTTTCCCGTCTTCACCTTCATCAGCTCGGTTCCGATACTGATCACCGAATACGCAGTCCGGACGATGACACCGCCCTTCTGGAGTACCGGCACTGGCACGTCCAGAATCTCGATGTCTCCGGAATTGAGATATTGAACGACCTGTTTCATGTCTTATCCTCTATCTTGAATGCTTGTGAATCTATGGTAGACGCTCTCCTGGATTCTTTTCAATGCCATTTTATCCCACAGAAATTGAACCCGTAATTAAGGAAATGATTGTAAAATGTTGTAGCGGGTGAATGAATCTCTTATGTTCTATGAGAAATTCAAAATCGTGCTCAGCAGTTACCCAATGCCATCACCTTTCCTCTTGCAGCGATACATACACGGCTCGTATCTGCTCCAATTGTTTTTCTAAGGAATAAAGTCGGCATGCACGTTCGCGATTATTGCGAGATAAGGTCGCCCTCAGATTTTCATCATCCGCCACTTTCAGAATATAGTTCTTTAGCATTTCCCGATCGCCCGGCTGGATTATAAAACCATTTTGTTCATGGATGACGGCTTCAGGAATGCCTCCTACAGATGAGGCAATAATAGGAAGTCCCATAGATAACGCTTCAATAATTACGTATGGCAATCCTTCATTGTAAGAGGGAAGGAGGAGCATATCGGCGGTAGTATAGACCTTTACCTTTTCTTCTTCCCTAAATAATCCGAGAAAAACAATATGTTCTTTTGCAGCTTTATCGGTGGCGGTATCGATACGATCCTTGACAATCTCGCCGCCGCTTAAAAGGAAAAAGACACGTTGATTTTGCGCAATAACATCGGGAACAACTGCGAGGATATCGTCGATTCCTTTGCGGTGCGGATCGAATCCCCCAACGAATAATATCTTTATGGAATTTTCCGGCAGGGATAAATCCATTGTTTCTGATTTAGCAGGATCGAAGATGTGAGTATCGACGCTACTGCGAATTACACTTAACCTGTCATTATCAAAAAAGGTCTTAACAATCATTTCAGCCTTATTATTCAATACTGCAACCCGGTCAGCGAGATGAAAAACTTTTATGATACGTTTTCGGGTAGAAGGGGAACTTGCGCTCCAGAACTCATCAAATGCCCCAAGGTAATGAAAGAAAATCTTTTTCCTGAAGATTCTGCGGGCAATAAACATATACACGGCATTTTCCCAGAATGCGCTGAAACTTACTCCGCAGACATGGACAATGTCAGGTTTCACCCGTAGCATCACGAAGGGAAATGTGAGAAGATGCCAAAGGGTGACAACGGCTCCCGTAAAAGCCCGCACGAGTCCCCCGCTTAAAATTTCGGAATAACCAAAAGATTGGGTCACGGTACGTTTTTTTACAGGGCGGGCATTGTTGAACGTACTGATATCATATCCCATCGGATTGTTCAGGACATCAAGGATATAGCGGGTCATTCCACCGGTCTTTAATAGTGGACCTATTAGAAGAACCCGGGATTTTATTGGCTCTGACTTATTTCCTTTATAGACCATGCTACTGTTTCCTGAACTCCTTGCATGAAACTATATCGAAGATTAAAGCCTACAGATTTTAGTTTGCCGATATCGGCAAGCCATTTATGGGGATCTCCCCGACGAATGCTTCCCGTGAAAATCATTTTTGGCGACAGTCCCATTGCTGAACTCACGGCTTGACCGATCTCGAGTGTTGTGACACTTTGTCCTGTTGCGACGTTATAGGTTTCACCATTAAAAGGGGCATTGTCCAGCAAGACAAGCACGGCATTGACGACATCCTTGACGAATATCATATCCCGTTGTTGTGTACCATCACCCAAAATCACCAGTTCTTCGGGACTCTGGTGTAATTTTTTGATGAAATCATAGACTATCTGTTTTTTCTGCCGTGGCCCGTAGGTCGAAAAAAGTCTAAGGCTAAGTGTCTTGATACCATAAATCCGGCTAAATACCTCTGTGTATTTTTCGATACCGAGTTTCGAGACGCCATACGGCGATATAGGATCAATAGGGTCTTCTTCGTGCATGGGTAATTTTACAGGATCGCCATACACCGCTGCGGACGAAACCGTTATGACTTTTGATGTGGTCTTCAGGTTACGCAGGGTTTCGAGAAGCCGGAACGTTGCAACAAGGTTGTTTTCGAAATCATATTCCGGGTTCTCGACCGAGGGCGGTACATAGGCGTTAGCAGCAAAATGCAAAAATGTGTCAAACTCTTGGGTTCGTATGAACTCCCTGAACTCATCGCTTCTTACATCCATCTCATGGAATTCAAAAAGGTCTTTGTCGACCTGTTCGAGGTTTTCCACATATCCGTTACTTAAGTTATCGACTCCAATGACAAAAACGCCTTTCCCTGTGAGGCTTTCCGCCAGATGACTGCCTACAAAACCCGCACAACCGGTAAGAATGACACGTCTCGGTATCTTCATGGTTATATTTCTCCAATAGTATGGCAGTAAAATTCGGCTCTATGATATGGTCTTCGCCTTATTCAAGAAACGGAAAGCCAATGATAAAGAATATATAACAGATAAGGCAACGTAAAAAAAGATAATACAGAGATGCCCGGAATTTATTTGTTGATGAGAGAAGAGAGATAGGGTTCTTTATGTGCGACCCAAATGTTGTTAAACCGACTTCTTCTTATCAATAATCTCCAATATATACTCTTCAATCTGGTTGATGACAACCTCCCACGAGAATTTTTCTTCAGCAACGCGGCGGAAATGGGTGCTATCAATCTGACCTTGTTTGATCTTCTGGAATATTCGTTCTATTCCTTCAGCTAACCCATCAGGTAAATGGTTTCGGGTAACCAGTTCCGGATCAGCCTCCCTAAGTACTTCCGGGACTGCACTTTTAGGGGTGCCTATTGTGGGAATACCTGTGGCAAACGCTTCTATAGACACGATCCCGAATCCTTCCAGCTCTTCGGTGGGAAGAATGAAACAGTCTGCCGCTTGATAGTATTGCGGCATTTCTCTATAAACAGAACCGGTAAAAGTAATATTGCTATTGACGCCAAGTTTCGCGGCTTTGTTCTTGACAGCGTCAAGGAGTACACCTCCACCACAAAAGACAAACGCTATCTCATTTCTGCTGCCAGGATTCCTGTCAAAAAGTAGTTTTATGGCTTCCACAAGGTTGAACCAACCCATTCTCAATGTCATTCGCCGCGCTGTAAGGAAAAGAATTTTGTCTTCTGGAAGGTTGAATTTTCTGCGAAGTTCTTGCTTTTCATCTTCACCTGCCGGGGGGTGGAACAACTCGATATCTACTCCTGACGGAATACGCCGGAATTTGGGTTCCAGATGGCTACCGTAATTTTTCGAGATAACTGACCTTACCCAATGGCTCAGTGTTACTATCCTATCCGTCCGTTCAAGGCCTTTTCGCATGCAATACCGATGCCACCTGTAAAAGAAAGGATACTTGATATTTTCTTTGAGCCTGACAACAAGGGATGGATTCAACTGAAGAAATTTTTCATAATCGAATTGATACTCAAAGGCTGAATCCGCCTGACACATGAATAAGAAGGGAAGTCTATCGAATTCAGATGATGAATATAACTTTAGAGGCACCCTGGAATCCTGGAAATAAACAAGATCGAGCCCCTCCGTGTCGAGGATTTTTTTCGCCAGCCGAAAGGTGTTTTGGATATAAGCGATATTGTTGAGCAGTGGCCCCTTATTTTTCACCGAATAACGATGCCATGTGACACCTACTTTTTCCTCAACACCTGTACCGTCTTTTTCCCACGTGCAATGGATATAATGAACACTATGTCCCTTCTCTGCAAGTTTTCTCGCCACATCATAAAAATAACGAGGTGCACCACCTATTTTTTCAGGAAAGGCGTACCGGTCAAGCATTGCTATTTTGAGTGGTCTGCTTTCCATATCGTTGAAAGGTTAAGTGAAAAGATTCCTGTTATCGTTCACCCAGTCCATCAATCGAGTAACACCCTCTTGAGGAGAAATCGTGGGAACCCATCTAAACGTTTCTTGTGCTTTTCTGACATCGCTGATATAGACCGGCTGATCACCCGGTCGCCAGTCATGAAACGTCGTTGGAATTTTTTTGCCACATTTCTGTTCGAGTAAATCAATAAGCTCCAGCAAACTTGTAGTATTTTGTGAACCGCCGCCAATGTTATAGACATTGCCTTGAGTCGCATCGATTTTTTCAATAGCACATTCGAACGCACGAACAAGGTCATCAACAAAAAGTATATCCCTGACTTGTTTCCCATCACCGTAAATATTGATACCTCTTTTCATAAGAGATGAAATGACAAAATGAGCGACCCAGCCCTGGTCTTCGTTGCCGAACTGCCGCGTGCCGTATATGCATGACATACGGAAGACGACGGTTCGCAAGCCGTATATGCGGGCATAGTCTCGTATATACTGGTCGGCTGCGCCTTTTGAACAGCCATAAGGCGAGTGAAAATCAAGAATACGGCTCTCGTCTATTCCATGAGGGTAATCCCTGAATACATACCTGTTGTCTTTTTCAACCACGGATATGTCTTCCATACCGCCATAAACCTTGTTTGTCGAGGTGAAGATAATGATAGGATTATTGCCGTGAAGACGTGCTGCCTCAATTACATTGAAAGTACCAAGTGCGTTGACATCGAAGTCTGTCCTGGGATCCTCGACCGATGTCGTCACCGCAACCTGGGCAGCAAGATGTAAAATAACATCCACATCGCTCACAAAGTTATTCAAGGAGTCGGGGGTACGAACGTCACCTTTAATGTACAAGAATCGCCCGCTTTTCTGATGGTTTTCTTTAAGCCATTTCAAGTTCTTTTCAGTTCCCGAACGTGAGAGGTTATCGAAGACGACTACTTCCTCTCCCTTGTCAAGAAAATGGTGGGCGAGATTTGACCCGATAAATCCCGTGCCGCCTGTGATAAGAAATTTCATTCGTTCATCCTTCGATTTGAATAATGGAAATGAGATGAAAATGGTATCAGTCCATTTCAATACAAGTCAATAGATACTTCGTCTTGTGGTAGATGCGACGAAGGGCAAATCAGGCGTTATCTGGTCTTGCTTTTTCTGTGGGATGGGGTCCGACGCATCTCCTCTTGGGGAAAAGACCTCATCTTAACGCAGAGCCCGCGAAGGAACGCGAAGAACGCAGAGTATTTTTTATCTCTGCGTGTGGTTCTCTCTGCGAATTCTGCGTTGAAATAGGTAAAAAAAATTTTCTTTAACCGCGAATTACACTAATGGCACGAATAAAAAATTTTCTCATATCCTCTTTTAACAGTTCTCGCACTCGTACTCGCACGCGTGAGCGTGCGCGCACTCGCGACCGTGTCGCACCCATAATAAGTGTAGATAAGTGGTTAAAAACGCTATCTTCTTTTATCAACGCATCTCCTCTTACGGAAGTGACCTCAACTTAACGCAGAGGACGCGAAGAGACGCTGAGAACGCAAAGTATATTTTATTTTCGCCTGTAAGTATATATTAAGAAAATTTCTCCACGCGTCACATTCACACTTATTATAAAATCAACGATTCCATCTCTGTCTTTCGTAAACGAAATATAGAGAACGTGCATTTCATGCTTGCGCATGAGGGCAGGTGAAAACCCTTTGGAAAAAGGGTTTTTCCCCTACAACCCCTTTCCTAAACCTTTAATTTATTTACGGAGTCAGGCAGGTTGTTTGAGAATAAACTTTGGACTGCGCAGGCATGTCTGCACTTTAGAATGGCGTGAGACATCACGCCATCTTCTTTTATCCACGAATCTTTGTTAAGAGGGAAGATATTATCTTAACGGAGAGAACGCAGAGTATTTTTTATCTCAGCCTATGATTGCGTTGTTGTCTTTGCTTTAACTTTATGAGGAATAATAAAATACGGTTGAAAACGCGCCGTGGCGGGTCGCAGAGCGCCCTCACTCCACACAGGTATGCCGATAGATTTTCCGTTCAGAACCAGAAGAACACAGAACAGCCGTTGTGGAGTGCAATCACTCCGGGATTGCGCGCAATCTGTGATTGCGATGTTGTATTTGCTTTAACTTTATGAGGAATAATAAAATACGGGTCGAAGACGCGCCGCGGCGGGTCGCAGAGCGCCCTCACTCCACACAGGTATGCCGATAGATTTTCCGTTCAGAACC
>CAZSMK010000088.1:0-8426 GCA_964608095.1 uncultured Candidatus Sumerlaeota bacterium | reverse complement strand
TGGCAAATAATCGGATTGCCCTTTGCCGTAATGCTCAGTTTTGAAGAGTACATCATTTCACGCCATATCTGGATTTATGGATTCTGTTTTATTTTATGGGCTATAATAAGTTTATTTGTGTTTGTTCATCACGGCTTCGAAAGATTACGGTTAAGAAGAGAACAGAAAAGACAGGGTAAGAAATAATATAAAGGTGGTGGGGTCATGTATTTCACATTCCCCTTCTCTTGTTATGTTGTGAACGCAGATATGCATATAAACCATAGGTCCGTGAAGAATAACCAAACATAATCGGGAGTGAAGGCACGATTATGATTGCGAGCACGATGAATAACCCCTTATAAGGGGGAGTGAAATCCATTCCTACGTTTGCCTTATGATAAGAAGACGACAATTTTTCATGTCGCCACTTATTTTCACTCATCTACATTTATTTCTTTACCACCTAAAATTCCATCTCTGTCTTTCGTAGCCGAAATACAGAGAAGGTGCATTTCATGTTCACGCATGAAGGCGGGGGAACACCCTTTGGAAAAAGGGTTCTTCCCCTACGATCGCTTTCCCAACCCTTTAATCAGCACACCCAACACTGCGTTCCTTTCCCCAAAGGGCTGAAAGCGGCATTCCTCATTCCTTGGCAATCAGAAAGGATGATCTTATGAGCTAATCGTCTAACAAATCTTTGACAGCGCAGACGCGTGAAACATCACGCCTCGAGTCCATTGTTGCGCTTCACGCGGAAGTGTCTGCTTCGCAACTATAAGTCGCCGCATTT
Source organism: uncultured Candidatus Sumerlaeota bacterium (assembly GCA_964608095.1). Lineage (GTDB taxonomy): Bacteria > Sumerlaeota > Sumerlaeia > MWCT01 > JAGHBZ01 > CAZSMK01. The sequence goes on along the minus strand of CAZSMK010000088.1, from coordinate 7,651 downwards.
ACAAATTTATCTTTGCTGTGTATTTAATTCTTGGATTAGGGGACAACCTGTCAGACTGCGATTTTCCTTTTTTGCGGGAGAAGGTCTTACACGCGTGCCGTGCGGAGGCTTTACTGTAAGGACACAAGGGACAACAAAGGGCTCCATGGACACAATTGACGAACAGGGCAGCAAGGGTGCAGGGACTCGCTGAAACCTGATCGCAGACATCTATGACGCCTCAATTTAGCAACATTCACTTGAAAAAGGGATTACACCTGAGGTAAAAAATCCGATTGCGAATTATTTCGTTGCCTCTTGATTTAATTTCCGTCTATCAAGCGACAGGAGGTATTACCATGAATGAATTATATATGTTGAATTCAGGGTTGGGTATGCTGCCTTTAGTGCAGGATGCAGAGACGCGTTCCATCTCTGCGGAAAATCCGACAGGGGAGCGTGGCGGAGGAGCGCGTGGGATCCCTGCGAGCGATAATCCCGCCTCTCAACTCGGTAAGGGCTGGAAGGTTCGTCCATGTATCACGCTCGAAGCGGAAAGCACCACCACGCTTGCCGACATCAAAGGAAGCGGCGTTATTCAGCATATCTGGATTACGCTCGACCATAAGGCATACCGCGACATAATACTCCGTTTTTACTGGGACGACGAGCAAGAGCCTTCCATCGAAGTGCCGATCGGCGACTTTTTCTGTAACGGTCATGGTTTGAAATACAACGTTAACGCTTTGCCGATTTCCGTCAATCCAAGCGGCGGACTGAACTGTTATTTTCCCATGCCCTTTCGCACTCATGCCCGCATCACTATCGAGAACCAGCGGTGGGAGCCTATTCACGGTGTCTATTACCAGATTACGTATAGTCTGAGCGCGTTACCTGACAGGGCTGCATATTTGCATGCGCAATGGCGCAGGTCGATGACGTCCCGAGAAAAGCCTGAGCATACAATCCTCGACGGCGTAAAAGGCACGGGACATTATGTAGGCACATTCCTCGCCTGGACACAGTTTTCCAACGGCTGGTGGGGTGAGGGGGAGATAAAGTTCTTTATCGATGGTGATGCTGAATATCCTACTATTTGCGGCACTGGCACCGAAGACTATGTCGGCGGGGCATGGTGTTTCAACGGCGAGACCTACTCGACCCCTTTCCTTGGCTATCCCTTGTTCCATAAAACTGAGGGAGAAGTGCCACGACACGGCTTGTACCGATTCCATATCCTCGACCCTATCCGGTTCAAGCAAGATTTAAAAGTTACAATCCAGGCGTTGGGGTGGTGGCAAAACGGAAAATTCCAGCCGCTTACGGATGACATTGCCTCGGTCGCTTATTGGTACCAAACCGAACCGCATACCTCTTTTCCGGCTCTTCCCTCAATGGAGGAGCGATGGTCGCGTTAGGCAGCTGAAAAAAGATGAAGGAGACATAATCGATGGCAAAGACGAAGAAATCGGCGGGACACGCCGAGCATACAAAGGCGGCGGATGAAGCCACAGGTTTCCGCGGTTCAATGCCGCGCCCTATCAAATTTACCATGATGGGTGCGGGGAGTTTTTTTACCTTGCACCTCGTGAATGACCTGCTTCTCATCCCGGGAGCGGAGCGTGGCGAGATTGCCCTCGTGGATATTGATGCTAAACGGCTCAAGCCTATAGCGAAATTAGTCGGCAGGCTTATCGAGAAATATGCCAAATCCGGGTGGAGCGTTACCGCATCAACAAAGCGACGCGATGTCATGGCTGGCACTCATTATTTAGTGAATTGCATAGAGGTAAGCGGCGTGGAGTGCGTAAAGTCCGATAACGATATCCCTTTAAAATACGGCGTTGACCAGTGTATCGGGGACACCATAGGACCGGGCGGGCTATTCAAGGGGCTCAGGACTATCCCTCACTGGCTGGATATTCTTCGCGACGCGGAGGAACTCTGCCCTGACGCGCTCGTCCTCAACTATACCAATCCCATGAACATGATGTGCATGGCAGCCGCTCGTTCCAGTTCTATGAACGTGGTCGGGCTTTGTCATTCGGTTCAGGGAACCAGCCATATTCTTGCAAAACGTGCTGGTATTCCTTACGACGAAATGGAATGGGAATGTGCGGGAATTAACCATCTTGCCTGGTTCACAAAACTTCAGCATAGGGGAAAGGACCTGTACCCGATTCTCAAACGCAAGGCGCGGCAAGACCTTGCAGGTAATCCGTCCGATCCCGATGATGCAGGCGATATCGTCCGAAAAGATATAATGCTTCATTTCGGGGCGTTCGTGACCGAATCGTCCGGTCATCTCAGCGAGTACGTTCCCTATTATCGCAAACGTAAAGATTTGAGGAAGCAGTATTGCCGTTTCGGATACGACGGGGGTTCTGGTTTTTATTCGAAGAATTGGCCCTTATGGCGGAAGAAAGCCGACGAAGACAGGACAAAAATGCTTGAAGGCAAATTACCGCTTGGCGGGGAACGCAGCTGGGAGTATGCCTCCTGGATCATCGAAGCGCGGGAAAAAGACAGACCGCACCGGATTCATGGAAACGTCATGAACACAAGAGATGGCGCGGGTCCGTTGATTGCAAATCTACCCCACGACGGGTGCGTGGAAGTAGCATGCATGATCGATCGCAACGGCATAAACCCTGTGATGTTCGGGAAACTCCCCCCGCACATGGCGGCTCTCTGCGATTGGAACATGCGTTTCTTCGACATCGCCGCCGATGCCGCAATCCAGAAAAGCAAAGAGCTTGCTATACGTGCCCTTATGCTTGATCCGTTGACGGCGGCGGTCTGTTCGCCGGATGAAATTCAACGTATGACGCTTGAACTTTTTGACGCAGAGAAAAGTTTCCTCAAAGGGTATAAATAATCCCTTTGGGAAACAGATGTCATCGCGGAATAAGAGAATAGTTCAGATCCATCACCGACCGACCTCGCAATCATGTATTTGAAGTCCCTGAAGTCGTTGGTGTCTTTTATGTCCCGGCATAACTATCTCTGTACAAGAGCGTATAAGCCCGCCCTGAGCCCGCAGGTTATTGGCTTGACCCGGATCCATTCGAACAGGTAGATTAGGTGAATACTTATTTATGGAACAGATTAAAGATATATCGCTATTCGGTCTTCTTCTTGGCTATTCGATGATCATTGTCCTCATCGGGCTGAGTTACCTCGCCAGGCTCAAACTCGAAAAGGAACTCGTTATCGGTTCCTTGAGAGCATTGGGACAACTGTACCTTATAGGGATTGTACTGGTGTATATATTCAAATTGTCGTGCTGGTATCTGGTAGTCGGGATTCTTTTTCTGATGTTGCTTGTGGCGACGCGCACGGCGATATCACGCGTCAAACACCCGGTAGCCAATCTTTATCTCCTCACCCTTATATCGTTAGTAATCGGCAGCGGGATTACGCTCGTAATGGTAACCAAGGCTGTAGTGGGATGGAAACCCTGGTACGAACCCAAATATTTGATCCCTATAGGTGGTATGGTGTTGGGTAACTCGATGAACGGAGTAGCGCTTGCCGCGGAGAGGCTCGGAGCAGAATTGGGAAACACCCGTCACAGAATAGAAGCGCTCCTTGCATTAGGCGCCACACCTTACCAGGCGTCAAAAGAAAGCATCGTTCGCAGTGCGCGTGCCGCTTTGATTCCGTCTATCAACAACATGATGGTCATGGGCATGGTGGTTCTGCCGGGCATGATGTCGGGACAAATTATTGCCGGCTCGCATCCCACAACCGCGGTGAGATATCAAGTAATGATCGTGTACGCCATTATTTTCAGCGTTGCGCTTTCGTCATTGATATTGCTCCATTGTCTTTACCGGCAGTTTTTTACACCCGCCTATCAATTACGTGAAGAATTGTTGATAACATGAAGAAGGTGAAGAATGTTTCAGGGAAGGAATGTTCTTACTCTCGCACTCTCAGTCGCTCATAACGAGTGCGGCATTTTTGAAGCGTTTCCTGGAATTCCGGTCGAGGATCGTCGCCGAATTTATCGACACAAAGCTTGTATTCTTTCTTTGCCTCTTCATACTCGCCTATCATATCGTAGGAAAACCCTAAACCATAATGTGAAAAGAGAAGTACATCCGCCTGGTCGGGATAACGCATGATTGCCTCCTCGAAGATATCGATTGCCTTGCGCGGTTCACGATACTCGATATAGGTGTCGCCCAAACTCACGTAAGCCGCCGGGGTGTATCTTTCGTCTTCCGGGAAATCTTTGATTACTTCCATAAACGATGTTTCGAGTAGTTTGAGTTGTTCTTTTCGCTGTTTTTTGGTATAGCCTATCAAGGTGTTCATTTTGAGCTTCATGGCATATACGTACTGTTCCTTTGCCGTACTAAACTCGGGGATAACCACTTTCTTTGCGCACCCCTCAGCTCCAAGGATCACTACGAGCGACATTATCACGGCTATTGACCTCAACAAGAGTTTAAGCATCCTTATCCTCCTCGAAACGAGTAAACGTGTTACTATTCTCGACCTTCAATGTCTGAATTGTAAAGGGAAACATTTTTCTGCGAAAAGTCTCAGAAAAATTCTTCCCGCTCTTCAAGAAGATTTTTTTTCTGCCTTTATCGTATTTTTGAGTTTTAGAAGGCATTTCTCGATTTGATCCAGACGAGTAAGAGTCATAACTTCCTGGCGAAGAGAACGTGCATCCGGAAGTCCTTTGATATATTTGATAAAATGTTTCCTCATCTCGACTATACCCTTTCGTTCGCCGCGCCATCGAACGGAAAGACGGTAATGATCGAGTAGGACATCGATCCGTTCATCCAGAGAAATTTCGGGAAGCTCATCCAGCCTTTTCTTGCCTGTAAAATATAAGTACGCGTTTCGAATCAACCATGGATTACCTATAATTCCCCGTCCGACCATAACTGCATCGCAACAGGTCTCGTCCATCATTCTCTGCGCATCCGCTACTGTAAATACATCACCGTTTCCGATAACGGGAATGGAAACGTTCTTCTTCAAGGTACGGATGAGGCTCCAATCAGATTTACCATGAAAGAGTTGTTCGCGAGTTCGCGAATGGAGACAGAGTGCATCGGCGCCTGCATCTTCCAGAGCCTTACCGAGATCGACACAATTGATGGACCTATCGTCCCAACCGGCTCTGAGTTTCACCGTAAGAGGAACCGAGATTTTATCTCGAATTGCGCGGATGATTTCGACTGCCAGAGCAGGATTGCGAAGGAGTGAGGCGCCGCATCCCGTGGACACGATCTTTTTCATGGGGCATCCCAGGTTCACGTCAATGAGTTTAACCGAGAATTCCTCGAGCATCTGAGCAGCTTCAGCCATTGTGGACGGCTCTTTACCAAACAACTGGACTCCGATGGGCGGCGGTTCTCCTGCAATTTGTATGTCTTCGAGAATACACGACGGCGCCCGTACAAGACCCTCTGCAGGAAGTAGACCTGGAAACGTAATCGAGGAATTGAATCCCCTTAGAATTTCCCTGTACGCACGATCAGTATATCCTGAAAGCGGTGCGGGTATGACGGGGTTTTCTAAATATAACTCCTTGAGTTTCATTGTTTACATAACCTGAAAACACTCAATCCTCTTTTCCATTCGGCAACGAAGAGCAGGTCGTCCTTCAGCGCCAAGCCCATGGGATCGCCGACGGTAGATTTTCGGTCGACCATTTTCGGGTTCTCCGGGCAGGAGATATCGTAGAGCGAAATACCTGTCCGTGAATGCAACACCACAAGATAATTATCCTTGATTTCGAGTGACCGAACCGCACCGTTGAGTAGCTTGATTTTGCCGATTACGCGAGGTGAGGTGGGGGCGGTGATATCGGCGATGATAACACCCGCCTGGCGTTTGCTCATAAAGAGCACATTGTCGTTAAGCGTCAAGGTATCGCAGAAGCCAGCTGAGAAATAAGAGGACACCAGACTTGGCGTGGTCGGGTCTGCTATATCGAATATCCTCAATCCAGCGTCATATCCATCAGCTAAATAAAGCGTCGTATCTTTTATCTCCATCATCCGTGAGAAATCTACTCTACTATACTGACTTGCTTTATCGACAAAAGGTTGGCTTTCAAGTCGTCTATAACTAAGCAAACCGTCGCTGCCTGCAGCGGCAAACAAATAGTCGTCTACAGGCAGGGTATATAACACAATAGAGGGACTCTCGGCTCGCTTCAGAATCCTGGGAAACGTAGGCTCTGAAAGGTCAACGATCTGTAATCCATGATATCTGTCCGATTCATATCCTATATCTCCCACAATAGCCACATGTATAGGAGCGAAGCCCTCTTTCAACTGTCGTACAAGTCGTGGTTCAGCCGGATTCTGAACGTCAATGATAGCAAGCCCTTCCCCCATCAACGAGAGATAGGCAAACGATTTGTATAATGCGACAGAGCGAGCGCGCCCGGAAATATCGAGCGAGGATACCTTTTCAATAACCACGTTCTCGTTAGATACACATAATCCCGGCAAAACCATGAGAGAAAGAGCCACAAATCCCATACGGAGGAAAAGGGAGATTTTGGGGAAGTGACTCTGTGCAGACGAGAAAATAAGAACAACCTCCAATACATTTAGAAAAGAACATTATACACGGTATTTCCTTTTTTGAGCCGCAGGGAATTCTTCTTGATCTCGAGAATTTCCATTCCCTCAATCTTGTCGCCTTTACTTACGATCTTACCATTAATAATAGCCATAGGTTTTATTTCGTCCCAGAAAATTCCATCAATTTGCAAACCGAGTTTATCCGGAGGAGTATACACTTCGGCGAGCGCTTTTTCTTCTGCGGGGGAAGGTGAAGGCGAAGGCGAGGGAGTGGGGACTGGCGTTTTGCGGGGTGTTGGTGATGGAGCAACGGACGTACGATGTACCGCTGGAGTAGGTGATGGAACAGGTTCAAGGGGAACCGTCGCCGTTGGTGGAGGCTGCGCTTCACGGGTTTCACGAGCATGCACATCAGGTGTGGTTTGTTCCTGTTCACGAGAAGAGGTGTCCCGGTCACCGGACGATTGAGCGGCAGCTTTTTCATGTTTAATCTGTCGGTCATCACCGGGAGAGTCGGGCGATCGTGAGCGTTGCGTATTATTCTCTGTGAGGCTTTGTTCTTGAGGCGCAAAAAGTTCCTTATCGTCTTTGTCTGAAAGGATGCCGCTAAACCCGGCTTGATTGGAATCCGATTTGGGAGAGTGACTTACAGTGAGTGTATGGTTGATACGATACATCATAAAGCTTGCGATGCCAAGAACACCGACGGAGATAATAAATAGTATAATCCCGATAAAAAAGAACCTTCCTGCAGGTGAGGGTTCACCCGCTTTTGCAGTTTGCGGCGGCTTTTGCGGGGGCGAGGGCGGCTCGACGGATTTTTTCGCACCGTAAACTACCTGCTGTGCGCGGATATTCTCATCTTCTTTACGCTGCCGCTCACGTTCCTGCCGGGCTTTTTCTAATGCTTTTAGTATCGTGCTCATAATGGTTTCATCAAAAATATAAACCTGATACACCTTAAACTATTTACCGCTCACAACTCAAGAATTTTGAAACAATACCTTCTCTTAAAAGAGAGATTCGCGAAATAGGAGTTTTGCGGGAAACAATTAGACTAAACAATCGGTTTTAAGATTGAATGTTGTGCTCATTATTGTTGTAAGATA
>CAZSMK010000087.1:0-20254 GCA_964608095.1 uncultured Candidatus Sumerlaeota bacterium | reverse complement strand
ATCGCACTCGTACCCGCACTCGGGGTCGTGAGTCGAAGATGTCGTTATTAACGTTTAAAACTAACAGCTATACTTTGTTATCGAATAGCGAGTGCGAGTTTTTATCCGTCAATGAAGGCGTATGAACATTTGTGAAGTAACAAGATGTTCAGCGAGTGGGAATCTCTCGAATTTTAGCGCCAAGCATATAACGATCACGCTCGCTCAAGCGTGGGTTTTTCATCCCCTTTTTATATATTCCAAGCGCGTCATTCAGTTTCCCTCTTTTTTCATAGATATCGCCAAGAAGGAAATAAATATTAGCATCGTTGACGTCTCGCTGAATTTGCTCATTGAGTACCTTGATTGCTGCTTCGACGTCGCCTTTTTCATGGAGATAAAATGCCAGGCTATAACTATATTTTGCGTTTGTGGGCTCGAGCTCGGAAGCCTTACGCAAAAATGCAATACCGTCATCGAGTTGTTCTCTTTTTGAGAGGATAATCCCAAGATTATAAGCTGCCGGGGCATTCCCTGAATCCAGTTCCAAAACTTTGCGAAAGGTCTGTTCAGCATCTTCCATTTTCTTCATTTCACCGAGCAGCATGGCGAGGTTAAGTAGTGCAGGGACATTATCAGGTGCGATTTCCGTCGCCTTTCGCAGGCTTTGTTCAGCTCGCTCGTTCTGTCCCATCGCGTTGTAGACGATTGAAACATTCACCAATGCCTGCACAAGACCTGGTAGAAGGTTCAAAGCCTGCGTGTAGGAATCGAGGGCTTTTTCATATTCTCCTCGCGCCGCAAAGAAGTTTCCCAGGTTGTAATGCGCCAATGCATCATCCGGTCGGGAACGCATAGCCGCCAGATATTCTTGTGTCGCTTTATCCAGCGCTTCGCGGTCTTCCTTTTTAAGCATAGCGGAAGGAACCGGGGCGAGTGAAGTAGCCGCCCTTATCCTGACAAGTCGAAACTCATCGTGGGTGGCGGAAAGGAGCACGTGGATTTTATCGGGCGTGAGAACACCCCCGAGCTGATCGAGCGCACTACTCCTTACAAGCGGAGATGGATCGTGCTTTGCCAGATCGATGAGTACCTTCCACTTTCGATCATCGTTGCAAAACCTCAGGAGGCGGACCAATGAATTGGCAAAAATCTCGTCGTGCTTTCGCCTGTTTAAATATTCGAGCATTTCAGATAACAGCGACCAATCGTTTTCACGTCCCGCCTTAATCAGCGAAGCTACTTCGATAACGGGTTTCTGGTAATCACGCGAATGCCATTTACGCACCTGCGCGTTTGCCCATTCCGCGTTTTTATCCGTGTGGCAAATGTTACAGGCATTGGGTGATTTAAACGCAATGGACGCCGCCGGCATCGGTGGGCGCATAGAGTGATCGCTCCGGCGCATACGCGCAAATTCTGTCATCGGCATATGGCAGGAGATACATTTACTTGCTTCGCTATCTGCGGGATGATGTGAATGGGATGCTACCTCACGGACACGATCTTCATGACACGGCATACATGCGTTGTTGGCTATCGTGCGTTCATGGAATCGGTAACGTCCACTCGACGTATGGCAGTGGATACAGTCGAGGTTACTTGCTTTTACACATGGACTCATCCGCCAGAGTGTGTAGGTGTAATTCTCACCGAGGTCGCGCCCATCCGGGTAAAAGTCATGGTGTTCCAACGTTGTAATATCATAATGTTGAAAAAAGTCGTCACCGGGGACAAAAGCAGTCGTGATGGGCACCATCTTCGCATGACATCCGGAACATGCGGCATTCACCTGGTGCGCGGTAAATCCATGGTCTTGCATTACGACTGTAATTTTTAAATCTTCAGGGAGTTGTCCTTCCGGCGTTTCCCTGCAAATCCGGTTATGCTCCTCGCATGGACCGTGACAGGTCTCACAGTTGATCCCGGGCTCTATCCATGTTGTGCTATAGGTGTCTGTCTCGGGAGCGTAGTTCTTAGAAAGCTGACTGACGTGACAGTTGTAGCATGCTGTGTTGAATGTATACGGCCATTCAGTCCAATAAATCGGTTCGTCGGGCATATCGAGAAAATGGCGAACGCCGCTGGCAGCCATATCGTACCATTCACAACGCCGGACGTCATACGCTATCGGCAAGGTCTGCAATTTACCGCGCTCGAGCAGGGTCAGAAAATAGAAGACATTTTTCCCTCCCAATGTATGAAGAATCCGATATTTCTTTGTCTCGGTGGGACCTCGTTCTACCACATACCCTTTTTCGCCATCGAATTCGTATTTATAGCCATAATCTTTAATTCGGATTTCTTTTTTCTGTGGCTGCAATTTTTCCCGTGCAAGCTCAGGTGTAAAGGGTTGCATCGCTGAACCATGAAATGACGTGTTCCACAGATGATGAAAACGTTGATGACATTCCCGGCAACTCAATGAACCAGTATAGCCCTCGTATTCAGACCAATTTAATGTTTGAGAAGAAGTAGTATCGGTATCGTCAGTTTTGGCCGAGAGGAGAATAGCTGCCACACCGCAAAAAAAGATAGTTACTATTGAAAGATAGCGAAGTCTTCGCATCGGTTTGTTCTTTAATACTCTCTTTAGTTAATGAACAGGCGATGCTATCAAGAGGTAAGCGATCAGGCAAGCTGGATTATGTAGTTTATGATGCGTCTTGAAGGATGCGATTAAGCCCTTAAGTAAGGTGATAAACCCATGACCATGAAAGCGGCTATATAGAAAAATAGCGATTGATAGCCCTGATCATGCCGGTTTTGCTACGTGTGCGCTGTAAACTTGTTGCGAGTTCGTGTAGCTCGAATACGTCGCGCAACCAATTCGTAAAATCGTTTTTTTCTTTATTGACATGAAATTGAAAAACGTCGTCGTCCATGGTTTCCAATTCTTCAACCAATTCAGCTGGACTGCTTATCACCCTGTCATTACACAGGAAAAAATAGAGATTATATTCCGAAGGTGTCTTATAAGCGTCAGGCTTCAATTCCTTTTTCTTTTTTTCTTGGGTTGATAGAACTCTTCTCTTCATATTTGCTCTCCTTTTGATATCTCGCAAAATATTCATATATGTTATAAAAAGATCGTATGACTTTTCCCATTTTCTGAAATTGGTTTTTGTCGCTTCAGGGGGAGGCCATTTTATGTAGTGAAGGTAATCCGCATCACCGAGTTTTCGCCAGCATTCGATTAAGCCAGGAATCTTACTTGCCTTAACATGGTTCTCTATATCATAGAGGTTACGGCACGAGGCAAATTGAATACGGCTTCCCAGCCAGGGGGTAAGGTCCTTGGTATAACCTGCCCATGAGATATGTGCGTGAAAAGATAGTTCCTCAGTCGCTTCGGTTTCGTTGACCACTTCGCCGGGAGTTCTCCAACGAATTTGCGGATTTGAAACTCCCTCGCCGGGTAATGACTCCAGAAACTTCAAAATATCTGAGTGGTGAACGGTGTACGTCCCAAAAGTTTCATAATTTAGTCCTATGGATATAACGCTATTCGAGTTCGGCATAGCAGCGAGCCAGGATACATATCCGGCTGCAGTTAAAGGATATTGATCCCAGCCTTTATCATGGAACCTCAAGGCAATATCATCACTTAAACGATAATGGCGAGGGATAATTTTCACATTCCTTGTACCGTGTGCCTTATATACACGGTTTTGCATCTTTTCGGGCGACTCGATTTCGGTTCCCTCGATAAGGATTCCCTTAAGGCCCATCTCCTCGACTATGGCACCTATTCGGTCGTTATAGATAAGACCTGTGTTCATCACGACTGTCGGGGTGCAGTTGAAGAAATGCTCGAGGGTTTTTCTCTGCGATATCAATTCTTCCTTGAATTCATTGCTCGAAAAAATGCTGGAAAGGGAGTGATAGTAAGGCATACATAGAAACTCAACACAGCCTGTCTTCGCCATTTCTCTGAAAGAATCGATAACTTCAGGCGCATGGGTTGCGAGGCTTTCAAGCATTATTCCGGAAATACCGAAGGCAACCTTGAACCTTCCTTCATGACGTTTTATTTGTTCGAGAAGTATCCGGTTTGCGGGGATATAACATGCCTCTGCAAGGTGCTTAATATTTTTACTCGTAGCGGTATCGTCGAGATATCTCGTATTCGAACCGCTATTGAAAAAAGAAAACTCCATGAGATTATTCGGTTGGTGCACTTGAAAGTATAGAAGAATGGTAGGCACATTATTTCTCCCTTGTTATTATGCGGTGTACATTGGTTTTTGTAACACTTCGCGATAGAGTTGAATACAATGACGGGCTGAATCATCCCATGTAGATCTCATTACCTCGCGATACCCCTCTTCAGCCATTTCTTTACGTAACGCGCCATACTCGAGAAGCGCAAGCGTTTTATCGGCTATATCCTCTATATCCCAGAAATTTACTTTGAAACAATGGTGCAACACCTCGGCTACGCCTGACTGTTTTGAAACAATAACGGGTACTTTGTTGATCAACGCTTCATAGGCGACAAGTCCGAAGGGTTCCGAAACCGACGGCATAATGAAGACGTCCGGAAGGGTGAACAAGATATCCGCCTCTTCGCGGTTATAGGAACCTGTGAAGATAAACTTATGCATAATACCAAGTTCTGCGGTACGTTCGATAAGGCGTGGCAACATATCGCCGTTTCCCGCGAGGATAAAGTGGACATCGGGACGTTTATCCAGGATGCGTTTTGCGGCTTCCACAAAATAATCAGGACCCTTTTGTAGCGTGACCCTGCCGGCGAACATCACTATCTGTTCATCTTTTCTTTTCCGCCAGCAGAGCGCTTTCTTACCATTCATAGGAATAGGGGAGTTGTGCACAACGCTGATCTTATCTGCCGGGATATGATATCTGGTAATGCAGGTTCTTTTTAGAAACTCGCTGACTGCAATCACTCTGTCAGCAGCCAGCATACCCTCGCGTTCTATGCGGTAGATATGCGGATTGATATAACCGCCACCGCTTTTGTCGTGCTCGGTTATATGAACGTGGACGACAAGGGGTTTGCCGTATCGTCTTTTCAGGCTTATTGCAGCCGGGAACGAGGTCCAATCATGGGCATGGATGATATCGAATTCTTTAGTACTTACGAGAGAGGGCACACGAGACGCATAATTATACACTTTTTCGAGCAGGTTATCGCCGTATAAATAGGATGAATAAAGTCCCGGATATGCCGGATTTTCTTCTGGACCGTCACCTTCAAGCCTTTTGGATTCGTGACCATTATTATTCCATAGTTGTTCACCACTGCTTCTATTGTCATAAACCATATCCTCCGCCACCACTAATTCATCCACATAGGGAGGTTTCAACTTCGATTGTGCCAGGGGTAACATAAACGTAATCCCAATACCGCATTTCTTGAGCGACTTGGTTAATTCTGAACAGACAATTCCCAATCCACCGACATAGAAAGGCACCAATTCCCAGCTGAGGGTCAAAACCTGCATCATCAAACTCCCCAATAAAATAATTTCCGGGAAAAAGTCCGGCAACGAGAGTCAGCGAATCCAAATTCCGTGAATTAAAATTCCGTGAATTAAAATTCCACGAGAATTTAGATAAAAAAATCAAAAGAAGCCATTGATGGAGGTACCACAACATATCAAACTATATTTATCCCAAAAAATGTAAAATCGCAATAGCTCAAATCCCCCTTTTTTTGACTTATATCCACCCTCCTACAGAAAATGTCACTGATAACTATTGGCGATATAAGGGAAATATATAAGAGGATTTCACCTTAGGAGAGTATACAATGGTTCAAAAGAGTTAAAATAGTTATCCTACAATGTGCGGATAAGCCCCTTTGATACTACCGGGATGAAACAACAATTCACCTGCTTTACGGAATGCTTCACGGTCATCATAACGTTTGATATATTCCAACACTATCAGATGTCAAGATACCTCAATACCTAAAATGAACATAACCGTTGTAGCCGGCTATTATTACTATACTAAAAAAGCGCTTCTAATTTTTGCTTTACTTTGATTGCGAAATTTCTATAATTATCCAAAATGTTACATCATTGGTAGAGACAAAAATTATGGTCGACCTGGCAGGTCAAAAATATTGGGATAAAGTATATGAAGAGAGCGAGCTATCTTTAGTAAGTAAAAATAATCCGGTCAGATTATGGATTGAACAGTTTATTCCAGAAACTGAAAACGGAAGGTGCATCGAGATAGGTTGTTATCCCGGAAGATTTTTGCCTGTGTTTGGGGAACTTGGGTACGAATTAAATGGAATCGATTATTCCCCTAAAATAAGCGCTGTTTCTGAATGGCTCACCGAAAAATCCTATAGAGTGGGAACCTTCTGGCAAGAAGATTTTTTAGATTTTCGAATAAATCAAAAGTTTGATGTGGTGGTTTCCCTCGGCTTTATCGAACATTTCACAAACTGGGAAGAGGTATTGGAAAAGCATCTGAGTTTGGTTAAGAAGGAGGGATATTTAGTCCTCGTAGTCCCAAACTTTATCGGCTGGATACAGCGCTTTATTCATAAAGTCTTCGATAAGGGTGCTTTTGATATACATAACATAACTGCAATGAATGTTGAAAAGTGGGTGGATATATTAGCCCCTTATAATTTTGAAACTATTCAAAAAGGTTATTTCGGTGGATTCGACTTTTGGCTTGATGAAAAGGAGCACGCTCTACTGAAAAAGTTTTTCTTGTATGTGCTGATTAAGAGTAAACCTTTGCTCAAGAAAATTTTGTCGAGAGATAATAAGATGTACTCTCCTTTCGGTGGTGTAATTGCACAGAGGTGTCCAGTGGAAGTATCGGAGGAATGTCCTGAAGTCTTGTCAATTACGACTCTTTAATTTTCGAGGTTATTCCCGGAAGAAGAAGAATATGAAAAGCCGGCGGAGCCCATCAAGCCCATAGGGCTCATTCGTCCTGAAGCGCACGCTCACACGCGTGCGAGTGCGGAGTATGGCAAACCGGCAATTGTTTCTTTCTTCTCTGACCCTCGAATTATCTGGTGGAGGCAAGGCTTTTGATTATTCTGCCGTGTCCGTCGGTTAGTTCAAGATCGCCTGTCGAGTGAAACTGCACCGAACCCAACAGCACCCCATCTGTATCACGCACTTCGCACATTGTGTCGGATACCTTGATGAACTCGAGCTCGAGAAGAACCTTTTCATCATCAGAAACTGTGAGATGTGCCGTCTTGCCATCTTCCGATTCTAACATACTTACCTTCCTTCCGCGTGCATCATCGTAGACAAGATTATCGAACTGGGTACCCGGAATCCAGAACTCGATGAGATTAAGAATGACAATGTCGATAGTGAGCGCAATTTCATACACGGGAATTATGAGTAGAAGCCAGAAGACTAAATTTCTGAATATACCGGTCGGAACCGAGCCGTTTGCCTTGTATACCGCCAGTGTGATGGGGAAAGGACCGTAACAGCCGCTCAGAAAAATCAACAACAAAAATACGGACAATGGAATGAAACTCTTTTGTTTTCTAATTTTGGGGATAAACCCTCTTCTTTGTTCTGTCATTTTTGTGCTCCTTTCCTGTTTCTTGAACTTTGCATGAAAAAATCGCTATATTATTTCAAAGGATTCTCTTTGCGCTAAGAATTTTTGTTAGTTTTAGGCGGATTAAGTACACCGAGCTCTTTTCTGCGCTGTTCGATACGTTTCTTAAAAGATTCTTGATCTTCCGTGCTGAGCCGTTTCATAACTTCTTCAATTTTTTCATCGACCGTTGCCCGTATGGCAGAGCGAAAGACCTGGATTTGTTCCGGCGACATAAACGTTGCAAACTCCTGTAAGCCTTGTTGTATTTGTTCACGTGTCCGGGGGATTTGCATCTTCTGTATTCGCTCCTTCTGGTCGTCGGTCAAGTCGACTTTCGAAAGAATTTCGTTCCGGATACGATTGATCTCCTCAGGAGAAATCCTATTCATCGCAAATTGTTGCTCCGTATCCTTTGATCCGAACGCTGCAATCTCATCTTCTTTTTGTGCTTCATGTACCGTCGGTTTTTCAGGTATCCCCCGGTTATATCTCGAGACAAGATTCCAGCAATATGCACCGACGACCAGGACTATCGCAATGAGGATCGCCCATAGAAGCGGCGATTTTCCTTTTTGATCAATGGTTTTCATCATTTGATAAAAAGTCATAACCCTTACTCTTAAAATCTAAACACGACATTTTCGACCGCGACCCCGAGTGCGCGTACAACGCCACGGGCGTGTACGAACACGAGTGAGAGAAAAAAAAACGCACTCGCGGCAGTTACCCTCATAAAGCCGTTCTCCCTCTCTTACACTCTTTGACCATTGAATAGAACTTGCATACCGTTATGTGTATCATTCCTTACAAAGCGTACCTTTATATCTTCAGGTGACTTAAGCGATATAATCAATATTTTTTTCTTAATCTCCCATTCCACATCAATGCGACCCTTCATTGACGCAGTAGAGCCCCTTGCCCATTGTAGACCATTCAAGCGAGGGCTAACCTCGTATTCAGCGCTGCCGGGCGCGGTTTGCCTGACTCCAAGGATTATGCGGTTAAGAAAATAGACCGGCGATGAAGACCAGGCGTGGCAATGACTTCGAGTCGGAAAATTTCCCGGGATACTATCCAACGGTTCGAACGTTTCCCATACAGTGGTCGCCCCTTCCCGCACCATTATTCCGTATTTCGCATAGATCATTTTTATGATTTCATTATGGAGCCCGACTTTTTCAAGCGCTTCATACAAGTATTGTATCGCGAATGGAGAACCGACCGTGGTCATTGATCTCGGGGGATGTACCATATTTTTGATCGCTGCTTTTAGATTCTTACCTGTTGCTATATCGTAGAGGACAGCGAGAAAACTTGTATGTTGCGAGACCTTGTTGCTTATGGTTCCGTCGTCGTGAATGCTATCGGGATAAGCCTGCTTGTTGTCATCCCAGAAACGGTTGATATTCTTCACCAGATTCCTGCGAAAATTTTGTAACCATGATTTGTTCTTCTCGTCTTTAACAATGTCAGCCAGCCGCAAAGCAGCATTGACCGCGCCGACCAGGAGCATACTGTTATGGAGAACAGTCTTATGTTTATCGTCTATATTAGTCCAGTCGAACATATTCCAGAACGGAGCGCTGAACAGCCCGTGTATATCCAGGAATTCGTGGGCGCCTTTGAGATTTTTCAAAACCGGTTTCCAGAGGCGTTTGACAAACTTCCTGTCACCTGTAAAGAAATAATAGTCCCATACGGAAATACCCCAGAGAAACGCCCAGGCGGGAAGAAGGACCTCCCATGATGAAGGCACCTGGCAGCCGACAATGGGAAACCGTTCGAGCGATTCGGCTCCAAGCATAATGCACCGCCTCGCAAGATCGGTTGCTGCGAATACACCATATCCGTACAGGGCTTCGTTTCGGGCATCTCCCACCCAATGTGTCTGCTCATATAACGGACAATCGGTATAGGTGTCCTCCATGCATAGTTTTAGGGTTCGTGCGGATATTTCCCAGATGCGGGTAAGAAGCGCATCGCCACATGAAAAGCCGCCGATATAGTTTACGGGATAGGTCGATTCCATCAATTGGATTTTCCGTATGGATACTGGCTTTGTCTGATTTCGTAATGTGATATACAAGAATCTACCGGAGCGGCGCTTTAATGAAGTGAATCGGTTGAGTCCCTCTTTACAGATATAACGCATCCCGTTCCTTGTTCCAAACGTATGCTGAATCCTGCCATCCTGTGAGATATACTCAATTCCGTAAATGTCAAGGATAAGACCATTCTCTGCAAAGAGTTCAAAATCGTAAAACCCGATATTCTGTTCACCAAGGTCATAGATAATCTCGATATCTCCAGAGCGAGGCGGTTTTATGACCATCATTTCATCTGTGTCATACATGAGGGCTGCCGGATGTGCAATATAGGATTCAGCATCTCCTATAACCTCGCGTTCCATAAATTGCCAGTGAGAGGCGTGCACCATCATTGAATCGGGTGGTAATATCTGCACATTTTCCCCACACACTTTTCTGAATGAATCGACGTCTTTTACTACATCGAACATCTCTTCGAGTTTTCGCCTCGCCTTTTTCATAACTTCATCTCGTTCAGGATTCGGGTGAAACCACGGAAAAACCATATCGTTAGTGGCGTACGAGCTTTCCGCGATAGGTATAAAGCACCAGGGATTTGCCTCTCCGGGAGCCATCGGATTCTCGAGCGAGAAACCTTCCGTATCGACAAAGCGTATTCCCGCTTCTTTTACATGGCTGAAATAATTCTCAGGGCGAACTATACAGAACATGAGATTTTTTCCGGTTATGAGTTCGAGCGCTCCATCTTTCACCTCTTGTCCGTTAAGGGATATCCGGAAGGCGGGCGCCTGGATAAGGATTGTTTTCTTTCGGCGGGAGGAGATGGTGGTAGCAAGGGCACATGCCATACACGTACCCCCGTTCGCCTCGACAAGTTCGGGATGGCATAAGCGCGCAAGAGGAAATAAATAAGAACGCCATTTCTTCTCGACGATATTAGCGCCGAGGTATCTTTTGAAAGAACGCGGCTCGGTCGTCAGTTTCGGGCAATCGCGCGGCGCTAAATTTTTCCATGCTCCCTCGTGCGCACCACATACCACCTCGGCTTTGGAGAACGAAAGAGAATTTTCAAGGCGCGCGTCATAGAGTTCGTACGGTCCTTGTTGAATACTGATTTTAGGGGTATTCCTGAGCCAGCCCTTTGCTTCTGCGACGTTCCAATCCCCGTCGGATACGATGCGTTCCTTTGTGCCATCCTTACGTTCGATATCGAGCTGCACAAGAACCCCCGGATGTTGCGGGATTTGATGCATTGTGCCTATACCGAAATATTTTGCAATAATGCTTATCTTGTTCTTTCCATTCAGGATGTTCGGCGTTATATCGACGACATCATACTTGAAATGCTCGGGCCAGCTTCTGCATGGTCCGTCGCAAATCCAATCAGCATTCAAGAACAAACGATAATAACTATCAGCCGTAATAATCAATGTGGCACGTTTGACATCCTTCGCAGAAAATTCCCGAACTGCCATAATCGTCCAGTTGTAAGTGGATTCATTTTCTTGCCTTGCCCATATCCATTGCGCTGATATTTTCATGATTTCTTCTCTCGTAATAATCTAAAGGTATATATGAGTTAAAATAAACTGCTTTTGCATTGTCAATGACTATGCAAATCATCTATTCTTACTGTTAAATAAAATAGAAAGAATATGGCAGAGTTCGGATGATAGAATCAACCACATCGCCAATGACTCCACGTGAGCGCTTATATAAAGTTTTGCACCACGAGAAACCAGACCGTGTTCCCTTAATGGATTTTGGTTATTGGCCTGAGACACTGCAGGCATGGCATAAACAAGGTCTTCCGCGACATATAACTACTGATTTTGACCTCGAGGTGTATCTTGGCTTGGAAGGCGAGGCACGAATAGCCAGCCTGCCCGTCATCAATGGACTCTTTCCCGTGTTTGAGTATAAGGTTCTCAAAGACAAAGGAGACCGAATAATTTTCAGGGACGAAGAAGGGAACATCTGTGAAAACCTCAAATCGCCCCTTTCGATTCCTCGTTATATAAAGCACGGGCTTCAGACTCGTCAAGATTGGGAATATTATAAACGCGAAAAACTCGATTATACCCGGTCGGAGCGTATAGGCGATGTCAAAAAAGCGGTGGCGGACGCGCATAATGCCGGCATGCCGATTCGGTTTCATGCCGGCTCACTCTATGGTTGGTTGCGCAACTGGATGGGGCTCGAGCATATCTCTATCACAGTTCTTACGGATAGAGAATGGATCGAAGAAATGATGGATCACCTGATGGAGATGGCCATATACTTAATCGAAAAAACATTTGAAGGAATCGAGGTGGACGTTGCGTGGTGGTGGGAGGATATGTGCTATAACCGTGGTCCGCTTCTTTCGCCGGCTATTTTCAACGAAATCATGGTCCCGAGGTATCAGGAAATTACCCAAACGCTTAGACGTTATAATGTGGATGTAAATATTCTCGATTGCGATGGTAGAATCTACGAACTTGTTCCGGGATGGCTCGATGGCGGGATAAACTGTATGTTTCCCATCGAGGCGATTCATACCGATCCGCTGATTCTCAGAGAAACGTACGGACAGGATATACTCCTCATGGGAGGCGTGGATAAACGCGCGCTTATAAAAGGAAAGGATGCGATCAGGGCTGAATTGGGACGGCTTCATCCTCTCGTACAACAAGGCGGCTACATACCCACTGTCGACCATCGAGTACCGCCCGATGTTTCGTTTGAAAATTATCTCTACTATCTCGAGCAGAAGAAGCAAATGCTTTAATAGAACAGGGAAGGAAACAGTGATAAAAGTATAGAGATTGTAAGTGACCATGGTTGAGCGAGCGCTCATACAGATGAGAATCGAAGGTGGGAACATGAAGTGATAAAGATACGAACAATATATGGAACAGCCTCTGTTCTATCGAAGGATAGAATGGAGCAGGTCCAGGCGATTTTCAAGCAAACCTTTCCATCATTGTCAAAATACGCCGACCGACTGCCTTCTCTGCTTCGTGAACCCGTACACCACGGATATCGAACAGTACTGATTGTTGCGGAGGGCGCGCTCGGGCGTGTCGATGGATTCGCCCTTGTAATACACTTTCACGAGATCAAAACGGCGTTTCTTGATTTTATCGCTACACGACCGGATATGCGAGGGGGTGGAGTCGGCGGTGCACTCTATGAAGCGGTCAGGGAACTATGCCTTAACTCCAGTGTCACAGGACTCTACATGGAAGTCGAACCCGACGAACCTGAGCTTATTACTGATCAGGCAAAGCTCGATAATGCCCGCAGGCGTGTCCGGTTTTATGAACAGTACGGTGTGAGGGTAATTGACGGAACTGCATACGCGACACCGGTGGGTGATCCACCTACTACGGCTCTTCTGCTTTACGACGGACTGGGAAGCGTGAAACCGCCCGGGAAAAAAGAAGCCAGACAAGCAGTCGAGATGATTCTCACCCGGCGGTTTCGACACATTGCTCCCCCTGAATATGTCCGGCTCGTGGTGAACTCCTTTAACGATGACCCTGTTACATTTCGCCCTTTCCGTTATGTGAAAAAAACCAGTGAGGGCGCAAAGGTGAAAACTCATCGATTGTCTCCTGCTTTTGCAATGGTGAACAGTCCTAAACACGAAATACATCATGTAAAAGAACGGGGCTATTTCGAACGTCCTGTACGCATCGGCGCAATACAGGAAGCATTGGTTCCCACAGGATTATTCTTGAGGGTAACACCTCGGGAGTATGGGGATAAATATCTTCTTGCAGTTCATGAACCGGATTTTGTTCGTTACCTGCAGACCGTGTGTACAAGGCTTAAACAAACACGTGCCGTTTATCCTGATACGTTTCCGATCAGGCGACCGGAGCGGCGTCCCCGACTTCTGCCTGTCCAGGCGGGATACTATTGCATCGATACCGGCACTCCCCTCTATCCCAATGCGTATATCGCGGCACGTGCTGCAGTTAACACGGCGTTGACCTCTGCAGACGAAATACTCTCCGGCAGAAGACTTGCTTTTGCGGTGTGCCGGCCACCGGGTCATCATGCAGGCAAACGCTTCTACGGCGGGTTCTGCTATTTTAATAACGCCGCAATCGCGGCTCATTACCTCAGCTCTCAGGCTAATAAGATTGCTATCCTCGATATCGATTTTCATCATGGCAACGGCACACAGGATATTTTCTATGAACGAAGCGATGTCCTGACCGTTTCGATCCATGGTCATCCGGATTACGCATATCCATATTTCAGCGGCTACGAGGATGAAACAGGAACAGGCGCAGGGAAGGGGTTTAATCTGAATCTTCCTTTGCCTCCCAAAACCGGCGAAAAAAAATATCTCACAGCCTTTACAAAAGCAGTTGAATCGATAGAACATTTCAATCCGGACATCCTCGTGGTCAGTATTGGATTCGACATCATGAAAGGAGACCCTACCGGTACTTTTATGCTCAGCATCGATGTGTTTCGTGAACTGGGTTTGCGAATCATGGAGATTGAACGTCCGGTTCTCGTTGTTCAGGAAGGTGGATATAATCTGAGGAACATAAAACGCGGGAGTGTCAAGTTCTTTGAGGGATGTGCCGCAGGTTTGAAGAAGTACTCTATCGAGAGCGGTCAACACAATGAAAAAGAATAAAGAGAAACAGCAAATAAAGGAGAAAGGGCAGGCATGAAATTTGTTCCTGACTATAGACTTTTCGAAGATGTGATGAGGAATAAACGCCCATCGCGGTTGCCGCTCTATGAACACATCATCAGCCCCAACGTAATGGAGAAAATTCTCGGGACAAAATTTATAGACCTGATTGCAGGTGACAAACGCGACATCCGGGAGTTCTTCAACTATTACTGTCGATTCTTTAAAGAGATGACGTACGATGTCGTTTCCTTCGAGATCTGCATTACGACCTATATGCCCGGCAGCGGCGCCATCCTTGGCGGGAAACCCGGTCCCATCCAGAACCGCTCCGATTTTCACGCGTACCCCTGGGATGTAATCCCTGAATGGTATTGGGAAGATGCCGCGCCTCAGTTTGAGGCTCTTCTTCAGACGCTTCCCGGCGGCATGAAAGCCATCGGCGGGGTAGGCAACGGCGTCTTTGAAATCAGTGAAGACCTTGTCGGGCTCGAATATATGCCCTTTATTATGGCGGAAGACCCTGAACTTTACGGGATGATCTTTCAAAAAATCGGTGATCTTATGTTTTCTATCTGGACACGTTTTCTCAAGCACTATGCCGATGGTTTTGTTGCATGCCGTTTTGGCGACGATCTCGGATTCAAAAGCTCGCTCCTTACCAATCCTTCAACGATTCGCGAGCACATTATTCCACAGTATAGAAGGATTATTGATATTGTTCATGCTGCAGGGAAACCTTTTTTATGGCATTCCTGTGGGTGTATCTTCCAGGTCATGGAAGACATGATCAATATCGGCATCGAGGCGAAACATTCAAATGAAGATGCCATTGCTCCGTTTGAAAGATGGATTGAACTTTACGGTGACCGAATCGCCCTCGTGGGCGGGTTTGATATGGACTTTATTTGCCAGAAAAATCCCGATGATATCTACGAAAGCGTTGTTGAACTGGGACAACGATACCGTAATCGTGCGAAAGGCTATGCCCTTGGCTCGGGAAATTCTATCCCCGACTATGTACCGGTTGAACATTATCTTGCAATGATAAGGGGTGCTCAGCAGATACGAGAAATCGAGAAGGCTAAATAATATTGAAAAGAAAAAAACGCGCACTCGCACTCAGGCTCGAGAAAAATCGAGCACGCACTCGCTATCGCTATTCGAAAGAAAGTATAACCATTACTGTTAAAATCTAAAAATAACATTTTTCGACCGCGACTCCGAGTGCGCGTACCACGCCAGGGGCGTGTACGAACATGAGTGAGAGGAAATAAATAATGAGAGAAATGTTAACAAATATTCCCTTCAAACCGGACAAAGAAGCGTTGATGGAGAAACTTCGCATATTTCCGGATACAGAAGAAGCAGATGATTTCGCGAAATTGGTTGAGCAAGCGGAAAAAGCCGGTAAGCCCAAAGCGCTGTATACCGTTTCTTTTATCGAGGAGCGAAGGGAGGATGGAATAACGCTGGATGGTGTCTTTCTTACCAGTCGCGTTCTTGTTCAAAATTTGGCTGAAGTGGAGCGGGTATTCCCTTTCGTTGCGACGTGTGGCGTGGAATTGGATGACATTTTTCTGCCCGAAGACGATTTTATCAAACGCTACTGGTTGGATGAGATAAAAGTGGCGGCTCTTGACGCTGCCGGTTCATATTTATTGGCGCATCTCCAACATCGTTTCGCCCTCAACAAATTATCTACAATGAGCCCCGGCTCTGGCGACATTGACCTCTGGCATATTGAACAGCAACGGCATCTTTTCAAGATTTTAGGGAATACCGAATGCGATATCGGCGTTCGATTAACCGAAAGCTGCATGATGATACCGACAAAGAGTATATCAGGAATCTGTTTTCCCACCAAACTTGATTTTCGTATCTGCCAGCTCTGTCATCGGGAGAACTGTCCTTCCCGCACCGCACCCTTCGATGAAGATCTATGGAAAATGTTTAGCAAAGATTAAGACTCGCACGCGCACTCGCTGTCGCTTGTCGCTCTAACGTAGGATAAGCGTCCCCGCTTGAGCGAAAACCATGTGGGCACAAAGCATCCACACCAACGCGTAGAGAATTGAAATAAAAAAGTTCAGCGATTTCATGATAGTAGAACTCCTCAATATTTTATTTTTCCCCAATTTATGGTAGATATATGGTAGTGATAAGTGTATATACACATCTATTGAACTCAGATGGCAGCCTTAACTAAGTCAATGCAGAAGAAGGAAATACGCGAAAAAACTCAAAGCCGAGGTGTAAGGATGAATTCTCGCGAGCGGATACTTGCCGCAATTAACCATATTGAACCTGACATGGTTCCTATAGATTTCGGCGGGCATCGGTCATCCGGTATTTTTGCTATCGCATACGATAAGTTGAAAAAAGCGCTCGGGATCACCTCCGGCGATATATACGTTTACGACATGGTACAGCAACTCGCTATTGTTGAGCCCGAGGTGCTCGATACGTTCGGCGTCGATACGGTCGAGATGGGGCGCGGCTTTATGCACGACGATAGCGAATGGAAAGAGTGGGTGCTCCCCGACGGCACACCATGTAAAATTCCTGCGTTTGTAAACCTCGAGAAGCGCGGTTCTGATTGGTTTATCGTTTCCAACGAAGGGCTGGACCTGGCAATACAGAAAGAAGGCATGGTGCTTTTCGAGCAGATCTACTGGCCTTGGGGCGATAAAGATATATGCGAGCAGGACTTTTTCGACATTGATGATGCGTTTGCACATTCAGTATGGACCAATGTCCCCGCCCCGGGAGGGCATATCCCGCTCACCGACGACGGCTTGAAGGAGCTCGCTGCAGGAGCAAAGGCGCTACGTGAAAGCACAGACCGCGCCATTATATTCCTATTCGGCGGCAATCTCTTCGAAGTACCTCAGTACCTCTATGGTATGGAAAAATATTTAATGTTTATGGTATCGTACCCTGAGGATTGCATTCGGCTCTCCGAAGCATTGTGCGATTTTTATTTGAAGAACCTCGAAAAGATGCTCCCCGCAATTGGACAGTATGTAGATATTATCCTTTTCGGGGATGATTACGGCGGACAGAATGGTCCCCTTATTTCTCCAAGGATGTACCGTGAATATTTCAAACCTTATCATAAAAAGATGTGGAAAAGGGTAAAAGAGCTTGCGCCTCATTTAAAGATTCACCTTCATTCATGCGGCAGTATCGAACCGATCCTGAATGACCTGATAGATGCAGGGCTCGAGATGGCGAATCCAGTACAGATATCGTGCAAAGGGATGGACCCCAGACAATTGAAAGAGACCTATGGCGACCGGTTCACATTCTGGGGTGGAGGTTGCGATACGCATCGCGTCTTGCCTTATGGAACGCCCGAAGAAGTGAAGCGTCACGTGAAAGAGCAGGTCGCTATATTCTCACCCGGCGGTGGCTTCGTCTTCCAGCAGGTACATAATATCATGGCTAACGTCTCACCGGAAAATATCATTGCCATGTTTGAAGCGGTCAGGGAATAAAACAAAACTACGTATGAGGGCGGAAATGCTGACACGCTATATGTGCGGCTCCTCATCGATCAAAGCAATGGCGTTTAAATCTTTATGGTGCATAAGAATATACGCGTTACGATACATGTTTTCGTCTTAGCATTTTTTACCATTCTGACCATAATATATTTCATTCCTTTCAATCCGTTACACAAAATTTCGGGATATATATTTTTCGGCGACGCAATCCAGCGCGCCTGGGCCCCTGCATGGTTTTGTCATGCAATTACCAAGGGGCTGCCCCTTTTCGACGCGAATATCCTTGCTCCGCTTCCGCATAGTCTTGCGTATTCCGAGGGGGATTTCGAAGTGGGGGTGCAAAGCATCATACTCTGGCTTTTTTCACACAACGCGGTTCTTAATTTTAACCTCTTGAATTATGTAAGTTTTATTCTTGCTGCTTTTGGTATGTTCCTCCTCATTCTTGAAATCTACCCAAACGCTTTATGGGGCGCACTATTCGCTGGAATCGTATTTTCTTTTAACGCATTCAGGGCGTGGCGCATACCGGGGCATTTAACTATACTTCAAATTCATTGGTTGCCGTTTGCTGTCCTTTTTCTGATCAAGTTTTTGCGCGAGCAAAAAATCAAGCATATCATTCCGTTCGGCTTTTTCTCTCTTCTCCTCTTTCTCAGTAATTTCTATCTCATGGTTATTGCCGGGTCTTTTTATGTCGCTTTTGTCGTGTTACTTTTTCTTCTCAGGCGATTCGAATTTTCCCCAAAACATCTGCTCATAGTAATAGCGCTCATTATAGATTTTCTGCTCGTGCTTCCTTTTATCATGCCGTATACGAGGATTCAAAGTGAGCGGTTCAATATCCTCGACGATACCCTCAACCACTCAGCGAACGTGAAAGGTTACCTGTTCCCGCCGACGCCAACAAATAACCTGACATCCCTTTCCGGCCTAATCCTTACACAAATTGGTGTCGGTGAAAGCCGCCTGGGTGAAAACATCATGTTTTTCGGGTTTATTCCCATGATTCTCGTCGTTTTGAGGATGTCTACTTTTGTCAAAAAATTGATTAAGGGTGTCAGGCTCGAAGAGCAGGAAAAGACCGAGGTATCGCTTCTCATCATTGCAACGATATTTGCCCTCTTTTCTTTCGGCATTTACCTTTCCTGGAACAGCTATTCGCTCCCCATAAAAATGCCCTTTTATTATGCCTATAAATTTATCCCTCCGATAAGGTTTATGCGCGCTCCTGCTCGCTTTGGCATTGTCACAATATTTTCTTTGTCCTTAATCAGCGGTGCAGGATTACATTTTTTCCTCACCAGAATAAAACGCCCGCACCTCAAGCTTAGCATTTTCTTACTTGTGTTTCTGTACACCTTTGCCGTTGACTTTTATCTCCTGAAACCCCTTCCAACGTTTCCTGTTTCAGACAACGCTGTTTTCGAATACTTGAGAGAAGAAAAAGATAAAGGCAGACACTACAATATCCTTGTCCTCCCCACTGTGCCGACGCCCAATAGGCACGCAATGTTGTTTTCGACCTTCCATTGGCACTCCGTGATGACGGGCAACTATTTTCCCGGCGCATATTTACAGGACCTCGAGAGTTTTATGGACTGGAAGCCGTCCGTCGTGCTGCTCCTGCATAAGTACAAGGTTGACTGTATCATGACGGAGACTGTCGAATTAGCCCAACGGTTGGGAAGAGCCGAGTTTTTGAGACTTGTAACACGCGATGGGCGAAAAGCGCTCTTTCAGATAGAACAGGATACCTTTAATGATATATGGGAAACGCAGAGGCAAATACGCGTATCACGATATAAACCTGTGGATACTCCGGCTTTGACTCTCCTCACGAAGGTGCAAATAGAAAAGATTTTCATACAGGATCAGCGGAACTTTACACCAATGAAAGACCAGGGGTGGTTCAAACTAAACGACTCTAAAGGCTCGGTTTCCGTCACCCTTCCAACCGTTGATCCTTTTCAATACAACGTTGTGGAAATAACCCTTGCCGCCAAGAGCAGCACAGACAACGCGACACGGGGTGAACTTTACTGGGAGACCGAAGACGAGCACTTCATGGACGAAAAAAAGAACCATTCCTTTCGTGTAATCATGGATGGCAGGAAAAGGAATTACAGGTTGGATCTGAGCAATAATTATCAATGGTTACAGTATGGAAAGATCACGCGATTGAGAATAGACTTTTTACGTGGCAGAACCAACGCCTTTGAAATCTTCGATATTTCTCTATCCGGTGCAATACCAGGAAGATAGAAGAACACTTAATCTCATACTTCGCTTATAAGCCTCGATGCAGGAACTATGCATATTTACCCCACGCGCTGGTTTTACTTTTCCAGAGCCTGCTTCTCATTTTACCAGGGAGCGATTACGTCAAGGGCTGACGATTATTCAAGGCCTTACGTCGACCTCTTCCATGTATGCCCGGTCAAGGAAAAGCCATGAATTCACATCGTCCATGACATCGAAACTCATTATTTCGAAAGACATAACAAGGT
>CAZSMK010000086.1:0-14545 GCA_964608095.1 uncultured Candidatus Sumerlaeota bacterium | reverse complement strand
GACTGAAACACCGACACCCACGCCGACACCTGTGGGCGGCACCATGCATGTAAGCAACATTGAGCCGCTCCTTATCGACCTCGGCCAGGGGCAGAAACGACCTGATGCCCTTATAACCATAGTTGATGAGAGCAATAATCCGGTTTCGGGAGCAAGCGTGACCGGAACGTTCACGGGTGCGGTAAATGAGACGGTTACTGCTGATACAGACGCCACGGGCGTGGCTGAGTTGATCACGCTCGGTCAGGCAGGCGCACCGTGTAAATATACCATCTGCGTGGATGACGTAGTACACGCATCATACACGTACGACCCAAACGCAAACGTGGAAACCTGCGATTCGAATTAAGAGGTAAATCTTTAACAGTATTACGGCTATATTAAGGTTTCTCAAAAGAGTCCCTCGAGGTGATAACATCACTCGAGGGACTCTTACTTTTTTTTAACTCCGATATGAGCATACACCCTGAGTGGGCTAATGCCTTGTATAGTAAAATGGAGGGATTGTCTGAAGGTGTACTTTATAAATCTTGAAGTCAGAGGTTGTAGTACTCTTTGTAAAAGGACTGGAACTCGCCGGATTTGACACGTTCCCACCACCAGCGGTTCTCGATGTACCACTTAACGGTCTGTTCCATGCCGTGCTCGAAATCAGTGGTAGGAGACCAGCCGAGGTTTTTGAGTTTTGTCGATTCGACCGAATAACGGCGGTCATGCCCCTTGCGGTCTTCAACCGGACGGATAAGGCTTTCCGGTTTTTCCAAGAACGCAAGGATTCTCTTCGTAATCTCGATATTGGTTCGTTCGTTGTCAGCTCCTATATTGTATACCTCGCCCGGCTCGCCTTTATGCATTACGACGTCGATCCCCTCGCAATTGTCCTTTACGAAGAGCCAATCGCGCACGTTAAGCCCGTCGCCGTAAAGAGGCAGCGGTTTGTCTTCCAATGCGTTCGTAATAAAGAGCGGGATGAGCTTTTCCGGGTATTGATAAGGACCATAATTGTTCGAGCTCCTCGTGATAAGCACGGGAAGCTTGTGCGTCACCCAGTATGAGTTGACGAGCAGGTCTGCGCCGGCTTTGCTTGCGGAATAGGGACTGCTTGGTTTCAGAGGGTCGTCTTCCTTAAAAGAACCCTCGGCAATGGAGCCGTAAACCTCGTCGGTCGAAATCTGGACGTAGCGTTCGGTACCCAGCTGTTTCACTGTTTCCAGCAGCGTGAAGGTTCCGATAACGTCGGTGCGGACAAATGCTTCGGAGGAGAGAATGGAGCGGTCGACATGAGTTTCAGCAGCGAAGTTGACAATGACCTCAGCGCCTTCCGCGGCGCGGAGCACTACGCCGGGCTCGCATATATCGCCCTTGATAAACGTAAATCGTGGATCTTCGATAACGTCCCGCAAATTATCCAGATTCCCCGCATACGTGAGCTTGTCAAGAACACGAACCGTATAATCCGGATACTTGTTCAGGATGTAGTGTACAAAGTTGCTGCCGATAAAACCTGCGCCGCCTGTTACGAGTATAGTCGTCATGTCTCTTTCTTCTCTTTTAGAATTTGCAATTGAGGAGCGAATTTGCAAAACTCAAATCCGATCTTAGATGGTTGAACCGAGTAATGTCAATGATTCATGAACGCAGACTCGTCATTATAGGTGAGGCTGGAAAAGACGAAAACATAGCATCGTCTCCGTTACTGGCGGAAGCGGGAGAATTGTCCGCATACGAGGACGTGGAATGGCTCTTCTTGTATCACGGCAATATGGGAATAATTACAGAATCCTATAACAACCGGCTTATAACGGGCTATCCGGTGATTGCATTAAGAGAGACGTTGAAACCTTTTTCGGATCGTGTGAGCAGGAGTCTTTTCAAGAAATTTTTCGCCCGTTTTCTATACGCCAAAAAAGCCCGGCAGATTCTTACGACAACTCCAATCGCCCTTGACCTGATTTTTAAGAGAGCGAGAAAAAGTCGTATCGGGTTCTCGTTTTATGCCCCCGATTTCACGCTGCTATCGACGGTACCGCCAAGTATACGAAGGCACACCTCTATCTTTGTTAAAACAGAAGTTGAACAAGAATCGCCCACAAAGGAAGGAGCAGTTGGGATCAGCTCTATTAAGCAAATCATCGAAATTCTGGTATCACGACTCGATATGGGATGACACCTGACCAACACAACAAGAGTGTCGAAATTGCACGACGCCAAAGCAGGTTGACCAGAGAGCTCACAATCGGCAGTGTCGTGGTCTGCATTGTCTTCATGTATCTCTTAATTTTCTGGGGACCGGCGTTCGCCGCAGGTTTTACGTTCGTTCTACTCATTCCTCTGGTTACGTTTATCCTTGGCCCCGTATGGGGATTTCTCCTTTATTTTCCCACGACATTCTCTCCTGCGATTCCTATAAAAGGGATACCCATAACCCTGAACCAGCTGGCAGGGGCCTTGTTCATTATAGGGTGGCTAAGATGGTGGTGGCAGGGAAAGGTACGCCTTGCCGGCTCCCGTTTTCTTGTCCTGCTCATTATTTCGTACATCTATTTTGCTTTATCCGCCTTACTCGGGGAAGATTTTTCCGAGGGTAGCATTGCATTCAGATATCTCACCATTTACTTTGTGCTGGCGCTCGTTATCGCCTCCATGATGACGACGCGACGTGAGGTGCATACAGTTGCATGGATCATCCTGCTCGTTACGTTCTGCCATGCGCTTATTGGGTTTTACGAATTTTTCAGCGGTATTGATGTGCTAGTGCCTACGCGGGCTAAGTACATGGGTGTATTCCGCATAAACGCCGCCTCTCCCACCGCCATTGTATTCGGGCATTTTCTCCTCTTTGCTTTTCCTTTCGGGTACTACCTCTTCTCAGAGTCGAAAAACCCTTCATATAGATTAGTCGCCATCTCTCTAAGCCTTTTTATTCTTTTTGTTTCGATTCTCACGCTCAGCCGCCAAGTTATGATTATACTCGCTCTTGAGCTCTTTCTTGTGCCCCTACTTTTCAAAAACCGCCATTCAAAAACATTTCTAATCGTCGTTATCATCTGCGCCGTGTTATTGTTTCCTTACGCCTCATACAGGGTTATCCAGCGGATTCAATCACTAAAGATCGAAGAACTGAAGCGAGATCGCTCATTGATTTTTCGTACCGATGCGTTCATTGTCGGACTGAAGATGCTCAAGGCAAATCCCTTCTTTGGTATAGGCCTCGGTTCGTTCAGCACACGCTGGGATGAATACGCGGAGTTCGACACACACATTATCCACCTCGAAAAACCCATGAGGATTTACACGGATTGCACCTATAACCAGCTGCTTGCAGAGACGGGTATTGTGGGTTTTATTCTTGCCCTCTTGATCTATATTCACGTGATTGCAATCTCCGTTAAAAAACGCAAAGAGGCGATGAAAAGCGAGAATAGACCTTTGATTAATTTTACAAGTATCGTCATTGTCCTTATTACGGCGATGTTGATATCGGGAATAGTAGAGGATACTTTCCTTGCCCTGAGGACATGGTTCATGTATGGCTTTACACTGAGTTTGCAGAAGCGCGGATTTCTGTCTGAACAGGAAAAGGAATAAGAGAACAACCGATGGCATCACTCGTGTGTATAGCGCATTCAGCGGAGGTATCCGGGGCGACGTTGTCATTGCTCCGGATTGTCTCGTACCTTT
Organism: uncultured Candidatus Sumerlaeota bacterium; assembly: GCA_964608095.1. Lineage (GTDB taxonomy): Bacteria > Sumerlaeota > Sumerlaeia > MWCT01 > JAGHBZ01 > CAZSMK01. The sequence goes on along the minus strand of CAZSMK010000086.1, from coordinate 10,864 downwards.
CTATGAAAGGGCATAGCGTATCGCTGGTGTTGCCGGGTGAAATTCAACACATGCCCACGGCAATAAATCTCGAGAAGGTTTCGATAAAGGTTATTAATCTTCCCGAAGTCAGCCTCGACGAAACCCGTAGTATAGGCACAAAACTGTCGATACTCAGACAACGCATTCGCTATATGATGCGATTGTGGAAGTATATACGCCGGGGCGGTTTCGACCTGGTATACGTCAATTCAGCGATGGCGATTTACGGCGGGATAGCGGGAAAATTGAGCCGTAAAAAAGTTGCCTGGCATATCCGAGAAGACCTTACGCCTACCCGTGGAAACAAGGTACGTATCGCAGCAATCAAAAAAATCGCCGATTCCGTTATCTTCGTGTGCCATCCAATAGGAGCGGCGTTCGCCAAAAGACCTCCACACCAAACGTGGCATTTCATTCCCAATCCCGTTGATGCAAAGCGATTTGTGGTAACCGAAAGCCGGCAGGCGCTTCGTACTCGTAATGGCATCCTGCACGATGCCTTAGTAGTGATCACTATAGGTTTTGTAACACGCCGCAAGGGATTCGATATTCTACTCAAAGCCTTTGCGGAAGTTCTCCGGAAACATGCCGATGCGTATCTTCTCATAGTAGGGGAACATTCTTCTTGCACACCTGTAGATCATTGGAAGGAACTTCAGGATATTGTGGAAGAACACAACATGGGAGAACGGGTGCGCTTTATGGGCTACAGGGACGATGTTGCGGAGTTGCTCCACCTCAGCGATGTGTTTGTGCTCTCTTCGCGTAATGAAGCCATGCCAGTGTGTCTGCTCGAAGCCATGGCGTCGGGAAAGGCAATCGTGGCGACGGACGTCGATGCCGTTTCAGAAATCCTCGATGGCGGGACAATGGGCATCATCATACCCCCTGAGGACGTACCGGCGCTTGCTAGCGCTTTGAGTTCCCTCATACGGGACGACTCGCGCCGCGCTGACATAGCACGACTCGCACAGGGCAAAGCCAGAACCATATATAACCCGGAGCATATATACCAGCAGGTTGAAAAGGTCCTCATCGGGATGACCGTCCGCTCGAATCACACAGATTCTTAAAATTGCAATGGCATTTCGCACACCCTCTACCGACCCTTTTTGTATCCTCCTTTACGTATAATTCCTTGTAACATAAAGAACCGGATGGCAGAATTTCCATGTTGCTTTTCGTAAAGCGGGAATTTATACGCACGATGGAACAGCTTACTATAAGAGAAATAAGGCGCTACGTATTGGTTCTGTTTGTGGGTGGTTTACTGGTGCGGCTTCTTTATTTGAGCGAAGCGGTTCAAAGCCCTTATTTTGCCGCTCCCTTTCTCGACGAACTCTATCATTATCTCCATGCCGATGAAATCGCCCGCGGAAAACTCGTTAACGACGAAGTCTTTTTTCGCGCACCTCTGTATGTCTATCTTCTCGGTCTAAAATTCGCAACCTTTGGCAGGGATTTTTTCACCACGCGGCTTCTTCAGCACTTCATCGGCGCAACGACTGTATCGCTGGTGTTCATTGCCTCTTTTTTACTCTTCGGGGGTAGAATCGTTCGCGATGAGCAAGAGACCCGGGCAGGAAGCGCCCCTCGCGAGATGCCTTCCCCCGCCTTGGTCCCTGCCCTTTTTGCCGCCGTTATCTATATGTTTTACGCACCTGCCGTTTTTTTCGAAGGAGAGATGCTCGATATCTTCCTTTCCTGTTTCTGGTGCGCATTGCTGATGACGGCGCTTTTTTCCTTCTCATGGTGGAGTAAACATCACGCAGGATACCTGCTCGCCGGCATACTCATTGGATTGACCGCCATTACGCGTCCCAACGTCCTTATCTTCCTTCCCTTTATTCTCATCTACATAATTTATTACATCTGTACTCGCAAGACTCGGTTTGGAAATCTTGTCCTCAACATCCTGCTGCTCCTTGTCGGCATTATCATGCCGGTCTTACCTGTAACGATTCACAATGCAGTTATCGGAGATTGTTTTGTCCCCATATCCAGCTACGACGGTATAAACTTTTATATAGGCAACAATTCCACTGCAGACGGCTATACATCGAAGACGCCCTATCGGTATGTAGTGCAAGGCGAATATGAGGACTCGGTCGAGTTGTTTGCAAAAAAAGAAGCTGCCTTATTAATGGGATATAAGCCGACCGCGGCAGAGGTCAGGTCATACTGGTACAGGCGTGCATGGCGCGAGATCATCAGCTCACCTCATCGATTCTGGCGACTTCTGGCGAAAAAGTTTGTGCTTTTCTGGAACGCTTATGAGATTAAGAACAACAAGAATCTTTACATCGTATCGGAGTTTTGCCCCTTGTGGGGATTCCTTTTCAAAATATTTAATTTTGGCACCATAGCGCCACTCGCCCTTGCCGGTCTTCTTATCTCTATTTTTCAACTGAAGACCAGACGGCTTCAGGTATCGCTTCTCCTTGCCATAATCGTTTCATATTGTTTTTCAGTGATAATGTTTTTCGTCAGCGGTAGGTATCGCCTTCCCGTGATTGTTCTTCTTGTCCCCTTTGCGGGATATTGCATCTCTTATTTAATCCACGGAGTTCAACGTCTCAACGTTCAGAAGATTGTTTTGTGTACAGCGCTTCTCGTCATCTTTGGCATTTTAGTCAACATGGACTGGTATGGCATAAGAAAAGGGTACAATCCTGCAAAAGATTACTGGTCGATTGCGAATTGTTATCGCCAAAAAGGCGCGTTTGACGATGCGTTACTGTATTACACAAAGTCCATCGATTCGGATCCCTCTTTTACCGACGGATACAATAATCTTGGAGAGACCCTTTTTGCCCTCGAGCGGTATGACGAAGCGGCAGACGCATTTAAGCGCACCATTCAGATTGAGCCGGATTATATCAAAGGGTATAACAACCTGGGCGTATACTACGAGCAGATGCATGATTGGGATACTGCGCGGGATATGTACAAACGCGCTATAAGAATCGAACCTTCCTACGCCCACGCTCACTTTAACCTTGCGGAGCTGCTTTACAGGCAGGGCGATATAGCCGGTGCGCTCTATCGCTACAGATGGTCGAAACAGCTGGGAATAGATAGGCGCTCAGAAAGCCTCGAACGCTTGCTTCACGAAAGGCGTTAACCTCCTGTTGCGTTCACTATTCAAGTCATGGTATAAATTTACTTTATTTCGGGATTTCGATTGACAGGTATACCCGGCATTCACTAAATACATTATCTTCAACTCTTTTCGATACTAAAAGGAGACGCGTAGTTGGCATTAATCGTTCAGAAATACGGGGGATCATCAGTTGCGGACGCGGAAAAAATCAAGAATGTTGCGCAACGGGTCATTCATGAGAAAGAGAGAGGAAACAAAGTAGCCGTAGTGTTATCCGCAATGGGCAAGACCACCGACAATCTTCTTGAGCTTGCATACAGCGTCAACTGCAATCCTGAACCTCGCGAGATCGATATGTTGTTATCAACTGGGGAACAAGTTTCGATCGCTATTCTTGCATTGGCTATTCACGCCGAGGGGTATCAGGCGATTAGCTTCACCGGTCCACAGGTGGGAATCAGAACCGATAAAGTGCATCGAAAAGCACGTATAACGGGCATAAATGTCGACAAATTGAAAAAAGCATTGGATGAAGACAAAATCGTAATAGTTGCAGGGTTTCAGGGTGCGTCCTATGACAGTGAGATTACGACGCTCGGTAGGGGCGGTTCCGATACTACCGCTGTCGCCATTGCCGCAGCGCTCAAAGCGGATGTATGCGAGATTTACACCGATGTGGATGGCGTCTACACTACGGACCCGCGGATAGTCAAGAACGCCAAAAAACTCCCTCGTATTTCTTACGATGAGATGCTCGAGCTGGCTGGTCTCGGTGCGAAAGTGCTCCATTCGCGCTCCGTTGAACTCGCCAAAAATTTTAATGTGCCCCTGCATGTTCGTTCGTCTTTTAAACCGGACACGGGAACGCTGGTCGTAAAGGAGGTTCCAGAAATGGAAGATATAGTTGTCAGCGGTGTTGCATTTAACAGAAATGAAACAAAAATCTCGATTCTGGGTGTACCGGATAGACCGGGAATTGCGGCTGAACTCTTCGGGAGTCTTGCCGATGCCGATATTATCGTGGATATGATCATTCAGAACGTAGCCGCGGATAATATGAACGACATCTCGTTTACGATATCCCGGGAAGATTTTGCTCAGGCATTAAAAGTTTCCCAGGAGGTGTGTAAACGCTTGAACGCACGGGACGTTATCTATGACAAGGACATTGCCAAGGTATCGGTCGTGGGCGTCGGCATGAAGAGTCATGCGGGTATTGCCGCGACTATGTTCAAAGCCTTAGCCAAGAACAATATAAACATAGAAATGATTTCCACTTCGGAGATTAAGATATCCTGCGTGATAAAAGCAGACCAGCTTGATCATGCGGTACAAGCCGTTCATGATGAGTTCGAGAAGGAGCTGGAACGCGCCGCCAATATTCCTCAACAACCTTAAGGCCCGAAAATCGCGTTTCATGTTCCATAGGAAATTAAAAACGAAAACGCTACAGATGTCTGAGCTTGCATTTCTTTCCCTTGTTATGATTTACGCACCTCTTGCATACGATGATAATACGCCGTCAGGAGTTCACGACGACTCAACAATCCCATAACTTTCCCCTCATGTGAAACGATCGGCAACTCATTTACGCCCGAGACCATCAGGCGCTGAAGCACACGGTTGAGGTCCTCTTCCGGTCGCACCGCCGGTCCCTTTTCCATTATATCGTATGCAATAATTAATCGTGCGGTTTCAGGTTCCCGGGGAAATCCACGAAGGAGATCTATCGGTACAAATCCCCTGTACTTCCCCTCCTTACTTACGACCGGAAAGACCGACTGGTCGGTGGTTTCATACATCTCGAGTATTTCCGCCAGGTTAGTATGTTCATGAATGGTTATGACTTTATGCTTTTCACTAAACACTTCCCCGGCGGTTATTTCCTGCAGTACGTCTATTATATAGTTGCCTCTATGAGCGGGAGAGGAGAAGCGGTTATTCACCTGTTTTTCATAGATCGAGAACGTATTGCCACTGAGCATATACGCGGCGGCAATGGCGAGCATAGCAGGTATGATAAGGGCATAGCCGCCGGTCATCTCGGAGACCATAATGAGAGAGGCGATGGGCACCTTGGCGACAGCGGCGAAAAATGCCGCCATACCCACGAGGACGAAGGACGCCGGCTCCGGCGCCAACGTGGGATTTATCTGATGCAGAAGAGCGCCGATAACGCCGCCGAACGCACCCCCAATCACGAGTGAAGGGGCAAACACACCGCCACTTCCGCCTGAACTTATCGTGAACGACGTGGCTATGATTTTCAGCACACTCAACGCAATGAGAAACATAACCGTAGTCTTTCCATCAATCGCTTCCTGTATCCAGCCGTAGCTCGTCCCGAGCACCGCGGGGAAAAACAACGCGATAACACCCACCATCAGCCCCCCAAGCGCGGGAATAAGATGGCGCGGTAACTTTATCTTTCTGAACACATGGTCGCGCATTCCATAAAAAGTCTTTATATACCCTATGCACAGGGGCACCGTCAGCACACCCAGTAACAGGTAAAAGGGTAGTTGAACCGGTGTGAAAACGAACTTTCCTTGAAACGTAAAGATAGGAGCGTATGGCGTGCCTGCCAGAGAGGTGTAGACGGCGTAGGCGACAATTGCTGCAATAAAGCCGGGCATAAGGGTGCCGTGTTCATAATCGGTCTCGCGGTAAAGGACGGTAGCGGCAAAGATAGCGCCGCCGAGAGGCGCATGAAAAATCGCCCCGATGCCTGCGCCGGCGCCTATAATGAGCATGTGGCGGGTTTCCGCCACTGACAATCCCAACTTTTGACCCATGAACGAGCCGAACCCGGCGCCGATCTGGGCTATCGGTCCCTCACGTCCCGCTGACCCACCCGTCCCGATGGTCAACGCCGATGCTATGATCTTGATAAACGGAACGACCGGGCGAATTCTGCCTCGCTTGTTATGGAACGCGTCGATGACGGCATCCGTTCCGTGCCCTTCCGCTTCCGGGGCGAACGTATACACGATAAGCCCGGATAGCAATCCTCCCAGGGCGGGAAGGATAAGTAATAAAAGGCGTCGTGCCCGGGTTGTCTGCCCTATCACATCGTTTCGTTCACCACCAGGTACGGGAGGATGATACTGCGCAATCGTACCCAGAAAAAAGGAGTCGGAGAGATCGAGCATGGTTGTGAAAAGGAGTGCCCCAAGACCTGCCACAACACCAATGATCACCGAAAACGACATCCAGCGCAATATCTCACGCGTTCCCGTTACCGGAAACAGCATCCCCCGTATGTACGATATCGAAAACGAAGGTTTCATTCTACACTTGATCACCCGAAATCAAAAATCTCTTCCTTCACCTTGGAAGAAAAGTGCAACGGAAAATCAGCGAACGAACGCCAGAGATAGCGAAATGAAAATTGTAAAGGGCGCCTTCATCTTTTGAAAGAAAAAACAAACAACATCGCATCGAACAGTGAAAAAGAACCGGAAAAGGGCTTGATGGTTATATGACGCAGTACAACAATAGAATACAAAGTAAATTTAAAGAATTACACATAGATGATGTAAGTGTAAGGGCAAAAGTTGCGATGGAACTAAAATTTCGAGTTCAAAGAATTTACTAACAAGACACAGATAAGAAACGTCGTTATGTAATCTGTTTGCTGCCGTAGTATATTTAAATCATGGCGAAGTAACGAGGAGGCATATATGTCATCTAAAAGTAATCGCAGTGAAATCCTTCGCCATGGTGTAGGCGAACTCCTTATCATCTTCGTAGGGGCTGTCATTTACATCGGCGGCTTTGTTTGCCTGTTTTATCTCCAAAAATATCTTGGTAAATGGGCGGAGATACTCGCCATAATCTGGTTGTCCTCTCTTTTTGTGGTGTCGGTGATATATACCTTTCTTTTTTCAAAACGAGTAAAAGAGAAAAAGGAAAGCCATGCAAGACATACGGTAAATATCGAGCACCTTCCGGCTGAAGATGAAAGTTCCGTTCAAAAGAAAAAACTACTTTCGGCAACGTTATTTGAGTTCTTTAAATTAGTCCTTATAGGTATCATACTTTTCGCAATAACACCTGGATTGATTTTGATAGCACCGGATATACTACCTCTGGATATCGCATCAGGTTTGATTGTGGTGATTGTTTTCGTTCTCTGTGTCGTTGCCACTCACTTTTTTAACCGGCGCAAGACGGACGGTGAAACAAAGGAAGAAAGGAGTCATGGACAACATCGAGGCAACGATTGAGAATCCTGAAAAATGCCGCTCGGCGTATCTCACCGTAAAGGGTATGCGAATAGGGTTCAAGATAGACTCTATCTTCCATTCGAACCATTTCAAGGCGCTGAGTTCAAGAATAGTTTCCAGAGGCACATCGGATCATGAACTCGTACTCAGCTCACCTACTCTCAAAGAATCAGAAGCCCACGTCAACCACACCGACATCGACCCATAGGTCGCAGAGGTTGACCCTTGCCCGACATATATGATACACTTACATATCATAGATACGTATTACGCATCAGAACTTATGGAAATCAGTTTAAAATATCCCGCGACTCCGGAGTTTGCACCAAAACATGCGGAGCTCATGGTTGATGTCGCAGAAAGGGTATCCGACATTGAGCTCGACTTCACGCCACGTAGCCTCGCATCGGTGGACTCGATTATCGAAGGATTCCGCAAAGAAGGTGTCAATGCCGAGGAAATTGCCGCCACACTGTTCTGTTTCGGCTGCTATGTCGGCGAAGTGATCCTGAGAAACCACGGGGGGAAATGGGTCGAGGCTAAAGATACTCCCATGAGCAACTTCGCCTATTTCCCCATTATACTTAAGACCGGCGAAAAATCGTTTTGTAATCCTATCGGCAAAGTATTCAAACGTTTCGAGACAGGCGAAGAAGATAATCTGGTCTATTTCTATAAAATTTTTACGGAAAAGAAAGAGTAGCTACACATATTCAATATCATTACAAGGCGATTCCGCGTAAGTATTTCTTAATTTGCGCGTAGATTGAACATATCCGTCCGGCGAGTGTCTCTCTCGCCGGTTAATCTTTATCTAATAGGCGTGTCTTTAGTATTCAGAACATTAGTTTAATTCGATAACAATGCAAACCTGGAGATTTTATATACAAATCTTTTGCACCGTATGTGCCAACAGCATGGTTATCATGTTTCTCTCGCTTTTCCTGAAAACTCGTGGAGTGGATGAAGTGACTATCGGTGCGTTGGTGGGCGCATACAGCCTGATGATGCCCATTGTCATTTTAGGATTCGGATTCCTTGCTGACCGGGTTTCCTGTAGACGACTTATACTTATAGGCTCCGCCATTTCCATGTTCCATTGTCTTCTTATGCCGCATCTCAACAACATGTTCCTTATGTCGATTATAATTGCGCTTGGCGGTATCGGCATCACGCTTGCCTTTATCATTTCACACATCCTTTTTTTGAAAATCTTGGGGACAAATAAACGAGGTAAACGCCTGTCGCTCTTTGTCGCGGCGATGACGTCCGGCTATGCCATAGGAAGCGCCATTTGTAGTGTTTTTGTCCACGAGCTCTCCCTGCCCGTGGGCATCATTTTCTACCTTGCTTTTCCGTTTCATCTTATCGCCTTTATTATCGCACTCCGCCTGCCCGAGGTTCCTGTCGAACGGTTTCCCCTGACTCAGTATTTCCATGACCTGAACCGATTGCCTGTTCTTTGCCTTGCCTTGATTGCGTTTAGTCTCGGTACTCATTGGGGTTCCGAAACATTTTCCATAGTGAGGTTTCTTGAAAGCGATCTTCAGGCAACGGGTTTTCAGATAGCGGGATTTTTTATTCTTACCGGGGTCACTCTATCGTTGTTCTCACGTCTCGGCGGTCACGTCATCGATACCAAAGGTCACCTCGTCGGCATTCTTGTACCCGGACTGATAGTGTCGGGCTTTTTTCATGGCATTACGGGTTTGTCCAGAACATACAGCCAGTTTCTTCTATTTCGCGTATTACATACCTGCGGCGACGGCGCGGTAAATTTTGCCGTTCCTATGTTTGTAAGCATGGTGTTTGTCTCGAGCAGGATGGGAGGGACTTTTGGGTTCAACCGGACAATCATCGGTTTCGGCACCGCGGTAGGGAGCGCGTTCGCCGGGCTCATGGTGACACGCTATTCCATGGGAAGCCCCTTTATTGCGACCGGCGTGTTCCAAATAATAATTGCCGGCATAGTCTGGTTGATGAGGAGTCACTTACCCGTCGCAAAGGTGGGAACACAAGAAGGAATGCGGGATGCGTTAGCTACGGGTGCATTACCTTCGCGGGATTAGGAATGTCTCCATCTGGCTGCAACTATTTTATGGTAACAAAGACAGGCACAAGGCCGGTCTTTGAGTCGGCGGAACCGAGGGCTTTACCGAACACCGCGCTCTGCGGATATATCTTTATGCCCTCGATTTCCACTGCCGCCGCTACCGACGCTTTTCCCGCAGCGCCTGACGTTGTAAGGAGTGAACCCGGTGAAACGGCGCCGCTGTCGGCGACTTTTACACCATTAAACGCCCCGTAAGTGACAATTCCCAGATATTGCCCGGACTTGATTTCCGTCGCATCATCTACAAATCGACCCACTACTCTTCCTGACGCAACCTCCTCGCTCGATAGGTCGCTGCAAGGATTGTATAACTTGTAGACGACACCGACCACAGCTTCGTCTGCTTTGGCGGCAGCTTTACGGACATTAATCACGGGAATATCGCCGACTACGGGTTTTCCTGCACCGCTAATCACGACCACGTCGCCACGTTCAAGTGATTCTTTTCCGTCGTTTAAGGCAATATCGACCACAAATCCGCTCTTCGCTCCCCAGAACACCACGTCGTTAAAAAATGTCGAGGCACCATGGACGCCTATCCCTGAACCAAGAGTTCCAAGATCGCTATCCCATGAGAAAATATTATAGTAGTCCGAGTTGGCGTTAATCGAGTACAGCCCGACACCATCTTCGGAAATAGCCCGAAGCGCCTGATTCATGTTTCCCTGCGTACTGAGGCTCTGGGCGACCAGCGCGTTATAATAAGAACTGTGCGCACGAAGACCGTACCCCGCGTTAGATCCCACGCCGACGTTTCTACCATACACGGCGGAAGCACGTGTGGCGCAGTACCCGTACACTGCGGCATCCTCGTTATTAGTTGATGCGGTCTGGCTATGGAGCCCATGCCATGAGGCGCTGTACGCACCTACCCCGTATCCATCGCCTGTGTTCCGTCCGTACACGCCGGATGCATCGTTAGTGCTGAGTCCGTACACGCCTGCATCATCCTGGGAGGTGCTGTTCGTCTCGCCGTACACGCCGTTGTCTGCGTTCGAGCCACCGGAGCTTACGCCCACCACTCCGTCGCCTTCACTGCTGGTACCGTAGACGCCGGACGAATAAGTACTTATCCCCCGTACCCCGACATCGTTGGAACTCAATCCCGCAACGCCGATGCCGTTGAGGGATTCGCCTCGTACGCCGGTCTCATCGAGTGTCGGCGGCGAAGGCACCTCGGCGTTCCCCACACCACACAGGGCGATGGAATTGTCCGATGACGCCTGGTTCAATACCTTCAAGCCGGAAGTGCTTACGTTGCCGGACCACATCTCACCGAAATGAGAATGATTTGCCGGGGAAAAATCTGACGCCGTATGTCCCTCGAGGGCAGCGGAATTATTGGCATGGAGCGCATAAGCCGAGGCAAGGAGCTGCACCCGGGGAGAAAAGATTTCG
>CAZSMK010000085.1:0-48157 GCA_964608095.1 uncultured Candidatus Sumerlaeota bacterium | reverse complement strand
CGTACCCCCCACCCCTTGATACCCCCTCCTACGTATTTTGCGTTTTTATTACGAGTCAGATGTCCCGGGCCCCCGCCGATTCAATCCATTATCCTGTTGCAGGTGTTATACTCCAGGTCGAGGAGAAGTGGGAAAGGATTGCCTCATTTGGCGAGTTTGTCATTTATAAAAATCCCGATTCGACATCATCGGGCACAGAATAAAGGTGATTGCATTGCATCTGTCGGTATCGATAAAATAGAGACTTCTTTAGTACATGAAGAAAAGGGTTGAATGATAAGCATAACAAAACTTTATTACGGGGGAAAGGCGTGGGGCGATGCGCTCAGATACGGTGAGGGGACGCGTACCTCAGCTGGACAAGGCTCTGAGACCGGTGAGGAGGCGCCCCCTGCTTCACGAAGAAAACCTGTTGTTGTCTGGAATGTCACCCGGCGTTGCAATCTTAATTGTCTTCATTGTTATACTGACTCGCATGACCACGCATATAAAGACGAGCTTACCACAGAGGAAGGAATGCGGCTGCTTGGCGATCTGGCGGCATTCGAGGTCCCGGTGGTTCTTTTTTCAGGTGGCGAACCACTTATGCGTCCTGACATCTGGACGCTTCTCAACCATGCGCGCATACTGGGCTTACGGACGGTTCTCTCAACTAATGGCACCCTGATCGATGAGCGTATAGCCGAACGCTGTAAAGAGGCGGGTGTCGCTTATATCGGTGTGAGCCTTGACGGTGTCGGTGAGGTGAACGACCGTTTTCGCGGGAAGAAAGGTGCATTCGAGGCAGCAGTCAGAGGGATAGAATCTGCAGGTAAAGTGGGGATAAAAACAGGACTCCGCTTAACACTCACACGTCATACGGTCGTTTCACTCGAGCAGATTTTCTCCCTCGCTTCCCAATTGCCTATTCAGAGAATGTGTTTTTATCATCTCGTTTATGCAGGTCGCGGCAGGTTTATACAGAACGAAGAGTTGTCGTATGGGGAAACCAGAAAAGCGCTCGACCTTATCATTGATAAGAGTAAACAGTTATACGCCGGCAATAAATCGTTCGAGGTCCTGACCGTCGACAATCATGTGGATGGGGTATATTTGTATCTTAGATTGCTAAGGGAAAGTATAAAAACCGGTGAGCAAGCCCGTGCCGAACATGCAAAACATGTGCTTGACCTTCTTAAACGTAATGGGGGCGGACTATATAGTTCTGGAGTGGGCATCGGCGCAATTGATTTCGAGGGTTTTGTTCATCCCGACCAATTCTGGGTTCATTGTAATCTCGGTAATGTCAAGGAACGTTCATTCAGTAAGATCTGGCAGGACGAAACCGACCCTTTACTCCATGGGCTTCGTCACCGCAGAGAAAAGATCAAAGGCAGATGCAGGGTATGTAAATGGTTTGATGCATGCGGCGGTTCCCTGAGAGTACGTGCCGACTTGTTATATTCAGACCCATGGGCGCCGGAACCCGCATGCTATCTTTCGGATGACGAAATCGGTCTTGACCCTACGAAAAGAGAGGAACTGATCAACAATAGGGAACTATTTCCAGTCCCTGATTTTTTTCAATCCAGCCCCGGAGTCGATATTGCCGGAAATGACACCTAAACGTACCCACATACTATATTCAATTGTTGTAACCGGCTTTGTTTTATGTGCAGCATTTATTTTTTTTCTTGTCCGTGACAGGGATAACGTAATCGGCGGTGTTTTTCTCTCCTTCGAACGGATTGCCTTTCTTGTCAAAACGTTCCTGGTCGTGACGCTTGTTCTCTTCTCGTGTTATGGTCTTGGTGCCGCGATCTGGCGCCCTGTTAAATCAGGTTCGATTTCTTCTATGGAACGTGTCCTTTTCAAAACGGCTCTTGGCATGTGTGGCTTTTCTCTTTACCTTTTCTTGCTTGCAGCAGTGGGGCTTTTTCGCCCCCTTTTCCTCTTCATACCTTTAGCAGTGGGGTTATTCTATATCCTGCATTTACTTTCCGCATCTTTGATACATACTGCAGTACCCCCTTCGAAAGAGGCGAATGCTCAGTACACGTTACCCAATATGTTTTCCTTCATCGGCATTTTCGTTACGACATTTGCCTTAATCCCCGCTCTTGTCGCTTCCCTGACTCCTCCCAACCACTGGGATGAACTGGTTTATCAACTTACTATTCCCAAACAGTATTTGATACATAATGGATTTGTCTACATACCCTTCTTGGTCTATTTTAACATGCCGCATTATGTTAACCTTATTTATGCCTGGCTAATGAGCTTCGGTTCGGATATTGCCCCACGGTTATTTCATTTTCTCTTTGGCGTAGGCTCTGGAATCATAATCTGGTCTTTATGTAGTCGCTATTGGAATCGTATAGCCGCGTGGTTTGCAGTGATTATATTTTTTACCACTCCAGTGATCGTTATGGAGATGTCTGCGGCGCTTGTAGATGTGGGCATGACGTTCTTTTTTCTTCTTGCAATAAGTTCGCTCCTCCGATGGCGAGAGGGCGAGTATCGCGATTCAACCTGGCTGATTCTTGCGGGCATCTTTGCAGGGATTTTACCCGGAATCAAATACCAGGGCGTCCTTGGATTTATCTCTCTTTTCTTCCTTCTCGTGCTTCTTGTCATTGTGGAACAAAAAAGAGTCCCCCGTACTAATCTTCTCTTCATTGTAAAATTGTTAGGCATATTTATTATACCGGGGATAGCGCTCACGTTGCCATGGTTTATCAAGAACCAGGCGATGATGCACAATCCGGTCTATCCCAATCTATATTCCCTCTTCGGTGGGAAATATTGGTCTCCCGAGCACAGTGAACAAATGAGCGCCTGGTTAGGCTCGATGGGTATGGGAAAAACACCACTTGACTTCCTTTATCTTTTCTGGCGTCTTCCCATGAAAGGCTGGTATCTTTATTCTCATTTCGCAGGTATTATTACCCCTTTTTACTTTTTACCCCTGCCCATTCTTCTCTTCTTTCGACATAAAGACCGCAGGTTGATAGTTATTCTTTTGCTGACCGGTCTGGTGTTTCTTCTCCTCTGGTTCATGGGTTCACAGCAAGTCAGATTCCTGATTCCGGCGTTGTCGTTGTTTGCCATTCTATCCGGTGTCGCTTTAGCTATACCACTTGCAAGCCTGAACAATACAGAATCGAACTTTATTACCCTCATATTCACTATTGTTGTCGTTACTATCGCCCTTACCGGTATCTTTACCGAGCCGAAAGACATTCAGCTTTTGGGAAAACGTATTGAAGTTATTGTCGATCACGCCTCTGAGGATGAGTATCTCAAGGAGGTATGTGCGATTGACAATCACGATATGATTCGCTACATCAACTCGAATCTTTCATCATCAGCAAGGATTTTAATGCTGTTCGATAATCGTACATATTATCTCCAGAGAGGATTTATAGCGGACGGAACCTTCGAGGTCTCGAGGATTTGTGCAGCGGTTGCAAGGTCAGAATCTCCTGAAGATATTTACCGCTTTTGCCTCGATTTAGGTATTTCCCACGTCCTCTTCAACATGACCTATTGGAAAGGTTATTCGGGGGATTTTATACGACGATTTTATCCTTCATTTGAAAAAAAATTCGAAACATTCAAGGATCAATATCTCAGTAACGTCGTTGATATGAACGGGCTATCGCTCTACATGCTGGAAAAGAAGAGGTAACAGAGCTATCGCCTATTCCTCAGATTTCTTTTTCACTAAGGTCAGGGTTGAGGATTGAAACAAAAATGCGGCAACCCAGATGACGATTAAGAGAGGATGAACAGACGGCAGTCTCAAGCCGATGGCTATACAAATGGTACCGATGCTTGCGGTTGCGAAACAGATTAAATACGAACTGATAAAAATAGCCACTATCCCGCCGATAATAACAAAGAAGAGATGAAAAAGAATGGAGACAATCTGGTTGTTTTCGGGAAGGAATTCCCGCTGTATTGCAAGCGGACGAAGAAGATAAGCGCCCACCGCACCGACAGCCGCCCCGAACAAGAAGAACAATAATTTGTGTAGTTTGGTTGATAGGTAGATACCGATGAGGCCCCCTATAACGGCGGAAGAAAGAATAATGAGCGTGGGAAGCGAGTCGCTGGTTATTCCCAGCATAAGGACGATGAAAAACCCGATAACGGCAAGGGTGGTTCCGCCCAGGATAACTCCCAAAATCTTTAAACCGGCAAAATATGCAGCCCATCCTCCAAGGCACAATAGAATGCCCAAAAAGAGATAGACTATCTGGATACTTTGCATAATTCAACTGCCGAAAGTGTTAATTATCATGCCCCTTGTATAATCCTCTATCAGGATGTAGCATATCTCAAAGCCGTATGCCTGAGTTTTAATCTACTCTCTTCGAATGGTTCTTTGAGCGTTACTATCACGCCTTTCCTTCGGAGAACTTCTTCACATTTTCAGTGTTACCAACAATGATCAGCTTATCTTCCGGTTTAGGTTTATAATTAGGGTCCGGCATAACGAGAAGTTTTTCTTTTGTAGATCCATCAGGTAATGATTCGAAGGTTCTAATGGCCAGAATCGAGACACCGAATTTTGACCTGACCGCAGATTCAAGTATCGATTTACCTGCAATGCTTTCAGGGGTATTCATTTGCATTAAAGAAAAGCCGGGTGAGAGCGCGATTTCTTGCAGGATGTCCGGGTGCACCAATGAGTTGGCAAGCTCGACACCACGTTCATGTTCAGGATAAACAACCTTCGTTGCACCAAGACGCTTGAGAATACGACCATGCATGTCGTTGTTTGCTTTGACAATGATTTCCGGCACCCCGATCTCGCGCATGACAGTCGTGGAGAGAATACTTGCTGCAAGGTTGTCGCCGCAGCTTATAATTGCCACATCATAATCTTCAGCACCCAATCGTCTTAACACTCTTTCGTCCGTTGCATCGGCGACGACGCAATGAGGAATCCTATCGCTGTAATCCTGAACGCGTTCCTCACTCACATCGATAGCAAGAACGTCGGAACGGTGCTCGACGAGACGTAAAGCAACACTTGAACCAAATTCGCCAAGTCCAATAATTATAAAGTGTCGTGTGTTTGTTGGCATATCTCTATGACCTCATTTCTCCTTGCCTTTGGGCTATCTCTCGTAAATATTTGTTCACTATGATTATGATGATCGACAGAAAGAATCCAAAAATCGCCGCTACTATTCCGAATATCGAGCGTTTGGGATACGCGCGGAGTTCCGGTTTTATCGGTTCGGCGATCAAGCGTAACTCGCTTCTGTACTCCGGAGGGAACTCACCTGTGTAGTCCGTGATACCCGCAATCGAGTCGACCTGGTTTTTCAGCTTTGAAAACAGATCGTACTGTTCACGCAGATCTTCAACTTCTCTGCCGAGTTTTTCAAACGTAAGTTCCAATGTCGCTACTTCGTGCTGCAAGGTGGCTATATCCTCTTTAACCTGCGAAATAGTGTGCTCCATAGCGGTTCGCTCGTTTTTTGCGCCGGCAAGCTCACGCTCGACTGTCCCTACAAAATCGTCTTGCTCGGCAATCATCATTTGTTCCGAGACACCTTTCGTCTCTATGGCGGCTTCAGCCTCTGTGCTTTTTTGTGCATATTTCAGTAAACCCTCGAGATGCGCAATCTTTATATCCAGGTCAGCCAGTTGAGTTAAGAGCCCCGGCCGCTCGGTTTTATCCTGTGATTGTACGAGTATGTCTACTTTCTGCGCCACACTCCTCGCTTCCACATCAGCAGTGGATCGTTGCAGATCGAGTGGAATGGTGGCGGGAGAGAGAATGTTTTCCTTATCGATAAGCTCTTTCATTTTCGCATGCAAATCCCATTTCACCTTTACATATTCAGATTCCTGATGTTCTATTTTCGCCTGCACTTCCCTGAGGTTGTCAGCGTAGTACTCGAGATAAAACCGCAGGGATTGACCCGGGAGGTCGCCGAAGCGTTCAATGATCTCATTCACCCACGTCTGCATGATGAATTGCGCCTCTTCCGGGGAATTTCCGTACGTGCTCAACTCGATAACGGATGAATAGCGTCGCCTTATACCGGTATCTTCGGTTATTTTCGTCACGACTTCAAACCGGCGCTTGAAGAATTCGAGGGGTATGGCGCGGTCAGGGTATTTTTGCCGGAATGCACGCAATACCGCATGAACCACTTCGGTTGATTGAAAGAGAGGTTCAAAACTGATTGCTGGTGTCTGGAGCTCGTAAGATTCTATGTTCATAAACGGCGGCAGTTTTCCAACATAGACTGCTGCCTCCACTTCATATCGTTCGCTGACTATGCCCTTGATACTGAGTAGAGCTACCGCCACCACACCCAACAAGAGCGTGACCGCGAGTATGATATATTTCTTGCGCCAGAGAGTGTATACATAATCGGAAAATGCATCTCGTTTCTTTTCATCTTCGTTCATCGTTTCTTTTCTCCTCGTTCACGATAACACTCAGGTAGCGTTATCCGATATCTTTCGAAAAATCGAAATAAGTAATACTATTCCTAACACAAGGAGCACCAGAGTCAAGAGAGTTACGAAAGATTCTGTCTGTGAAAGGATATATGCGGTAAGCCCGAGGTAGATGGATGCCAGGTATAAGAGAATCACTGAGTGCGGATGAGAATAGCCAAGTGCAAGGAGGCGGTGATGAATGTGGCGTTTATCGGCTCGAAAAGGATGTTGCCTGTGATGTAGGCGTCTGAAGAACGCATGTACCGTATCGAAAACGGGTAAGCCTATGGCTATAAGGGGCAAGAGCAGGGTGAGCAGAGTGGGCGACTTGGTGCTCGTGATGAGTGATAACGACGCGAGCCAGAATCCAAGCAGCATACTTCCGGTATCGCCAAGGAATATTTTCGCCGGATAAAAGTTATGGGGAAGAAATCCGAGGCTTGTGCCGATTATTAAGACTGCAAGAAGAATAGCCAGGGGTTCACTCCAGCGATATGAAATCATCAGGATAGTCGCGGCGGCAATAACGGACAACCCCGCAGCCAGGCCGTCCAGCCCGTCGATCAGGTTTATGGCGTTTATGACCACACAGAACCAGACGATGGTCAATATCATACCGAAAATACCAAGATAGACCGGTGGCAGAAGCGGAAGCGAGAGGGTCTGAAACCGAAATCCATACTCATACATGATAAGTGCAATCAGTGATTGAAACGCCAGTTTAGGAATTGCTCCCGAGCCCCTGACATCGTCCCACACGCCGAACGCAACCATAAGCGCCGAGCCAAGTATCAAACCTTGCATCTCTTGCCGATACACAAACACCGCCGGATAGAGTCGCATCATTATCGAAAAAGTCAGAACCGCAGTGATATAAAGCGACAATCCGCCAAGACATGGTATCTTACGGATATGAATTTTCCTTTCATCGGGAATATCGAGTACTCCAAGGTTGTAAGATAACCGCTTGATGGGAAACGTGAGAAGAAAAGTCGCTACCGCTGCAGTCACGCCGATTCCGAGCAACATACTTATTTGCAATTCGTCCATGTAGAGATATCAGATTCTAAACTTCGCCGACAAATGTTGCCACCATATCGCCTACTTCACTGGTGGAATAACCCATTTTACCGGCGCTCAGGCTTTTTATTTTTTCCGCTGTTGCTTTCATGACGGCTTTTTCAAGGGTATCAGCGGCGTCCTTTTCGCCGACATATTCGAGCAACATCTGACCGGCACATATCGCTGCCAGGGGATTAATCACACCTTTGCCTGTATATTTTGGCGCAGAGCCGCCGATAGGCTCGAACATAGAGACACCTTCGGGATTAATATTCCCGCCTGCGGCTATTCCCATCCCGCCCTGGATCATGGCGCCCAAATCCGTTATTATATCTCCGAACATATTGTCGGTTACTATCACGTCAAACCACTCAGGGTTTTTAACCATCCACATACACGTGGCATCAACGTGGGCATAATCACGTGTTATCTCTCCATATTCTTTCTCCCCTATCTCGTGGAAGGCTCGTTCCCATAAATCGAATTCATACGTCAGTACGTTCGTTTTACCGCATAAGGTGAGCTTGTTATGTTTATTCCTTTTGCGCGTATAGTCGAAGGCAAATCGCAAACAGCGTTCAACACCCATCCTTGTATTGATCGAGGTTTGTATCGCCACTTCATGCGCTGTTCCTTTTCTCAGGAATCCACCTGCGCCCGAGTAGAGTCCTTCCGTGTTCTCGCGTACGACCACGAAATCTATGTCTTCGGGTCCTTTATCTTTAATGGGTGTCCATACTCCGGGAAAGAGCTTGACCGGTCTGAGATTGATATACTGGTCGAGTTCAAAACGGAGAGTAAGGAGAATACCCTTCTCGAGAATGCCGGGTTTTACGTCGGGATGTCCGATAGCGCCAAGATAAATGGCATCGAATCGGCGGAGCTCGTCTAATCCACCGGGTGGTATTATCTCACCCGTCTTTAAATATCTGTCTCCACCCCAATCATAATCATTGAATTCTATCTTGAACTTGAATTTATCTGCACATGCCTGGATACATTTTTTACCCTCAGCAACGACCTCTGGCCCTGTACCATCCCCGCCGATTACTGCAATCGTATACTTCTTTTGCATTTGCCGCCTCCTTTTGCCTTTACCTGACGTTTGTGACTATTCGTATTTTATTGTGTGTCCTGACGAGATTCCGGTCAACCCTAACCTGCATCCTACCGGCAAATTATTCGCCGCCTCCTTAGCATGTGTGCGACATTCGGAAAGTAAAAGGAGAGGTGTCTGCACACCTCTCCTCATTGCGATTCTGTGTAAGCGGGCTTACCGGTTTATGGCGTTACATTGACCTCTTCCACCCATGCCTTGTCGAGGAAGAGCCACGAATTCACATCATCCATACCATCAAAACTCATGAGGTCAAACGACATAACTATGTTATCATCCGTAGGATCCGTGACAAGGGCATGAAACACAATCGGGTAGGCTTTTTTATCAGTCATAGACGGAGCGTTGCCAAGGTTGCTGTTGACGATTCGTCCCCAGCTGAACCATGTACCTACCTGATTGAGCCTCAAGCGGAATTGGACGCATTGATCAGGATCTGTTACGCTGCTTAGCACTTCGTACCACACCCGATAGATTTCTCCGTCCGCAATTGGATTAGAGGGGCTTTCCCAATAGGAAAATGCGTAGGAAGATCCGTCGGGAGAGAGCCCTATCATGTCTGGATTCACGGCTGAAATCGGCGTATTGTATGGAGGTACCGCACCCTGGAAAAGCCATCCCTCGGCATCGGAGGTAAATGGATATTCTACTATGGTCGACGTCACCGCCAACTCGACTATATCGACCCACATTTCCTCGAGGTAGAGCCATGAATTAACATCGTCGCCGTGATCAAAACTCATGATGTCGAAGTTGAAGACAAACTCATCATCTCCACTACTGCCGGTGACAATGGGATTAAAGTAGAGGAAGTAGTTTTTCGGGCTACCGGCGGACGGTCCTCGCAATTTGTTACTGTTTATAATATGTTCCCACGCTTGCCATGAGCCGCGTTGATTGACTCGTAAACGGAACTGTACCGCGGTATCATCGACTGTGGTATCGCTTCCCACGTTCCATGTCGACCTATAGGTGTTTCCGTCGGCGAGAACGACTACAGGGCTTTCGAGATAAGAAAAGGCATAATTTGAACCAAGCGGAGTCAATCCGAGATGACCGGTCTCATAAGTCGGAACGGGAATATTATAGGGCGGCACTTCTCCTTTGAATGTCCATCCTTCAGCCGACGATTCAAAGGTATAATGAATGACAGGAGTCGGAGTTGGTGTCGCGGTAGGCGTAGGAGTTGGTGTGGGAGACGGTGTCGCTGTTGGAGCAGGAGTCGAGGTTGGTGTAGGAGTTGCGATGGGCGTAGCCCAACTGTCAAGGCTGTCCGCAGTACCCCAGCTGGCGGGTTCCGAATCTAATGCGCCGGTTGGCCAGAAATGCTCGCCCGTCGCTGTATTACTGTTTAAGAACGAGATACCGATTTCGTCGGGACTCCCGGGTGTAATGTTAAGCTTGCTGAGTTTGATTCCAAACTCTGCACTCCATGAACTCGTGCCTAATGAGTAATCGTACTTCCAGTCGGATGGTATCACTTTATCCCACGTGGTACCGTTTCCTTGAAGTTCCATAGCATCACCCGCCACGTCCTGCATAAAAGCGAAGTCGTCTTTCTGCGGTTGTAGCGCGTCGTCGTTTTTAGTGTCGGCAAAGATCATCATAGCGCTGCCCATATCCTTGTTAGGGATTTGAGAGCCGATGAAGAGGTTTGCGCCGTCGTGGAGATAGAAAATCCGGGCGCTCCCGCCGCTTGTGGGTAGTACTATGCTGCTATAGAGTTTATATTCATCTAACGAAACGTCTCCATTGACGTCAGGTGACTTACCATAGGTAACGTGTATCATGTGGTCTGACCACAGATCGGTTGAACTGATAAGGGCCCAGCTATCGGGATAATCAGGATCCGACTTGAAGGGCCAATAATACTCACCCGAAGCAGTCTTAATGTTACCGAACCCGATACCGAGCAGTCGGATGGTGCCGGGTTTGATCTCGAGCTTCTTGAGCATAATCTCGAACTCTACCTGCCATGTCTTCGTATATTTCTGATCCGCTGCTTTCCAACCATCGGGCTTTTCTACCGTTCCCCATCCGCTACCTGTACCGTATTGCTCAAAGGCTAAATCGCTGTAGGGGAACGTGAGTAACAAATCATCGGAATCCGGTTTAGAGCCACCGTCGTATGCCATATCAAAGAATATCTGCACAGCGCTGTCCTTGTTATTTGGCAGATCGAAGGCGATATATAAGAACTCCGCATCATGGCGATAGTATACGGTAGCGACACCATTATCCGTAGTGAACTGAACACTATGAAGTGGGTTATATTCGTTTTTTTCAATTTGGCCATTGACTTCTGGACCTGCGGAGTAAAGTGCATCAAGATCGAGAGGCGGTGTGGGCGTCGGCGTCGGTGTAGGTGTTGGTGTTAACGTGGGCGTTGGAGTCGGGGTTGGGGTGAACGTCGGCGTGCTTGTTGGTGTGGGCGTTGTTATGGGTGTCGGCGTGGGGGTAGGAGTCGGTCGTGCCTGGCACCCGACCAACAACAGTGCATTGGTCAGAAGGGTGTCGCCGTGCGTATAGGTGGGCCAGAAATCAGCGCGCGAGTCTGAAGATGGTGGATACATATTCAAATCTACTCGTTGAACACCATTTATGAGTTTAGTGGCTACGAGCGGTTGACCTGAATCCCAATCGGCAATCCGATCAGAGCCGCTTGTCAATGTAGTACCGCTCGAACGATAGCTGCTCGCGCCTCCATAGAAATGAGCCACACCACGCATAAGCGCGTGAGTGGGGTCGTAGATGGCGCCGAGTTTCTGCTCTGTACCCTGGGTTTGCGCCTGGTTCGGAGTGAGGACAAAGTAGTCTGGATCGAACCTGCCTTCCAGAGAAAGGGATAAGAATCCAGGTGGGTTGAAGCAAAAAACCGCCACCACCAGCCCGCCCCAATTGTCTACGTAGTCTGCAAGAACATTACCCAGTTCTGTACTACTATGAAAGCCTGGACTGCTACTAAAAACAAGGAGCGCAGGATAATTCAGTAGTTCTGAAAGACTCGGTGTTGCCGCTCCCGCATTGATCAAGGTAACAGAAGAGAAATATCCTGTTGCCTCGAGTTTTGCTTTAACGTCATCGCCACGGGTGGCGGCGCCGTCATGAATAATGCCTACATCGAGGTCGCAGGGTGCTGGACCGAGACAGAGGTATCGGAATGTATTTAAAAGAAACGTCCTGTTATCATAGTTGTTGAAATAACCCCATGGAAGGCGGTAATTATCAAACGCATTGCTGTCTGTTATGACAACGACGTTGCCGCTTCCGGCTGAACCGGGTCTATGCGCAAGGAACTGATAGTCATCGTTTGTCTCACCAAGGACCTCGCCGGGTTTAGAGACGTCAAGGTCACCTGAATTGGCGAGGTCCACCTGGGTCAGCGTTGCGGTAACCGGATTCGGGTAAAAAACCGTACCATCCCCGGACGGGTTCGCTACGCTGAATTGTATCCCATAGGGCGTGAGTAGTGTGTTATATGATGTTCTATTAAAATAGAGAGAGCTGCCTTCGCCCAGGGCGAGGAGCGCGCCGCCGTCAGTAACGAAGTTCTGAATAGCGGTTATTTCAGCAGCGGTAAAGGCGGTCTCGCAATCCGCCAGAACAAGGATATGGATTCCATCAAGCGCATTTGCTGTTATGGCGCCGGCTGAACCCAGAAGCTCCATAACGTGGAACCCACGCTGACGCAAGGTCGCTGCCATCTCTGAATAATTTCCGCTCAGCGTATCGCCATCCGAATCGTGCGACCTATCCCAGAGAACGCGCTGTACGGTCGGATTTGCCTTACGCAAAACAAACATAATCTCGTTTTCCCATAATTCAACAGCGTCGAGTTTGTTGTCGCCGTCAACGTCGGAATCCACTTCGTCAAGCAGGAAGGCGTTAAAGATCGCCTTACCATCTTTCCTCACAAGAATGGCTGCGCCACTCCCTCCTGCTGAATCAAACGCGGCCACCTTAGTACTCACGCCTGAATCATACGTCAGTACATCGCCATCATCATATACATCATCGTCTATCGACGTGAGGTCTGGAACCGCATTTGGCGTATTAAAAATCGGATGTTTGGTCAATGAGCGGTATACGGGTTTCGGGATTGAGAAAGTCGTGGCGCCGGTAATACCCATCTCAGAAAGAAGTGACGACATGTTTGAATGATTCGACCCATCAGCATCATAAGTCGATACTATCACGTTACCCCCATCATTGAGATAGGTTGCAAGGTGCCCAAAGAAATCAGGCGACGCATAGAGTATTGAATGGTCGACAATAACCAGGTCCCATTCTTCATTGGTGAGCGCTGAGTCAAAACCTGCAGGATCCCTGAAATATAACCTTGCACTGTCAGCAAATCCAAGATTCGCAATGGCTTTCTGTATATAGGTGCTTCCATAGGGTGTTTCGTTGCTTGAATCGGTATACACGAGGATGGAGCAGGGTTCAGGGACGACCTCGATTCCACCGGTTACCACCAGGGCATAAGGTTGAGGACCGTAAGGGACATTATGCCCTCGTACCCGCACCACATACGCGCCGGTACCGGGTGATGGAACGTCGATACCGAGAACATTGTTCACTCTATCGGCAGAGCCTGAATAATCGTCTTCGATCGTCATACATTGAATTCCCCAGTTACCGGCGGTAACAGAACTGTGAGGAAGTGGATACCATGTACCGTCTTCATACGCGTAGCTTCTACCGGAACTTGTGGTGGTATCAAACCATAGATAAGGATTTCCGGAACTTCCTGTATATCTGACCTCCACGTAAAAACTGCCGGAATTTATCGTGACTCCGGTTACGCCGACCTTATACATTCCAGTCCTGCCAACTACGACGTTGGTATTGAAAAGAGTGGTGCCGGGGATACCACCGGCTCCATTATCATCACGGACGTAGACACCCACGGTTTTGCTGCCATAGCCCTGGCTCATACCGAATCTGACCTCATCGAGTGTATAAGGGTAACTTGCAGGGGTAAATTTCACCGCATAGGCGTTATCAGTAACATTCCAACGCCATGCCGTCTCATAACTTGTGTCATCATAATAGAGCAGAGACGAGGTGCCTCGCTGGCTGGCATTGTTAGGATACGTGGTATAGCCTCCCTGGGTGACTACGGTAAGGTCAAGGTCGTTCACCAATCCGCCGCCGGCAAGGGTACTGCCGGGATAATCCGTCCACACGAGCGTAACCTTCAAAGGAACCGTGCCGTCGACCACATTTAAATGATAAAAGTGTTCTTCACCGGTGCTCAGTCCGGGCATGATGTCCTTTATAATCTGCTCGTTGGGGCTTGTCGGGAAAAGGGTATCTTCGAGGTCGACACGTCCCCATCCCAGAACATTATTCGGTCTGGTTGACGGAATCTCCCGTGTCGAGCCGGTGCCGTACTGACCCGGTGTTGTATTAACCGCACCATTGATAAGAATTGCCTTGATGAGAGCGGCACTGGGTGTTCCGATATTCCAGGGTCCAAGCCCTTTCACAAAATATTCTCTCACGAGTGCAGCCATTCCGGCTACGAGCGGGGTGGACATGCTCGTTCCACCACAATAGCGATAGTAAGAGTTGTAATCGCCCCAGAGACCATTAGCAGGCGCCGAGGGGTCTTGCGTACGAGTCGAAATAACATTGGTACCCGGAGCCACCACATCCGGTTTATACCGACCATCGAGACAGGGTCCCCTGCTGCTGAAGGCAGCCATACCTGTTGGATCGTCGGAGACGTGATCGGTGCTGATAGGGGCGTTTGGATAATAAGAAGCCCATGAACCGGTACCCCATGCAAAATCGTAGCCTGCACCGCTGGGACGATTATTTTCCGTTGCGCCGACCGTTATGCAATTTTTGGCTGCTGCGGGCGAGCCTAATCTGTCGAGGTCGATTACGCCATCACCCGGATTGAGGTCGTGCCCATTATTTCCCGCTGAAAAAAGGATGGTGAAGTCCTTGTGAGCCCACATATTTTCATCAACGTCACGGTCGAAAGAGCGATAAAACCCACTGTAAGTCGAGCCCCAGCTGTTGGTATGGATGTGGGCGCCGGAGCCCCTGGCTTGATTAAACAGGGTATTCAAATCCGATGGAATACCGGTAAGATATCCGGTTGAATTCTCTTCCGTCGCTTGAAAGACCAGGTTTGCCTCAGGCGCCATGCCTGCAAAACATGT
Source organism: uncultured Candidatus Sumerlaeota bacterium (assembly GCA_964608095.1). Taxonomy (GTDB): domain Bacteria; phylum Sumerlaeota; class Sumerlaeia; order MWCT01; family JAGHBZ01; genus CAZSMK01. Next base: position 33,352 of record CAZSMK010000085.1, on the reverse strand, counting down.
CGAGGGGTAATTATGGCTAACAGGATTAGCGCCGGACAGGTCGCCGTTACCTAACACCGAGCCCGCAACGTGTGTGCCGTGACCGCTATTTTCATCGTTTGCTCCGTCTAAGGCAAGATCATGGATGGCAATAACGCGAGAGTTGCCACCGCCGTCTTCAAAATCGTCGTGCAAATTTGCGGGAAGGGCGGAACCCTTGTCGAGTCCGGAATCACAGACGCCTACCACTACGCCATCACCCCTGAGACCATGAGTGTCCCATACATTCTTAACGTCACAAATGGAATCGCCGGCAGCCATGTTGTTCGTGAGTTCCCAGACCGGCGCGGGCTCTATCCACTGCACGCCTGTTATATTCGCTATATCTATAACGGCTGCCGGGTCTATGGTAACCTCGAGTTTCTCTTTCCATTCACCATCATTTACATCCGTAATCACGCCCCCAATGCGTTCGATCGATTCCGAAATACCTTTGATATCTTCGCCATCGAAAAGCACAACAATAATATCGATAGTCTCAGGAAAATCGCTCCGTATAAGTTGTTCACTTTCACCCGATATTTTAGAAGCGGCTGTCTTCTCGCTTGACCTGACGAGCTCGGATAACACGCGAAGCTCTTGATCAACAAGATAGCCCGGTTCAAGCGTCCCAATCCACCTCACAGGACTTATATCCTTGACTTTTTCTTTTACCGAGCCGCTCATTTTTACGATAAAGGTGTAATCGGGAATGTAGTCGAATATCCGGGCTCCCTCGACCTTCAGTGCATCTTTCCAGAGTTCCTTGATCGGTCCTTCGAATTGAACGAGGTAATAGCCTTCGGTGTCTGCAGGATATGCTTTACGAGAAAGATATTCGGGGAATTTGGGAATCGTAGGCTCATCGAGTGGATCGAAATCCTTCAAGGCGAGACGTACGCGAGGCGATGTTTCGATTGGCGATTGAACTCCCTCGTCCGACTCACCTGATGTTATCGCCGATTCCTCTTGCAATTTTTCATAGATTTGTTCACGGGACATTAAAGGTTCCTGAGAAATCTTAACCGGTTCCTTCAACCGGTCAGGATTGAGGTTATTCATCAATTCTTTTACGGGAATCTCTCCCGCTGCACCGAGATAAAATACTATACCAACTAAAAGCAGAATGAGACCAAGCCATTGACTCTTTTTATTAAGTGCGTACTTCATACTGCGCTCCTTTTTTTTTACTTGAATTTTTTAATTTCTTGCTATTTTTAAACCTTACACTGTACGAAGGGCAATAATACAGGTCAAATAAAATCGCTATTAATTTCAATTAATAGAGAGGGTATATCTGAAAAAAAGTTCTTAGAGGCACTTGAAAAAATCTTCAAGAAATCTCATAATAGATAATTAGTTTCAGTAATTATTAAAGAAAATCGTTAATAACGATAAAGAGGACAGATGAATTTTGCCAATCAAGATATTTTACTCGCTTTATTCGGGCTCATACCAATCGGGCTCTTTTTTCTCTGGTTCTTCAGGCGAAAAGAGCGGTATCTCAGTCGTTTCGCACAGGATTCGACTCGTAACCGTCTCGTTGATTCCTATGCATTGAAAGTCCAGAAGAAGAAGGCGTTTCTTCTCCTTCTTGTCTTGGGGCTCTTAGTCGTCTGCCTTGCTCGTCCCCAATACGGGACAATCGAACGACCTGTTGTTCGAAAAGGAGTGGATATCTATGTAGCGATAGATACCTCAACGAGCATGCGTGCAACCGATAGTGAACCCAGCAGAATTTACCGGGCAAAAGAGATCATGCGGTCGCTTCTTTACAAGGTCAGGGGCGATCGTATCGGGATAATTATTTTTGCGGGAACCGCGTTCATTCAGTGCCCGCTAACACTCGATTACGATATTGCCATGAGTACGCTCGACGCTATAGATGTGGGGGTGGTGCCTGTTCAGGGAACCGCGATTGGCACCACCATACGCCACTCGCTCGAGTCGTTTAAGAGAACACCGGAAGGCTATCGCGTGCTTGTGCTTATTACGGATGGCGAAGATCAGGGAACGAAACCCCTTGAAGCGGCGAAAGATGCGGCAAAAGAAGGTGTGGTTATACACTGCATTGGAATAGGTTCAACGGAAGGGGCGCCTATACCATTGCCGGAGGGCGGCTTTAAAGAAGATAAAGAAGGCTTGAAGGTGATGTCAAAATTGGATTTTCAGACGTTACAACAAATCGCTCTTCAAACCGGGGGTGTCGCGCTCCTTGCAAATTCCTCCGGTGATGCCGAAGCCTCAGAAATATATGCCAATATCCAGACAATGAGAAAACGCGAACTCCAATCTCAAGTTCATCAAATGTATGAAGACCGGTTTCAGTATTTCCTGCTTCCTGCGATTCTGCTCTTGCTCTATATCTCTGTCAAACCGGAGCGTCGTCGAAATACATTGACCGAAACTGCGTGAGTCTGAAACACTTCTTTTCAATATACTCACACGCAGCACACACATTTCATGTCAAAGGATCGAATAATCATAATCGGCGCGGGCCCTACGGGGCTCGGTGCGGCATACCGCTTACACGAACTCGGTTATGAAAACTGGTTGTGTGTAGAACAGCATTCCTACGCGGGAGGGTTATCAGCCAGCTTTCAGGATAGACTCGGGTTCTGGTGGGATATCGGCGGTCACGTCTTATTCTCCCATTATGCCTATTATGATGCTGCCTTTGATTCAGTGATGAAAGATGAGTTCTATACCCATCAACGCTCGAGCTGGGTTTGCATCAGCGGTACCTTTGTCCCCTACCCCTTTCAGAATAATATCCGCTATCTTCCGGCTGAGATGCAGTACGAGTGTTTGCTGGGATTAATCATTGCGGCGCAGAGAGCGTCGACAAATAAGCCCGACAACTTTTACGAGTGGTGTTTGCAGACCTTTGGCGAGGGGATAACGCGCCATTTCATGGCTTCCTATAATTTGAAAAATTGGGCGGCTCCGCTCGAGTCTATGTCTGCGGATTGGATTGCGGAACGTGTGAGCGTGGTTGACCTGCCGCGCATCCTCGCTAACGTCATCTTCCAACGCGACGATGTTGATTGGGGTCCGAATAATACATTCAAGTTTCCTGTCCACGGCGCTACCGGTGAAATTTACAGGCGCTTTGCCGCGTTGTTCCCCGAACACATCAAGTATAACCGTAAAACTGTAGAAATAGACACCGCCAGCAAGACTGTCACGTTTCAGGATGGAACGTCCGAACCTTACGATTACCTTATTAGCACGATGCCTCTCGATGAACTGGTGGGGATGATGCATGATCCTGAGCAGGATTCGTTGATATCCGCTGCGCAAGACCTCGCTTATACCAGCGGTATCGTTGTCGGTATCGGTCTAAGCGGAAGCCCCCCTGAAAGCGACCGGTGCTGGATTTATTTTCCTGAGGATAGTTCGCCCTTTTACCGTGTCACTTATTTCCATCATTACTCCCCTCATAATGTGCCTGATAATAATCATTTTTCGTTTCTGTGCGAAACTTCATATTCCCCGTTCAGAGAGATTAAGAAATCGGACATTATCGACGAGACTATTCAGGGCTTGATCAATACCGGCATCATTGCCGATACGCAAAGAAACGATATAGCCTCGACCTACGTCATCGATGTCAAGCGCTCCTATCCCATCCCAACACTCAACCGCAACCGTGCGTTATCGCACATTCTACCCTATTTACATGAGCGCCGGATTTTTTCCCGCGGCAGGTTCGGCCTCTGGATTTATGAAATCGGGAACATGGACCACTCGTTTGTCCAGGGCGCCGATGTGGTTGACCGTATACTTTCCCATAAAGCGGAAAGGGTTGTTGAACCTTATAAACACATAATAGGATGATGAAACAATGATACAAAGAGTCGTATTAATAATGATTATTTGTTTGATCGGTCTTGGAGCATGGACTACTGCTTCGGCTGATCTTGACAACTGTTCTACTGAGACACTCATTGGTATTGTCCCTGGAGATGGTCAAATAGACTCATGGAAAAAAACAAAGCCCCCCGAATTCTATTCGAAAGACAATCTCTGGGACTATATTAACGGGGCAGCGGAACGTTTTCTTGCATACGAGTTCAGCTGTCTCCTCGTTGTCGAATATGCCGAGCCGACGACACCTACGATTTCAAGCATAGTTGAAGTTTATGATATGAGCACGGTGGACAGCGCCTTCGGGATTTACTCCATAGAACGCCATCCCGATTATAATTTTATCGATGTTGGCTATGAAGGGTATCTCGAGATGCCGATCTTGAACTTCGTCAAAGGGAGGTATTACGTAAAACTGACATCCTATGGAAAAGGTGAATACTATGAAAAGAGTCTGGAGAAATTCGCATCCGCTATGGATGAGCAGATACTGGGAGAATCCTCATTGCCTTCTGCTTTTGAACTTTTTCCGGAAGGCGTCACCATTCCGCACTCGCAACGGTATTATCACAAGGATTTCATGACTATTAAAGGGCTCAACAATATCTATACGGTACAATATAATATTAGAGGAAAAGAAATAATCCTTTTTATACATCCTTTGCCGGAATCGACTGAACCCCTTCAGATTATGAGTTCAATCGGCGCCGTCCTGGAAAAAGACGGCTGGCAAAAAACTGAAGAAAACACCTATTGCAAGGAGCAGCGTGTTATAATCTTATCTCCGCGAAAGAATACTATCCTCGGTGGCTATGTGGACAAAGAGGATGAAGAAACGCTCAGACTGAAGTTAAACGCGAGAACGCCATGATCTTAAAAAACAAAAGAGTGCTTGTCACGGGCGCTGATGGCTTTATAGGGAGCCATCTTGTCCATGCGTTGATTAGAGAGGGCGCAAACGTTATTGCTCTCGTATATTATAATTCGTGGGGTACCTATGGATGGCTGAATGATATTGAGCCGGAAATTCGCGAAAATGCCAGGATCGCTTTTGGCGATATCCGCGATGCTGACCTTATGCGCTCGCTTACACGGGAGGTAGATGTCGTCTTTCATCTTGCCGCTCTTATCTCTATACCCTATTCTTACCGCGCGGCGGACTCCTTCGTACAGACAAACGTTCATGGGACGCTGAATCTTCTTAACGCTGCTAATGATGCAGGTGTTGAACGGTTTGTACACATCTCGACAAGCGAGGTCTACGGCACCGCACAATATGTCCCCATCGATGAGGGACATCCGATAAATCCCCAATCGCCTTATGCTGCCAGTAAAGCATCCGCCGATTTGCTTGCTTCGAGCTTTTACCGCTCATTCAATCTGCCCGTGACGATTGCGCGACCTTTCAATACCTACGGGCCTCGACAATCTCTTCGCGCCCTTATTCCTACCATAATTGTCCAATGCTTGAAAAACAGAGAAACACTCGAACTGGGTACACTTAAAGCGAGACGGGATTTTACCTATGTCAACGATACAGTTGAGGGGATTATGGCTGTTGGCGCTTCGGACAAAGCAGTGGGAGAAGTCGTTAACATCGGTTCAGGAAAGGACGTAACCGTAAAGGAAGTGGCAACGAAGATAATGAACCTGATGGAAGTGAGTCTACCATTCACCGCTGGGACGCCTGAACGTATGCGCCCGGAATCCAGCGAGGTATGGCGTCTTCAATCCGACTTCTCGAAAGCTACACGCCTTTGTGGTTGGAAACCACGCGTACCGCTCGAGCATGGCTTAACCGAGACCATCGAATGGTTCCGCAGGCAGCTCCCCCACCTCACCACTCCCGACTTTTATCTATAACAAGATTAGATCCCTCTACTACAGTGCTCGCACTCGTACGCGTATAATGTTGTTACCCTACCCCGCCATCCCCTCTTGAGCAAGATTGCTGTTCACCACAGGCGAGCGAAGGCGCGCCGTGGTGAATGAGTATTCTTTAGAGCGACTTTGCTACCGTAGGATAAGCGTCCCCGCTTGTCTTTTTAATGTAGGATAAGCGTCCTCGCTTGTCTTTTTAATGTAGGATAAGCGTCCCCGCTTGTCTTTGTAACGTAGGATAAGCGTCCCCGCTTGTCTTTGCAGTCGTTGCAGTCCTTTAGGTCCTTGAGGGCATTCCTGATCGTCTTACCCACAGTTTCAAGGTTCAGATATGCATTTATGGCGACAGGGTGATTTCTTCCATCACGAGGCTATCGAGCGAGAGCCACGAGTTGACGTCGTCAAGCCAGTCAAAACTCATCAGGTCGAAGGAGAAGACAGCAACGTTGTCATCGGTATCCGTAACAACTGAATTGAAAAAGAGCTGATACTCTTTAGGCGAGCCAGCCGCGGGCGCGCTTCCCAGCATACTGTTTATTACATGATCCCACGCCTGCCATGAACCCTTCTGGTTACATCGCAGCCGAAACTGCACTGTCTCATCCGGGTTTGTCGCGGTGCTTTTCACTGTCCACGATAAGGCATATTGCTTGCCATCTGTGATGGAAATATCAGGGCTCGCCCAGTATGAGAAAGAGAATGTTGAACCCTGTGGAGACATCCCGATTTCACCGGGCGCCGTGCCTGAAAGCGGCGTGTCGTACGGGGGAACCGCACCCTGGAACGTCCAGCCTTCTGTATCCGTGTCAAAATCGTAGGACAGGATTTCCGACTGCGTTAAAATCTGTGTCTCTTCTACTATGAGCTCATCAAGAAACAGCCATGAGGAGAGATCGTCTCCAAGGTCGAAACTCAACAGATCGAATGAGAACACCAGGTTCGCATCGTCTGTCCCGACAACGTCGGGATTGAGAATTACATCATAGGATTTTGCAGGTGGCGGACTCTGCGATTTGTTGCTATTCACTATCCTGTTCCATGCCTGCCATGAGCCTTTCTGGTTGATCCTGAGTCGAAACTGGACAGTCTTGTCAGGGTCTGTCGCATCGCTATCTACCACCCATGTCGATCGATACACTTTCCCATCGACTATTTGAACATCCGGACTCTCCCAGTAAGAGAAGGCGTAGTCCGATCCCTGAGGCGATATTCCCAGATGTCCGGGTTCATAGCTTGAAGCGGGAGGAGCATAAGGTAAAACTGTTCCCAAAAATGTCCATCCCTCTGTATCGGTATCGAAGGTGAAATGAGCAATCGGTGTGGGTGTGGGAGTTGCTGTAGCAGTGGCGGTAGGTGTAGGAGTAGGCGTCGGTACCGCAGGTGTCCCTTTATAGCTCACGCAAAACAGAAACCTGTTGAGATTCATCAGGATGCCATCGTTCAGGCTTCCGTCGTCATTATTGTCAACCCATTCCTGGGTATCGATTCGCTGTGCAAATTGGAAAAAACTTGCCATGGTAATATCTTCGTCGGATGTCACGATCATCTCGGCGGTCGTGGGAGGGTCGCCTGTTCCTGCGGTATTATCATAGGCATATAATACGGCGGCGCCGTTGTCCATGGAACCATCATCGCCCTTGTCACAGTTATAATTGAAAATCAAAAGGTAATCTTCCGAGCCATCGCCGTCGATATCGCCTATAGTGTGGTGTTGGTTGGTGTTAGCGATGAAAGAGTCGTCAGCAGAACTATAGGAGAAGCTATAGGGAAGGTTATACGAGAACTCCTTACCCACAGAATAGGAACTGGCGGCGGCATAAGCCTGTCCGATATCCCATGTAATTTGCCCGGACGTGGCGCTGCCGGGTTCCGACGGGTTGTAGGTAAGCCCGAAGTCCGCCAGACCGTTATCGTCGAAATCGCCCGATGGATAATAGGCGCAATTATAATCGGGCAACGTGGCGAACCAGATTTTTCTTCCCTTATCCGCGCCGCCTCCATCATATCCATTGAACATGCCAAAATTGATCTCCGAGCCGGTGGACGACACCAATTGATACAGGGCGAGATCAAGCCAGCTGTCGCCGTTGATATCGATGTGATTATACGAGCTGTCATAGGCAGGAAAGCCAAAATGATTATGGAGTTCACTGCCGGTTCCTATATCCGAGTTGTCTGCGGTAAAAAGACGCGTCTTATTTTTAAGGTCATAACCGAAAAAGACAGGGCTTGTATCCGTCATCGGGAAAGTATTAAAAAAGACGGCATCCGTACAGTTGTCTTTGTTAAAATCACCGACGGGGCTGCAGCCGTATCCAATCATCTCGTTCTCGAGATCGACGACTAATTCCCATCCTGAATAAGGCGAGAGAAAATTGCCGTTTTTTGTAATAACTGCCACATGAGTTTTACACCGTAGCATAGGCGTCGGTTCCATCTCTATGTAATAGTAGGAATAGTTAAGAAGGAGTTCAGGTACGTTATCGCCATTATAGTCACCGGTTGGTTTTCCCGAAATCCCATGCGAAAGTTTTATAACATAAAAAGTCGAGGTTCCGGTGTCATCTGCATTTCGGTCGAATTCCTTAGAAAAGATAGTAGAACCATCAGCGCCGCTGTAGCAGCCGACCCAGAACTTGTTATTTGCGTTGGGGAGTGTATTGTAAATCAGGATATCAGGATAGTCATCGTTATCGTAACTATACCCGAGCCAGCCTACAGTGGGTGATAACTCGGAATTTGCAGAGATTTCAAAGGTCGTTTCGGTGGGAAAAGAAGTGTTGCTCTTATTGAGTTTCCAGAAAATGAATTTAGTAAATGCCTGCGATGCATTTGTTTTATCTGTTGCGTTTGTGCCAATAACCCAGAGATCGCCTTCGTTTGTGCTGTTGTATAGGTGAACCAGATTAAAATGAAGAGGAACAAAGGTATTGGCGACAGCGGTAATATCACGACCGGCGATTTTATCGCTGTAAGTTTTCACTCCGCCGGTGGCGGAAGTATCAAGCGCCATAATGCGGACATTACCGTTTGTTTTGTCCTTCAAGCCCATCAAATAATCTTCAATCCCGTCACCGTCGTAGTCCTTATAATAGCCCACTACTGACCAAAAATGGGTATATCCGGTTGCGTTTTCGGTCAAATAGTACCAGTTTAAATCCAGCCCGCTCTCGACTGAATATTGGATGGTTGCCTGGATTGTCAGGGCACTTGAACATACAAGAATAACAAGCATAATCTTTTTCATCGTGACGCGCCTCCTTTAAATGAAAATAGAAAGTAAAACGTGACAAAATGAGAATGAAAAACGGAAAAGTCAAATAGAATAACAAGATTCTATAGAAAATTTTTACCGTATGGCATGAAGCATAAAAAGTGAAGACGTAAAGAAGCAGAGGTGAAATGGGTGTTCCCTTGTGATTATTTCAGTCAATGTCGGTGTTTATGGTTTTGCGCGGGATCGTAGCGGCGAATATCCGCACCGAGCATCTGGAGTTTTTCTTCGATGCGCTCATAGCCGCGGTCGATATGATATACGCGTAAAATTTCGGTTGTTCCCTGTGCGGCGAGCCCTGCAACCACCAGGGCGGCGCTTGCCCTGAGGTCGGACGCCATCACCGGCGCGCCGGCAAGATTCCCATGTCCATGAATAATCGCCTTGCCGTTGCTGACAATGATTTCGGCGCCCATCCGGCGTAACTCCGCGCAGTGCATGAATCTCTCGGGAAAAATCGTTTCTGTCACAATACTTTCTCCGCTTACGGTACACAGCAAGGCTGTTAACTGCGCCTGCATATCGGTTGGAAACCCGGGATAGGGCATAGTTCTAATAGTGACCGGTTTAAGCGCGCCATCCGCCCTGACCGATACGCCGTTACTGACCTGCTCGACATTTACGCCGATCTCTTGAAGTTTGTTGATAACCGCTTCCATGTGCTCGTACCGACATCCATGAATAACGCCTTCGCCATGTGTAGCGGCGATTGCAGTCATGTAAGTTCCCGCCTCTATTCGGTCTGCTATGACTTCATACTCAACGCCATGAAGAGTATCAACTCCCTGGATAGTGAGAGTCGGAGACCCCGCACCTGAAATTTGTGCGCCCATTGCGGAGAGGAAATTTACAAGGTCAGTGACTTCAGGCTCGATGGCGGCATTTTTGAGGACAGTCGTTCCTTGTGCCAATGTAGCCATCATAAGGACGTTACAGGTAGCGCCGACGCTGCTTCCTGACGGTCCTTCCATCGAGACGGTGGCGCCTTTCAAACGGCTTGTGTGCGCATTGATATACCCATCGCCGATTGTAACGTCTGCGCCAAGCGCTCTCAAGCCGCGAACGTGAATGTCGATAGGACGTTGTCCGATTACGCACCCACCGGGCAGAGATACTTTCGCTCGCTTTAACCGTCCAATCATGGGACCAAGCACATAAATAGAAGCCCGCATCTTACGCACCATATCATAGGGCGCCTCTGTGTGCTTGAATCCAGAAGGGTCAATGGTGAGCACACCATCTGATTGAGCGACCTCCGCACCCACGAATCGAAGTACCCCGGCCATTGTGTCGATGTCTTTGAGACCGGGAACGTTTCGGATCGTACTGGGTGACTCTGCAAGGAGCGCTGCTACCATAATGGGGAGCATAGCATTTTTAGACCCGCTTACATGGACTTCACCCTCGAGTTTTTTACCCCCGGTTATTAAAATCCTATCCATGGCACTTATCCTTTTCTTATAATTTTAGCGACGCGCGTGTCACCGGAAAGGTCCTTGGAAAACGCCACGGATTCATACTGTGGGATTCGAGTCACCAACGCGGCAACCGCCTGCTCCTGTGAGGGCGCAATCTCGACGAGGAGAATTCCCTGCGGGCGGAGCCGCTCATGCGCCTGATCGACGAGGCTTCGGATTACGTCAAGCCCATCTTCACCGGCAACGAGTGCGCTGCGCGGTTCATACAGGCGGATTTCGGGCATCAATGAATCCCATTCACCCACTGCGACATACGGCGGATTCGAAAGTATCATATCCGCCTTTAGTTCCAAGCCGGTCAACACATCGCAACATACCAGCAATACAAACGAAGCCAGCTTATACCGCATGACGTTTGATTTTGCAACCATAATCGCGCTCAAAGATGCGTCGGTTGCAATAAGTGTACAGGTGTCTTTCAGGTGAGAAGCCACTGCCACAGCAATAGCGCCGGAACCTGTGCCGACGTCCAGGATTAAAGGGTGGTGTATCGTCATACTTTGCAGTTCTTCAAGGGCAATCTCCACCACGAGTTCTGTTTCCGGCCTGGGTACAAGGACAGACGAATTAACGTTTAAAGGTAAGCCGTAAAATTCTTTCTCGCCAAAGATATATGCAACGGGTTCTCGTGTGAGGCGCCGGTGGAGAAGGGTGTCGGCAATCCGTAATCTTGCCTCGGAGAGGGACGCCGAAACCATACTGAGGAGATGCTCCCTTGACGTCTCAAGAGCTCTTGCCAGGAGTAGTTGAGCATCCAATTCAGGGGAGCTGATTTCAGCCTTCTTCAACTCACCGATTGCCCGCCTTAACCATTCAGATATTTTTTGCATCTTTAATTCCTTGACCTGATATGAGGATGTTGCTAAAGTAAGATTGATTTTTATTTTTTTGTGGAATCAGCAAAATTACGGTTGCATTAGTGGTGTAGTGTTATTGTAGTACTATCGTAGTACGAGTTCATAACGGTTGCAGAAATGAGCATTTTTCCGGAGCAGATAATTCAACAAGTTCTTGACGCGCTGGACCCCATCAAGGTCCTTGAATTAATCAATTATAAAACAGACACTATACAGAAACGGGAAGACACTGTAAAATGTTTTTGTCCCATCCATAAAGAAGTTGTTTTCCGAACCCTCATCATCAACCTCAAAGACAACACCTTCAAATGTTCATATAGCCTTTGCGGCGGCAATAAAGGTGGCGACCTTATTACGTTGTATGCGCTTTCGACGGGGATTGATTACGATCAGGCAATAACTCGCCTGGTGAATGAACTCGAGCTGAACATCGAGCTTCCCACTACACAGGAATTTATCGATAAGAACATCGAGGTCGCCGAGAATTATCTCGAGCTTTCCATATACGACGAAGCAGAACGTAATTTTCAAAAGGTACTCGAGATTCAGCCCGAAAACCTCTCCGCCCGCCGCGGGCTTATTGATGTATATACCGAGACGAACGAGACCGAAAAACTCCAGGAGCAATTTGCTTCTTTGGTATCCGCCTTGATTGCAAACAAAGAGTTCGATGAATGTATAAAATATTGCAATCAAGTGCTCGAGAAGGATCCCAATAATCTCGAGACCCGTGAAAATCTCATTGCGGCGTATCGCGGCAAAAATGATATGGAAAGCTTTGTCGGCGAGGTCATGAACCTCGCTGATATTTACATTGAGCAGGGACAGTATGACGATGCACTTCGCATGTATCAAATGATTGATGAGCAAAAAGTAGAGATCATAGACGTACAACCTCATATCATCCAGGTTTTGGTCGCTCTGGGCAGAACCGAAGAAGCAGTTGAACGAACCCTGACGCATGGCACACAACTCCTCAACGACGGCGATATCGAAGGCGCCATGGTCACCTATCGCCAGGTCATCGAACTGGATGATTCGCGCGATGATATACGCCAGGAATATATCAATCTTGCGCTTCAGCTCGAGTTGACAGAAAACCGAATTGTGGTATGTTCAAAGATAGCGGATGAGCTTGCCTCGCGCGGCATGCTCACCGAAGCAGCGGACTCGCTTGAAAAGATAAAGGAGAAGGTACCGCGGAATATATTCAACCTCGAAAAACTTATAGAAATTTATCGGCAACAGGGTCGCCAGGATAAGGTTATTGAGACTCAACAGCATTTAATCGCGTGTCTTTTTGAGCGCCGAGAATACACTCGTGCCCGTCAGACTCTGGACGCCATTCTCGAAGACAAACCCGAGGTTGCAGAATTTTATGTCCTCCTTGCCAAAATCGAAAAAGCCGAGAACCATCGTGAGGCGACGGTTAAGGCTTATCAAAAAGCCATCGAGCACTATCGCAATCAAAACCAGTTAGAACACGCATTACAGACGTATGACCTGCTCATTGAATGTGAGCCTGAGAATATAGATATCCGCGATGCACAGGTGCAGATGTACATAGAAGCGGGGAAGAAAGAAGAAGCCTTTGCAAAATGCGAAGAACTCATCAAGCTCCTCGAGGATTCGCATAAACAGGAGCTCCTTATTGAGAAGATAAAATTCGCGTTGCACCTTGTCCCATCATCAACCGATTTGTGGTTGAAGCTCGCCGAGATCGAGCATTCCAACGGGAATATAGAAGCTGCAAAGAACGCGTATTTCGAGCTCCATTCAATCTACCTTGAACAAAAGAATCAGAACAACGCCCTGAGCCAGCTACAGAAGATTCTTGACCTCGACCCGGATGATGTCAGGGCGCTCCGCTCAATGGCTGAAATTCAGCATAATGTCGGCGATGATGTCCTTGCCTTGAAATACTACAAACGAGTGGCGGATATTCTTTTTGATAAAAAGGAACTTAATGCAAGCGAAGATATTTACCAACAAGTGCTTTCCATCGCACCCGACGACCTCTCATCCCTGAACAAGCTTGCTCAAATTTACGAGTCTCTTGAGCGAAAAGAAGATTTGCTGAAGGCGTGGCAAAAACTTATTGAACTTTACGAAAAGCGAGAAGCGTATGGCAAAGTAATCGACATTTGCCAGCGCATGATAACCGAGGATCCGGACGATGTCTTTGCCCTGTCGCGTATGGCGTCCGCGTATGAAGAAACAGAACAGCTCGATCTTGCTATTCAATCCTATTTCCGCCTTTCAGAAATTTACTACATCCTTGATGAACATGATCAACAACGTAAAACATTGGACAGGATTCTTACGCTCCAACCGGAAAATGATAAAGCGCGGCAGGAGATTATTTCGCTCCTTATAGAATTGAAGCAGAATGACGATGCGCTTGCACAAACCAATATCCTTGTCGATCAATACCGAAATCAGAAAAATTACGATTCCGCCATTAAATTTCTGAATAGCCTGCTCGAGAAAGAGCCGGAGAATTTATCCTACCATTTTATACTTCTCACTATTCTCGAAGAAGCAGGCAAAAGTAAACAATTTGTGGCACAGGCGGTTCTGCTGATCGATTTATTGCGCGCACGGGATAAATTAGATGAGGTCGTGGAGTGGTATAAGAAAATTCTGACGCATGAACCCGATAATATTAATTTCCGCCTGAACCTTATTGAAGCATTACGTTCACTTGACCGGATCGTCGAGACGATAAAAGAGTATAACGACCTGGCGGTATGGTACGAGCAGCACGAGAATATTGAAGATGCCACCGAGACGTATAAAAAGATACTCGAGCTTGCCCCGGAAAATGAGTCACCCCACCGGGCTTTGATCAACATATACAAAACTATTCCCGACTATGAGTTGACCACAAAACAAATTAACACGCTTGCGGATATTCAACGAAAACAGGGTAAAGCCGATCAGGCGATTGATACCCTCCAGATGGTCTTTGAATATGATGCAGAAGATATACCAACGCATCGCGCCATAATAGAAATTGCACGTGAAAAAGGCGATACGAAATACGTTCTCAATGAATATCAGAAAATTTATGATATTTATTTCGAAAAAGAGGAATTCGAGAAAGCAGTCGAGGTTCAAAGGGAAGCGATCGAGCTTTATCCCATGGACCCGGGCTTACGTGAACCCTTGATCATGGCGCTTATCTCTGCGCGCCGCATGAAGGAAGCAGTCGAAGAGCTGTTTAAGCTCGCAGGTATCTATGGAGACAAACAGGAATACGACAGGGTACTTCAGGTATGTTCTCAAATAATCGAGCATGACCCGAATAATCTGAAAGCAAGGCGTTTACGAGCGCAAACTTTTCTGAATCTTGGGGACGAGAAGAAGGCGCTTGCAGAATTCATGCAAATCTCAGTCCTTATGGATGACATGGCGTTGCCCCTGTCAACCGATGGAGACGGTACACGTCGCAAGGAAAGTGCCACAACACCTCGACTGGCTGTGATGAAAGAATATACCTTCGATAGTTTTGTAGTAGGAGAACACAATCATTTTGCATACGCGACGGCAATGAGCGTCGCACGGGCGCCTGCTAAAAATTACAATCCTTTGTTCATATTCGCTGACGTAGGGCTTGGAAAAACCCATCTTCTCCACGCCATCGCTAATTACGAAAGCCAACAAATGCCCGAAAACTCCGTCATCTATACAAATGCCGAAGAATTCACCACTGAACTTGTCAGCGCTATTCAGAATAACCGGATAAATGAATTTCGCCACCGTTACAGCACCCTGGATATTCTTCTTTTGGACGATGTACATTTTCTTGCAGGAAAACAACGAGCACAGGAAGAATTTTTCCATATCTTCAATGCCCTTTTCCAGGCGAAAAAACAAATTGTCGTCACGAGTGATCGTCCCCCGAAGGATATACCGCACCTCGAAAAACGTCTTAAATCGCGTTTCGGCGCAGGTGTTATAATAGATATCCAGCCACCTGAATTCGAGACACGAGTGGCTATTCTCAAAAAAGAGATTGATAGTCATCCCGAGGTCGGTATTTCAGATAATATTGTCAGCCTTATTGCCGAACGCATTGAATGGAACGTTAGAGAACTTAAAGGCGCTTTAAACCAGGTACTTGCACTTATAGAAATCGGCAATGAAGAGGTAAGCGAAGAAAAAGTACGTAACCTCCTGGATAGTCTCTTTGAAAAAGTTTAAGTAAGCGTCATTCTCGTCTATTAAGGTTTGTGCATTAATGATTCTTGAGTATGTAAGCCCCTATCTTCTGCAAACTACAACCAGCGACCAGGGCGATTTAATTTTATGGTATGTGATCTTCACCGTGGTGGTTGTGGTTTTTGTTGTTTTGATCCTTATCTTCCGGAGTTTCCTCATCCATAGAACCGGTAGAACAGGTGAACCGACGATAGATTTCGATTCGCTGCATAAAATGAAGGATACCGGTTTGATAAGCGACGAGGAAATGTCGCGCGCAAGGGAAGCTATTAAAAAGTATATGATTGCGTCATTGGAGGGTGAAAAAAAAGAGGAAAAGATCACGGATATTCCAGCTCACGAACGAAAGAAAACCCCGGAGGAGATAAAACCGAAACCGCGAATCGAAGTTCCGGAAACCCCGCTGCACGATGTTTCCCCACCAAAAGAGCCCGGTGGTAAAAAGAAACCACCACAAAAACCTCTGGATGTGGAAGATCTTTATCGTAAAGGCTTACTTACTGAAGAAGAATACGAAAAACTCCGCGACTTCTTCGATAAACAGAACAAGAAAAGCAGCTAACACAATAGTATACCAGCAAACACCCAAGAAAAAATCTCGCGTCAAGAAAATGAGAGAAATGTTTTTATAAATGAATGGTAATGTCTGCTTTTTCTCGTAATTCTGATAGCAATTCCTGCCTTGCCTTGAGGTATTTTTCCCTGAAAAGTTTTTCGCCTGGAGTTAATTTATCTGCGACTTTGACAATCAGGAGATGGCGATCAAACACAACAGGACCGCAAATCTTGCCGACTACATTGGCTTCGATTGCCTGCAAAACGTCAGGATCAAGGTTATGCGCATCGATAAAGCCTGCGTCGCCGCCGTTTTGGGCAGTGGCATCGGTTGAATAGCGCAACGCCATTCTCTTGAAACTTTCCCCGCCCTCCAATCTTCTTATCAAGTCATACGCTTCCTTGATAACCGACTCGCGCTCTTCTTTTTCGAACTCGAGTTTGATAAGACTCAATCGATAGGTGATGAGAGATTTGTTTTGTTCCTTCAATCGAGCGGAGTATTTTTCTTCCTCCTCCTTTGTAATGGTAAGTCGAGGGGTCAATAAAAGGCTAATCAACCTATCACTCATCTCACGCTCCTTGAGCAATTGTCGCGCTTTATCTTCGGAAAGAGCATACCGGTCGAACAAGAGTTTAAGTTCTTCTCGAGTCTTTATAGTATCGCTTAGTATGCTCCATTTTTTCTCAATCTCTTCGTCAATCTGAGTTTGATCGAGCTGGAGGGCCTTTTCCTCAGCGTGTGTACGGAGCACATAATCGTCTATCATCTGGTCAAGGATTTCACGTAGCTGTCTGTCGGTTGGAACTAAAGGCAGGAGAGGAGTTTCACTCTCGGCAAGAACAAGTAACCATTGATGCTTGACATCCAACAATGTAATAGGCTCATTCTTGATAGTAGCCACTATACGGTTGTGGATAAGTTGAGCGGAACATACAAGCGTAATCGATAGAAAGAGAGAAGAGAGCAGTAATCTATTTCGCAAATATTTCAATTTGTGTGGTATTCCTTAATTTGTCGAGGAACTCGAGATAAAGTTTTTGCTTGCGCTGTTGTAGAATTTTATTCCGTATCTCGTTGTGAACTTCATTGAGAGATATCAACTGCAAAGGACTCTCTCCTACCTTCTCAATAATATGGTAACCAAGATCGCTTTTAACGGGTTTGCTGATTTCACCGACATTCATTTGAAATGCAACTTCTTCGAAGCTTTTGTCGTAGGTTCCGCGTGAGAAAGGTGGAAGAAACCCGCCGTCTATTCTCGATGAGTGAATTGACATCTCGCGCGCAACGATTTCAAATTTTTCGCCTGAGGCAATTCTTTCTGCCGCCTGTTCTGCTTCATCATGTGTTCTCGTTAATATGTGCCTGACGTGAACCTTTGCAGGAATAGTAAACTCTTTTATGTTTTTGAAATACCAGCTGGTTAGATCGTCCTCGGAAACCGTTATGTTCGAATACAGGGTTTTTTCCAGGGTATAGCCAACAAGAAGCTTGCGACGGGTATTCTCCAATAGGCCCTGATAATCAGCATCCTGATCAATGCCTTGTTGTTTTGCATATACTATGATAAGACTTTCTTCGATAAATTGTTCCAAAAATTTGCCCTTTGCTATTGCTCGAACCGACTCGTCCTCGAGAGTATGCTGTCTGAGAAAGGATGTCCACAGGCTCTCAAACTCGGGAACAGTGACCGTCATATCATCTATGCGACACAAAATCTCTTCGGGCGGTTCAGCAAATACTATCGGTGGCGGTGCGGGTGCTGGTTCCTTTTCCAGGCGCGCACAACCCATCAAGAGGAAAAAGCATATAACTATTGACCATTTCTTCATTAATTTCCCTTTTCTTCCGGTGTTACCGAAGTTGTAAAGGATATCCTAAACAACGATTTTGCTGTTTGCCAGAAAAAGATTATTACCCCCGCTTGTTTGATAAAAAAATACATATAAAAGACACTTTGATATATTCCCAATGACTGTAAAAACTGTTTCCCTCGTTCAAAATGTATAAGAGGAAAAAGTGTGGGAGAGGCGACAAGAAAAAAGATAATGAGTGTCCACTTGAGTGAAATGCGACCCGTCGTGTACATCAAGGGCAGCAACGGTATGAGCATGACATAATGATGTTCCCATATATCCCGTACAACAAAGAAAAGAAGAAGACTGAGCAGAACAAAAGAACCCAGAGAATCCGCCTTGTGCGACAGTGTTTTGATTAAGGTGTAGATGCCAAGCAGCAGGGAGAAAACAACTATTACTACCCCCTGGATTTGTAGCGAGGATTCACCAAAAGAAATTTCAATGCCGGAGATACCCAGTATATGCAACAGGACGCGGAGACTGGTCTGTACGCTGAAATTGCCGATGTAAAAACCCTCACCGGAACTCTCCATGCCTGTTTTTATGCTCGTAATAAAAATCTGATAGCCAGTGGGAAATGCAACAAAATAAATGATTGAGGGAATGAGAAGAATCCCGAGGCAAATAAATATATCCCTGATCCAGCGTTTACGGAAGAAGAGGACTACGTAGTCGAGGGTAAATAGCTTTAATACTGTCGATGCTGTCCAGAACGCAGTTGCGAAAGCCCGCTGTTTTTTCATAAACGCTATTATCGTCCAGAAGAGGAGCGATGCCATGAAAAAGGAAAATTGCCCCATCCAGTATTCGACATAAAGGGTAAACGGAGCCAACCAGAGCGCTATTGACCAGCAGAAGCGTCGAGCCTTATCAGTCAGACGGCGAGTTATTTCTATATTGATGAGGAGTAAAAGTTCGTTGAAGAATATCCAGATGATATACGCGGCAGCGGGCGGAAACAGATTCAGCACAACACCTACAGTGGCGGCATAATGGGGAAGATAACGATAAGGCGTATAGTAAGGGGCGCGTTGTTCACCGGTAGATAGAGAAGTAAAAAGATCCTCAGCCTTCTCTTCATGATGATAGATATTCCGGCAATGAAGAAAATCCCATCCCGCTTCATACGTGGCGAAAAAGTCGACCCCTACTTTCCAGAACAGGTTCGTGTCATGGCTCATTTTGGTAAAAATTCCGGTAGGTAAAGCAACGATATACATAACGTGGATAACGATAGCTGCGACAAGGAGGGCGAGATACCACTTGTTCAGCGTTTTTATTTGGGAATAGCGCACCATTTCTTAGCCACCGGGTCGAACGATATCACGGGAGTTTAGTTCTTGCTTCCTGAAAAAGTCAATCCCCTTTTTACTTGTATCGGAAGGACGCCAACTTATAAAATTGAATGTGTAACGTTAAGTTTTATATCCGGGCGATTTTATGAATAAAACGAGAATAATCATACTTCTGGCGTTGCTGATACCTTTGTATTCGCGGTGTGAAGCGCTTTCGCTGGTAGATCCGCTTTCACGAAAAACCAGGGAAGGAAATAAGTATTATCGTGAGGGAAAGATGGAAGAAGCGCTCGAGGCGTATGAGGAAGCCCAGGTGGAGAAGCCGGATTCGCCGGAGGTCTTCTATAACATCGGCAATGTCTACACGACACAGGATGACTATGTAGACGCGCTAAAAATGTATGAAAACGCGCTTTCAAAAAATCCCCCTCAGGAGGTCAAAGCCCGGACTTATTATAACCTCGGGGAAACCTATTATAACATGGGAGAAATGGCGGTAAGTGAAAACAATATCCCCCGCGCACTTGAACAACTCAAAAAGAGTGTCGATACCTTTAAGCAATCAATAATGCTCGCTCCCGATGACGAGGATGCGAAATTCAATTACGAACTTGCCCAAAAACGCCTGGAAGAACTGCAACAACAGCAACAACAACAGGAGCAGCAAGAACAGCAGAATAAGCAGCAAGACCAAAACGAACAGAAACAGGATGAACAGCAGTCAGAAAAAAATAAGGATGAAGAGAAACAAGAAGATAAACAGCAACAACAAGAGCAAAAAGAAAATCAGCAGGAACAGAAACAGCAAGAGGAGCAGCAATCCAAGCCGGATGAAAAGAAAGAACAGCAAGAACAACAGCAGAAACCACAGGAGAAAAAAGAGGAAAACAAAGAAAAGCAGCAATCAGGTTCACAACAACAACCACAGCAACAGGAAAAACGCGAACAAGACAAGATGACACCTGAAGATTGCCAGAGACTGCTTAACGCTCTGGAGGATGAAGAATATCAGGAAGAACTCAAAAAATACCTGCAACAAAGATTCCAGGGTTCGCTCGATATGGAACAAGACTGGTAATAGGGGGTAGTCGACTGAGATTACTCTCCTGCGCTATTTGAAAGAATCAAAGGCGTAAATAGCGAGGCATCCCGCCAATTATTTGCACTCCCACGCCACACAATTTGCTTATGCTCATAATCCCCCGGATCGATGTCGTCGAGAGTCAGTTCTATCCCTAACCGGCTACCGGCTTTTCCATCATTACGTCCAAGAAATGACCAGTCGATCTTCGCCTCGCAATAATATCCACTGCCATTACTCTTCCTGCGAATCGCGTATTCAAATTCCTTCCAGATTGTGCCATCCGGTTGCCAGACATGGAACATCGACTCCTCACGTGCGTCATCGGGCGGAATAAAAAAGAGTTGAAACACATTCTTATCATAGGCAGGGTCGCCGAACTCATCACCTTGTCGCGCATTAAGAAAGAGCTCTATCGCATCACCGACCCAGGGACTCTTGTGCGGGAAAGGATTCAGTATCTCATCATCTGTAATATCGATGAACATGTATAAGGCGTCTTTGTCCCAGCATAATCGAAACCATGCGGATGCATCTCGAGGGCCTTCGTATAGTTCCTGTCCATGTACCGCCCTTGCTATACCACCCACATAATAGAAGGGATAGGATTCCCAATCACTGTCCTTGCCGTCGATGACAATATCCTGCTTCCTCTTATAAATATTACGGGTCTCGAGGACTGTGTTCTCGTGAAACGTCATGCCGTTTACTGAGACATCGAAATCAAGGGTTTCTCCCTGCTTATACGATGAGGAGACTTTTTTTAGATTAATCGAACTACGATACATATCGGAATCGTCCCGGAAATGAATGGCTTGAGTGGGCGGGGTCAGGAGCTCATACGTTGAAGGGATGTGGGTGATTGTCAGACTTGCACTGGGAACTTCGGCGTCTTTCCTCTTAAAGCTCAAGACAAATGAAGAAGTGGTTCCCAGCTCGTAGAGAAGCGAAGGCTGCATTGTTTCGATTGGTTCTTCGAATGTTATGTACCTTTGTGTGATTGGTGAGGATTCCATCGCATCTTCTCGGTCGAAGAACGCCCGTAATACTATCTCATCACCTGAATAAATCAGGCTTTGTCGTTCCTCGCTGCTGAGTTTGAGTTCAAACGTCTCCTCGGTGAACATGGAGGGTTCAATATCGAGGCGCTTTCGCATTATCTCTTTCGTCAAGGTACCTGTTCGAGCCTGTATGACGAGTGCGCCTTTCACCGCTCTTTCATGCAACGAATAGACCGTAACTTTTCCATGTACTATGTCGGTTGAGTAGCCGGGTGTATCCGGGCTATGGTCTATGGCTACCCATATCTTCTCCGGCTTTCTTGCTTCGCCTTTTTCTCGAATTTCCTGTTTCCATTTCCACCCTTCATTCTCCATTATCGCCTTTTTCGGTATTTTATCTTTTCCCTCTATAATTAGGTAAACAGGCTCCTTCGAAAGGGTTATATCTATTTTGCCTCGTTCCCGCTCACTTTTCTCAGTTCCATAAATAGAACGCTGTCTCCAAACTATATGTTCTTTTAATGGCAAAGTAAACGCTTTCGTAGTCGGTAAATCGTTCCAAGCAACGACGACCTGACGGTCCGGGCTTTCAAAGACAAGGGCTGTCGTTCGTGATGGAGTTGCGCCTAACACTCCCCTGAACTCGCAATCGTTGAGCGTATTGATGAGGGTGGCAAGGGCGGCATAGCCGGGTTTCGGCTGCCACTTTTCATCCTCGATCTGTACAATCCCCCAGTTGCTTGTGCCGTGTTCGATAAACTGGAGAAATGAAAAGTAGAATACCTTTTCGATACCTTCACTCAGCGCTATGCAATAGGTCTTTACAAGATATTCCGCCTGCTCCCGCTCGATTTCCTCTACAGATTCACCCATTTTCCTGTTCGCGGTGGAGCCTGCTTCTGTCAACCAGATAGAACGCTGACAATCATAGCGTTTCAGCAAATCCCTGCAACGCCGTATCTTGCCCGCCAGACCGCCTACCGTTCCGTAATGGTGCACGTTGAAAATATCGAAGTAATCCCCTACCCCGTTTTCCAGAACCTTCTCGATATACCGCTGACCTTCCTTATCCTCGTAGGAAGTATCGCCCCACACGATGAGCCCCGTAGCAAACGTGACGGAACCGAACAGGACAACAGCGTTTGGGTTTGCCTTTTTTATTGCAAGATACGAGGCTCTGAGAATATTTGCATATTCGTCTGCAGTTCCCATGAAGAAAACCGGCACATCGAATTCGTTCCAT
Organism: uncultured Candidatus Sumerlaeota bacterium; assembly: GCA_964608095.1. GTDB lineage: Bacteria > Sumerlaeota > Sumerlaeia > MWCT01 > JAGHBZ01 > CAZSMK01. Next base: position 10,712 of record CAZSMK010000085.1, on the reverse strand, counting down.
ATCTCCCACGCGTTAACCTCCTCTTCGTAATGGTTCGCGGTTTTCAGAAAAAAGTCATACAAAGTCATGAGATTTTTCGGCGGGAATTTTTTCCTGTATTCATTATCCCCACGGCGCATCTCTGATGCCCATGGTACGCAGTCATGGAAGACCTGCAAAACCCTTAATCCAGCATCGCTTTGTATCCGTTGCGCAGTATTGTAACGACCATAATCCCATGAATTCGGCTCAGGCTGAACATGCGACCATGCAATGCGGTCGCGCACCCACGACACTCCTGCTCGCTTCATCAGTTCAACCGCGCGGCTATAAGCGGCAGCGGCATTGTGTTCGCTGGTCGCTGGGGCATCTGTCATGGGGAAACGCCAACTCAGAAAAGCGTCCACGCCAAAAGGAGATTTATCCGGCTCGGTAACTTCCGTTCTTCGGATTACGGCGATCTTTGCGTACGTGTGCTCCAGCATTCCTGAGACAGACTTTGCCGTGACCAAAACCGTATAATAGCCGCATTCCAATCCTTCGAGGGTAAGGGTGGTGAAATCTGCCGAGGGAACAGGCAAAGCGAGCCGACCTTTATGCACACTCCTATTCTTTACGTCATTCACCCCGTAATCGATGACACCCCCACCAAAACGCTCTCGCTCGTACCTGATGGTCAGGACAACGGCTTGGTCATTATAAAAAACATTCGCCGGCTCCTCTGTCGTTATCTCCAGAGCCTGACAAAGAGACACCATTTGTAGGCAAGTGGATATGATCAGTGTTAACACACAATACTTTTTCATCATAGGGCTCCTTGAACAGTCAATTTGACTCTCGAAACCGAATCATTGTATGCTACTACAACAGAGTTTTCATTTGAGATTATTTATAACCTCAATAGGAGAATTTCAAAGTGTGGTTTAAAAAGTTTCAATCTTTTTGTTTCCTTCTTGTTTTCTTTCTCTTCAGTTCATCTGTTCCAGGAAAAAGTGTTTATGTACTACTCAGCTCTGATACCTCTATCTGGTATAATACCGAGGGTGGTAATGTAAAATACACATATGATAATGAATTCGATTTCGACGTGTTCTCTAATAACGAGGGTGTCTTCAAAGATGTGTTTGATTCAACGTTTCGTACATCGCATACCGATAGCAGCGGCACACCGTTTAAAATCTCATGGTTTATGCATTGCGGTGGCTGGTTCCTCGAAGGGATCAATACCAACGCAATCTCCACTCTTTATTTAATCAGGCAGTATTGGCAGCATGAACTCGATAAATGGGGTGATGAACTTGCCTACCATTTTCACCATTTTAAATGGTCCGGGTCGTCCTGGGTAATGGCAGACACTTTTGGTGATACCATCTGGGATTTTGACTGGGCTATGTCACAAATGATTATGGATGAAGGCGTTTATCCTGTCTGCTTTCGTTCCGGGTGGAACTACATGAGCAATGAATATCAGAACTACCTGGAAAAGTGGATCCCCTTCCGAATGGAAGGCGGCAGCTGGATGACTGACTGCACTCCATACCATCCATCTTTTTCGGATTACCGTGTAACCGGGACGATGAAAGGATGGGAGGTACGTCATTATTACATGCCGTCTTTTTACAGCAACGACGTTGCCCTATCTATTTTCAACGCCGCAAACCAGGGTAACGACCAGGTCGTCTGTATCTGGTCGCACCAGAACGAATCGAATTTTATCCAGCAAATCGCCAACGTCGATGATGCTTTACACACTGCTGCGACGGCTTACCCGGATGTGGATTTCTTCTATTGTACCGGCAAAGAGGCAATGCAGAAATGGCAGGATAGCCACGACATAACACGACCTCTTCTTAATCTCGATACCACTTTTCAGGATAATCTTACTACCGTGATCATCACGACAGAGCAGGACATTTACCAGATTCAGCCGTGGGTGGCTGTCCGAAATTACTCCGATGAATACGCAAGACTGGATACCAAATATCTAACTCCCGGGACCTGGACTTTCGCCTATTCCTCAAATGAGATCGATCGAGCGGTTGTCGGTGTCTTAGATATCTACGGTAACGTAAGCCTTGCCCAAGCCAATGATGGCTCGCAATCATGGGCTACACAATCGGAATTTTATTCTGCTGAAAGGGGGAATATCGATGTTGAAACGCTTGTGGATAGCGCAATCCTTGCTACTTCGTCAGAGGGAATACCCGTGGTAGAACAGTTGGGTCACGAGATGCAAACCGATACCCTTCGCCGCTCATACTGGATAGGTCAAACCTTTATCCCCCGCTCTTCAGGCATATCAAAAGTGGTTTTCGGGGCTAAAGTCAATTCACCTGTAGAATATCGCGTTGAACTTCGTCCTACTCTTCCGGACGGATTCCCCGATGACAATCCTGCTGCTCTGCTTTCATCCGATACTGTTACCCTAACTGATTCAGGAACCGCTGAAGTCTCACTTGATTACGATAACCTAATCACTGATGGCCGATCATACGTCCTGTTGTTTAAACTCCTTAGCGGGAACGCTGAAATTCGGTTGAACACTACAAGTGTATATCCCGATGGAATGCTAATCCGCGCGTATAGCCTTGACTGGATAACAATTCCAGAATTCGACTGCCAGTTCCAAATTTATGATGAAGCGGAAAATCTTTCCATCGATCAGTCGATGTATAACTCCGATGCTTTTATATCTGAACGAGGCTTTTTCGTTGCTCAAACCTTCGATTTCCCAAAACCCAGAATAACTGCTGTCGAAGTCAAGGTAACCGAATCGGCGACCGATGAGATACTTCAGATAGACCTTCGAAAAACATTGCCTGACGGTTCCCCAGACTTTTCATTCAATGGCAGATTATTAAGTCGTACTTACTCTTTGCCGTCCACGGGCATATATACTATCCCCTTCATGTTTACGATTCCCGAATACCTTCAGGAGTCATCTCTTGCTCTGGCTTTTCTTGTCCCTTCAGATGGTAAAAATTCTATCAGGCTTGCGTCCGATCCGGAGAATCCTTATCCGCAGGGCGCTCTTTATGTATCCGACGACCTTACAGAAGTTCACACCTTTGACAATCAGGATCTTTACTTTCGTATTTTTGGAGCGGAGACATATACATCGTCCGGGACACTTGCCTTGATATTCGATGCAGGCGATAAAGTTACCTGGAAACATGCACAACTCTCGCGCGGGGATTCCCTCAGCTCTGCAACGGTTAGATGTGCTTTTCGGTTCGGGAACAGTTGGGAACAACTTGATTCCGCTCCCTGGTCGGACTACTTCACCGGAGATGTTATAGACATCAAATCGCCCGTATCCACTCGTTATATCCAGAGCCGACTGCTCCTTATTCCAGACCAGAACCTATCGCCCATCATCGAAAGGTTCGAAATCTTCTATAACACTAAACCTTTAGCGAACTCTGAGTTATGGATCTACCATTAGGCAAGTTCTAAAAGGGAGCGTGTATCTTTTATTATTCAAAAGGTTGAAGATGAAAGATTGCATGAGATTTCTATCAACCTATCTCGACTCTTATTCCTGTGTATTTATCATGAGAAGCAATCGTACGTTGAAAACTGCTCATTACTTATAATTATACTGAACTTGAGAGCCTTATATACATTTTTATAAAGTACTCCTTTGTGTCATTTTTATAAACGTACATAGCCCCTGAGAAAGAGTTTCAATCAAGACTAAATAAGGAACTGGATTATGTACGCAGGAATCTCGGAACTCATAACTACAGGGATGGATGCCGGCTCTCCTGTCGTTATCTCCAGAGATTGAGAGACAGTAAGCATCGCACAGAGCACAATTATTAATGATGAGAATGACAAGGTCAAGAGGGTTTTTTTCATATTCGATCCTTTTAGAAAGAAAAGCATCCTGATCGATTTTATATCCGACGTACTGTCTTTCATTAAGTGGACTAATGCTACCAGTTGAATCTACAATATGGATCTTTCTCCAGTCGACCATTTCAAGATTACGTATGCTGCAAGAATTATTACATAAGCTACACCCATAAAACGATGAGTTGACTTGATGGGTGCGGCTTCGGATGTGTTGGTTCGAAGTGTAATATGTAAAACAGCCCAGAATGCTAAAGTCAAGCCCCATACAATCGAATCAAACGAACTCACAGCTTTTAAAGAGTAATCCACGGAAGAAAAAGGCCAGAAAGGCATCAATCCCCATCCCGTTATCCAGTCGAACCAGAAATGGAGATGCGCAGCCCATGCAGCAAAGAGGATACATTGTGTCCATGATGTAGCTATGTCCTGAGAGCGAGGTTCAACTCCGGGGACGAATCCCATAGGAACCCGGCGAAACCAGGCTCGATGTGATATCCACCATGCCAGAGAGCCTGCTACGAGGGATACTATAAGGAGTCCGGGTATTGAATGAGATACCATACGGTGATAGCTGCCGAAAAACTCAGGACCCACCCAATAGAGCCAGAAATCAACGTCCGGGAAAAGGCTGCCGAACGTTGCAGCAAGCATGGGAGCACGAACTCTACGATGCGAGCCTGTAAGGAGCCGTGCAGTCGACGTTCCTGAAAGAATATGTGTCACGACATCCACTGGATCATCTTTGCTTGTTGGATAAAACACACCGAAGATTCCTGATTGGGCTTATTGTTTCGAGCCGCATCATTTATTATCCTCAAGAAGTACCGGACATAAAAAAATCATCCACCTACTGTTTGTACTCTCCTCATCTCCCTGTTCGGCAAACAAAATAACGATAGCAAGATGAACGTTTAATTTACCGCGGGTGAGCAGATTTTTGAGTTCCGATACGGGCTCCGTCTCAAGGGGAGTTTGCGACTTCACATGGAATATTTTCATTCGCTGAAATGCACATCAGGTAAATCCTTAACGGCTAAAGCATGTCATACTCGTGTATAAATATAATTTCAAGTCTTTGCGAATCCTAATATGCAAGCCACATCTGCGTCGCTTTACGTTTCCACTTTTTTACCGAGCTACTCTGACTTATAGTCCAGAGATACGACCCGTCCGGCGTGAACGCACAGCCACGCGGGCGCGGTACGTCAGTGAGAATTCCCCACACACTGTGATCGGCTCTGAAGCCCAGGATGATGTTTCTGTTATCATCGCCGACAAGGACGGTTTTATCGTTCATAACGTCGACTCCGCCGCTCGGTCCGGTGAGAGCCGTGTAAAGCGCCGTCTGCTTTGTGTACGAAGCCGTGGAGTCGCTGACCGTTCCCGACCACACGTGAACAACGCCGTCCGTCTCGCTTATTACATACACCATTGATGAATCGGGGCGAACCGCGATCCCACGCTGAATGTGGTTGGTTGTGCCAGGTCCGAACGGGCTACCCGCCATCTCAACAAAATCCGGTGTGTACACGTGCCAGTTGAAATCAACCTTGTCCACAATGAAGATATTCCCGTCGCTGTCGCAGTCGATATCGCCCAGTTTATACGACACGTCAAAGCCCGGTTCCGCAGCGCCCGTTGACGCATCGTAAACAAGAACTCCCAGGTATTGTGGCGTGTCGAAGTAGTCGCAAATACTTACCAACACTTTGCCCGAGGGTGTCACAGCGACACCTGACGGCGCGTCTATCGTAACGGTCTCACCTGCTTGATTCTTCCCCTGCGTTATGGGTGAGAATGACGCCTCGGTTCCATCTGCATGAAACACGCGGACATCGTCCTTCGTGTAGTCACAGACCCAGAGTTTGCCTTCCGCGTCAACGTCGCCGAACGAGGGCATTCCCCAGCTCGAGCCTACTTCGCCAACATATTCATAGGGAAGCGGATCAGCAATAATCGGTTCATCGTACTGAATCCAGGTTTTAAACTGATCGAGCGTGGTGCCTTTTGTGATAGTAAAACGGGGAAGGGCGAAAAGATTATCGCTCTTTACCGCCCGACGACCTGCACACGTGGTTGCCGTTCTAATTCCCTCCTCGCTGCATATCTGCATGACAGAACTGTTGTACGCACATCCAGGATATGCATGATGTGTCGCTATCTTCCCGTTGAGATGCCGTCGGATGGATTCATTGCACTCGCTGAGCTGCTTTCGCACTTCCGCTTCCGACACGGTCGTCAGGTTTGGATGATTGATGGTATGGTTCTGGATATCCTCGACGGCATCCTCGTCCATCTCACGCAAATGATGCCAGTCGCAATGGTTTGCCGTCCCTATCCAATCAGCCGTTATGTATGAAATTGCAAAAAGCCCTCTCTCCTTCATTATCTGATAGGCGTGCGTGTGGTGTCCTTCGTACGGTCCGTCGAACGTAAGACAGATAGGTCGGGTCGGTAGATCATCTTTGCCTTCGATCCAATCCGCAATCTGATCGAGCGAGACGCACGTATACCCTCCTTCCACAAGCAAATCCATCTGGGCGGTGAAATTCTCAACTGAACACCCATACGTATAGTGTACATCGGGTATAATGTCATGCCAGAGAATTATTGGCACCTCGTCCGCTCCCGCTTTGGACGCAAAATCCCCACTGGAGGGGGTTGGATGTTCACCGGGGCGAACAGACGGGGTGTGTACATTTCTCTGGATAGTACTCTGTTGAAAGGAGAGATCCTGCTCAACTCCGAAGGTTCCCATGGAATTGCCCGAAATCAACGCTACCGTTCCGTCGAGCAACAGGGCGACAACGTCATCGAACCCGTCGCCATCCGTATCGCTAACCACACAAATATGCCGCACCACGTCCGAAGCCTGCCACGACCAGATGGGTGTCCCGTCGCTTCCATTAAACGCAGCAACGACTCCGTTTTCCCCACATACAACTGCATCGTGACCACTGTCACCGTCGAGGTCGCTGATCGATTCAACATCCCTGCAGACGTCGCCGATGTTGGCTGTCCAGATGGGGCTGACCGAGCCACTCCCCTTCCCCGAAATGCACGCCACGTCGCCTCCCGCGGTACAGGCAAGAGCATCCGTCGTTCCATCGTCGTCAATGTCGAGTATGGGAGCCACGTCCCGGATCGGACGGTCAAAATAACTATACCAGATACTCGAACCGTCGCTTCCCGACCTCATAGATACAATATCCGTCGTTCCTCCCACGAGAAAATCGGGAAGACCGTCGCCGTTGACGTCGCCGAACCTGACCATTGCATCCGTAAACCCACCGTCAACATAGAGTTTCCAGACATCCGAACCGTCCTCTCCCTTCAATGCCCATAGATGACCGCTCCAGGTACGAGCCATAATATCCGGCACGCCGTCGGTATTCAGATCGCCCGCATGAGTGAGAAGGTGTATATACAGGCTTCCGTTGGATGGGTCGAGATCGCGCTTCCATATAATACTGTCATCGTGGACATCGTAAAGATATACAGCCTGCTCGGCGCCGCCTGCTGCAAGCTCCCCAATGCCGTCGCCGGTTACGTCCGGAATACACGCAAATGCCGCAATCCCGCATATACTCGAAAATTGCCTATACACATCGCCTGCGCTCTTGCCGCCGCCAATGAGTCCCGCTACTTGCCCTTTGTCCGTTCCCGCGAACACAAGAGGATACCCATCGATTCGGATATCGGGAAAAACCATAAGCGCCGTAACCGACTCATCGAGGTGTGCAGACCAGAGCGTAATAGGAGGCGACGTCGGTGTGGAACTGTAACATACCACATCGCCTGAATCATAGCCAACAACGACACACGACTCGCCAGGAGATTCGGGACGGTTAAACCGATCAACCGATAACGCGGCGTCGCCTGTTTTATAATCCGCCCAGAAAAGGTCAGCGGAGATATTAAGAGGAAGAAGACATGCGACAAAAACAAAAACGAGCGGGAACCATTTCATTTGCGATAAAAACCTTTCATTTGTTTAATGCGAGTGTACGGTGAGTATATATGACCGAACGACGCAACTCAATATCAATATCACTCCCGCGATGAGGTCGAAGACGCACCCATAGCGGATCGAAGACGCGCCGTCGCGAATGGAATCCCCTTTGTTCGATAACCGACAACGAGTACGAGTGCGAGTGCGAGGAACAAAAGGTGTTATCATCAAGTCCCCGGCAATCAGTGCTATATTCATTCACCCTTGACAATCGACCGAGGTCGAACACATAATATAAACATAATATTGACATAAGAAAAAGTACAGGTCGGGGCGTAGCGCAGCCTGGGTAGCGCACTTCCTTGGGGTGGAAGGGGTCGCTGGTTCAAATCCAGTCGCCCCGACCATTTAAAATATACAAAAACCTGATGTACTCTTGTCAGGTTTTTACTTTTTTGGGGGCTAAAGACTATATATCTGGGTGACGTAATTGTTAAGGGATGATTTGTGATATTTCAGGCTCATTTCTACAGTGCGGTACAGGAATTTTTCGAACGTGCCACTTATTCTTCACGTCACCTTCAATCGTGATTGTTGCATCATCGAGATTGACATTATTAACACGAAGTCGCACGGCCTCTTGCAATTGTAACCCACATAATCCCTGCAACAGAACACCTGGTACAATCACATGGGCGTATTTGCCAGTGAATATAAGTAACCATGCAATTAATGCGGGAACTCGTCAGGAACTTTTTAACCTCAAGTATAGGAGTTGATAAAACACAGGTAAGCCAATTTTCTGAAGCAGGTAAGGCTTTTCAGAAAAGTGTGTGAGGCTTTCGGCGAATGCAAGTAAGGCTTTTCTCGAGCGCGTGCCAGGATTCCTGGAATTGCGTGCCTTATTCTGGAGAAATGTCCGCCTTGCTTTTGGACAGAGGCGTGCGTTGTTTTAAATGATCAGACTCCAGCGGAACAGCCAGCTCGCATTTCTCTCTACCTCCATAAACGCTAAATGTACAACTTTCGCTGAAGCACTACAGAATGTCAGCGAGTTCGGCTCCTACTCGTGAAACTGTCAAGGGCAAGGGCGTCCCTCTCCAGGCGGGACTACTGCCTTCCGCATCCTTGATAGAAACCCGAGCATGAACGTAAATCAAGGCTGTTTTTGGGGTTCAAAAAGTGAGTTGAACTATTAAGCGTGTAAGTAAGGGTGTGGGAGAATTACAAAAAAGAAAAACTTGATATTTATCTTGGTCCTCATTAATATTTAACCAAATCTGAGTAAAATAACGCTATTGAAAAAAGGAAGAAGAAGAAGCCAATCACTATCCAGAAAGGAATAGGCACTGTGCGGCTATATCTGATCAACCCCTCCAATCCGTTTGCTCTCATCGCCAGAGCCATGGAGCGCCGCTGGAACCAATACCGCGTGTGGAAACCGCTCAGCCTGCTGGTTCTCGCGGGTCTGACCCCGCCTGAGTGGGACACCACGATCGTGGACGAGAACCTCTGCGCGCCGAACTATCCGGCCATGCCTCAGCCGGACCTGGTGGGCATTACCGCGTTCACCTCGCAGGCTAACCGCGCCTATGAAGTGGCGGCTTACTTCCGGCGTTTGGGCGTGCCCGTCGTCATGGGCGGCATTCACGCCACCATGTGCCTGGACGAGGTACTGGAGCATGTGGACTCGGTTGTCACTGGGGAAGCCGAGGGCGTCTGGTCACAGCTCGTCGAGGACGCCCGACAGGGCCGTCTGAAACGCCGGTATGACGGAGGGCTGGTCGAGATAAGCGATGTACCGTTCGCTCGTCATGATTTGCTGGCTACGGGATATGCCTTCGGTTCCATTCAGACCACGCGTGGCTGTCCCTTGAATTGTAGTTTTTGTAGCGTGACAGCGTTCAATGGAGCCCGCTATCGGCAGCGACCCATTGCGGATGTGGTGCGGGAATTCCAGTTGATCCGTGAGAAGTATGTTCTGGTGGTGGACGACAACCTCATCGGCACGCGCCCGGAACACATCGCGCGCGCCAAAGACCTATTCCGCGCTATGGCAAAGGCGAGGCTACGGAAAAAATGGATTGCCCAGACCACCATTAACTTTGCCGATGACGAAGAACTGCTGGCCCTGGCCGCGAAGACTGGGTGCAGAGGCGTCTTCATCGGCTTCGAAACCCCCACGCCGGAAGGGCTTCGGGAGCTCGGCAAGAAATTCAACCTGTTGAAGGGACGGGATTTCCGTGCCTCCGTGCGGCGCATACAGCGACACGGTATACTGGTCGCTGGTTCCTTTATGATTGGATTGGACATAGACAAATCGGGCATCGGCAAACGTATCGCCGAGGCGGCAAGCCAGTATGGTATAGACACCCTCAGTGTCGGGTTTATGACACCTTTTCCCGGCACGCACCTGTGGAACCAGATGAAATCGGAGGACCGCATCGCCCTCGATGCATTCCCGGAAGACTGGAAATACTACACGGTAACTTTCCCGGTAGCCCGGTATAAGCATTTGTCTCAGGATGGTATCATCCAGGAAATGATTTCCTGCAACCGAGATTTTTATTCCTTGTCGCGTATTTTGCTTAGAACGTGGGGCAACTTGTGGCAACGCCGCAAGCCGTTCATGAACCTGATGAACAATCTCTATTACAGGAGTAAGCTCGGTGTGGACTCCCGGGCATACGCGGAGTTCAATTGTCAACGGGGTCATAACCACGAGTTGGTAAAAGAAGTGTAATGTTGAACACGAAACCTAAAATAAAAGAAAGCGGTGCAATGCTTTACATTATTATTGTTCTGATCATTTTGAAGTTCGGGAGGCAAACATGAAGCCTGAATCTCCATTCTATGAGCACTGCAGGGGCGTTCTTGAAAAGTCTATACTTTTCTCCGATCTGGATGAGCCAACTCTTCAAGC
>CAZSMK010000084.1:0-34100 GCA_964608095.1 uncultured Candidatus Sumerlaeota bacterium | reverse complement strand
TCCGTGGTTTGATTATAGTTTTTTTGGTAACAACATTATACGACTACGATCACGATGCCGCGCACGCTCAGGCGTGCGAACGCGAGTGCGCGTACAACGCCAAGGGCGTGTACGAACGCGCGTACGAGTGCGAATAGGGAACCACGCGTGAAGATCGCAGAAAGAACCAGATGCAGAGATTAAAAAAACTCTGCGTTCTTAGCGTCCCTTTGCGCTCTTTGCGTTAAGATCATATCATTTCCATGAGTGGAGATTCGTGGATAAAAGAAGATGACGCGACACGGTCTCGGGGCGTGAGGTCTCACGCCTATCTAAAGTCGGATAGCCTCTCTGACCCCGATAGTCCCTGCTTATTCCTGTCCTTTGATTCGTTTGAGCGAGTAGGTAATAGCGCTATTGTTGGGAAATACGGTCGTACCTTTTTCCAGAACGTCAATAGCCTTTTCGGGTTGCTTGGTTCTGACATATAAATCGGCAAGCACCGTATACAACACAGGTTGGCGAGGATTGACGCAAAGTGAGCGTGCATACGCGGTGGCAGCGAGGTCGAGTTCGCCCACGTCGGTGAGGCGGTCGGCAAGACGTCGCATATTTTCCGCGTTGCCGCGGAACAAGTCCAGGGCGCGACGGACATAGGGCAGCCACACCTCCCGGGGCTTCCCTTCCTGACGGCAAAGATTCATCATGGTAATATAAAGGTAAAAGACCCGTGGGTTGCGCCGCAAACCCTCTTCAAGCCGTTGGATTTGCTCCTCATTGGTCAGTCCCGAACGCGCGTCTTTACGTTTGTATAGATGCACCCAGGAATTCATGTATTTGTTCATGCGTGAAACTTCCACGTAATTGTTGCGGAATTCGGTTGAGATATGCATGAGGCGCGATACTTCCGGATAGGGATGACCGGGAGAGGTAGGGTCGGGTCGCGAATGGTTGATGAAGATAAAGGCAAATTCCGGGTTGCGTTCCATGATGTAATCGCGTCTCTTCTGATGACTTTCCGGCTCATTACCCAGGCGCCCAATGAAACGGTCGGTAAGACCGTCTATATCGATTATGTGGACGCCCAGATTGAGGAAGCCCGGATAACCGATGTCGCTCGTGCTCACCAGTGAGCCGTCGGGCACGTTGGCAAAAATCCAGTCAGCGACGTTCTGGAGCGGCGGCACATATCCTTGCCACAGGCTTTGCCACATCGTTGACGGGTAAAACCACTTCTTGTTGGTCTGTGGATAGTTATGTGGATTCCAGTCGAAGATGTAAATCGATTTCTGGTGAAAATGAAATTTGCCATAATCGTATACGGCGATAAGAAGAAACGCATAGAGTAACAAAGTTGCAGGGAGTTTTTTTATGCGTGTAACGAGGCGTACCACCACGGTCACATTCAGCGCAATGAACGGTATCATGGGCAAAAGAAACCGATAGTTCGGCATCCAATCGCCGTTGACATACCATACGAAAAAGCAGGTAAGAGCGACCATGACAAGGCAGATAAGCCCATAACGCGTCCGCCAAAAGACCGATACCAGCACAGGTACGAGCCATAGATGAAAAAAGCCCCAGCCCTGATCGAACATAAAATAGAAAACGTGTGCAAGCCCGCGTGAATGACCGATATTGGGATCCACCTTGGCGTAGTAAGGATTGGGGAATAACGACGCATAATAGAGAAGACGCCACGTCATATAGGGAATCATAATAATCAAGAATTCCAGCATCCAGAATCCCCACCGACGTAGCGTAAACTCACCGCGTGTTATGAGAATCAACCAGAATACGGCGAACATGATTCCGAGAAAAAAGGAGCCGTCGATTCTCATCATTATAGTCAGCGCGGCAAGGATGGGTGAGACCTGGAACCGCCACCTGTATTTGTGCTCGGCGAAGGCAACCGTCATGGTAAGAAATATCATAAAAACAAACGCGCTCGTCGCCAGTCCCATTACTGACCAATGAGCCAGGTAGGTATTCCCTGCAATAATCAACGGCGGGATAAAATTAACAAGACTCCAGCGTCCCAGCACCATACGGGACGCAAGGTAACTGGTAATGATAAGCCCGATGGACGCGAGCATGCCGAGGATTTTGGCGAAAAACATCGGGTCTACATGAAAAAGACGCATGGCGATCGCTATGATTAAGGTCCAGAGAAAATTGCTGAATCCCTCGACGCGCTCCCCAGGATTAAAGACCAAACCCTTTCCTTCAGCAAAATTGGCGGCATATCGGAATGAGATATATGCATCATCTATAACGGCAGGATAATGATCGAGTGTCTTCACCACAAAAATGAGGTTTATGAGGAGTAACAAGACGATCGTAACCGCCGTCCGAGCGACTCTCTTTATCCGGGATGATGCAGGAGATTTCATACGTCTCTAATGCGTCTCTCTAAATGAGTGTTCTGACACGCTATGTGCGGTTAAAACAGCACGTCCTTTCTTATACAGAATGCAAAATCAACCGTTGTAAACGTAGGCCATTGCGAACCGTAATGATCGAAGGTCTTGCGGAACAATATCCAGTTGCCGATTTTTTTCCATTCGTCAATAGAGGACTGAAGCAATTTTGCGGTCTCGCTTTGGGGGTCTTCTCTATATTGACCCGGGAAAAGCCACCGCCATATACCCGGTAAAACCTTGAGGGAAGCGGAGCGGGGCTGCCACCATGAACGGACAAAATATTTGGACACTCGATAATTGTCCTGGATGTTTTTCGACTCTTCCGCTTCTTTCCAATCAAGTACCACAAGCGGCGCCTTTGTAGTCTCGATATTTTCGTATTCAGTCCAGTTTTTGTGGTTACGCATATACCAACGGAGCGGCCAGATCGCTTCACCCTTTATTATCACGCGTGTTTGTTCCTTTTCGAGGAGAAAACTCAAGCGATGAATTTCTTCCGCGACCTTCTTTGTGTCCCTTACCGTCTGGGCGTAGTTCATGCGTTCTCGCGCGCTATCGTAGTTGTAAAAACACAGGAAGATGCAGCTCCGCGCCTGCCAGAGCAGTAACACACCCAGGAGCGCGCTCCAAACAATAGGGCGACGCAGAAATGTTCGCGAATGTATAAACTCACCAAGATACGAACCAGCAAGGAGAACCAACGGGATAGAGATGTGTATCGACACCCAGGGGACTTTTTCTCCTGCGTAGGAATAGATGAGGAGACTCACAAAAAACCACCAGAGAAGAAATGCGCGAAATCTATGATGCTCCAGAAAATAAACTATGGTCAATACACTCCCAAATATACTTATAGTAAAGATGAAAAAGATATGCCATTTTGACGTCAAATGAAAAGTCTTGTCCCAAAACTCAGCGTTTATTTTTACTCCTGAAAAGGAAAGCGCCACGATTAAGACTAAAAGAAAATAACCCGGAATCAATCCATACAGAATCCATTTCTTTTTCAACAGGTCTTTAATGCCGCCTATGAATATGAAAATCAGGGCGGGTAATTCGTAGAGAAAAAGCAGAACCATGTAATAATGAAATTCACCCTTGATACGATGTTCTTTGTGTTGTCCCCACCAGTAGTTGAATGTATCGCGATATATTTGAAGGAAAGTTCGCTCGTTGGAGAAGAAATTGTTGAAAATCAGAACATAGACACACCACGAAACAATAAGCCCGAGAACGAGCAATATCCAATGGTTCCTGAGCATCAACCATACACGGGTAAAGAGGAGCCGCTGTTCCTTGTCTTTCAGTATATAGAGCCGTATCAGGGCGAAAAGCGGAGTGAGGATTCCAAGCAAAAGAAGAAGCGCGAAATACTGCCAGAAGGGTGAACGAAACGCTATAAAGTCCCTGGTCTTGAAAATCTCGAGTGTCCCTTCCGCCGTTGCAAAATAACCAATCCATAGAAAGAGAGTCACGATCAATGCACATACACCCCCGATGATGAAATTCGAACTCTCCATGTATCGCAAAACTTTACCCTTCGGCTTTTTTACCGGGTTACTTCTCTGGTAAAGGTCTAAAAATAGAGCCAAAATAGTAAACGTAGTAAACGTAAACAGGAGAATGAGCGAGTTTTCCTTGATCGTAATAAGAAACGTGCAGATAAGGACGACATAAAAAATAGTCCATTTACTCAACTCTTTCCGGAAGAACTTACTGATAGCCAGAACAAGCAGGACATAAAAGAAAGCAAGGGGGACATCGTGTCTGAAAAAACGAGAATAATGCATGAATCCGGGGGAGAACACGAGAAACGCCATGGCTGCAATGGCGCCCCAACTCGTCAGCCACCGTCTCAATCCCCACACCAACATAATCAACCCAATACCCATGAGCACTACCGATAACCGCATCGTGAGATCGCAATCGCCGAACAGCCAGAACGTTGCCCCTGTCACGTACAGCATCAGTGGCCCATGCAAGATGGGTTGATAATTATAATCACCTGTTTGCGACCAGTGATACGAATAATATGCGAACATGCTCTCGTCGTGATGAATGGGTCTTATCCCGATCGCGACCAGGCGTGTAAATAAAGCCAGCACGAGAATGAGCAGAATAATGCTCTTAAACGGTGTGAGCGATATAACCCGTTGCCCCACTTCAGTGGGCGCTGGTTCTTGTTGAATCTTTTTTTCTTTCTCCATTTTTACCCCGTTCACTCTTCAAGGAAATATGCTGTCTCAAATATTTGAAATTCATGCGAAATGCAAGGCTTTTTTTCGAGGTAAGTAATGATTGTACCTATCATCCAAGCGGATTACAAGACTTTCCTGCACTGTATTCTTTATAAATTCACATCTCGTTTTATACCTCCGCGACCGTGAAAGAGAAAAGCAATGACTGGTGTCTTTTGATTATGCACCCCGGCAATGCCTTTTTAATTGTTTGAAGGTTATTGACTCAGAAGGGGTAACGACGTCAAAATTGATGTGTGAAGGAAATTGGTGGACAGAAAAAGATGCCACGAAAAGCCGTAAGCCATAAAGGAATAGTGTCGCGTTTTCTGCCCGGGTTTATGCGGCGACGTCATCGGCAGATTACGTTCGAAGGCGTGCTCTTTGTGATTTTGACGATTATTATCGGTCTTGCCGCCCTGAATACCGGCGCAAACCTCCTCTACATGATCCTGTCGGTCATGTTGTGCCTCCTGATAGTTTCCGGATTTGAGTCAACCCTTACCCTCACAGGATTAAATCTGAAACGAACCGCGCCGGAACAAGCCATCGCAGGCGAATCGCATCTCGCGCATATCGAGATTAAGAACAGAAAACCCCTCTTTGCCTCTTACTCATTACAATTCAGCGATTTTGACAGTCAGAATGAACGACATGGAAGTGGCTATATCTTTCATATAGGCGCGCGTAAAAGTGTTCGGGCATCATATTACCTGACTTTTCCTCGACGCGGATTGTACGCGCTCGATCATTTAAGGGTGATCTCGCGGTTTCCGTTCGGATTCTTCCAGCGAGCACTTGATTTCTATATCCAACATCAGGTTATCGTGTATCCTCGCGTGATTGATATCCGGGCATTTTTTGATACCGCCTCATTGGAAAGCGGCGAAATCGAGGGCGGCAGAAAAGGGATAGGTACAAACCTCTACGGACTGAGGGAATATACGCTTCAGGACAGCGCACGATGGATTCATTGGAAAGTGACGGCGCGTGCGCGGAAACTCATGGTACGCGAATTTGAAAAAGAAGAAAAAAAGCGCGTGACCCTTATCCTCAATAATCATATCGAGAGCGACAGGGCGGAGGACTCTATTGTTGCAGAAGCCTTCGAGCAGGCGATAATTATTGCTGCCTCCTTCGCCAAATTCTTGATGGAAAATGAATACAATGTCCAGCTGGTGACGGCGTCCGGGAAGGTCCCTTTCAGTTCCGGGCAAAACCACCTTCATCGCATAATGCGCGCACTCGCCCTACTTGAACTTACCGATGAGGCGCCGCGAATTTCAATGAATGTACCTCGTCCCGAGGCGGATTCCTCCGTCCTTTTCCTCAAATACCATAACTATCCCTCCGGCAGACCTCAGAATGAACATCTCACCGTCATCAACGTAATGGATCAAAGGGTGTCAACAATGCTCAATATAAAAAGCAGGGCATCATGAACAAAAAATTCTTACCGCATGGTCGCTCGAAGGTATAAGGAGGCGAAAAGTGAATGCCAAACCACGTACTCTGATTTGCAGCGTTATTGTGATCATTTTGTGTATTAGCGTCTTTTCAATCCGGGCGGAAGAAAAACGAGACATATCGGCGATTCTGAACAAATTGAAAAAACATTATGAGGAGAGAATCGACGCATTCAAGAAAGAGAATCGTGCGCTCAAGAATGTCATTTTCCTCGGAGATTCACTTACCGAAGGATTCGATCTTGACACATATTTCCCTGAACGGAGATGCTTGAACCGCGGAATCGTGGCAGATCATATCGGCGTTCAGGACAAACCCGGTATTTTACAACGTCTTAATGTGTCCGTGTTTGATTGCAACCCATCGACGGTCTTTTTACTCATTGGCGTGAACGACCTGGCTGACAAGGATCATATCTTCGATGAACTCGTGCGAGGGTATCGCGAGATAATCAAGAAAATCCAGGAACACGACAGTCGAATCAAGATCATGGTACAAACCTGTCTTCCCGCGAGGGGTAAATACGAACACCTGAATCCGCTGATAGTAAGATTTAATGACGAGATAAAAACCATCGCGAAGGATATGAATTGTCCTTTTCTCGATCTTCATCCCCTGTTTACGGATGAGAAAGGACAACTCCGTGAAGAACTGACCCGTGATGGGATTCATCTGACCTCCGAGGGTTATGCTATCTGGGCTGACCGAATTTCCACTGCGTTTCAATCTCTTGACCCGGACGAACCGCCCGCAATTTCCAACGTAAATGACTGACACGATAGCTTTTACCCATCCTGTCCCATCTTATGATAGTTCTCGAAAAAATTTGTTAATGTAATCCGTGAGAGAATCCGAAAGAAACATATTAAACGATTGACTGTCTATCGTGTGAAAGACAGTATTTCTTTCAGAATTTATCGGAGGTGCGACAATGTGCGCGAAGTATAGTTCTTTACCTTTAGTAATTGCGGTACTTTTCGTTTTAACTCTCATTTTACCGGCTAATGCCACACAACTGCAGGTTGCCTATCCTGAAATAGGATTTATGAATGACCATGACCTATCAGATTCCGTGCAAAACGAACAACGCAAGCTGATTCACCTTCATTCTACAATAATTGATCCCGAGGAGTACGAGGAAACGCTCGTAAATACCTGCTTGCAGAACCTTGTATCAATTCAGAAAGAATCTCAGTCCTCATACAGGCACTATTATCTGATGCAATTCATTTCTGCTGTCCAGGAGGACTGGAAAAGCCTTCTCAAGCAGGAAGGCGTGACCTTTTACGACTACATTCCTGAGTATTGTTTTCTTGTAGGGATGGATTCGGCTCTGAAAGACCTCGTTATGGAAAAATATACGTTCGTTCGTTGGATAGGAGATTATGTCCCCTATTTCAAGTTTTCCCGGCAGGCTCTCAGGGATTATAAGGAGTCGTTTACACCCGCCGAATACGCCGATTCCGAGCAGGTGAAGGTGTTCAAGACTGAAAAGGTCGCCGGCGAACCAAAAAAATATCTGCTCATCTGCTATCCCGATATTGACGTCAACGAAGTCGAGAAGAAGCTGAGTGAAGTGGGAGCGACCGAGATTTCTTTCAGCATAAGTGATCGGGACACCACATTCAAAGTAACGATTGCTCCGTCTGAACTTGATGAACTTTCTCTTTTGAATGATATCAAATTCATTGAACCTGAACCGGAATGGCAGTTATGGAACAATCGAGCAGTCGATGCGCCTGTATGCAACGTCAAGCCGGTCTGGGACATCCTCGGATTGCACGGCGAGAACCAGCTCGTCGCCATAGCGGATACGGGTCTGGACAACGGTTTTAGTACGCCGGCACAGCTTCACAACGATTTTGAGGACGGTGCCGGTAATTCGCGTGTCATTGGAATCTCCGACTGGTCAGGCGACGGTCCCCAAGATGAGAACGGGCATGGGACACATGTCGCCGGTTCGGTGCTGGGCAACGGACTGGGGTCCGGCTCGACACCGGAAAAAAATCTCTTTCCTTCGAGTTGTTTCTCCGGTGCGGCGCCTAAAGCCAGCCTTGCTTTCCAGGCAATCGGCGACAGTAATGGCAGCCTTGTTGGGATTCCCGCTGATCTCAATACACTTTTCCAGGAAATGTACAATGCAGGCGCACGCATTCATACCAATAGCTGGGGTGCCCCGTATCAAGGCGCCTACACTTCCAGCTCAGAGGATGTGGACGAATTTGTATGGAAGCAGTCCGATATGACAATCCTCTTTGCAGCCGGTAATAGCGGCTATGACTTCGACCAAAATGGCGTCATCGATATCTTCAGCATGGGGTCGCCGGCAACCGCTAAAAACTGCATCACGGTCGGGGCTTCCGAAAATAACCGTCCCGAAATAGCCACCACATATAGCGGTTTTGGTTATACGAATTCGCCTTTTAATACCGACTCAATGACCAATAATATCGCGGGCATGTCTGCATTCAGCAGCAGGGGTCCTTGCTGGGACGGCAGAATCAAACCCGATATTACGGCGCCCGGGACATATATCCTGTCCACGCGTTCTTCCCTCGCGAAGGACGCCTCCTTCTGGGCAAATTATAATGCCAGTTACGCCTATATGGGCGGCACCAGTATGGCGACTCCGCTTACTTGCGGTATGGTGGCGATTATTCGCCAATGGCTTGGGAATAACGGTTTTTCAAGTCCTTCTGCAGCCCTTATCAAGGCGGTGCTTCTCAACGGTGCGCTTGAAATGTATCCCGGACAATATGGAACAGGCTTGACCAAAGAAATTCCTTCGAATTCGCCTAATGACGTGGAGGGCTGGGGACTGGTAAACCTCGGTAACTCCATAGCCGGTCAAACAACCATGATCATTGCCGATGCTCAGACCATAAACCAGGGCGAGACCCATACGTATAAAGTGAACGCCAATTCCTCCGTCGAACCTTTAAAAGCCAAACTTGTGTGGTCGGACTATCCCGGCAGCCCTCTCAGCAACGGGGGACTGGTTAACAATCTTGACCTCGAAATTATTGCACCCGGAGCGACTACTCTCTATCCGGCAAATCCGCGACAACCCCATGCCGCTCAACAACTCGCTAATGCCGCCTCTTACGATACCGGTATTTTCCCTACAAACAACGGCGACGGGCTTGCTGCCAAAT
Organism: uncultured Candidatus Sumerlaeota bacterium; assembly: GCA_964608095.1. Classification (GTDB taxonomy): domain Bacteria; phylum Sumerlaeota; class Sumerlaeia; order MWCT01; family JAGHBZ01; genus CAZSMK01. The sequence continues at coordinate 24,839 of CAZSMK010000084.1, read as the reverse complement.
TCTCTCTCCCACGATATCCTTACGCTCTCAGTTTCATCCAGTTTCTGTTGGTCGCTCCAACCGCCGGCACCTATTATCTCGATATCAACATCTATGGCGAAAACATATCGGGGATGCCGGGCACGCTGTTGGGCTCGGGTAACTACATTCCGATCAACGTTTCTACCTATGATTCATCATGGAGCGCTTACGTCGCATTTGTACAAATTCCCGTGGTGGGAATAACCATAAACGATGATGTCTTCTTTGTCGAAATCCGATGGAGCTATGGTCTTTCGTTTTATATCGCCTCCGGGTCTATAACACCCCGTACAGGGAATGACTTCTACTATTTAGCATCGAGCGCTACGTGGAGCGCACTCGCACAGGATAATCTTTACGATTTCGGCATTGAGGTTATGGGAATTTGTCCCGTCGCCACGGATGTCCGCGACTCCATCAACAATGTCGAAGGAATTAAAATCGACTCTCCTACCGTAGGGCAATATGAGGTACGCGTGAAAGGAACGTCTATCAACAAGTCTACTCAAAAATACGCCCTTGTCATTACGGGCGATGTCTCGCTCCAGACGTTGCCGCTTCCTCATTATACATTCGATTCCGGAACAGACGGCTGGACCTTTACAGGCGGCATTCTCGGGTTCACCATTCCGAGCTCGACTGTATCCGGGGGACACATTGGGTTGACTGCCGCAGGTTCCAACAACTGTTTTGGCTACTGGACAAGTCCCTACGTGACGATTTCCAACGGAAAAAATTATCGCTCGCGATGGCTGGTCTCGAGCAGTACCACCGATCCCAATCAAACCGTCCAATTCAGGCTACGACTGAACCAACCCGGGACGTGGGCTGCGTGGGAGCGCGTTATTAACAGCAACCTGGGCATGGCTCCGTCTTCATCGAGCCACAAACTATATAATCTGCTCTTTGATCCCGTGGTGACAGGAAGTTCTGATGACAAGGTCAACTTTTCCTTCGATATCCTGAGCTTCGATCCCATGGATGACGAAAATTCGTGGATCTACCTCGAGGAATTCCTGCTCGAAGAAGTCACCGTGACGCCATAAGTTGATAAGTTGGGGTCAAACCTCATTTTCACGTTTTAGCGGGAAATCGGCTTCCACTCGCTTTGCGTTAAGATGAGGTTTTCTTTTGCGGTGATAGATTACATAAAACCGTAGGATTAAATCTTTCCCGAAACTTGCTTTATAAATACTTTAACGCCGAGGTCGCAGAGAGAACCGCACGCAGAATTTGCAGAGAACTCTATGCCGAGATAAAAAATACTCTGCGTTCTCAGCCTTCCTTTGCGCTCTTTGCATTAAGATGAGGTTTTTTTCCGTAAGAGGAGATTCGTTGATAAAAGAAGATAGAGTGACATGTTCTCGTGGTGCGAACGCGAGTGCGAGTGGGAGGAAGACTCTGGTTATTATGGAAAGTTTATAAGCATTCCTGTGTGGAGTGAGGGCGTTCCTCGCCCGTATTTAATACCATAAAATGATAGTTGCCTTGCTTTGTTGCCGGTGGTCGTTCAAGCCGAACGACCCTACTTCGAAAAAAACACGATAGCGCGTACGCTTACGCATGCGACGGCGAGTGCGAGTACGAGTGGGATTATGGTTATAGCGGAAAGTCTATCGGCAGATAGGTTATGAAGATTATTCACCGCAGGAGATATTATTCCTCGCCGTTATCGGATTCCGCCTTCTCCTGTGTCTCTTCCTGCTCTTCCTCGGAGGTTTGCTCGGGTTTGAGTAGCGGGAAGAGTATAACGTCGCGAATGGATTGTTTATTGGTGAGGAGCATCACGACGCGGTCGATCCCGATGCCGAGTCCGCTGGTCGGCGGCATGGCATATTCAAGCGCGCGGATATAATCTTCATCCATCATGAAGGCGTCGACCACACCCTTGTGGCGTCTCTCCGCCTGGTCTTTGAATATTTCGTATTGCGCCTCGGGATCGTTGAGCTCCGTGTAAGCATTGGCAATTTCCAAGCCTGCAACAAACAGCTCGAATCGTTCGGCAACCCCCGTCTCGGAAGGCTTCGTTTTTGCCAGTGGACTTTTCGATTTCGGAAATTCCATGACGAATGTCGGCTGGATAAGTTTTTCCTCAACCTTACTCTCGAAGAGCAACATGATACGTTCATCGTTGGTGAGGTCTTTGAGTTCGCCGGCACTCAGCTCGACCCGATCTTTAATTTTGTCAATGACTTCCTGCGCCGGTTGATGCCAGTCAAGAGCGAGCCCTTCATATTCCTTTATTGCCTCGAGGATAGTCATCCGCCGCCATTCGCCGCTGAAATCGATCTCATAATCTTCATACACGAATTCCAGCGAACCAAGGACTTGCTGCGCACTATGTTTCAACAGGTTCTCGACAAGCTGCATCGTATCGGTATAATCCCAGTAGGCAGTATAGAGTTCGAGCATGGTGAATTCGGGATTATGAACGGTCGAGATGCCTTCGTTCCTGAAATTGCGGTTGATTTCATAGACTTTTTCAATTCCGCCGGCAATGAGGCGTTTAAGGTACAATTCAGGCGCAATTCGCAGGTAGAGTTTCATATCGAGTGCGTTGTGATGCGTAATAAAAGGGCGCGCCAGGGCGCCGCCGTACACTGGTTGCATCATGGGCGTTTCCACCTCGAGATACCCCTTCTCATTCAAATATCGTCTCATGGTATCAATAATAGCGGTTCGTTTGGCAAACGTTTCACGGACTTCGGGATTGACAATCAAATCGACATAACGCTGACGGTAGCGAATCTCGCGGTCGCGCAACCCATGCCACTTTTCAGGCAGGGGACGGACTGCCTTTGCGAGGAGATAGAAGTGTTCGGCAAGAACAGTAATTTCGTTAGTCTTGGTCAGGAACACCGGTCCTTCTGCACCGATGATATCGCCACTGTCGATATATTTTTTGAAGAAGGCGATTTCTTCGTCCGGTGTCGAGCCTTTTCGAACATGAACCTGAATCTGCCCCTCCGAATCCTGGATATGAAAGAAGGCAGCCTTACCAAAAGAGCGTATGGTCATGATTCGTCCCGCAACACGAACCTTTGTACCGGATTCTATAAGTGTATCCGAGTCTCCCAATATTTCAGCACTCTTATGTGTCGGCTCGAATTTATGGGGGTACGGCTCGATCCCTTCAGCTCGCATCTCGGCGATCTTGCGATAGCGGTTCAGGATAATTTCATTTCTGTCCAGTATCATAAGTCCTTCCTTTTATATGTTGTTATGTACAAAACGCGGTATTGCAGGAACATAGGACTCTGCCCTACCTGAGCACGATGCAATAAAGAAGTATTCTATCCTTTGAAAGAGCCTGAAAGTCAAACCAAAGATTGAGCGCATATTTCTCAACTTACAGAACACCTTTCGGGTAATGAACGATTCTTTTTATTGCAGTTGCGGGATTAAATAAGAACAATCGTTATAATCTCCTGAATCAAGGCGCAGCATGAGATGAATAATTCTATCGTAAAAGACCGTTTCTATTCTTTGCTAAACGAATTATGACTAAGCGGAAAACCAAAAAGAAACCAAAGAAGCGCGAGGAAAAGAAGCGTGATAGGTTCAAGGCTTTTCTGCACAGCCTAAGAACTTTTCTTTTAAAAAAAGAGACATGCTACCTCATTGGTATATTTCTGATTGCTGCCTTTTTCAGGTTTTATAATTTTTTCGACCTCGGTCTCACCCATTTCGATGAAGGACCGTATGTTCAGGTTGGTACGATACTGGACAAAAAACCCGGGGCATTCTATGAAGCAAGCCTGAGTATTTGCCAGTTCTCTCCTCCTTTATTACCCTTTATGATCGGCATCACCTTCAAACTTTTCGGGCTACATGATTTCATAGCGTTGCTTCCATCGCTTCTGTGCGGAATCTTGACCTGCGTGGCAGTATTCTATCTTGGAAAGATCGCAGATAATCTTCAGACGGGCATCTGGGGCGCGCTCTTTCTTGCCATAAACGAATTCCACATCATTTACTCGAGACTTGCCCTGACCGATATAATCCTGACCTTTTTCTTTACCGTCACGGTTCTGCTCGGTGTCATGGCATGGAAGAAGAATCGCTGGTGGTTATATTCCCTGGTGGGTGTTTCTTCCGGGCTTGCAATGAACACCAAATACAACGGCTTTGTACCCTTTCTGCTCGTTATCGGCTATTATGTAGTCGCTTTTATGATGGAATATGTACTGAACCCTCTCATTCATAAGAAAGATAGACATACCCCTCAGATACCGCTCAAGCGACGGCTTGTTCACCTACCTGCGGGACTGGCAGCGGCGCTCCTGCTCTTTGTACTCCTGTACTCGCACTGGTACATAAATGTGGATAAGACCTTCGGATATGCAAAACTCATGGAACATCATAAAGGCTACAGCTATCCGTTGAAAAAAGGGCTGGAAAGATTTTTCAAGAAGCCCGGCGAAATGTTCGTCTACTTCAAGCTCTGGTCTGCCTTGCCTTTCTTTCTCCTTATTCCCGGTCTACTCGCTTCAATCTGGCGCTGGAACAAGCGGTTTGTGATTCTGTATGCATGGCTGGTCTTCTACTATTTTGCACTTTTTGTTTATTTTCGGTACACGCGGCTGGCATTGCCCATTATACCCCCCTTATGTATTCTTGCAGCGGCAGGTGTGTCGCGGATATTTCTTCTCCTTGAACGTATCGTCCTTAAAAAACCAAGGGTTACCCATTATATAACCGTTGCTGCTGTTTGTATCCTCGTGATTTTTTCCTATTTCGGTCTTCGACCCACGCTGGCTCTGGACACCAATTCGTACCGGCTCCTTTACCGTGAAGTTCGGGAAAAGGTAAAACCGCCCGCCGTAATTTTTATCGATACATTACGCAACTTCAATTTTTACATGGATATTCCCCATATCCGTCTTAATACCGGCGCACGAACACAAGAGATCCTCAAATCTCCCGTAAACAAATATTTCGCCGTTGATATGCATATAACGTGGAGCAAGAACGAAGACTTTCTCAAAGTAAACAAAGACAGATTAAGAACGATAGCCGTTATACCCAACAGGCAATACGAGCCGATCTGGCTCGAGCCTTTTTCGTATTCTCAACTGCTAAAGATGCGAAAAAATCCGGAAAATTATCCTGAGCAATTCAATCTCTACCTGTATCAAACAGACCAGCCGTGCGCGATTCCGGACTCGTGGAAATAAAATAATCTTCTTTCAGGAGGACATAAAAAATGACACCGATATCAAAGAAACCTAATTTTTCCCGGGTATTTTGTTTATGTTTATTGGCTGCATTACTCCTGAGCGCAACTCCCGCCTATACCGAGCAGGTAACGTTTCAAAAAGAAAGCATAGTCGACGTAACGGCTTTCGGGGCAAAAGGAGATGGCAAGACCGACGATACCGAACCGTTCAGGCAGGCGCTTGACGCTGCGGGGCAAGACGGCATCGGGGGGATAGTGTTCGCCCCACGCGGGACTTATCTTATCGAAGGGCGCCTGATTATTCCGGCACACGTCACGCTGCAGGGTATCTGGCACGCCCCCACAGCATGGAGCGAATACAAGGGCACCACGCTCCTGACCACGGCAGGCGAGGGCGAGCCCGATAGCGCTCCCTTCATTACTCTCAACACCAATTCAGTCCTCAAAGGGTTGACCATCTATTACCCGAACCAGATAGTGGCAAATCCCCCGAAACCGTATCCATGGACGATTGCTTCCGCAGGCGCCGATAACTGTTCGATCATAGATGTATTGATCGTCAATCCCTACATGGCAGTGGATTTTGGCACTCGTCCCGCCGGACGACACTACATCCGCAACCTTTATGCACAACCGATGCTCAAAGGTTTATATGTCGACCAGTGTTACGATGTCGGGCGTGTCGAGAATGTTCATTTCTGGCCCTTCTGGACATGCAATACTCCGGAGAAAAAATGTATCGAAGATTTTATCGCCGCACATGGTGAGTCGTTCATCTTTGGCAGAACAGACTGGGAGTACGTGTACAATACCTTTTCATGGGGATATAAAGTCGGATACCATTTTATAAGAACGGAACATGGCGTGGCGAACGGCAATTTTCTCGGTATCGGCGCGGACGCGACCAACAATGCGTTGCTAATAGATGACTGCGCTCCGTACGGACTTTTGATAACCAACGGCGAGTTTGTAAGTTTTCTCAAACCGGATCCTGTAAGTCTTGTTGTCAAACCTGAGAACCAGGGCGTAATCCAGTTGCAAAACTGTTCATTCTGGGGACCTGCGGCGCAGATTGCACACATTCAAGGCGACGGAACCGTGATGTTCAACAACTGCAATTTCGTAATGTGGGACTATGAGGGCAAGGGATTGCCAGCAGTAGAATGTTCCCGGGGCAACCTCCTTGTATCGTCGTGTAATTTCAACCGTCCCGGACACCATATTGAGCTCGAACAGGGTGTTGCGTCCGCGGTGATAACAGGCAATCGGTTCGCAGGAGTTCCCCGAATCACGAACGAGTCGGAAGCGGACGTCCAGATCGGGCTGAACACCGGTATCCGGCTTGCTGCGGAAGAACCCAATGCCATAACTATCGACGATTCCGACGGCGAACCGGGATTCGTTACCGAGGGAGAATGGTTCCCCGGTCGCGGCGGACGCGATTATGCCGAACTCTGTAGATGGGCATATAAGGGAAAGGGCGAATCAAAAGCCTTATGGATACCGCAAATCCCCGAACAGGGATTATACGAAGTGTTCGTGTGGTACGGACGCGACCCCTTTAACAACCACGCCACCGATGCGCCGTTCACCGTGAAGTGGAGTGGTGGACTCGAAACGTTTGAAGTAAACCTTAAAGAGAATACGGGACAATGGAACAAGCTCGGGGAGTTCGAGTTTGCGAAAGGCGATTCCGGCTATGTAATGATAAGCAACGATGCGAACGACAACGTGGTCGCCGATGCGGTTAAATTTGTACCCAAAGCCGGGAAAGAGGAAAAGCGTGGCAGGAGCCTGCTGAAAAAGATTTTCTTCTTTCTGTAATTTCCGGATAAAACGTCCGATTTCGCTCATTCAGGTTGAATGAAATTAATCTCAGCAAGGAGAACGAACAACATGAAAAAACCATCCAGCACTTATCTTCGTTTGTTGGCTTTTCTTCTATTTACTCTTCCAGCGGTGTTGACTGCCGGTGAAAAATTGACGTATGAATGCAGGTATACATCCGAGCCCATCATAGTCGACGGAAAACTGGACGAAGCCGCATGGAACAAGGCGCCTGCCTTGAACTTCTATATCCCCGTCACGGACGAAATGCCTGCGAGCTTCACTATCGGAAAAGTTTTGTGGAACGAGTCGTATCTGTACGTCGGCCTCAAAGCGTTTGACCGTGATATCGGCGGTAAATTTACAGAACGCGATTCGCCTACCTTTAAAGAAGACGTGCTTGAAACCTTTCTCAAACCGCACGAAGAGAAGGATGAATTTTACAACTTCGAAATCAACGTTCTTGGCACGGTGTTCGATGCGCGGCAAAAGAAGGGTATGGCGTTGAAAGAACGAGTCGCGTGGTCCTGCGAAGGGCTGACGTGGAAAACCAGCTATCGAGGGACGTTAAATCAACCGGCGGATGAAGATGAATACTGGTGTCTCGAGCTTGCCATACCGTTCAGCGGATTGGATGTGCTCGAAGGAACGGCACCGGAGGAAGGCGACACATGGCTTTTCCACCTCGCCCGATATGACTATTCCGCATATCTTCCGGACGGCGAGGAGCTCTCATCTACGGCTCACCTGACAAAGGTCAATTTTCATCATTACCCGGATTGGGACTACTTGAAGTTCGTAAAATAATAATATTATTTCATCACAACTTTTTTGCGGAGAAATATTGGTATTCTCATAATAGCCCGGGCTGCGAACCTTATCCCCGTTATTTTACCTCGAAGATACTCCCCTCCCTGAAGGTTCTCCCGTATTGGTCGGTAGTCGTGGCAATGACACGGTGATAACCCGGTTCGAGATCTCCGGGTAGTGGAGCGGTCCATATATGGGTGCTCACCAATGGTTGCACCCATGACCTGAACGAGTCTTTCTCCTCCTCGCATGTTTCCTCAAAGAAGGGGTCGGTCATAAGGACGTTTTGCATAGAGACCGGAGGCAATGAATCGACCTGACATTGCACTGTCGAGCGTGAGTTCCCATCGAACACGTTGACGACGATTCGAGCGTCCTCGAGACTCCCTCGTTCAAGACACCCGGACGGAGAGGAGATTCTCATCTGGTACTCGTCTCCCTTGCCCGCTGCTTTATAACGTTCGATATACTCGGCTTTATCGAAACTGAGAATATGATACCCGTTAGGCGTCCCGTCGCATTGAGTGGAATGAGGGATGCCGCGTTCATCCACCGTACCGCCAAACCAGGAGCCGCATGCCGTCGCACAAATAATCATGTGAAGAGGTCTTCTCCCTTTCCACCCCTCTGCCTCATCGAGGAAATAATGTTCGAGCGTGTGGGTATGTCCGGCAAGAGCAAGGAATTTGTCGCGCTCACTCAAAATTTCAAAAAGATGGCCACGGTTCACGACTTGCTCACCTCTGCTATCGCTCGTAAAGGTCATGAACGGAATATGCATACAAAGAACAACCAGCCGGTCGCGCGGTACGAGCGAAAGGTCGTTCTGAATCCAGGCAAATTGGCAATCGTCAATCTTTCCCTGATACCATCCCCCTTTCTCCCCTACTCTACCATGCCAGTCGATATCGTCGAAAACCATAAAATGAACCTTCCCGTAGTCGAATGAATAATAGGGGGGACCAAACACTCGCTTGAAGGTTTCCATCGAGTAACGATCGTCCTTAGCCTCGTAGTTCATGTCATGATTTCCGGGAACATTCCAGAGGGGGATTCCGAGCGTTGCCATTAACCGGTTATACGGTTCATACAAATCGAGATCATCGAACATAATATCTCCGAGCACAATGGCAAACGCAGCATCGGTGCCCAAGAGCTCTTCCACAATATCATGGCGCAGATAGTTTATCTGTTCCATGTCGAGAACCTGAGGGTCAGCCAGGATAAGAACGTCGAAGGTATCGGCTTCGTTAACCTTGAATAAAGGAAAATAAAGCAATTCGGGGAGTTCGCCGGTAGGTTCAACACCCTTATACTTCAACTGAGGAGAACCACCGGGTTGATGAACATAATAAAACTGGGGCAAGTTATTTTCGTCGAGCGGAGCAGCGTATCCCGCGGGTTTGGTGATGAATACGATGGTCTCATCGTCAACCGGAAGTGTAAAAAGCCCGTCGCGTGTCGTTTTGACCACATCCCGCTGGTTGGAAACAAGGACACCCGATACCCCTTTTTCGCCCTTGTCCAATTTCAGGTTCTTGTTTGCATCTTCAAACACAATCCCGGAGACCATTTCCTGGGCAAATAAACTCGACACCAGAACAAGAATCAATAGAGCGCTAATGACAATATGCAACCTCAATATATGCGATTCGCTTTTCACTCTGTACCTCCTCGTACTGATGATTATTTTTCATACGATTGGATAGTTGAAGTCATAGGAGAATTGCCACATAGTTTCAACCTAAAAACGCTTCTCGAAAAGAGCATTGTCTTTTAACGCCTTATCCATCATTGCTTTACAGGAGCGATAACCCGGGCGAGTCGTGGTTGGAGTCTGTCCCATGTTTCTTTCACCTGCTCCTTGATCTGTGTGGTGGACGATATAATGAGCATCTCCGTCAATTTGATATCGTTCAATTGCACCACCAGGTTGCCTTCCTGTCGAGAACTTTCAACTGGTTCGATTCCACGATTGGAAAACCGAAACACATCAGCAATATCGAGCCAATAAGGAATTTCAAAGATAACTTCCGCTTTAGGTATAGATTGATAAAGAGTGCCCACACGATCGGAACAATGGTCGCGATTGATAAGCACAATGATGGCTGAATGAGTACCGGAGAAAAGAGAACGAGTGATCAGCCATGGAGGACGTGTTTGTGTGAACGGATCGACCTTTGTCCCGGCATCGGCGCCCGGGCAGGAGGTGGCAAGCAGCGAAAGAACGGAGCGCGCCTCAGCGTTCAGTCGAGCCATTTCTTTCATCATGGCACGGGCTTCGTCGTCCTCAGCGCCGCAACCGCGACAATTTCCGTACGGTGTGAACCACCAGTACGAGATGCCTTTTGCGCCTGCGGCAAGCGCATAATAAAATTCGAGCCTCTTCTCCTCCGGTGTTCCATAGCGAAATACTTTATCATCCTCGCGAAAGGATACTGAATTCAAAATCACATGGAGCGGGTGCGGTTCGCACGACCACCGTGCTATCTCGCTGATTGCGAAGACATAATAGGGATGGCAATACTGCGCAAGCCATCCGGGATGCTTCCAATAGACATCGTTGAGCCGCATCTGGTAGTAGGGGTCGACCGAGAGAATGTCGGGTAATTGCCCATAGGTGAGCCAATTATGTGGTTTATAGGTCAGATCTACGTTGAGAAGGGTAAGGGTGCGCGGATCGCTATCGATCCAGTGGCGCTTCCGCTGAACCAGTGCCTGCGCATAGGCACCGAGGCGTAAATGACCGGGAAGAGCATCTACCGCATATTCGTGGGCATCGGGCTCATCGAGGAGGAAGCGCGCATAGAGTTGAGGATGGCGCACCGAGGCTTTGCTCGGGTCGCGATGCATATAGCACAGTCCCAGCTCCGAAAGCATCGCCAGCCCTTCTTCGCTTTCCAGAAACCCGGTCTGCTTCCCCGCCATTCCCATGTGGGTGTTGAACAGATGGTTGTGGAAAGCGGTGCAGGTATCGCGAGCGCGTTCCTCGTCCGTATTTCCATAATTCCGGTACCCCCACATACCGAGGGCGAAAAAATCGTCGCGCGCACGAATCATGGCAGCAGCCGTCAGGTTATCTTCAGTAGTTGCCTGGAAATAATGAAACGACCCATACGTCCAGGGCTGTTCAAGCGGTATCTCCAAAGGAAGAAGTCCATGGACGCTTTTCCGTGGGGTTTCCACACCTGATAAAATATCGGCGCCGTCAACCTTGACCGAGTTAAGTTCAAAATCGTTGCCATCGGTTCGGCGCAGGTACAAAAATACCCGGTCGATAGCCTTGTTGAAGTGTAGACCGACGATTTTCACTACAGGAGAAGATGACGTCGATATCTGCCTCGATACGAAAGATTCTTCGCCTCGTCCCACTGCCACTTCAAGGTGCCGCTTCTTCGGTAAGTTTCTAAACCTTATAACGAGTTCTGAATACCCGCCGGACGGCACTGGATTGGGTTCGACCTGATACCAGATAGGCGAACCCGCATCATCGAGACGATTACGTATTTCATGAGAAGTCGTTGTTGGATCATTCAATTGATAGCTGGCGGCATGGAGTCCTCTATGCTCCCGGTGTATCGGCAGAATATGTTTATTCAGCTCGATTCCGTTCAATCTTACCCGGTCAATCTCAACCGGCTCGGAAGAATCGTTCCTGAAAAACAGATGAAGCGTGGCGCCCGGAGAAACCAGATTTTTATATGGTTTCTGTTCGCCCATACCGTGCTTGAGATCGTATCCATCCCAGACATACCGGATAAGGTCGGGAAAGGCTTGATCGGGAACGTAGGCTGCGGAGCAGACGGATATTTCCTCACCAACGCACGGAATTACCATACAACAAAACAACGCCAGAGATATCTGGATTACGATATATCTTTTTAGGGTTCTTTCGTGTGTGTGGAAAAAAGACATGGGGTTAACCTCTGGTTGGTTTGTCGTTTATTCGCATACTTTTCATGTAGCCCGACGCCGCAGCTGAAGACACCACATGAGGCGTTAAAACAAAATCTGCTCCCATGACCGAAAAAGAGGATTATGCGATTGTTTCTTCTTTCCGCTGAGTGGCTTTCAGGTATCTGATAGATTGGCTTAGATATACAACAATAAGAGCGGCAAATGTACCGAGCGCGGCAACGGTAAGTACAATAATCGAACGCATTGGCCCGATTTTTTTGTTAGGTGTAACCGCCATGGTGGCGACCCTGACATCAATAGGTTTGCTTATAAAGGCGATTCGTGCTTCCTCGCGATGCGTGGCAAGGATCTTGAACGACTCTTTATAGGTCTCATAATCGCGTTCAAGACGATCGAGCTCGGTCTTCTTCTCCTGGTAGAGGTCCTTGAGTTCTTTAACCTCTTCTTCATGCATAATAATAGTGGAAGACAGTTCATCGATTTTAGCCCGTAACTGGTCGATCTCGAGTGCAATGGTCTTTTCATCCTCTTCGAGGGTGACGTAAAATTCCGACAACTTTGTGTATGCATCCTCAACCACCCTCTTATTCAACATGAGCTGGTCCTGGCGGTTGAGGCCTTGAGCAAACAGTTCCTCCGCCTCCTTGATCTTCGAATTAATCTCATCAAGCAGCGTTTTATACCTCGTGACTAACGCACGGTTTCGTTCGAGTTCCGACTCGTATTGAAAAAGTTGCTTTGACATCTCAATAAAGGTCGGGTTGATCTCCTGGTCCTGGATACTGATTTTTGCGACGTTTGCCACATCCTTTTCCGCAGGCTTTTGTATGATGAGTTCCCATAACGCATCCTGCGTGATTCCCTTCTCCAGCGCGATGGTCTGTGCTTCTTTTTCCAGTTGTTTCTGGAGCTCAGCGACTGCCCTCGTCAGGCTTTCCACGGAAAGTTCGGCATCGTAGAGTTTTTCCTGGTAGTTGTTGTACATGGCGCGAAGTGAGTCGAGCATCTGGGTGGTGGTGTCGATTCTGTACGTTTGAGCGAACTCCAACCAGGCCTTATCGGTCGCCACATAATCGTCCTTGATTTGCCGAAGGCTTTGCCGGACTGCTTCGGCTCCTTTATCCTCGCCGGCGGATGCGACCTCTGGAGTCTCAGAAGATGATGTCTCGGTGGGTTCATTTTCAGACAAGAAGTAGCCGATCCACGAATCGTCCTCTTTCATAGCGTTCAGGTGGCTGAGGATTTGTGTAATCTCGCCTGTTTTCAGCGCATACTCCGCTTCCATCTTTTTCAACTGGGTGATTTGCTCCTGGATAGTCTTCTCGATTGCTTTGATACGTTCATCTATGAGATCGAGCTTATACTGTTCCTTGAACGCCGTAATCGCATCCTCTGTTGCCTGCAAATCCTCTTTCGCTTCCTCGTACTTCTCCTGTACAAGCAAGGCTGATTCCCTTGTTTCAGTGCTGGTAACGCTTGCATAGAGATCAACGAACACCTTGACGACCGTGTTGACAAAGAAGCGTGCAAGCCGTGGTGAATTCATTCTTCCTACAACGGTTATGATGGGTGAATATTCAACCAGGATATTGGTTTTCCGCTCGATAGAGATACGTGCATCGAGCTGTCTTCGAAGGTTCTCGATGGCGATTTTACGAAATTCTTCGACGTCCAATTCATACAGTGCGATAAAATCATCCGGACTAAGTCTCTGAAACCACAACGCCTCTTCTGTGGGAAGATCAAAGCGGTCTTTCCATTCTTCGAGAGGCATCGCAGCGATTTCAATCGCTCGTTTGTTGAGTTCATCGCGTGAAAGAGGTTGGTTGCCGAGAAGGATAAGAACGTTGCGCCGCATATCCAAAATCCGGCGTCGCGCCTCTTCAAGTATCCAGGGCGACCGAAGGAGATTTTCACAACTGCGCACCGATAACGAGCTGGGTGATAGTTCGGATTTGAATTTAGGTTCGGTAACCACGAGTTTTGCCTCGGCTTGATACACATTCTCCATCTGCAACGTGATAAATGCGGCTAACAGTGCGCATATAAAACCACTCAAAACAATGATGGCTATATTGCCTTTTGATAGCAAAAGGAATTCGAGAATTTCTCTCCTCCGTCCGGCTATTGAATCGTTGTTTGCCATTATTTCACCATTATTATATAGAAGTTATCGAGGAAACAGGGTACACCAAAAGCGAACCGGGCGGCAAGTTTTATGTACAACCTGCCACCCGAATATCTCGAATACGGCATCTCTATTATATATATGTATTTGTGAACGGGATGCCTTTTGTTATTGCTTATTGAGAGCCTGACGCCGTTTCACCGCTTCAAGGCGCATATGGTCTTTCGCCTCGTCATTGCGGTCAATGGTTACCTGGTCAATGGAATGGTCTGTGGAACCGCCGTGGCGAATCACCTTGTAGATGGGATCCCAAATGCGCCCGATATTATACCGTTCACTCACGGCAAGCACCATGGCGTAATCCTCGCCATAATTCCGCGACCACGGGGAATCGTTTATCCCGAACCAGTTCATCTCTTTAAACACCTTGATATGTGCAGCGCGAGGCGCTCCCGCTCCGTTCACACGCAACAGATTGTTTCGCCCGTTCTCGTAGGTCCACTCATCGTGAGTGACAACGGGTATGTCGTCGCGTCGATGAATCTCTCCCGCCTCGTCCATTTGCCATACTTCGTAGGAGCCTATGACCATACCCGCGGTGGGATCGTCCTTGAACGTCTTTATGATCTTCTCAACCGCGTCAGGGGTCAGGCGATCGTCGGAATCGAGCTGGACATAAAATTTCCCGCGCGCCGCCGATAAACCCGAGTTCAGGCAATAGCCGATATTGTTGATATCAACCACGATAAGGCGTACATAAGGCGGTTTGTCCTGGTATTTATCCCCGTCAGGCATATATCGCTGAACCTCTTTGATGGTCGGGTCTTCCCATCCGCCGTTTACCACCACGATGACCTCGATATTCTTCACCGTCTGATCGAGCACACTCTTGATGGCATGACCGATGAATTGCGGTCGGTTATATACGGGAATCACCACTGAGGCTATACATTCTTCAAACTTTTTCTCCTCTTCCGCTGTGTACTTCACCTCATGATAATTCTGACCGGGCGCCAGATATGCATTTATTCGCTTGAGATGTTCCGTAAGCGCTTTCTCCAATTCCAGCTGTATCTCTTTTCCGGCAAGGAGGTAGCTGAAAACGTCGTGCGTCTGCTTCTGGGACTTAACCGTATAGAGGGAACCGCTCCAGCGATTGGAGATGTGGCGCATATCGCCTTTTTCAGACATTTTAAGACGAAGGTCATAGGTCTCCGCAGCGTTATACTCCTCGTCCATCCCGCCGATTTCATCCAGTACCTTGCGCGAGAGTAACCAGACACGCCCATGGTCGGATTCATCGCGTAATCTGCCCTCATGCCAGTGCAGCAGGTGGCGTTCCGTGGTCGTGCCATCCTCGTCAACGATCTCGTAATCGGCATACACGAGACCGGGCTTCTTACTCCTGATCATTCCCCACCGAAAGAGGTCGAGACCGCTTTTCTTCAAAAGCACCGGCGCCTTGAAATTATCTACATTCAAGATATAATCGCCCGAGGCTTTTGCCAGGGCGGCATTGAACATGGCTGCTTTATTCCTGAATTCACCTTCAACGGGTTTGAATTTCTCCTTGTTGCCCTCGAGGACGCTGTCAAGAAATCCATAATTTCCGCGCTCATTCTCTCGCCCATCCACGAGTAGCAACTCGAAATTCTGATACGTGGATTTCATGATGCTGTCCACCGTTTCAGCCAGCGTTGATGCTTCATAGGGAAGCTCCTTCGGGAGATAGAGAATTACGCTTATCATACCTTCTTTTTCCATTATATCCTCCTTATTTTATACAGTTGACGGGAATGCTCACAACATAGAAAGAATATAGTAACCTTTAAATTGTTGAAAGTGCAACCTGTTTTTTCAGGAATCTTTGAGAGAAAAAATATCCCTTCTCTACTTTCAGCCGGACAGTCCACTGCAAGGGTCGTATATTAACTAAACCTTATTCTTGTGTTGCCTTGACGCGCTCATCCTGCGACATGGCAGCGAGACGCTTGACTTCTTGCACGTCCAGATGGCGTTCCGTAGCGGCGGAGCCTTTCTCGCAGCCGACCTTCGAGAACCGCGCGAATACCTTCGTTTTCTTGCCCACTTTCCAAAACCGGTAGTCAGCTTCTTCTTGTTCTTTACCATGACAATCTTTTTTCAATTCGTGTATCCTTATCAAGCAGGAATACATTCTTGCGTTGGCTGAGGGTATCAAAGCCTTTATGCCACGATACACTCAGATTCCCCTTTTCATGTATCTATCAATCTATCAGCGCAATTCTAAAAATCCATAAGTATTAATATCTGAAGCGATTCGACGGTACCCTTTTGAAATGAACGCTATTTTTATGTGCTATACATTAGCGAATAAAAAATTTTGAAGCCGTGACTTATTTTTTTACTCTTGACTTTACAGTCTGCAAAGACTATCTAAGTTTGGTTAAATTTAGTCGTTTGCTACAATAATTTCCATATTTAAAAATAAAGCATATTGTGTACGAGGGGAATATTCTTTAAAATGTACTTCTGAAAAATTACCATGGAAAACCGTGAAACCATAAAATCTAAATTACTTGAAATCGTTGGTCAAAATATAAAACTACCGGGACATTTTGATATTCCGGTTATATTAGAAGATGCAAGACCACTTGGCTCCGGTGATTTGATAAGTTACGAGTGCCGTGTTCGTCTTCCCGATGGAACTTTAGAAGAGACTATAATCTCGCCAGATGAGATTGCCTCCGTCCTCGGGACGGTAAAAAAAATTTCCGAAACCATAAAACCTGTTGATGCTGAAAAACTAAGTCTCTTAATAGAATCTGCTCGGATTCGCCTTGCTTATACGCATGATGAGCAATTTGCTGTGAGCCTTTCCGGCATTCGTACCTTGCCACACCAGATTGAAGCAGTTTATCAGGCAATGCTCCCACAGCCAAGGTTACGTTTTCTCCTCGCTGATGATCCCGGGGCAGGCAAGACTATAATGGCTGGTCTACTCATAAAAGAGATGAAACTCCGAGATGCTATTGAGCGAATCCTCATTTTGTGCCCCGCTCCTTTGACAATCCAATGGCAAGACGAAATGCTCAATTGGTTTGGTGAAGAATTTGAACCGATAGATTCAGCGCGAGATAAGCAAAGTCGTATTAATCCATGGGCTAAAGAAAGTCAAGTTATTAGTTCAATTGATTACGCGAAACAAGATGATGTTCGTGAACGGATATGGCAACAAAGGTGGGATTTATTAATCATCGATGAAGCGCATAAATGTTCTGCAAGAACTATTTCCGGTGGGACTGGCCGCGAACCAAAAATGGCAACAACAAAACGTTACGATCTGGCATCACATCTTACTTCTCAAGCAGATCACGTTTTGCTTCTGACAGCTACTCCACACCATGGAGATGATGACAAATTCGCACATTTCCTCAGGCTCATTGATCCAGATCTCTTCCCTGAACCACATCGTCTTGGAAAACAAGCCACAGCGATACGAAAAGATATTTTTCGCCTTGGGAAGAATTCTCCATGGTCCCTCCGAAGATTAAAAGAAGATCTAAAGGATATCCATGGACGAAGATTATTCCCGGATCGTCATTCAAAAACAGTTACTTTCCGCCTTAATAATGAGGAATATGCCTTATATAAAAATGTTACCGCATATATAAACGAATTCATTCCCCAGCAAACAGGACTGAGACGAACCACAGCAGCGCTTACACGAACAGTTTTGCAACGCCGTCTGGTAAGTTCCACCTGTGCTATTCACGAATCAATCAAACGCCGCTTAAAGAAACAACAAGAACTTTTAGACGAGTTGGAAAAACTCACACCACCCCAACGAGCAAAACGTCTCGCTGTGCTTCATGGTCGTCTGCCTGATATTGAACAAGAAGAAGACGATCTTGATGAAACAACCAGAGATTATTTAGTAGATGAATACACAGCGGCGCTGGAGCTCGAACAATTAAGAGCCGAAATTGTTGCACTCAAAGACCTCGAGAATCAGGCACGTAAAGTGCGAGAAAACGCGACTGATTCTAAGTTAACCGCTTTAAAAAGATGCCTCAATGAGGCGCAGTTCCTTGATTTGAGAGATGGAAGAGGTAAACTCCTCATTTTTACAGAACATCGTGACACATTAAATTATATATGTAATCATCTCGAACAATGGGGATACAGTACATGCCATATACATGGGGGGTTGAATCCTCACGAGCGCAAGCGCGCCCAAGAAATTTTCAGGACTGCCGTACAGATATGCGTCGCTACAGAAGCTGCTGGCGAAGGAATCAACCTTCAGTTCTGTCATCTAATGATAAACTATGATTTACCCTGGAATCCAACACGTCTCGAGCAGCGAATGGGACGGATACATCGCATCGGACAGGAGCGAGACGTCTATGCTTTCAACTTTGTTGCGACGGATTCCGAGGAGGGTCAACCAATTGTTGAAGGAAGAATTCTTTCTCGTTTATTTGAAAAGATGGAGCAAATGAACGAAGCTCTCGAGGGACGTGTGTTTGACGTTATAGGTGAGGTTCTCTCGCTTAATGATGTTAACCTTATTGACATCCTCCGTGACGCAGCATATGATCCCCGAAGGCTTGATGAGTATCTGGATCAAATCGATCGAATAGACCCCGCCAAGCTTAAAGAATATGAAGAAGCTACAGGAATCGCCCTTGCTCGCAGTCATGTTGATTTCAGTGAATTTCAGCAACGCAATTTGGAAATCGAAGAAAAAAGGTTAATGCCGAGATATGTTGAATCTCAGTTTGTGGCAGCGTCAAAAGAAATTAGTTTGCGAATAGAGCCGAGGGCAGATGGACTTTGGCGAATCGACCACGTCTTGGCCGATTTACGTTCAGAACGTCTTCATTCAGTACAGCGCTTCGGGAAGGCACATTCAACGTATCGAAAGATCACTTTCCATAAACACCATCTTGAAAAAGACCAACATCTCGATGCTGTACTGATGGGTCCGGGTCATCCGCTCTATGCTGCGGTTGATGAAAAATTGAACGAAAAACTTTCATCCTTGCGTGGGGGATTCGCCTTTTATCTTGATCCACTCTGCACGGAGCCATATAAAATCCATTTTTTTGAGATTTCTATTCGCGGTCAGGATTCAAAGGGAAACAATATCGCACTTTATGGCGAATTGGTCGCAGTCCGAGAAGCGGCAGGAAAGTTTGAGATTGTTTCCAGCGACATTTTGCTTAACTTACCACCACATCCAAATCCACCCCAGGAAATAGATCCCATCTCCATACAATCTGCATCTGATTTCCTGAAACAGACATATCAATTGAAATGTCGGGAACGATGTCAAAAGGAACGTAAGCATTTCGCGCAGGTTTGTAAAGAATATGTCGAGAAATCATTCGACGCACGAATTAGACACGCACAAGAACGCGCAATGTCTCTCGCTGCTGAAGCATCCATCAAACCAGAATACAAATTAACCGCAGATGAAGCACGAAAACACGTTGAAGAACTGCAGCGAGTACGTCAAGAACGTTTAGGCGCATTCGAACGACTCACGATTGCGCGTACAGGTCCTGTCAAACATGTTGGAACCTCAATTATATTAGCCCCGGGCATTGATACAACAGCGCAGATTGCAGATTTTTCCGACGAACTTGATCCTAATATACGCCGTAAAAGCGAACTTGCCGCAGAAGATTTAGTCGTAAAAGCCCTTATTGCAGAAGGATTTCCGCAAAACCGGATCGAGAGAATAGGACATTTAAAACACGGCTTTGATATTCGTGCACATCGGATTGTGGATGAAGCAACTGGCGAAATACTTGTTAAGAGAATCGAGGTTAAAGGTCGTCGTCGAGGACAGCCGGTTCGACTTACCACTAATGAATGGATTAAAGCCCAGCATCTGTCTTCTACATATTGGCTCTATGTAGTATGGGACCCACTGAGCAATTCACCCGAACTTATGCGAATCCACAATCCTGCCGTAAAATTAGACCATGCGAAGCGTGAAATAGTTTCCTCAAGATTTTTCGAAATCCCCGCCGATGAGGTGATGAAAGCGGCACGATAATTCGAAGAAAAAAGATAAATAGTTGTCTTATATGTCAAGATATCAATAGAGGCGAAATAACGAATGCTCCGAAGTGAATTGGAAGAATTACATTATATTGCACCGATGACTAATCTCCAGTCGATCTGTAAGACTGGCATTCTTTCACATTCCCGAGCAGAAAATATTCCCCATATATCTGTTGCAATGCCAGAAATACAAGAGCGCAGAGCAAAGGTCACTGTACCCGGAGGAAAAAAGCTGCATGAGTATGTCAATCTCTATATATGTGCGCGAAATCCCATGATGTATAAAATTATTTCCGTTGAAGACCCTAAGAGTATTTGCGTTCTTAGAGTCTCTACTGATATATTGGATTTACCGGAAGTCGTAATTACAGACGGAAATGCATCGAGCGCTTATATCAGATTTTCGGCAGCTCCCGCTGGTTTATCCATTGTAGATAGAGAGAGGACACTTTCCGATGATTGGAGAGATGATGACTCTATTATTTATTTTCGCAAGAAATTAGCAAAATGCGCTGAGGTGCTTGTACCCGACATCATAGAACCACGTTATATTATCGGTGTATATGTTTTATGCGATGAATCATTGAAAAAGTTAGGAACGTCAACCCTACAAATACCATTAACGATTAATAGTCATCTTTTTTTCAGATAGGAAGTGAGATATATGATTAAAGTCTTTATAGGCGATATGTTTGCATCGAAAGCACAGACGCTTGTTAACACGGTAAACTGTGTTGGGATCATGGGAAAAGGTGTCGCCCTCGAATTCAAAAATCGTTTTCCTGACATGTATCATGATTATGTCGAGAGGTGTAAGGCAAGACGCGTTCATCTCGGGAAACCGTATTTATTCAAGCGACTGGTACATCCCTGGATATTGAATTTCCCTACCAAGGATCATTGGCGTTCTGTATCGCGCCTTCAGGATATAATAAAGGGCTTGAGTTATATAAAAAAGCATTATAAAGAGTGGGGAATTACATCGCTTGCGGTTCCACCACTCGGTTGCGGTCAGGGTCAGTTAGAATGGCGGGTTGTTGGTCCGACCCTATACCGACATTTGAAGGAATTGGATATCCCGGTCGAACTGTTTGCACCCTTTGGAACACCTCACGAAGAGTTGCAACCTGCTTTTCTGGATAAATCCAGAGAAGCAGTAACCTCAAAACCATCAGCCTATAGAATAAGTCCTGCATGGATAGCCATAGTCGAAATCCTGCGTCGAATCGAAGAAGAACCCTTTCATCGGCCTGTAGGAAGAACCATCTTTCAGAAGCTCACCTATTTCGCCACTGAATCGGGCATTTCCACAGGATTGAAATATCAGCGTGGAAGTTTTGGACCCCATGCCCACGCTTTGAAACAATGGATCACCGCTCTTGTAAATAATGGATTAATACGAGAAGAACAACGGGGCAGGATGTTTGCAATTCATGTGGGAGAGACATTCAAAGATGCCAGGAGAGCCTATGTCGGGGATATCGAACAGTGGAATGACATAATCGACAAGATTGCCGACCTTTTTATGCGAATGAATACCCGACAGGCGGAGATCGCCGCAACCGTTCACTTTGCAGCCGGTGAACTGAAGGAAACCGGTACCACTCCCACAGAAAAAGAGGTACTCGAAGCAGTCATGAAATGGAAACAAAGACGTCGCCCACCCCTTGACGAGAAGGAAGTCGCTATCACCTTACGAAACCTGAATATGCTCAGCTGGATTGGGGCAACCGCAAGTAACGACCTCCCGATAACCGAGGAGGAAATCTTGCATGTGTAACGATTTCTCTAAAGCATAATATTTAAAGATAAGGAGAATAAGCAGCTATGGTAGAACTTCACATGTTACCGATCGAAGCCGGTGATGCAACACTCCTCATTGACCGATCACATGAACACTCTTACACGGTTCTTATCGATGCAGGTCTTGCCGAAGAAGAAACTGTCTCCTATCTACAGAGTATTGGTGTTTTTCACCTTGATCTTATAATACTATCTCATCCGGATTTGGATCATCTTAAGGGATTACTTGCCATTATTGATAATCCACTGATCTCTATTGACCAAGTTTGGTGTTTTGACCTTGCCTTTCTACGGGACTTCGTGACAACTGGTAAAATTCCACGACCGATGAAGCCTACTCATAAGATTATATATTTTTATCTCTTAAAAACCCTTGTCGGCATGGATAAGGTACTTAAAACACTTGGAAAGAAAAAAGTCCTCACTCTCCAGGTTTCGGAAGGTCACAAGATAAATGTCGGAAGTTTTTATATAGAAGTTCTTTATCCCTGGGATGGTTTTTATAGAGCACTTCATTCACCGGCTCAGATAAAGAAACTATTGTCAAAGAAGTGGCCTGAAGATTGGATTCCACCCGTATGGATGCAAGATAATATTGAGAATCATCGTCCAGCTCGTGCACAGAAAATTACGAGGTTACAGGAAAAGGAGCCGTTGAACGGGCTTCTTGAAGGTTTAGATCGAGAAGTATTGGAAAACAGAACTCTACCTTTGATGAATCCCGACGAGGAAGAAGAATTAGAATACGAAGATGAAGAATTGTTCGAAAACGACGAATGCTTGCCCATTTCGAAGATAGGTACGCTTTACAACAATTTGAGTATCGTTACTAAAATTCATATTCTTGGGGGAATCAACCCGCCAACCCTACTATTCCCTGGAGATTTATCAGATTGGACATATTTGATATCACGACGTTTTCATGATCTTTCCTCTGACATTTTCAAGTATCCCCATCATGGTAGTTCCTACACAGGTGTAAGCAGAAAAGCCCTGAGATCTTTTACACACTTCTTTCCGAAACATTGTCCCTGTGGACCATGGTGTTTTCCGGAATGTTTTGAGCTTTGTTATGAATATTGGCACCATATGGAAAAGAGGATTGCTTCACATGATACACTCAGGCTTTTTAATGAAATTGTCAAACCAAAACATATTTTACTGTTTCCATATCCCACTCAACAACTACCACCAAAGGGATTATTTTATAAATTCAAAGATCAGATTCATTCCAATCGTACCAATCCAGATCCGGATCACCTGTCAGACCCATCTAATCAAGCTATTCCCCATATAATGAGAATCGGGAAAGAAAGTAATGATATTGAAACATTATCTGCAGGAAATATGACATGAAAGATGAAAAACGCCTCATAGAAGATTACCTGCCCATCCAGGCGATAAGTGCTGAGGCGTCGAGGGAGAAGTCTATACGTAAGGGGCATATCTCCACACTGCATTTGTGGTGGGCACGGCGTCCTCTGGTTGCGTGTCGGGCAGCAGTATATGGGGCACTGGTTCCTGCAACACAGTTTGTTCCTGAAAACGGTCCTGACAATAAGAAACAGAGCCTTGGTCGAGCCAATGCGGCAAAATTCGTTACAGAATTATGCAAATATCCCGGAA
This sequence comes from uncultured Candidatus Sumerlaeota bacterium, assembly GCA_964608095.1. Classification (GTDB taxonomy): domain Bacteria; phylum Sumerlaeota; class Sumerlaeia; order MWCT01; family JAGHBZ01; genus CAZSMK01. The sequence goes on along the minus strand of CAZSMK010000084.1, from coordinate 1,470 downwards.
ATCCTGTAACAATTAAACGCGCTCAAGAGCATATACTTGATGCACATGCTGAACGTCTTACGATAGAATTATCGGAGGCAAAGAAAACAAATATCTTTCCCGGCTGGGTAGAGGAATTCAAGTGGGACAAGGACAAAACGACCGTCACCAGTGAGGATATCGAGGCAGGTCGGGCGCCGCGTCCACGAGTACTGGATATGTTTGCAGGCGGCGGCGCCATTCCACTCGAAGCCTTACGGCTCGGATGTGATGCTTATGCACTTGATCTCAATCCTGTCGCACACATTATTGAACTCTGCACCCTGGTCTATCCCCAAAAATATGGTAAGCCCGATCCGAATTCTCCGGGCATGACCGGTCCCAGGGGAAAGGATGGAAAACCCACATGGGGCGGGCTGGCAAAGGAAGTCCGTTATTGGGGTGAATGGGTACTCGAGAAGGTTAAGGCTCAGATCGGGGACCTCTACCCGCCGATTCCCGATCCCGAGTCTCCTCGCACACGAAGAGAACTGGGAAGCCAGCAAATAGAGATGTCGGGAAAGGGATTCAAGAAAACGGGACAACAAACCCTTGCCATTGAAAAGTCATCTGGATATCTAACACCGGTTGCCTATCTCTGGACACGGACAGTCCGTTGCAAGAATCCATCTTGCGGAGCCACCGTGCCGTTGGTTAGACAGACATGGCTCTGTAAGAAAAAAAGTGGCAAGAAGAGCCCTGGAAGATATGTCGCGTTGAAGGTTGTGGCTCCTGAAGGCGAAAAGAAAGTTCGGTTTGAAGTAGTCGAATCTACAACAGAAAAAGGGCTCGGTTTCGATCCTGCGGCTTTCAGTAAAGGCGGGAACGCAACATGCCCTTTCTGCGGGACAGTTGCTGATAGTAACTATGTGAAAGCCGAAGGCTGTGCAAAAAGAATAAGTCAGCAGTTAATGGCGATTGTATGCACTCGGACAGGAAAGAAGGGAAAGGTATATCTATCAGCGGATAATTACTGGGAGTTTATTCCCGATAATGAAATGATTCAGACCAAAATTAATTATTTATGTAAGAAAACTGGACGAACATTACCGTGTGAACAGGTTCCTAGACTAGATTCCTTTACATGCAAAACGCATCTTTATGGATTAACAAAGTGGTCTGACCTATTTACTAACCGCCAGATGTTAAGTTTGCTTAGTTTCTCCGCTGCCATCATAGATTCCGAACAGGAAATCAGGAAAAAATATAAAGACGATATAACCATAGCTATTGTAATGTTTCTCGGATCCGTTCTGGATCGTTTAGCTGACTTCAATTCATCACTTTGTGTTTTCAATTACACCGGTGGACGTGGAGTGGTGCACACCTTTGGAAGGCAGGCTCTACCTATGGTTTTGTGCTGCTTCAGATGAAATTGGACATTTCCTCCCCCGGAATTAGTATACTGAACGCAGGAGGAAATGACTATGACACAGAAAAAACGACGGCATT
>CAZSMK010000083.1:0-13337 GCA_964608095.1 uncultured Candidatus Sumerlaeota bacterium | reverse complement strand
TTGTTTTTTTACTATCAATTTTTCTTATTTTGTATTTGGTACCATAGAATGAATTTTGTCTTGAACTGTTGCCGGGGGTCGTTCGGGCCGAACGACCCTACTCCCGCATTGAATAAAAATAGATTAGTGTAGATGAGTGGAGATAAGTGGTTCGATCATTGTTTTTTTACTATCAATTTTTCTTATTTTGTATTTGGTACCATAGAATGAATTTTGTCTTGAACTGTTGCCGGGGGTGGTTCGGGCCGAACGACCCCACTCTAAAAAAACTAAAAGCACTCAATTACCAGGGCGATCTGCCTTCGACCACGACTTCGATAGCGCGCACGCTCTAGCGTGCGAAGCGATAGGGATTAATGAAAATAAGCGGTTTAAAGTAAAAAGTAAAGGTCGGACTCCGTATTTTAAATTGCTTTACAAAATAAGACGTGGTGCTTCATTATAAACAATTACTTCTTTTTTGGGAGGCGCACAATGAGAAGCATCAGGAAAGAATATTATCGGTTTACGGTTGTTGTATTTTTAGCATGCATTATAATCCTTGCCGCTGCTGACACTGGATTCAAGGATGCGATGAAGAGCGGTAGTGACCCGGTCCAGGAGCAGATACAAAATTTACTTAGTGCAGTCGAGGGAAAACGTGTCGGACTTCTGACCAATCCTACAGGAGTTGATAACGACCTGAACCTTATAGCGGACATTCTCTTTGCGGATACCAACTCGACCCTGACCGCCTTTTTCGCGCCGGAACACGGCTTGCGCGGTGACCGGCAGGCGGGCGGCGGCGTCACCGACTATATCGATCCCATAACGGGACTGCCCGTGTATTCGGTCTATGGAACTCGTCTTGCGCCTACCGACGAACAGCTCGCCACGCTCGACGTGCTGGTGTTCGACATCCAGGACGTTGGGGCTCGCTTTTATACCTATGTATGGACAATGACCCACGCAATGGAAGCCGCGGCGAAAAACGACAAAAGTTTTATCGTGTTCGATCGCCCGAATCCGATTGGTGGACATAAAGTCGAAGGTGCGCCTAATACCGTCGATTACGGCCTGGTCGGCAGACTTTGGGCCGGTCAGCCGTTCGGCGTTGCTACGCGGCACGGCATGACGGTCGGCGAGGTTGCGAATCTCGTAAACGGCGAGTGGATGAGTCCCAAAGTCGACCTCGAGGTTATCCTTATACCGGGATATACCCGCGATATGTACTTCGACGACACCGAGCGCCCGTGGGTGTTGCCCTCTCCCAATATGCCGACCCTGGATACCGCCATGGTGTATACGGGGATGTGTGTGTTCGAGAGCGCCAACATCAGCGAGGGGCGCGGCACCACGAAACCGTTCGAAATGGTCGGCGCACCGTTTATAAACGGTGTCGAAGTTGCGGCGGACCTGAACGCTCTCGGCTTGCCCGGAGTCCGGTTCCGACCCGCTTATTTCAAACCGACCTTTGCCGACTACTCGGGACAGTTCTGCGGCGGGATTCAGGTTCACGTGAAGGACAGGGAAACCTTCGATCCTATCCGCACCGGTCTTATCGCGCTAAAAACCATGTATGAAAAATACCCGGAAGAGGTTACCATCAGCGGCTATGCCTCGACGCTTATGGGTGTCCCCGACCTCCACAACCGGATTAAGACCGAGTCGGTTGATGACATCATTGCCGGTTGGCAAGCGAATCTCGACGCGTTCAAAACGCTCCGCGAAAAATATCTCCTCTATACGACGACCACTCCTGCGAGTTATTATATTTATTACTGAACATCCCCGGGGGAGATCAAAGTTCGGTTAGTGTATGAATGTCTTCGGGCAGGATGGGGAGTTTCGAGATAGGTTTCCCGATGGCGTGGGCAACGGCGTTGGCGATTGCAGCCGCTGCGCCCATTAAGGGTGTTTCGCCGAATCCCTTCACTCCAAAAGGACCTTCCGGATAAGGCGATTCAACAATGAGGGGGAAAATTTCAGGCGTGTCTTTCGAGGTGGGGATTATGTAGGTGGCAAAATCGGGATTGGTAACGCAGCCGTTTGGGTTAATATCGAGAAACTCCATCAAGGCATAGCCCATACCCTGAACAACGCCGCCTTCAATCTGTGCTTCGACCTGCTGTGGATTAACGGCTTTCCCGACGTCGTGCGCTGCCCAGAAGCGGACAACTCTTATTTCACCGGTCTCTGTATCTACCTCGACCTCGGCGATGTGTGTTGCGTATGAGTACACCACGTATGCCTTTCCTTGACCGGTTTCAGGGTTCCATGCAGTGGTGGGACTTTCGTAGAGGTAGCGCGCCGCAAGTGAGACTTGCCGCAATGCGCATTCCGATGCTACTTTACGGAAATCGACCGATTTATTTCCTGCACGGAAACATCCCCTGTCTACCTGAATCTCCTCATGTGAGGTGTCGAGCATTTCCGCTGCGATTCTCTTCATTCGGGTCATGATCTGTTGGCAAGCCCTTTTAAGGGCATTGCCGCTCATATATGTCGCCCTGCTTGCTACGGTTGGACCACTGTTCTGTACACGGGACGTATCGACCTCGGTCATATAGACATTCTCCATTGCGATACCGCCGAAGGCTTCGGCGACTATTTGAGTCAGGACACATTCCATTCCCTGCCCCATCTCCGTTGTCCCCACGGAGAAGCGAACGGAACCGTCGTCTTCAACCTGAACGGAGGCATCGGCACGGTCAATCTTCTTTCCTGCGGCGCCCAAGCCGACACCGTAAAAGAAGGTTGCGCACCCCACACCCCGCCTGTGTGTTCCCGATGCTTTTCCTGCATCTTTACGGCTTTTTGTCCAGGAACTCGTCTTTTTGCTTCGCTTGATTGTTTCCGCAAGACCGACACTCGAGGGAAGGACTTGACCAGTGATCGTTTCGTCGCCGCGTCTGAGTATATTCCGTCGGCGTAGTTCAAGCGGGTCTATTTCGAGTTTTTCCGCCAGCATGTCCATGCAGCGTTCCATGGCGAAGATAACCTGTGGTGTGCCGAAGCCGCGAAACGCGCCGGTCGGGACTTTGTTTGTAGCTATGGCAAACACATCCACTTTTACGTGAGGTATTCGATACGGACCGCAAGAGTGAACAGTTGAGCGCCAGGACACAGAGGGGGAAAGGGTGGAGTACGCACCTGCATCGAGCACTATTTCTGCAGTGCATGCGACCAGGGTTCCATCGTTGCGGGCGCCCAGCTTATACCGGCTGAACGAAGGATGACGTTTGCTCGTGCAGGCGATATCTTCCTCGCGGCTCAGGGTCAAGAGGACCGGACTGCCCGTTTTCCATGCAGATAGGGCGGCGATTGAGGCGTAGCGGGAGGGAATGTCTTCCTTTCCTCCGAACGCGCCACCTGTCATTGTCTGGATAACTTTTACCCTGTTGAGAGGAAGACCGAGCACGGTCGCGACCGCCGATTGCACGTAAAAGGGACATTGCATCGAAGCCCATACCTCCATACTGCTGTCCAACCCCGGCTTAGCCAGTACTGAAAAGGGTTCAAGGTATGCATGTTCCTGATATCCGGTCTGAAATTCCGCCTCAACGAAGACGTCGGTATTAGAGAAACCGACATCCTCATCGCCGCGCCGGATTTTGTGATGGTTGAAAATATTACCTGCGGGATTGACTTTTCGTGCATCGGGTTTTCGCGCATCAAAGGGATCAAGAATGGGTTCAATCGGCTCAACATCTATTGTTATTCGTTTGAGTCCCTCCTCGAGGGCGTAAGAATTTTTGGCTATAAGGACACCGACCGGCTCTCCTGTGTAACGTACCTCCCCATCGGCGAATACGACCCAATCGTCGAGGATCATGGGGACGAAATTTCGTCCGGGAATATCCTCGGGTAGAGCGATATCAACGACACCGTCTACCATTAGGGCGTCTTTAACGTTGATTGATTTAATCCGCCCGGCGGCAACGGGGCTCATAATAGTACCGGCAACAAGGAGGTTAGGAACGCGGGGGAGATCGTCGCAGTACCGCCCTTTGCCTTCCACTTTAGACCGGGCATCAGGTCGCGCCGCACTTGTTCCTACTACATCGAGCGCCGTCTTTTTACTCTTCTTAGGCATGAGAGCATAAAAGTGTTATTGTAAGAAATTAAAATATACTGAATTATTGTGCCGACTATTTGAGGAAATCAAGTTCTCTTTCCCACGAGAGTTAAAAGCCTCTGAGAGGCTTTCAACAATTTGAGAATTAAATGAAAAACAAAGATAAATTTTGGAATGTGGTGGCTTATGACTGTGGAGCAGAAACTACAAAGGGCAGAGGCATCTGCGCAATCCAAAAATTAATAGTGAGAAAACCTCTTCGGCGTTAATGACCCCACACAAGCCAGAGCGCAAGTGCTGACGTTGCAACTGCGACAAGCGTAAAGGGAAGACCTATTTTGACAAAGGTGAGAAAGGACAAGTTGTACCCTTCTTTTTTCAAGATACCCATTCCAACGATGTTAGCCGATGCGCCGAGTGGAGTGATGTTTCCACCGAGACACGACCCTATGAGCAAGGCAAATAAAATCAAAGAGGGTGAGGTTCCAAGAGAACCGGTGAGACGCTGGGCTACAGGTAACATGGTCGCAAGGTAGGGGACGTTATCAACAAAAGCGCTGATTATAACCGATGCGATAAGTATGATGAGAAACGCAGCGATGGTGCTTCCTGAGGTTACACCGGCAAGCCAGTCTGCAATGGTTGCAATCCAGTTGGTATAGGTCAAAGCCCCGACCAGGATGAAGACGCACATCAGAAAAATAGTCGTTCCCCAATCGAGGTTTTTGGTCATTCGCCATGCACTACGCCATTGGAACCGATTGAAAAAAAGGCAGAACCAGAACATGCCGATCGCAGCAAAGATCATGCTGATCCCGCCGAGGGTCAACTTCTCGAGGGGGCTGCCGGGAAATGATGCAACCATGAGCGTCAGGATAAAAAGTACCAGCAAGATAGAGGGAAACAGGGTGCTTGGCTTTTCCACCTCTGATAGAACGATTGGTTGTTTATAAGGTTTGAAGATAAGAAACAGGACCACAAAGGAGGCAATAGCCCCGATCTCCACAAACCAGAATATGCTTGGTCTTCCCCGATAAAAGAAGAAGTCCATAAAATCCATATTTGTGTAGCCTGCAAGGAGCATGCTCGGTGGGTCTCCGATCATGGTTGCGGTTCCCTGGAGGTTTGAGGAAATTGCCAGAGCTATGATTATGGGTATCGGGGAAATCTTGAGTTTTCTCGTGATCGAAAGTGCTATGGGGGCAATAATGAGGACAGTGGCAACATTTTCGACAAAGGCTGAAATAAAACTGGTAAGAATGCAAATAAGGAGCATAGCGTTTGTCACGTTTCCCGCGCGATTTACCAGCTTCCCGGCCAATACCGCAGGCATACGCGATATCATGAACAGGTCTGCAAGCACAAGAGTGCCGACAAAAATACCCATCACGTTCCAGTTGATCGCCTCAAATGCCGTTAAAGGGGTGAAGCAACCGGAGAAAAGAAGGACTGCTACGCCGACAACGCCGATCTGCCACCGCCATCTCGGTAAAAGGAAAAAAAAGATATAGCAGGTAGCAAAAACTATGAGGGCAAGCATCTTCATTTTATATACGAGTACACAATCATCTCAGCAGGTTGTACCTTAGCTTCTTGACTTAGAAAACCATTCACGATTTTTCAATTTTAAGTTTTATGCATGTACAGAATTTATGAATCGGAGACATTATATTGGAAGCAATTCGCGTTATGCAATGCAAGAAAGAATCAATCATGTGGTGCAAAATCTTCGTGGGGGGCGGTATTTTCGGCGTGTTTCTTACCGATAAGGCGTTCATGAACCGCTGGAAAAAGGGTACAGAAAATGACCAGGCCAACACCGATGCAAATGAAGGTATCAGCCAAGTTAAAGGTCGGCCAATGAACTTTGTAATGCCAGTGAACATCGAAGAAGTCGATGACGAGTCCGCGCATGAATCGGTCGATAAGGTTCCCGATGGCGCCGCCGAAAATCATCCCCAATGATGATTTCATAAGCCAGTCTTTTGCGGGAAGGGTAAGTTGCCAGCCGAATATGACCACTACGGCGACCGACGAGAAAAAAATAAGTATCCCTGTTTTATCGCTTAATATGGAGAATGCACCGCCGGTATTGGTGGCAAAGTAGAGTCGAAATAATCCCGGTATTATCTCCAGGCTTTGAGCAGGCCTGAGATACTGTAAGGCAAGGAGTTTGGTAATTTGATCAACTATAAGTACAGCGAATGCAGAGATATAAAAGGGCAATATTAAAACCCTCCACCCATTTCGAGTTTACGCTTGCATTCAAGACAGAATTTCGCTGAAGGTAACGCCAGCAAACGTTCAATACTAATGAGATTTCCACACGATTCGCATATGCCATACTCATTACGTGCCAGTTTCTCCAGCGCCTCTTCTATATGGGCAAGTTGCTCTTCTTTTATGCTGCGTAAATTTATAGCTGCATCAATCGCCTGATTATCCGAGGCAAATTCCGCTATATGTACCGAATGATGGGGAATTTCATCCGCAGTTCGGAACGACCCGTCTGTTACAGATAAGCGTTCAAGACGGCGCAGCTGTTCCTGGATCCGTTCTTTCTCTTCAAGAAGTGCTTTTTTTAGCCTGTTCAAATCAGCCTTTTTGAATTTCGGTCTCTTTTTGGGTTTTGGTATACTTATTCTTTCTTCAGTTCTTTTCGTTTTCATCTTCGGTTTTCTCACTCCTGTGTCGCGTTTCCTTGTTGTTTTCTTTTTCACAGGTTTCTTTTTCGCTTTCTTTTTCCGCTTTTCCAATGCCTTTCTCAGGAGATCAGTAGTTCTTGTCCTCTTTGCCTCTTTTTTGGCTTTTGTGCTCCTCTTTTTGCGGGGAGCCGGTTTCTTTTTTGCGACAGGTTTCTTTTTAGCCGCAGCTTTTTTCTTCTGCGGTGCGCTCTTCTTTCGGGCAGGCGCTCTTTTTTTCTCTGGGGTTACACTTTTTTTCCCGGTCGTTTTCTTTTTGGGAGCCGCACCTTTTTTCTTTTTTGCTGCGGTGGGTTTTCTTTTAGCAGTCACTTTTTTCGCCTTGGGTGTAGGTTTCGCTTTGCGGGTTGTTTTTTTCTTCCCTGTTTTTTTCGTGCCCTTTTTCGATTTAGATTCGGGCGCCACCTTTACAGATTTTTTTCGCGATGTTTTAGGTGGCGTTCCTTTTCTCCTGGAAGCCACTTTTCCGGCTTTCTTACCAGCCGTTCTTCTCTTTTTCGTTTTCACTTTCTTATCCTTCTCTTTTGCATTTGAAGAACCTTCACGGGTTCTTGCTTTTTTTGCCGTTTTCTTTTTTGCCATTATTCTGACCTCCTTAACACATTAATGCACCGTTCACATAATGTCGGAAACTCATGGTCTTTTCCGATTTCAGTAGAATATTTCCAACATCGTTCACATTTTTTACCGGGTGCATGCGAAACCTCGATTTTTAGCGGTAACCTCTGGAGGTTCGAATCAGTGAGGGCTTCCTTTATTTTCTCTGCTGACGTAAGTTCCAGCTCGACGTGAGATACAATACACAAATCCGCCAGATCCTTTTCGTATGATTTCAAGAGTTCGTACCATTTGGTATTCGGTGTGGTGATCTTGATTGATGCGTCGAGAGAATGACCGATTACGCGGTTTCTTCGGGCTTCTTCTAATACACCGAGAGCCGTTTCACGAACTTGAAGCAATTGTTCCCAGCGTGTATCGAGTTTTGTGTCAAGCCATGTGTCCGGGGCGATTGGGAAATCTTGTAGATGAACGCTTTTATCGTTTTGAAAGAGGTATCCCCACGATTCCTCTGCAGTAAACACGAGGATCGGCGAGACCAGGCGGAGCAAGGTGGAGAAAACATGATACAGAACGGTCTGTGCGGAACGTCGAGTATGTTCATTGGCGCCGGAACAGTACAATCTATCCTTGACTACGTCGAGATACATAGAGCTCATCTCAACGACACAGAATTTGTGGACATAGTGATAAATTTTATGAAACTCAGAACATTCGTATGCTTGATCAACATTTCTGATCAGGGTGGCAAGTTGATGTAAAGCCCACCGGTCGATTTCCTCCATGGTGTCGTAGGAGGTGGAATGCATCGCAGGACCGAAATCGTTGAGATTCCCGAGCAAAAACCGGGTAGTATTTCGAATTCTACGGTACGCCTCGGCAATGCGGTTAAGACTTTCAAAAGATACTCTGACGTCGTTGCGATAGTCTTCCGATGCGACCCAGAGTCTGAGAATATCCGCGCCGAATTTATCGATTATTTCAAGAGGCGAAATGACGTTGCCTTTTGACTTACTCATTGCTTCACCTTTTTCATCGAGAGTGAAGCCATGGGTGAGAACTATCTTGTACGGGGCATGCGAACGCGCCCCCATGCCTACGAGCAAAGACGACTGAAACCATCCGCGGTGCTGGTCGCTTCCCTCGAGGTACATGTCCACGGGTGAACCTAAATCCGGGTGTTGTTCACACACGGCGATATGACTTGCACCGGATTCAAACCATACGTCTACAATATCGAACTCTTTACTGAGATCGGTTCCGCCGCATTCGGGACATTTAAAATCCGGGGGACACCAATTTTCCAAAGGTTCGGTATACCAGATATCGGTTCCTTTCTGGCTGACCTTCTCGATAAATTTTTGCATAACCTGCAGGTCGAGGATTGAGTGGTGACATTGATTGCAATGAAGTACCGGGATAGGAACACCCCATGAGCGTTGTCGGCTCAGACACCAATCCGGTCGTACTTCAAGCATCGAGGCAATTCTTTCCTTGCCCCAGCGCGGTACCCATTTTACACGCTCTATCTCCTCCAGTGCCTTCTTCCGAAGGTCGTTATGGTCTACCTTCATGAACCACTGTTCGGTTGCACGAAATATGATGGGATTATGACACCGCCAGCAATGCGGGTATGAATGTTTTAGAGTATCCGATTTGAGCAACAACTTTTTGGACTTCAGTAGTTCGAGAATCTTATCGTTCGCATCCCAGACAAGAATCCCCTTCATGGGTTTGTAGTCTTCCGTAAACTTGCCCTCGCTATCTACGGGTACAAAGACGGGCAGATTATATTTAAGGCCGATAAGATAATCATCCATGCCGTGTCCGGGAGCGGTATGAACACAGCCTGTACCCTGCTCGAGGGTGACGTGGGTACCGTTAATTACGAGGGATTCCTTGTCGAGCAGCGGATGAGCGCAATGTAATCCTTCGATGTCGGAACCTTTAAATTTTACCGCTATCTTCTCGACGGAGATATTGCAATCCTTGATGAAATTATCAAGCAGCGCCTCAGCCACTATAAAGTTTTCCGTAGTGCCCTTATCAGGTGCAGTGCCCGTAACCATGACATAAGACCGATCAGGATGCAGGCACACGGCGAGATTGGCGGGCAATGTCCACGGGGTAGTGGTCCATATAACGATTGAGACGTCCCCGGCATCACGCAGAAAGTCTTTTTTATCCTTGTCCATGAGGGGAAAACGAACATGTATGCTGGGTGAAACATGCTCGGTATATTCAACCTCCGCCTCGGCGAGCGCGGTTCTACACGAGTAACACCAATGTACCGGCTTGAGTCCACGATAAACAAAGCCTTTCTCAACGAGTGTTCGGAACGCATTCAATACCCCGACTTCATAATCGTGGGTCAACGTGAGATAGGGTTTTTCCCAATCGCCGTCAACTCCAAGCCTCTTGAATTGTTCTCTCTGAATGTCAACATATTTCATTGCATACTCATGGCAGAGTTTGCGTATCTCGATTATTTCTTTTTGCCGAGCAGATTCGCCCAGTTGAGAGGTAACTTTCTGCTCGATGGGGAGCCCATGACAATCCCAGCCCGGCACATAATTCGAGAAAAAACCTTTCATAACTTTATATCGAACAATAAAATCCTTGAGGACTTTATTCAGGGCATGACCGACATGGATATCGCCGTTTGCATACGGCGGGCCGTCGTGAAGCACGAACGACTCATTGCCGCGGTTTTTCTCTACTATCTCCTTATGAAGATTGATACGATTCCAGTGGGCAAGAATCTCCGGCTCGCGTTGCAAAAGACTCGCCTTCATCGGAAATTTTGTCTTTGGCAGTTGTAGGGTATCTTTATAGTTTATCTTATCGTTCATTCTAACGGTCTCGGTATTCGTGTCTTTCGAGTTATTAAACGATCTATCCAGATGTTTATATTACAGTGTGCGTAATATGCCTCTAATAATTGTTTGCCGTTCCGGTTCTTTCTCGTTGGATATCCTTATTATCTCTTCGATGTTGGCAGGTTTAAGTGCGTCGGGATAACATTCATCCGTTACCGTTGACAAACCAAGAGTTTTCATACCCATATGGTTGGCGACGATGACTTCCGGAATAGTCGACATGGTTACGATATCGGCGCCTATGCGACGGAAGAAGCGATATTCAGCGGCGGTCTCGAGGCAAGGTCCTGTAACCGCAATCGCCACACCACGGTGTGTTCGTATCTTGTTATCAAGTGCGATCTCTTCCGCCATGCTGATCAACTCCCGGCTATATGGCTCACTCATATCCGGAAACCTCGGTCCGATAGTGTCTTCATTAGGTCCTATCAAGGGATTATCGCCCATGAGATTAATATGGTCTGCGATCAAGACAAGCGAGCCTGCTTTAATATGAGGGTTCATGCTTCCCACGGCATTGGTTATGATGAGAGTCGGTGCGCCCAGAACCTTCATCACCCGCACTGGAAAAGTCACCTGCTGGAGCGAGTATCCCTCGTAGCGGTGAAACCTTCCCTGCATGATGACGACTTTTTTGCCCTCCAGCTCTCCAAGAACAAGATAGCCCTTATGAGTTTCAACCGTTGATATAGGGAAATGGGGAATCTGACGGTAAGGAATTTTTAAGCCGTTTTCTACTTCATCACCCAGCTGACCCATTCCCGTACCACAGATAATGGCTGCCTCAGGGACAGTATCGGTTTTTGTTCGAATGAAATCGATCGACTGGGTTATCTGTTTTATGAGTTCCGTCACGTTCCTTCTCCTTCTTTTAGAGTTCGGTGTATCATTTCCGACACATCATTGATGTTCATGCCCGTAATCAGCAGACTTTTATCTCTACCCTTTTCACCTCGAAGTATGCTGATTCTGTCTTTTCCTATCTTCAATAAACGAGCCAAAAATTTGATCAATTCTTTGTTTGCCCGCCCTCCTTCCGGCTGTGCGGCAATGTCGATCTTCAGGCGCTCGCCCATCACTCCCCGTACCGCGGAACACCCGGCGCAAGGATGAACTCGCAGTTTTAACATGACACCTTTCGCTGTGTCCTCTAAAAAGTCAACCATGGTTACAGGGAAATCTATCAAGACGATAAAGCCGTGATAGTACCACTTTTCCCATGTTGATTGTCAACCATAAATGGCTTCGTAGAACTACATTTCAGAATTTGCGTTAGCCACGACGCAACCCAACAGGAGCAAAAGAATTTTTATTTTACTCCTTTTCAAAAATGAAGTCAAACGTAATCGAGCGAATGCTCAACGGAAATGAGACTTGCTGGGACGTTTTGCCATGGAGGGAAAGGATTCGGGAATAGAGGAGAATCACGAAAGGCGTGGGTCGTCGTCATATTCAATCAGTTTGAAATAGGTATCAGGGATTTTGTCGACGAGATCGACCGGTGTCATACCACGTTCGGTTTTCTTTTTTGCACAGACCTCGCCGATAAGCCCATGCAAGTAGACGCCGATCAAGGCAGCCTTGAGCGGTTCGACCCGCTGGGCGAGAAAACCCCCAATCAAGCCGGTCAACACATCACCGCTTCCCCCTTTTGCCAGTCCACTGTTTCCCGTAGGATTTATCCATACCTGACCATCTGGCGCAGCGATAACGGTTCTGAATCCTTTGAGCACGAGGATTACCTGGTGTTGAAACGCAAACTCGCGTGCAATCTGGATTCTGTTTTGCTGAACGGTTTGCGGTGTAGCATCGCCGCCGAGCAGGCGCGCCATCTCGCCCGGGTGCGGGGTCAGTATTAAAGGTGCCTCGTGTTCTTTTATCCGGTTCGTTTCCCCTGCAAGGACATTCAAGCCGTCTGCGTCGATCACCATCGGTTTGTCCTGTACGATTTCCAAAAATGCATGGACGAACTTCCTGGTCTCGGGATGCTGTCCAAGACCGGGACCTAATGCGACGGCATCTATTCGGGACAGCAGCTCTACAAGCGCATCCAACGATTCCGGCCCCAGAAAGCCCTGTTCCACGCCGGGGAGAGGTATTTTAACCGGATCGATGAGATTTGTTTCAATCGACGTCATGCATTGAGCGGGAGCGGCGAGATAGACAAGCCCGACGCCTGAGCGCGTTGCCGCACCGGCTGACAGGATTGCTGCACCGGTCATACCCGGCGAACCCGCACATATCAATAAATAGCCGAAGGTCTTCTTGTTGCTGTTACTGTAACGATTAGGGAAATATTCACGGATGTCATCAGCCAGTAATAAGTTGTGTTTCCATTCAGGGCTCTCCAGCAATTCTCCGGGGAAATCAAGCGATGCAACGCGCAACGTTCCCGTGTGCAACACCCCGGGATAAATCGTCATCCCGATTTTCGGTAATCCCATCGTAACCGTCGCCGTGGCATTCACACATAATCCTTTAAAATAGACGTCATCGGCAAAAAGCCCCGAGGGGATATCGACGGCAAGCACAGGGCGTCCTGAATCGTTGATGATGCGAATAACATCGGCAAATAATCCGCGCGCCTCTCCTTTTATTCCCGTACCCAGGATGGCGTCGATTATGAGGTCATCGTTCTTGATCTCTTCAGCAAGGCGGTCGAGGTTGGATTTATCGATTTTTAGCCGAGAGATTTCATCAGGCAGCTTCTTGAAATTGGTCAATGCCTCGCCGGAGAGCTCGCTCTCGTCAGCAAGAATATATAAGAAGACTTTTATGTCTAACTCGTTCAAAATCCGTGCGGCGACAAATCCGTCTCCTGCATTGTTGCCTTTTCCCGTGATAACGGCGACATTCCATGGCGAAAATTCCTTCACCGCAAACTCAGCAACCGCTTTCCCCGCTTTCTCCATGAGCTGGATTCCGGGGATTCCTCTTTCTTCGATGGTGATCCTGTCGATTAATCTCATCTCTTCTGCGGTTACAATTTTCATTGTGTTTCCTCATTTATGATTTGTTTTCTATCAACTTTCGAAGTTCCTGTGTGAAAGCCTCGACCAGATTCTCTTCCGGTACGGTAAGGATTATTTTACCATTTCTGAAAATAACGGCTTTGCCGTCGCTGCCAGTGATGCCGATATC
>CAZSMK010000082.1:0-55811 GCA_964608095.1 uncultured Candidatus Sumerlaeota bacterium | reverse complement strand
GGGGAGAGATGATGAAATTCCCGGATATTCGAGGACATAATTTTTGGTCAGGAGAGAAATGATGAAAGTTGCATGCATAACAATTTTGCTTGCCATGTTATTGACACTTGCCGGTTGTTCGGCTACCCAGATACATCGGCTTACCGATGAAAAATTTACGCCCAAACCGCCCGGCACGGAGATAGATATTTATATCGGCGAACTAAAGCGACCTTATCGCGAGATAGCGGTTCTTGATTCACGATGTTCCGGGACAAAAGATAGCGAAATCAAGGAGCAACAGCTGGAAGATATCAAGAGACTGGCGAGAAAAGTGGGCGCTGATGCAGTTCATAACGTTCGTCTCCTGACAAAAAACGCACGTGGAATGGTACCCGACCAGCGTGTCCCCTTTCCCGCGTTCAAACAGGGACGCTATAAACTCTATTTTATACGAGGCGACGCAATAACCTTTGTCGATGATGCAGAAACCACCGCGACGACGGATACCCGTAATACATAGCCAGAGATTAAATATCCTCGGCGATATGGCGGAGTTGCTCTGATTTTGAATAGAACTCGTTGAGAGACATATCGCGGAGGTAGACGATACCGCGGCACGCCCTGATTCCGTGGTCCTCATTCTGGACAAAGAAATCCTCTCCGAGAAAGGTCTTCACTTGCTCGAATTGTTTGACCTGTATTTTGCGTGCAAGTTTTGAAAACGGTCCGTCGTATTCATAGCTGGGAAACGAAGCAGACCGTTGCGTGGCAAAACAGGTATCGAATACGGCTTCGAGATCGTTGAGGTGCGTCAGTGATGCCGGTACATAGATATTTGCCTCTGCAGGGTGAAACTTGTACCAGACGTTTCGGTATCCGAGAACATGAATTTCCGGATGCCCGGAGCCTTTCGAGTATTTCTTGAGCGCCTCGGATACCGCCTGCAAAACCTTGTAATGCGTATCCGGTCCACTTCCTTCCGGGTCGAAGGCGACTGTCACTATATTCGGTTTCAGCTCCTTGAGGAGATTTATGATAGGAGGAAGGTCCCTGTCGACTGTAGGGATTTCAGTGAATATATCTCCTTTGTAAAAACCAAGTCTTAGATGGTTAACTGACTCTATTGTGAAACCATAGTATCCCCACTTAAGGTCTGATTCCCATTCACGCATTCTGCCTTTCAACTGCTGCACCATAGCGATATCCTTCTTCCCCGGATATTGGGTGCGAAAATAGTTGATGAGTTCAATCAGGCGTTCCTGAATGTTTTGGACATTGTCGTCTTCATAGAGTTCGATCATATTGCGCAGCAGTCTGCGCGAGACGGCTTCTTCGGATTTATCGTCGTGATGGCGTGCAGCGCCCTGCAGGTAATAGGAAACGTCCATTCTTCTCCCGAGGGTGTTGGAAGGGTCGAAATAATCAGTCGTGAGGAGTTTGTCGAAATCTCCATTGCGCAACCGGTACAGAAGCCCCTCAACCACCGACAGCATATATGCATTTGTCACGGCGTTGAAGCCGGAGGTCATGTACGCAAAATAATGACGTGTCGTTTTTCTTCGAAGCATATAGCGTATATACGGCATATAGCCGAGAACGATGTCGTCGTGATGAGGAGCGGTATGGAGAATTGTTTTATTTTCCACGGGTGTATTGCCGCGCGTTAAACTCTCGAGCACATGCTGTTCGGTTTTATCTTTGAATGCCCATGGATTAAGTCCGGACTTTTTCAGCAATTCAGCTGCACATTCTGATTGTTGAAAATCCTCTTTTCGGAGTTTTCTGATTGGTTTGCCTGTGCCGAGTGAGAGGTCCATAACCACACGGTAAATGTCCTCGTCTGCAACTTCTTTCTTCTGACAGAGATCGATGAAGATACGTCGTTTAAGATGTAACGCAGCGCCATGAGTGAGGTAAAACCGCGCATTGGGTAGGGTTGCGAGAACTGAGCCGGGTCGTCGGTTGGATACCTCGCTCTCGATGGTTTTTGCGACTATGGGCGCTTTCGCCTCACCTGCCGCAATTATGATCGCCACCACATCTTTGTTATAAGTTATGGTACGAAGCCCAATCGTGATGACGTGCTTGTGTCGGGCAACCTCTATACCCCCGAGATCAGTGGCTGCTGCGGCTTTAGTCTCATAGTTCGCTTCCGTCAGACGAGTGGTCGAGTAAAAGTCTGACCCTTTACAGTTAAAGGCGATATGTCCATCCGGTCCTATACCGCCTAGAAAAAATCCTATCCCACCTAGCTCCCTTATCTTTCGCTCATAATCCGTGCAAAATTGGTCGACTGCATTTAGAACCTCTTGTTGGCGTTTCTCCCCAAGCGATGTCGCTTTACGAAATCTCAAGGAGAGATCGACCGTCATGTCGGGAAAGATGTCCTGTATTCGTTTTTCACGTGGAATGCCGATTTCTGTGGGATTTATAAGCAACGCACGTGTCGGGTCAAAACCGAATCCTTTGATATAAAATTTGTTCACATAATAGTAGAAACTGTTATGTTGGGATGCATCTATAGGATAGAACTCGTCGATCTGGACAAACTGTAAACCGGACAAGTCAGGCTTGTACTCTGTGACAAGCCCCATCTGCTCCAATGACGTGCGTACCTCTTTTCGATTCCAATGCTTTAGATAATATTGCACGAATTTAATAAAATACTCCGGCGTCTTTCCGGTCGGCAGCGAGACTACTCCTTCCGGATTCGCGAGAACCCACTCGAGAAACCTGACTGCGGCTAACCTTCCAAGCGACGGAAAGTTCTCGACAATGATCGAAGGGATTTTTTCATCGGGCGGATACATAACCTTGTATCCACTTTTTTGCAAAGCAGTCTTTTCTACGGGACTCAAATTATAGTGTTGAGCCTTTGGGGATGACGTTATTACGTCTTTTCGCGGTGAGTTCTTGACCATATTCGTCTTCTCCCTCGTACTTATCCTCTTTAAAACGAGAACATTTTGCACTTGGCGTTGACCGATCGGTTCAATGATAAAAGTTTACTATACTATATTATCGGAAATCAACGTGTAGAAATGAAGAAAGTTGTGGCGGATCTGTACCCCCGAGGTTGGATTATGAATGTAAAAAATATATGAATACTATCACGGTTTTGTATGGCATCTATCCTTTTCACTTTCTCGTCGTCGAGATGAGACTACCCACAGTTTAAAACACTATACTCCCCTACAGGACGTTCATGAAAGATATTCAGGACCAATAATCAGCATCATTTTTGTGTCTATATCTCTTGTATTTTGTTATATGGTTTGGTTAAAAATGATATAGCATATCCTTAAATAGTTTCAGTGACTCATGAAAAACACTACATCGAGAAAACATGAGGTTAAGGCCGAGTGGAAGGTTCCACAACTCGCCAGAGCGGGCAGTTCGCTGAATCTGAAGATTTATGCACACGAAGAGAAGATCGGTGAATTGGTGATAGGACGTGGATCGCTCTATTGGTATGGACGCAATCGCCAAAAGTCGAAACGTATCTCCTGGTCACGCTTTGCCGAGATGATGGATGCACTGGCTTACGGAGCGTGATTCGCTCGCCCAAAAGATATACTATCACCCCGGGGTCAGGAAGGATCTATGATAATACTGGATTTGGCTTTTCATTGTATTTATCGCTAAAATTAAACCTGCTGATAAATTTCATATTACAGTGTCAAGCACTTCCGGAAACTCTCTCTCTTTTTAAAAATGCACTTACCCTCTTCCCTTTAAACTTGTATCAGTAATATAACCACGACGTAACCGCAGTGGGCGGCGGGGTGTTGAAAAAGGCCCCGATATCGCGTCGTCTCCCGTCTGCATTTCCTGTTAAGGGATCACCCTCACCAACACCATGGGAGGTAGGTTGCAACCTGAAATCATATGTGTGGGTGAGCATAAAATCAACCGGTTGCGATATTTCACCCCTAAGCCGTTGTGCAGTATAGTTGTCTGTACCTTTAAAATTATCCAGAAATCCGTAACTGTTGTTAAAGCCCGATCGTCCTTTTAACCGTATTCCCTGTATATTTGATATTTCTATTCCCGTAGTGCCTGTCCCATTTCTGTGCACTATCATGTTGTTTCTTATCTCGAATCGAAAATCAGGATTGTCCACAATGCTTTGTGCGTCGACCCGATTAGGATAATCGGAGAGATATATGCCCGACTGACAGTCAACCACCGTGTTCTGCATGATGTTAACATTCTGATCCATGTTGGCTATATGTAATGCTTCGGAACTGAAATTGTAAAACAGGCAATTCGTGATAGCAAAGTTGTAGGCGTTAAAGCTGCCTGTTTTACAAATCCCTGTTCGTGCATTGGCAAAGACCAAGTTGGTTATGAAGGTCTTCGAAAATTGCGTATTACTGAAATTAGCGTTGCTTGCGTTGTTTGCAAGAATAATATCCAGCCCGTTGTTGCCCTGACCATCTAAAATTACGTTCCCGATACTCTCACCTACAAGATTGATGTTGGGCTTCGGAAGGATAGATGTCGTAATCGAATACGTACCATTCATAATAAAAACTGTACCGGAACCGGCAGCATGAACGGTATCGATTGCCGCCTGAATCGACTCGTATGCATTCTCATAGCTGCCGACTTCAGAAGAAAGATTACGCGCCGCATCCGATGGGCGTACAAATACTGTATTGTTGTTCACAAAAGCATCCTTTTTCATACGAAAAGTACAGAGGCTGTCATGATACATATTTCCGGCGCAATCGATTACAATAGCATTGAAAAAGTTCTGCCCGACCTGCACCCACGTATAGAAATAAGAGGAATAATTCGGAGCCCGATTGAATATAATACGGCATGGTTCAGTTATGCCGGAATAAGGGAATACCACGCCATCCCACAGGTCAATACCCGTGAACAGATAAGCAGCATCCAGACCACTACCAGAAGACTCTTCTTCAGCACGCATGGTAAGTAGATCAGGAGGGTCTTCCTCCCAGACATAACCGTTCGGGGGGTATCCGAATGTTGAGAATGGGTCTGTTTTATCGGGATTTTTGAATTTCGTATAGTAGGGGCAGTGCGCAAGGAAATGGGAATACGTTTCACCAAGTGCAGGGATATTATCATGAACCACGGTGCCAGGTGGGTCATAGGGATATGCCAGGTCCGAAAATCCATACATCTCGCTGACCGTATGCCCGAAAAGGTAACACCCGCCACCCATCAGATCACAATTGTGAGGCAATACGTTCAACCCACCATGCCCCACACCGAACATATGCTGTATCTCGTGAGCAATCACACCGTGATATGTGCTCAGGCATTTACCCAATGTATCGGACGGAAGCCCGAGAAAACTCCATGTTTCCGGAGTACCGGAATAAGGATCAGGAGCCACAATCTGTTGGGTGGTAGAGCTGAGTGTGTTTTCCAAAGCGGTCTTACGGCTTGGGAGATCTCCCGGGTCAGGAGGGAAGAAAGCAAGTACACCAGCTGTAACCATAGACAACCCACCCCAGCCTGACGAACTCGAATATACAGATTGACCGAGACCGGTATATCCGCGAAAACCGGGGAGCAAATTATCCCATACTGCAACGTCGGGAATAAAAAGATAACAGGTTTTCTGGGTCTTCTCCGGGAGTTTGCTATATGAGAGCACATCCTCAACAACACGACCATAAAGAATAAAGCCATTAAGCCCGTCCGAGTCGCCCCAATAACCTGACGCTCCCTCGGTTGGTCGGGTACCGTGCACCACGAGGACCCTGATCGGTCCTGTCCCATCATTTTCCCGTTCAAAATTTGTTCGCCAACCGGGTGCACCCGGAATATTGAACTCTTCCTTGATCTGCCATTCAGTAAAATCATTTATAGTCTCCAGTGCTGTTCTAATTCTGGCTTTGGTGTCATCCACTTTCGCAAAGTATTCAGGGCAGCTTGGATAATGGGCATAATCCAGCAACCTATCCGTAGGGATAAGATACACAATACGAACGAGATACTCTGGGTTTCCCGGAATTGGAGTTGGCAAAACTATTTCACCAAGGACCGGTGCGGATAGAGTTAGTATTATGACGCAAAATAGAAAAAAACGGAAAAAATAAACCTGTGAAACATGTTTTTGAAAAAATAATGACATACGCTCTCTCCTTTTCTGGCTATTTTTATAGTAAAACTCTCTTCCCAAAAAAGTGACTTGTACTCCGCTGAATCTGAATCTGCTAACAGACGTAGTAGCCCATCCTCCCTTTTTGAGAATGTGTTAAAAAGCCTGACCAACAACTCGTTCTAATTATGAAAATATAGGTGTATGTACACGGTACAGTGTTAATATAATAAGGTCAATTTACAGTCCCACACGAACTTTCATGATCGAACAATAAAAAATTTGAGTCTCCATGGAGTCAGTATTAAAAGATCTCGGAGCCGATGGAGGTCGGAGGAGTAATGAGATTAATGCGGTTCGGGTTGGGCTGTTCATACACGGCGCCGCAGAGCCGGCATTGCGTGGTGGGTTGGTCGCGGAAAGGAAGCCGTCTGCCACACTGGCACATCCACCCGGCTTGACGCGCCGGAACACCCATCATGAGCGCAAAATCAGGTACATCCGTCCTCACCAGAGCCCCCGCGGCTATGAACGCAAACTGCCCTATGGCAATTCCGCATAGGATTGTCGCATTCGCCCCGATTGTAGCCCCTTTCTTAACCAGCGTTGTTTTAAACTCGGTTTTGCGTTCAATATGCGCGCGTGGGTTCAGCACGTTGGTAAATACCGCTGAAGGTCCCACAAACACGTAATCCTCGAGCACCACTCCGTCATAAAGGGATACGTTGTTCTGGAGTTTTACTTTATTACCGATGACGACATTTTTGTCGATATAGACGTTCTGACCGATAATGCAGTTTTTGCCGATCTGTGCATTCTGTCTCACACATGAGAATCGCCATATATGTGTTCCTTCACCAATGGTTACATCATCCTCGATGTCAGCGGTTGGATGTACAAAATAATTATGCTCCATAGGGGAACTCCTTTCGGGCTTTCACCATAGTAATTTAAAAAGTCGGCAAATGTATTCAAAACGTGTGATTTTTATGTCAAATCTAAATATTACTTTAAGAAGTGCATTGAAAAAATCAATCGTTATCATGAAAATTACTTTCACCTTTACCGAATTCATAAGAAATTGGAAATATTTTTTTCATATAATCAGCTGAAACACAATCCGCCGTCTGAGTTTTTTGCCGACGAGATCGAGCCTTACCTCGAGGTCGCAGATCGTGCACGTCTTGTTCTTGATCGACTGATTCATGACGTGCGGTTTAAAGTTTCACAGCCGCGCCATCACAAAGATTGGGCGGAATTTTTACTCAAGATTCACGACCCTCTTTATCTTGCCATATTAAAAGAGGTATCGGAATCGGCACGTCAACCCGGTGACTATTATGCTGATTTCGACCCGGAGTCTCTCGAACGCAATAGCGATGCACAGAAGATTTTCGAATTCTGCTACGATACCCTCACCCCCATCGGATATGGAACCTGGGAGTCGGCATACTGGTCGGCATTGTCGGCTTTGAACGCGGCGGAACTGTTACGTAAAGGCAAGAGGCGTGTCGTGTTCGCGCTGACCCGTCCCCCGGGACATCATGCGGGACAATTTTTTTTCGGCGGGTATTGTTACCTGAATAATGCAGCCCTGGCGGCTGAATTTCTCGCCGTTAGCGGCAAAGTCGCAATCCTGGATTTTGATTTTCACCACGGCAACGGGACGGAATCGATTTTTTATGCCCGCCGCCGTGTGCTCTACACCTCCATCCATTGTGCCCCTATTCTTGCATATCCCTTTTACACCGGCTCGGCTGACGCCCGGGGAACCGGTCGCGGAACCGGATACAATTTCAACATCCCTCTTCAACCTAATTGCGGGGAAAAACATTACCGTTCGGCGCTCCATAATGCCCTCAGGACAATAAAAGAGTTCTCCCCCCGTTATCTTGTGGTATCGGCGGGGTTCGACATATTCGCCGACGACCCGGATGGCAGTTTCGACCTGACACCTGATTTCAGCGAAGAGCTCGCCTCGTCCATTGCGTCGCTGGACGTTTCTTCCCTTATCGTGTTGGAAGGGGGTTACAATCTTAAACTCCTGCCCCAACTGGTTTATACCTTTCTCCTCACGATGGACAAAAAGATGGCGGGGAATTCACATTTTTAGACTGGATTCTCGGCGTAGAAGGCTCTTCACCCCGCTCTGACATCCCCTCTATCTCTCAAAGCACGTGTGAGCGCTTCTTCCCGAACAGATTCTGCTCATTATTATTCTATTTTCTGATAACATTCACCGTCGGGTGTAATGAGAACCTTTTCTTTTACACCATCGACCAAGCGCGTGACCTCGTAGGTGTACAAGGTCTTTTTTTCGAGGGTTACACCGCTCATTATACCGAATTTCGAGCGCACTTTTTCATGTAGCCATTCCGGGACTTCGTCAGCAAATACTTCCTCTTCATATTCTACCAACGTCCCATCTTCCAGAATCTCGACCTCTTTCATTTTGCCGTTCGATTCGTACTCCATCGTATAGACCGTAACACCGGCACCTGTGTCCTTGTCGATTTTTCGCACCTTTCCCTCTTTACAATACGATAAGAGAACGTTTTTGGCTTCTACCGGAATCCATTCGAGCGTTTCGCGATTTGTGCGGGCCTTTGTGTCTTTTTTCACCGACTCCAATTCCTGCAGAATTATTGAACCATCCTCTGCTATCCTTACCTTTTGCTCCTTGTCGCGGTGGATAATCTTCGCCTCATAGTACGCCTTGCCGTCTTC
Source organism: uncultured Candidatus Sumerlaeota bacterium (assembly GCA_964608095.1). Classification (GTDB taxonomy): domain Bacteria; phylum Sumerlaeota; class Sumerlaeia; order MWCT01; family JAGHBZ01; genus CAZSMK01. Next base: position 47,020 of record CAZSMK010000082.1, on the reverse strand, counting down.
ATGAACGAGTTTAATCTTTTTTATTGCGCCGTCCCGGGCAATGTTTGAGGACACAATCCACACACCTTTGGGAACTTCAGCCCGCGAGAGAGATTTTTCGAGTCTCCGACCAACCAGGGCGCCTTTTTCATCGACCTTGATCTCGAGGTCTCCTGAAGGAGTCAGAATATCCGCTTTATAATGAGTCTCCGAATCGCGTTGGATTTTCTCTATCTTTTTCAAATTCCCGCCGCGTGCATAGCGCTCTATAGTGGCTCGGACATGAACGGGAACTTGCTTGAGGGTAAGAGCCGAATCGTTTGTACTTTTAGATAAGCATGGTACGTTAAAAGACAGAAATACTATGACTACAACAAAAAACCAATAATATTTGCTCGATATGCTCACGATATAATATCGCTCCTTATAATCTTCACTTAAGCGCTGGATAATAGATTAAACGATGAAGAAGTAGTATATCAAGATGAAATACTGATCAACTTATTGCTCTTAAATCTTTCAGGAAATTGGGAGAAGCACATCATACAAAATTCAGCGGGACATCATGAAATTTTTTTACTCCACAAAATAAGCCCCGGCGCAGGATGTTGGGACATTTTCAGGTCCCTTCCAAAACTTGTTACCCCGGCGAAAAAAATGTAGCCTAAGCCTCCCCGCTTGTCATCCTCATCGCATGCCTGAGCATGCGCGCTATCAAGATCGTATTTTTTAAGAATTTTGCTCGATAAGCGACAGCGCGTGCGCGCACGCTGATGCATGCGCGTACGAGTGCGAGAAAACTGGAAACGTAGATTCGCCGGGGCGAATAAGAGATCGACTATTTGTATCGGCGTGAGACCTCACGCGATATATCCTGGCTCATTCTCCTCAAGAGCCTCTATTTCGCGAATCAACTTATTGCTCTTGTTTGAGATGGATGAGGACTTGTTCGAGGTTATCGCTCGCTTTTTGCATCTGTTCGGAATCCGCAGTCGTCTCTATGTACAAAGGCTCCCCGATATTAAATTCACAACGGCTGAACGGAAACGGAATTTCAGTACGATCCCAGGAGTTGAACCGGAATTTATATGAAACACGGCAGGCGACCGGGTAAATAGGCACGCCGGTGATTTTGGCGAGTAGAATAACGCCGGGTTTGACGTGAAAACGCGGTCCTCGTGGTCCGTCAACGGCAACCGCCACATTCTCTTTTTGGTCGATCTTTTGTTTGAGGCTGAGCAGTCCACGAACCGCGCCACGTGACGAAGAACCTCGCACAGATTTTATACCAAGCGTTTTCACGACACGCGCAAGAAGTTCTCCATCTCTGCTTCTACTTGCGAGGACATATATCCCTTTACGGTGAATCTTCTCGCGATAAGAAGCGAGTCCGACCATAATCATATCACAATGCCAGAAGGCAAAAATAGCGCCATCTGTACGGTTTTTTATTTCTTCAACAAGCCCCGTATCATTATATACAATTTTTACGGTGGGACGTAGAATATAGAGAAGACTTCTAACCAGCCATAAGCCTATTGTCTGCAGAATGAGATATTTAAGTTTTGTGCTCAATCAATGAATGTACCATCAATGAATTAAGTCATAGTAATGAAAAGAAAAAGCGGCTTCAACATTAAGTGTAGGTACGGCGAGTGCTCTCGGGTATTCTCCTGACCCGAATCGCGGCTTCTCCTTCGAGGGGACAGACGTTTTCGCAATTTCCACACCCGATGCAGCGTTCCTCCACCACGTATGGTCGCATAATGGCTTTTTCATTTCCCTCTTCATCAATGTAAAGTTCTCTTCTCGTAATAATCGCCTTGGGTGACTGAGGACACGCCTCCTCACATACGTTACATTGACGATTCAACCAGCTCAGACACCGGTTTCGGTCAAAATACGCCCAGCCGATTACGGTAGTTCGTTTTAGCAGTGCGGTAAGTTGTTGAATCGCGCCGGTCGGGCATACCCTCCCACAAAGGGTACAATCAAGGGCGCAGTAGCCGATTCTGGGGACTAAGAGAGGGGTTCCCATCCCCTCGAGTGTTGCCTGAAACAGGGCGGGTTGAAGGGCATTCTCAGGGCAGACTTTTATACACTGACCGCACCGTACACACGTGTCGAGAAACTGCTCTTCAGGTAAAGCGCCGGGTGGGCGGAGCAAATAGGGGTTGCGGGTCTGCTCGTTTCTTCCAACGGCTACTCGAAGAAGGGGAAAAGCAACCACCGCCGCGGCAACTGCTTTTATCATTTTACGTTTCTCCCAATCGATTGGTACGTCTATTGCCCTTGACTTTCTCGCGAACGGTGAGAACCGGATTGCATCTACAGGACAGACTTCACTGCACTCGAGACACATGATGCAATCCTGATGAGCATTTATCTCTGCGGGATTCCCGATACAATTCATACGGCAGACTTGTTCGCATATACCACATTGGGTGCAGGCGTCCGTGACCTTCCTGCGGAACAACGAAATCCGGCTGATCACGCCCAGCATGGCTCCGAGCGGACAAAGATATCGACACCAATACCGGAGCTGCACCCTGATAAGCAGGAGGATAGCAAGGAAAATAAGAAGGTAGAGCCATCCCTGGAGATGCACACGGGGCGTCACGCCAACGATGGAAGAATACGATTGAGACATTCCCCCCGCAATCCTTCCAATCACGGGAAGTTGGGAAAGGAGCCCTAAAGTGCCTCTCACCATGTAGTCGAAATAAGGGAGAATAGAATAGGCGAGGGAGCGAAATAAAATTGTGATCGGATCGAACAGCCCTACGATATTGGCGCCAAAGACCGCAAGGATAAGCAGCACGATTAAAAAATAGTATTTGAAGGAATGACCGGGTGGTTGTTTAGGATTCTGTTCCTTTGTCGATACCGCACGGGGCATAAAGTCAAGAATCGTACCCAGCGGGCATATCCATCCGCAAAAAAACCTGCCGAATATGACACTCAGGACAAGAAGCACTGCCATGGGAAGAAACGCCGCATATACGAATCCCTTGACCGTCAGTATCAATGATACAAACAGGAGGGGATCGGTACGGAAAAAGAAATTCGAAGGGATTGGAGAGGCGACCCGGTATTCCATATCTATGAACGTTTCACGTGTGAAAAGAAGCAAATAAAGAAAAAGAAGGAGTGAGAGGATTTGAACAATGCGCCTTAAATAGCCGCTCGGTCTGATACGATGCTTATACCTCATGCGACATTGAGTTCCTTGATGGACAATTTCTGGAGATTGGTTTCGCCTAGCTGCATCTGGTGTGCAAGACGAAGATATCCGATATCGTCGGCTTTTAGATCGAACAGTGTCGCGCCATAAGAGTCTACTGCTACCTGATCAGTGCCGACGATACATTTATTGACCACTTTAATGTCCTTGATGCTTCCACCCGACGGGCCGTTCTTTATCATAATTCGGCTTGCATCGAGTACGGTGAGGGTTGGATGAATCTTCGTGATCAACTCGGCAAGGGCACGATGAATCTCGGGATGTATCCTTCCGCGGTTGCCTCCCATAATGCCCATCAGATTCTTGATTGCCATGGTAAGCCTTGATAGCCCGTGAGTCTTGGCAATGGGAACGTTGATAAGCACGTCGCAGTCAAGGGCTTCCTTGTATATCGGCCATTCTTTTAAGAAGGTTGCATCCGGAAATTTCATCGTAGTAAACAGGGCTGGATTGACATAGGGCACATCTGCACCCGCTTCCTTCGCTTTTTCCATAATACCAGTCCGTTGGTAACAGCTGCGTGCATTGTTGATTGTGTTATCGAACACCTTGACTTTTTTAGCCCCTGCGTCGAACGCGAGTTCTACAATCGTTTTCACCACATCGGGGTTGGTCGTAGCTCCCTGGAACGGCATTCTATCCCATGACATATTGGGCTTGACAACCACCACATCGCCTTTGCTTACGAAACGTTTCATCCCGCCGAACTCCTCGATGGCTTTACGAACATAATCCGCCGGCTCTTTGCCTTCCGCCATGACGAGGTCCGGGAGTTTCGAGGAAACCGTGGCTGTCGACGTTGTTGCGGTATCCTGTACCGCGCCAACCCGCTCGGCTGCTGAAATGAGAGGCAGGGTCATAATCCCAACAGCAGCGGAGCCGATTTGATGTATAAATTTACGTCGTGTTATTTTTTCCTTTTCCATAGAGATATCCTTTTTTTTAGTTTAATCTATAACATGATTATTTTTGTATACTTTTCCGATAAAATCAACATAAACCCTTCATAGACTCATCGGATGAAAATAAATTTTGTTTTAAACTGTTGCCGGTGGGTCGTTCGGCCCGACCGACCCTACTACGCTCACCCCCAAAAAAAAGAAGCTAATTTCCGGGGTCGAACCTTAAAGTTTGCACTTCTTTTCTTTTTGCTGGAACGACGCAATTCTGAATTGCGCGCAATCCCAGAGTGTGCGCAATCCCAGAGTGTGCGTGAAAGCATTTCACGCGCATCCCACAAATACAACAACGCAATCGCAGAGCGGAACGGTAAGAGTAAAGGACATTTATCCCGGCGCTGAAAGTTCGCATCCAATATGCCGGGTTAGCTCAGGCGGCACGCTCTATTTCACCGCTGATGACGGCACTCATGGCTTTGAGTTATGGAAGAGCGACGGAACGGAGGAAGGGACGGCTATGGTTAAAGATATCAATCCCGGCTCTGATGATTCTTATCCCACTTTTATGACCGACATCAATGGTACGCTCTATTTCACCGCCAACGATGGCGTTCATGGTGTTGAAGTCTGGACCAGCGATGGCACAGAAGAAGGCACAACACTTCTCAAGGATATTACCCCGGGTTCATTAGACTCGAATGTGCAGGAGTTTGCCTGCGTTAACGGGATTGCGTTCTTTTGCTTCGATGAGCTATACCGAAGCGACGGCACCGAGAAAGGTACTGTGCAACTCGCGCCCATAGGACCTCAATGGCAGGGTTCGGAAGTGTGTTGTCTTACCGTCTTTAAAGATAGGCTCTACTTCAGGGCAAACGACTATTTCCATGGAACAGAATTCTGGAGTCTAAATCACACCCTGATTATGTATGATGAACCGGAGTTTACCCGGGGAACCGAGAACACGGTGTTCTGGATGGGAAGTCCCGATGCTGCCTCTTTCAGTGTTCAATGCGACGACGCTGACGATTTCGTTTCTCCCCTCTACGATGTTGATGTCACGTCTGAGACGCTCAACTATACGTTCACAGGTCTTTCAGACGATCACACATACTGGTACAGGGTGCAGGAAGAGGATGGACTTGGTTTCATAAGCGACTGGTCGGAGCCGACATCATCCACCCCAGGATGCTGCCTTACCTATATCCGAGGTCACCGCACCTACCGGAACTACCGATAATCCACTCTTAACCCTTCAATGGACGGCACTGGATCCCGGAACTAATCCATCGGGTGTGGCAGAGGTCGAGATTTACTGGAACAAAGATGGAGGTTCATATTCCCTTATTGCTACGTATGATGCTGACGTCACATATACTGATGTTGATGCTGATTTGTTCGGCGGTATTGGTTCTTACGGTTTTTATTCGATTTCCACTGATCAGGTGGGGAACCGCGAGGAAACGCCAACTTCCCCTCCCGATGATGTGGTAACTTACACCGGCTCCGGGATCGACGATTGGATGTTTTATTAACACCGTGAAGGGGAAGTAACCTATTCCGGCGGGAGGGATTTATCATCCCTTCCGCCTTTTTCATTTTTAATTCCCGTTGGTGTAATCTTAGATATGATGTCCCAGAACAAATATGCGATTCAGGAAAATACTCAATTTGGACTACCTCAAGTGAGCTGTTGACTTGAGAAGGAGAGAGGGCGTATTATGACACATATTTCTATATGAATAAATCCGGGCTCTTTAGAAAATTTGATTTATCCAAGGGATTCTTTTAGAGGGCCTATTTTTTTATGGATGGATACGAGGTGGATCTGAGACAACTTTTTTTAGAAAGCGAACCTCTTCTGTTATTCTCAGTCATCGGACTGGGTTATATCATAGGACAGATAAAGATTCGTGGATTCAGTCTCGGTATTGCGGCGGTTCTTTTTGTAGGGCTATTGTTCGGTGGCTGGCGCTCTCCCGACGCTCCGCCATTGACTATTGCACGCGAAATTTCTGAAGTCGGGTTAATCCTTTTTGTCTATGTGGTGGGCTTGACAAGTGGGGCGGGATTTTTCTCATCGTTCAGGAAACGAGGGATTCGTTTCAACACCGCTGTCTTCATCGCACTTCTTATAGGAACGTTGATTACGTTTATAGGCGGTTGGCTTCTGAGCTTGCCGTTTGGACAAATCTCAGGCGTTTTTTGTGGTGGATTAACAAACACGCCTGCACTTGCGGCAGTTACTGAAATTGTAAAACATACTGAGGGCGCAAATCCCTCTGACCCGGCAGTGGGATATTCCGTAGCATATCCTTACGGTGTAATCGGTGGAATTCTTGCTTTCCATATCTTTTTCAACATCTTTGGGAAACGTCCTGAAAAAAGAGCCGCACGGGAAGAAGTTGTGTCTGAAGAAGAAACCTCCGACCTTATAGCGAAAAATTTTGAGGTTCGCAATCCTGACCTTTTCAATCGCCCCATCGGCGAGCTGGGTGTGCGGGAAAAAACGGGCGTAATAATTTCGCGTGTGCGACATGGAGATAAGGTCATTGTCCCCACAAAATATACCATTCTGCATGAGGGGGACATCGTCGTAACAGTCGGCACGCTACGAGACATTGATAAGGCTCGTGACTATTTTGGTTCGGAATCATCGGAACATCCCGAGCTGAGTAAGGAGTCGATTGATATATTTCGAATCCTTATGTCGCGACGTGATCTGGTCGGTCGAAAGATAGAAGAATTGGAGCTTGACCGAAAATTCAATGCACAAATCACACGGATTCGCCGGGCAGACATAGAGATTGTACCCTATCCTGAGATGGCACTCGAGATCGGCGATAGGCTCATGATCGTTATGCCCGTGGAGCGCGCAGGCGAGGTGACAAAGTTTTTCGGTGATTCGGTGAGGGGTCTCTCCGAACTCGACTATACCGCCCTGACGTTAGGAATTACCATGGGTGTGTTGCTGGGCATGATTCGAGTCTCTCTCCCCGGTGGCAACACCATCTCGCTCGGATTTGCAGGCGGCCCGCTTCTCGTTGGGCTCATACTCGGTCGGCTCAGCCGAACCGGTCCTTTATTGTGGTCGATTCCGTTGGAGTCAAGCCAGACGCTGAGCCATATCGGGCTTTTATTCTTTCTTGCAGGTGTAGGGGTAAGAGCAGGCGGCGATTTCTTCTCAGCACTTTCAACTACCGGCGGCAAATTGTTCGTTCTTGGTATCATGACTACTACGGTAACAACAATCTTGACCCTGTTACTGCTCAGGTTTTATGCGCATGCGAATGCTATTCAGGCGCTGGGTGCAACAAGTGGAATGCAAACACAGCCGGCTACTCTCGCATGTGCGTACGATATTACTAAATCCTATGAGACTTACATCGGATATGCCACTACGTATCCTGTCGCGATGATAAGCAAGATATTGCTTGCACAGTTGATATTCATATTCGGTCAAAATATGTTCGGGTAAAGAGCCACTGGCGCTGCGGAATATGTAGCCTTCACATGTTCGACACTCAGTCAGTCTTTTCGTCATCCGAATTCGGTTCGTGTGCCTTTCTGCCGTATACGCGTTCGTATGCCTTGCAATAAGGACATAACCCGCCTCCTATCACTTTCACAAACCAGAAGATTACACCGCGCTGTTTTCTTCGTGCATAGTTGCACACCGGGCATTCCCGACACTTTTGCGCCCTGACCCTCTCTTTATCGCTTATGTTGGCGTCAATCATTTGTATCTCTATTTATGCTTACACATCAAGAATAGTATAATGCTGCTTCAGCGTCGTTTTTTCTTTTGAGTTTTCCAGCGGCGATGAAACCAGAAATAGTGTTCCGGATAATCACGAACTACTGATTCTATGATACGGGTATATTGCTGGACAATGCGTTCGATAATCTTGTCCCGATCTTCCCCCTGCCTTACAAAAGAATCGGGGTAAAGAGGCCTCTTGAAAATAACTTTATGGTGCGCTATGCCGTTACGAACCGTAAACACGGGTAAAATGGGTAGTTGAAATTTTTCCATGAAAATTGCGGGACCGGCAAAAGTAGATGCAGGTTTACCAAAGAAATCTACAAATATGCCCACACGTCGAGCGTCTTGATCTACCAGAAAGGCGACTATCCTGCCTTTCCGAATATGTGAAATAATCTGCTTAGGCGATTCACGTGTTGAGATAATAGCAATTCCCTTCTCTTCTCGGCTCTTGTTCAACTCTTTATTCCAGTAGGGGTCGTGCATAGGCCTGGCAGTTACCGACAACGGGACACCGGTAGAGGCGAAATAAGTCCCTATCATTTCCCAGTTACCGAGATGAGCGGTCACTACGAGATATCTCCCGTTCTCCCGTCCCACCTCGTTGAAATATTCTTCTCCTTCGATTTCATTTATCAGGGACATAATCCGTGATGGTGTTAAGACAGGGATACGAAAGACTTCGGTGAAGATACTGCAAAAATTTTGATAACAACGCCGTGCAATACGCCTGAGTTCGGACTCGGTTTTCTCTCCCCCGAACGCTGTTTCGAGATTTTGCATTACAATCTTTTTGCGAATAGGGAGGACATAATAAACAAGGAAGCCGATAAAATGACCGATGCGAAGCGCAACGCTGTGTGGCAGAATTCTTATCAATATAACGAGCGGCTTGGCACCAAAGTAACCCAGTGCTGCCCAGAAGGTTGATCGTCTTCGTTTTTTTTTCATATTTTTTTCCGCTTCGCGATTACCTGTTTCCACAGTAGAAAAAAATTTTTCAACACGGGATGAGAAATTTTTGTAATGAAATCATAAAGAGCCATTCCCACGTTCAGGAGATCAGCGCCTTCGCGTCTCATCCATTGCAGAACCGTGTTAAGAAATATTTCCGTCCATGATAAAACAAAAGACAGTTGTAGCAAAAGGGGGTCAGTGTTTGAAGAATTTTTTAGCATGAGGGGGAATCCCTCGCTGGCGAGTATCGCACCACGTGAACATTTAAAGATTATCGACATCGGCAAGAAGCGATTTTATTTCCTTTTCCAGCAGTCGAGAAGTGTCAGACGGTGGGGTTTCGGGTTTGAGATCGGAAATATCGAGAATGATTGAACGTCCTTCCAAATTGGCAAGTTGGATCATCTGTATGATTTGTTTGCGTAAATCTTGTGCTTTCTCTGCTGCCGGCGTGTCTGAATACAGAGATATGACGGTCTGGATTTTCTCGAGACTTTCCTTGTAGTTACTCATGAAGAAGAACCGTTCCGCCTGCTGGTAATAAACCTCCGCCTGGTAAGGGCGACGCCAGAGTTCGTTTTTCAATCCATCTTCACAGAGACGTACAAGCTTTTCAACTTCCGATGACATCGAGCCACGGGGAAATTCCTGGCGGAGCTGTTGGAGAACGTCCAACGCCTCGACAAATCGTTCCTTCTCATAAAAATCCATTGCCTCATTAAATAAAGCCATCTCCATTCGATCCTTTATAAGTTTTATCTGGAGAGCCGCGTTTTCTTTAAAGGTATCGGACTCGGCTGCCTTGTTAAATTCGGCAATTGCCTGCTCATATAAGTTATGTTCCATGCAGTACTTGCCAAGATCGTAATGTCCCTCGTAGTCGCTGTCCTCGATTTTTGACAATCTCTCTTCGTAGTGAACAAGGCTTATTAGAACCCGATCGATTTCCGGGGATAGCAAGTCGTAATAACGCTCAAAAACTTGTACAGCCTCGCGATATTCCCCCTGCGTCCTGAGGTAATTACCATAATCGCGTAAGACATCTATCATCATGCTGTTATACGTGGTGGGAAGGTAAGGCCTTGAATATAGTTCAAGGAATCTCATGATCTTCTCATAGGCATGATTCCTTTTTTCTTCGATAACGAGATCATTGAGAATCAGGTTAATTCTATTAAGAGCAATGGCAGGTGAGAGTGGCATGAGATTATCGATATAAATATTCAGGGCTTTTTCATAGTCACCCGCAGAACGATTTGTTGCTCCCCAGTGCAAATAGAGTAGAATCTGGAAAGACTTTCCTAACGATTCGTCGAGATAGGTAATGTTTTCTATCCGTTCAAGTGCGGCGCTGAAATCCTTATTCTCCAGCAAATCATCAATAATTTTTTGGAATACGAGGTTAACAAATTCTTGGTGCCGGGGATATTGCCTATAAAAATCACGTGGGAGGGCGGTAAAGAGTTCAAATGCTTTCCCGTGTTCATCGAGGTTGGAAAATACCTGACCGGCAAAAAAATAAAACTCTCTGTCCTCTTCCCCGATTTGAGAAATCAGCATCTCGATAAGGGTCCCTAATCGGTTTTTTGCCTGAAAGGAGAACGCGGGGATTGCCATGAGGATGTTATTACGGTGTTTAAGTATACTTTGAGCAACAAGACCTCTGGATGTGGAAGTGTCTTCAAGCAGATTTAAGTAGCGTGCGAACCCGTTTCCCCACTCGCCTGCATCAATAAGCATTTCCGCTTTGAGGAGTTCGTTTGTCTCAGGAGAGTCCCTTATCACATGCTCGACACGCGACTTTTCTATAGTTACGGTTCCATGCATTGTCTCTATCTGATACGAGTTGTCGCGTTCAAGCGTTATGCGACCGCTCAATTCGTGGCCATTATCGAGAATAATGGTATCAGCACAAAGAAGAGCAGGGAACAATAGCAAAAGAACACTACCCACAAGCCCCGCAAGGCTTTCTATTGTTCTATTTGACATATTTTTCATTACTAAACAGGGACTATCGCTATAGCGCTATGGCGCTCACAGTCAAGCCGATAAAACCTTATGAATCCTTATAAAATCCATTGGATTATTTCACACGAAATAAGAAGAATAGAGCGCTCGATACCAATGAAGTACACTGCTATAATCAGCCTTCAACTTGATGTTACAACCACCAGCAGATTATTAATGCCGGGCGTGTCGTGTGCCTTGATTTCTTGTCACAGGGGAGAAATCTTCTTGAAACCGGGCGAAAACCATTCGACCTGCTGAGGTGTGGAGGATACTCGAGACTACCACATCAACCTCTTGATTGATATAGGGTCGACCCTCCTCAACAACTACCATAGTGCCATCGTCGAGGTACCCGACACCCTGTGAAGGGTCCTTACCTTCCCTGATAAGTGAGATGTGCAGTTTATCGCCGACAAACACCGGAGGACGCAAAGCCTGGGCAAGTTCATTGATGTTGATCACGGGGACCTTGTGAAGTGAAGCGACTTTCTGGAGATTGTAATCATTGGTCAATATTTCGCCGTTGACTTCCTTTGCCAGCCGGATAAGCTTCTGGTCAACCTCGCTGATATCGTCATAATTTTTCTCCATGATCTGCAGGGTAGTGGACTTTTCTTTCAAGACCTCGAGATTTTCCAGACCGCGTCTCCCTACTGTTCTCTTGCTGTGTGTAATGGAGTCGGCAATCTGCTGGAGTTCATCGAGTACGAATGTCGGGACGATCAAATTGCCGTAAATAAAGCCGGTTGCGACAAGATCATTAAGGCGCCCGTCGATGATAATATTGGTATCGATCAAAATCTTACGCTGCTCGGATTGATTTGAAATTATGAATTTAAGCCGTGAAAGGCTTAATCGTTCCTCATGTTTCAACGCAAGGGCAATACCAAGATATCCAAACACAAGGTTAGAGGCGACACGTGCTTGATGCTCATCCATCAAGGTTTCCGGTATGGTAGGATAAAGCAAGTTCGCCATTACCAATCCTGCGAACAATCCTATGGCTGACAGCAACATCTTTTTTGAAGAAATAATCCGTGTACTCTGCTCGATAAGAATCAGAAAAACGGCTCCAGTGAAGGCAATTGCTGAATATTCGAGAGCCAACTGTTTGGATTTGCCGATCCATGTCCCACAAAATGTCGCAATCAAGATGAAGAATAATCGGGCAAGTAATAACGCTTTTTTTTCTTTCATTTTAAATCATCACCCTCCTATAATTTTATAATCTATGATAACGGATATTGAATGATACAATCTTAGAGTCTTATGGGATTTATCATTAAAAGTATCTGTCTATAATAAAGACTCCAAAACACTGAAAAAGATTGTCACCATCAATACATATAAAACATTATACAACAGTGAGGTCGTTTTCAGAAGCATTTTCTGCACTGGAGGAAAAAAAGGGACAAAGTATGATTGTGGCAGGAGGAACGTCCCTGGCGTATATCACCCCTCCCGCACGAATAGTATCTCTTGTTGATATAACTGGACTTAACCTTAATTACGTACGTGAAACGAAACGTTTTTTACACTTAGGGGCTACCCTCACTCTCAATGATATTGCCCTTTCAGAACCGTGCAGGCGTCTTTTTAACGGTATTCTCTCCCGGGCGGCGCTCTCTATTGCAGGTTGTCCCGTGAGAAACCTTGTCACGTTAGGAGGAAATTGTGTCGGGCAGTTTTCCTGGTCTATTCTTCCTGTTCTGCTTCTCGCGCTCGATGCCCGCTTTGTCGTTACTTCCCCCTCTGAAAAAAGGAGCATTCGAGCAGATGAATTCTATACGGGTCGTCCCTCAAGAAAACTCCAACCGGAGAGCATCATAACTGAAGTCCGACTACCTCTTAGAAATTCGAATAAGATGCTGTATTATGGTTATTTCAAAAAATTTTCCCGCGTCTCCACAGAGTTTTCCTTTGCCACACTTGCAAGTTCCCTTCTCCTTGATAAAGAACATCTCGAGGTCAAGGAAGCACGAATCGTCATGGGTTCTCTGAGTCCGTTCCCACAGCGATTGACCGCTACCGAAGCGATTATAAAGGGCAATGTGATAAGGGAAGATCTCGTGGAAGCGTTGTGTAAAAAAGCACAAGAGGAGGTTTCTATCGCACATGACCTCCGGTGCTCGGTTGAATATAAACGAGAAATCACCGGTGTCCTTATCAGGGAAATGCTCGAGAAGGCAAGCACAGAGGTGGCGAGAGAGAAGAGATGATCATAAAACCTGTCATAAACGGGAAAAGGGAATCGATTGAGATCGAGGCGGGAGACATATTGCTCGACGTTTTGCGCCGCTCAGGATATACGGGAGTAAAGGAAGGATGTAGAGAAGGAGAATGCGGCGCATGCGTTGTCCTTCTCGAGGGCAAGCCGGTCAATTCATGTCTCGTACTCGCCGCAAAAGCCGATGGCAAGGAAATTACGACTATTGAAGGAGTAGGGTCTGTTACTCACCCACATTCTATCCAGAAGATATTCGTTGAAGAGGGAGCAGTACAATGCGGTTATTGCACGCCGGGGATTATTTTATCTACGTTAGCCTTGCTGGATAGAAACCCTTCTCCATCTGAAGAAGATATCAAAGTGGCGTTGGATGGACATATATGTCGCTGTACAGGATATGTAAAGATTTTAGCAGCAGTGAAGCGAGCGGCAAAGGAGTTGAGGAAGCCGGAGAGAAAATAGATTAATAGGAGAAATTCTTTGGTGAAAATTCACGCGCGATTCGGTCAAGAATACCGTTGACAAAAGATGCTGATTCTCTATCACCAAAAAGCTTGGAAATCTCGATATATTCATTGATGGAAACCTTGGGGGGGATGTCTTCAAGGTTCATGAGTTCTGCGACACCTAACCGAAGAATATTTCTGTCAATAACAGAGAGACGCTCGATCTGCCATCGCTCAATCACCATCCTGAGTAAATCGTCGATTTCGTCTTTATGGTTATCGATGGTGTTGAGCAGTTTTAAGGCGAATCCATCGGGGACAGCGTTGTCCTCGACAAAGAGAAGCAGCTGCCTCTGATCTTCATTGATTTCGAGGTCTTCAGCCGGCACGGTTCCTTCAAAGAGGGTATATTGTTTGCACCCGGTCTTGACATCAATATGAACCATTTCGCATGCATAAAGAACTTGCAATGCGATGATTCGAGCCAGACGGCGCTTGGGGAGGGTTAATATCTTCTTCTTTTCCGTCATTACTTTCTTCAACCCGCATGTGACTATATGTTTATTCGGCGGTAACCGTAAGTCGTTTCGAAGAAAAGTAGCCCTGAATTCCCGCAAAGATCGCCCTGCATGCTCTCCATTGAAAATCAGAATCAATCAGGAGTTTCGCCTCATAAGGATTGGAAATGAAGCCGACCTCGATAAGGGTCGCGGGCATTTCATAGTTTGCCAGCACTTTAAACCGAGCCTCTTTAATCCCACGATTATATTTCAAAAAATATGAATCTTTTTTGAACGATGCATTGAGCATTGAACACAGATTCAGGCTTTCCTGTTTTTGTACCTGGAGTTCTTCTTTAAGTAAATTGGTGAGAACTTTTTTTAACTGCCCGTTTGAATCGGTTTGTGAAATATCGAGCATCTCTTCATTTTCCAGGCTTTCAAGGAACTTACCTGTTTCGGAATCGGTACCACGATGACTCCAGCAATAGAACTCGATTCCGCGTGCATTGGTTGCCCGAAATCCCCGAACCGCATTACAATGGATACTGACGAACAAGTCGCCGCCGAGCTTGCGCGAGAGTTCAACACGTTCTGATAAGCCGACATAGCTGTCGTCGGTGCGAGTCAGACGGGCGACATAACCGGGCGATTGATCGATCAAGCGTTTGAGCTTATATGACATCTGGAGCACCACATCTTTTTCCCACACATACTTGCCATTGATCTTATATGCAGAACGCGCCCCTCGCGATTTTCCGCCATGTCCGGGATCAATTATGATTACTTTACACCCTTCGGGATTTTTTAGAAACGGCGTTATGGTGACAACAAGAGTGTCTTTTTTGGTACGATCATAATCGATTGACATGTTCGTCATCACGGGAGGATAAAAGAAAAATTTAAGTCGGTCGCCGTCACTCTGAACAAGAACCCGTGAAAGATAGGGTTCCTTTACCTCGATCCATTTGGTGCCGTAATTCTGGGTTATCCCAAGGAGCTCGAGAACAAAATACCCATTCTCAGCAAGGAGATTTTCTGTGAGATAACCTACTCGTTGAGATGGTGTGATGAAAAACTGAACAGAAGTATCCGATTTTGCCCATTTTATGGCGTTGATTGAAGCGGGGTATACCGGCGTAAAACATGCGAGTAGGACGACGACTACAAGGAATCGATTCCGCGAGCACAGCCGTTTTACCATGTATACAGGCGGTTGTGTCAACATGTTCGACATTCTTGCTCTTTGCGGTAGAATCAAATAGCGAATCCTACCCTTATAAACCATCGCATTGTCAATGTATTGGTGGATTTTACTCCACTTTTTTCTTCAGGGTTCGTATGTGCGACCTAACGCTGGAATAGTCGGAATGACGACTTCCGATGCGCTCCTGATACAATTGCCAGAGATCAATTGCTTTTTCAAAATTTCCCAGATGCTCATACGTGAGCGCCAGGTTGTATATCGCTTCGTTAAAGTCGGGGTTTTCTTCAAGACTTCGTTTGAAATGACGTTCAGCCTGTTTGTAATCCTCTTCGTACACAGAACGCAGACCAAGATTGTAAAAATCTACATCCTGGCAGGCTTCATACTGAAACTTTTCAAACAACCTCATCTTTTCGTCAGGTGAGAGTGAATGGAGTTGCCATAATCCACAGATGTCAATGGCGTTTTCCCAATCCTCTTCGATTAGATGTCTAAATAAATTGAGTTGCCGCTCGTATAAATCGACCGCACCTTCCTGAAGTTCTACTTCTCCACTCTCTTTTTCTTGTTTTTCTTCTATTTTGTCTTCCATTAAGAACATTTCTCCTCATAGTACTTTTATATACGTACAGAATATGTACCTTATTTGTGAACAGCCTTCAGGGTCAAGCTTTTTATGAAAGAAGCCGCGCGTAAAAACCATCTTGTTTTTTAATTATCTATCTCGTATCCGGGCTATAGCCCTTGCACTCTTACTCCTTCTTACGGTGCTTTATATAAAACCGTGTTACCCGAGGAGTACACCGGTTTCAAGGCTTTGAATTTTTTAAGCGCCTCCTCCTCATAATCCTTACGCTCGAGTGATCCTACCAGGATATACTCTATATTATATTTTTCGAGAAGAGGCTTGACCGTCTCGAGGTCTCTCGACGAATAAATTGTCCGTACATCGCGCTCGCGTTTTCCAAGATTCTTGAATTCGCCCAACTCGTCCGTATATATCTTGGGTCCGTTCCATTGTGCGGTGTGATGTCCCCATCCCACTACAGTAGGAAGACCAGTATTGGTGGAGAATCGCGAATAGGAAGTGTAAGGACCCTTGAAGGTCTCGAGGACAACCGGGCGTCCCTCGATGTTACGACGTGCCCATTTGATAACTTCATAATCGTCTTTGAATTCTTTTAGATCCCCGAGATACGCAATGCCGTTCAGCGTTCGCTCCGGACGATTTAAGGGGGTAAACCGTTTATGGAACCGATAGGTTCGCTCGATGGTGGCGCCGATAAAATAAATCATCGACAACATAAGGATAATCACGAGAAGAACAGTGAGTACACGCCGCGCTCGCTCCGATGAATATATCTTGAACAGGCGATACCAACACCATCCGGCAAGCACCGCATACATAGGCCATACATGATTATAAAACTTGAACAACGTATTGTAGCGTTCGAGATCGTCATGGTATCTGTCGTCGACAAAGAGAAATTCGACAAAGAGGCAGATATAGGTCGCCACGCCGAGGATCATAAAGACCCATCTTTCCTGGCGATTTCCGTGCTTTTCTCTGAAAAAAAGTATTATGGCGGTAATGAGAATATAAAGAAGAAAGCCCGGCAGCATTCGCTTGAAATAAAGCAGCGAAAAAATAATAAGAATGGGAAACAAGCCGGCAAATAGATAGAGTAAATCTTTCTTTTCCTTGAAAGAGTCTTTGAATCGCAGATAAAGCCATAGATAGATAGGAACCAGGAAAAAACCGAAATGGACGAAATAATCGGTAAAATGTGTTCGGTTTTTGGTCTGCAACACTGCGATGGGGAAATGTTTGATTTCCCATTTCCATGGAAGGATATGGGGCTGCAATTCCATGGGTAGTGGATTAATAAAAGTGCGCGAAAAGGGAAGGATAAAAAGGCGGCTCAAAATACCCATAATGACCACTGCGGTGCCGCCGACTACGACCCATCGCCAGAACGTGTGACGATACACCCGGCGTGTGGCGTAAAGAATTGTCAGGCTGAAGAGAAGGGCAACCGTGATCATGTCCCAGGCGCTAATTACGTAAGAACACCCGATGACCCACCCGAGCGGTAGTATGAGCAGAAGAAGCCGGCTAAAATAACGGGAATTCCATTTATGATGATTCAATTCCATGTCTCCGGGAACAGGACGGATGTAAAGATTCAAGCAAAGCGTCAACGAGAAAAGGATAACGAGGATACCGGAATGATGCGGATGGAGATCACCCAGAAGCGCGGTGAATGCGGGAAATTCTGTTATAGTTCCCTTGATGACACGCGAAGCGCTCCATAAGAATCCCGCGTTGAAAATATAGTCGAGCTTGAATCCATGCCGTAATCCATTGAGAAAATCCAGTACCGCCTGGATATTGCCAAGCACGGCAACGCCAAATGCGGCGAAGAGGGCAACCGCTAATTTGCGCGTCAGGTTATAGCCCAGTGAAAAGCCACCAATGAAACTCAATGCAAATATTGTGGAAAGTCCCAGGTTGAATGCATAGGGAGAGGGATAGCTGCTGAGTTTTCCAAGAGATGCCCATAAGAGATGACCGAAATAATAATAGTTCAAGGGGCATCCGGCTAACCATGCGTCCTCAGGTGGGAAATAGGACGTCCGATACAGCGAGTTCAACACCTGAAAGTTGCCGAACTTTTCCGCCGCATGTTTGCCCACGTCGAATGTTATCTCAGGACAATACGAGCGGATATTTACAAAAAGCATAAAGGCAAGGAAAAAGAGAATTTCTCCCGTAATCAAGTATGTACGCTCTTTATTCAGAAAAGCGAGTATATCCAGGCGAATCCCATCGTTTCTCATGAGAACATAAGCAGATATCCCGCCTACCACTAAGAGCGCGCCTATCAATAATGATTGGGAATAGGGGACAATGTGAAGGCTTGCCAGAAGCCAGCTGATATAGGTAATCAGGAGGAGACCGAAAAAGCGCGACAAACCGTATCCACGGTCTGGCAAGCTTGGCACAAGCCGCGAAATCGGTAAAAAAGCCGCAATCATTATTACCTCGAGGGCAAACCACCATCGCAAACTGGTGAATAAAAACCTGAAGAACCCGATTCCCACAAGGAATAAAAAGAGCACTACCGCAGCTGAAATTAAAAGTATCTTTTTTGTATTTCTCGTTTGCGTTCCCATGTTGTATTAGATTGAATTGTATGACACTTTTGTGTGTTTTCTATGATTTTGCAATAAAAATTTATAAAATACGAGTTTTGCTTTTACTTGAAATCTTGTGCGATAGGATTCAAAACTAATGTGATTTGTCTCACGTTGTCTGAAACAGATTAGTCCGATTACGCAGATATTGTTTCTAATTATAAGAAATAACAGTGTAAACTATTCGATGATGAAAGGCAAGTTCGTTGAAGTGTGGTAATGAATAAAACCGAACATAGTCCTGACCTGAGCGTGCAAATCGGGCGTTTGCGATTAAAGAATCCTGTTACTGTAGCCTCGGGAACGTTTGGATTCGGCGAAGAATACAGGGCATTCTACGATGTCGGCGAGCTGGGAGCGATATTCGTAAAGGGGCTGACGCTGGAAGAGCGCGAAGGGAATGCACCCCCCCGGATTGCGGAAACCGCTGCAGGAATGATCAACTCGATTGGACTTCAAAACCCGGGCGTCGAGGGATTTCTCAACGAGATCGTGCCATCGCTTCGCAACATAAACACCGCCATTATTGCCAATATTGCGGGAAGCACACACGATGAGTATCTCAAAGTAGCCGGTCGGTTATGCGCCGAGAAGGCTGTGGATGCTATCGAACTCAATGTTTCATGCCCTAACGTCAAAGAAGGCGGTATTGAGTTCGGTAGGTCCGAGAAACATGTCGCAAAACTCACGCGTGCGGTGGTCAATGAAGTAGCGCCCATGCCCGTTATCGTCAAACTCACCCCGCTGGTATCCGACATCGGCGCCATGGCTCAAGTCGCTGAACAGGAAGGAGCCGCAGCAGTTTCTCTCATCAATACGCTTCCCGCCATGAAGGTGTATCTGGAAAAAGAGGGTTTCGTAAGCAATTGTTTGATGGGTGGATTGTCGGGACCGGCAATAAAACCCGTCGCACTCCGCCTTATCCATGAAGCGTCAACGATGATTTCAATTCCCATAATCGGCATAGGCGGGATTTGTAACCTCGAGGATGTGCTCGAATTTATGTACGCAGGTGCGGATGTTGTCTCAATAGGTACCGCTAACTTTATCAATCCTACAGCGCCCCTCGATATCTTGCACAAATTATCTTCCTATATGATTGAAAAAAATCTCGCCTCTCTGCATGACCTTAAAGAGTATCTCAGAAAAGGCTGAACCGCATTCCTTCATTTCTTATTTTAAGGTTACTTGTTAAGTATACTGAGGATCTCATCGATCGTGTAATATTCATCAACGGGTGGATCGGGAAGCGGTTCACCGCCGAGCGGTTTGAACTGCGTGGTGATAGACCCATCATTGAAATGAATCAGCCGGTAGCCGGGAAGGTGCCGGTCATGCTTGAAGTCATTATCCCCGAATAAATAGCCAGTCGCCGTCGTTACGATATGACGTTGTATACCCCATTTAACAAAGCAGTCGGCATGCCAGTGACCGTAAAAAAACCACTGTTCAGCAGTATCCTTTTTCAGCGCGTCTTGAATTGTTTCATAGTCCTTGACCCCTACACCGCTAAAAAGGTCGTGGTGGAGGAAAAAAAGCCGTGGATTTTTCGTCTCATTATGGATAATCTCGTCGAGCCATTGCACTTGTCGCCCTGAAATCTCGCCATACATAGGGTGTATTTCGTTTACCGAATCGAGTATTACAAACCAATAGCCCTTGTACACGAAGGCGTAATAAGGCGGCAATCCCCATTCGCTGAACACTTGCGCCGCTTCAGGCAGCCCAATGGGTTTATCGTGATTTCCAAACACGCTGAGATAGGGAACCTTCAACCTGGACATTATTTCTTGATACGGCGTATATCCTTCCATGTGATCATGGACGATGTCGCCGGTTACTATCACGAAATCTGGGAAAGGAGACATGGCGTTGATTTCAGAAATCGCTCGTTCCAGATTATGTGCCGTTTTTACCCCTTGCAATTCTGTATCGTGCCTTATCAGGTGTGGGTCAGTTAGTTGAACCACAAAGAACGGTTCCTCTTCTTCGAGCGTCTTTGTTCGTAAAAGGTGGTGGGCAAGATCGACCCGGGTTCTGACTGTCGTAAGAGGAAGAGTAGCGCCATCGGGCAAAACCGCCTCTAAATGAATAGGAACATCCTTTCCGAGCTTCAGGTTGGAGGAAGGTCTGAGCAAGAACGATATCTCGACCATCTCGCCGACTCCGCAGGTGACAGGTTCCGAATGAATCTTTTTAAAGTACGGCGAATTGCATTGTACATAAAAGGATTCTGCAGAGTCGGTGCCATGATTAAGAAGCGCTACGGTCAGGGTCTGGTCGATGGGCAGCGCTGACCCGAGCAGAATAACCGGCGGTACAATATCTTCCTGTACCTTGAGATGTACACCGGCAACTTGTGGGACGACATCGCCGA
This sequence comes from uncultured Candidatus Sumerlaeota bacterium, assembly GCA_964608095.1. Classification (GTDB taxonomy): domain Bacteria; phylum Sumerlaeota; class Sumerlaeia; order MWCT01; family JAGHBZ01; genus CAZSMK01. The sequence goes on along the minus strand of CAZSMK010000082.1, from coordinate 26,213 downwards.
AGCGAAGAAAATAGCCCCAATCGCCGCCACCTTGGGTGATCTTTACAAGGCAGCGGTTCCTGCCCTTTTCCAGTTTAACCGGCACGATATCCTGGTCGACCGCAGCCGCTCGATACACCTCATGGCGATGAACCTCGTTGCCATTAATCCAGACAGCGATACCATCGTCGCTGCCTGCTTTGAGAAATGAAAAGCCTGCCTTATTGGTGTAAAACAATGTCCAGGCATAGACGACTTTATTTTCCTGATACCCGAAAAGATTGTTGAGGTCGACATACCCTCTTTGATCGGGAGTTGCGGATTTTATATTCAGGGTCGGCGACGTTTCCAGGAGTTTATGGGTCAGGAGTGGATCGAGCGCCGCCTCGCCACCCATCTCCTCAAACCAGTCGGTTTCCATTCCCTGGCGACGGCTGTTATCGAAAAGTCCCACACATGTCCATGAAGGTAGCCAGGCGTCAGGCTGGACAATCGCGGTATCAGGCGCGTCGCTCACTCTGCCGGTAGGGGCATAGCAGGATGCTAAGAATATGAGTAAAAGAGAGAGGCTTAAAAAATATACTCTGGATTGTAGCGATGAAGCAGATTTCATATTTATACCTTTTTAATCACAAAATCTATCAACATGAGGATATTAAATTCAACCAAAACCTGCGAGGTCAGCCCTCAAAACGAGTCTTTCGCGAAATTGGGATAAGCGCTTCATACAAGACTCAGCAGGACATCATTAAAAAAATTTGCCCCACAATATCAGCCCCGGCGCTGGATGTTGGGACACTTTCAAACCCCTTCCAAAACGTGTTACCCCAGCGAAAAAAATGTAGCCTAAGCCTCCCCGCTTGTCATCCTCATCGCATGCCTGAGCATGCGCATAATCGTACACGTACACGTACACGTACTCGTACTCGTACACGTACACGTACACGTACACGTACACGCATGCCTGAGCATGCACGCTATCAAGATCGTATTTTTTTTAAGAATTTTGCTCGATAAGCGACAGCGCGTGTGTGCACGCTGATGCGTGCGAGTACGAGTGCGAGAAAACTGGAAACGTAGATTCGCCGGGGCGAATAAGAAATCGACTATTTGTATCGGCGTGAGACCTCACGCCATATATCCTGGCTCATTCTCCTCAAAAATCCCTATTTCGTGAATCACCACCTCAAGACCGATCTTCTTGCGGAAAATCCTGCTACCTATGACAATGGGTGCATGTGCGGGCAAGAACGAGAATAGGAAAAATGAGGTTTGACCCCTAAACTTTGTTGGAATAGCATACTTCACATCATTGTCATAAAATGTGAGGAGCGTTATTATATGAATCCCTATGCCGGAGCAACCGAGCGTGAAATCAAGGAGATGCTTGAGACGCTCGGGCTTAACAATATCGATGAGATTTTCAGCGTTGTTCCCGAATCATTGCTGCTCAAAGAAGGGCTGCATTTGCCTGCTCTGGATGAGCCTGCACTCGTCCGGTATATGAGTTCCCTGGCTAAACAAAATCAATGCGATGACGCGATTTTTGCAGGTGGCGGAATATACGACCATTACGTCCCACCCATCATCGACTACCTCGTAAGCCGTGGCGAATTTCTTACCGCGTACACACCGTATCAACCGGAAGTCAGCCAGGGTTCGCTCCAGGCGATGTTCGAGTATCAGAGTATGATATGCGAAATAACCGGAATGGATGTTGCCAACTCCTCTCTTTACGACGGAGCGACTTCCTTAGCCGAAGCTGTCCTGATGCTGTTGACTATTCGAAAAGAGCGCAATCGCATACTCGTGTTTCGTTCTGTACATCCGCAGTACAGGGAAGTATTGAAGACCTATCTCAAATATTCCGCCTATAAAATCGAGGAAGTCGCGTGGGAAGATAAGGAGGGAACGGTTGCGCCCGATACCCTGTCCTCTCTACTTGATGAGCGAACTGCCTGTGTGGTGATACAGCACCCGAACTTCTTCGGTTGTCTCGAGGACATGGATGAGTTGGTAAAAGCAGTACACAGCGTCGATGCAAAGGTGGTTGTGGTTGTTGATGCGATATCGCTGGGGCTTTTGAAGCGACCGGGTGATTACGGCGCCGATGTGGTCGTTGCCGAGGGGCAGCCGCTGGGACTCCATCTTTATGCTGGTGGCGAGACGCTCGGCGTGTTTGCATGCCGCGAAGAATTTTTGCGCTATATTCCCGGTCGCCTCGTCGGCATGACCACCGACCTCGATGGGAAAAGCGCCTTTACCCTGACGCTCCAGACACGCGAACAGCACATACGTCGCGAGCGTGCAACCTCAAATATATGTACCAACCATGCGCTCAACGCACTACGAGCCGCAATATATCTCGCCTTGATGGGAAAAAGTGGATTCAGACAGGTTGCCGAGTCGAGTGCAAAACGCGCGTATTTCCTTATGGAGAATATCAAAAAAATCCCTTCGTTCGAAGTTGCGTTCAACGCTCCGGTTTTTCGCGAATTTACACTCGCCTTCAAAGGCGATATTAAGACTCTCAAACAAACAATTTCCGACAAAAAGGTCCTGGTAGGTCCATGGATTTCCGATTATTACGAGAACCTTGAAGGCGCTTTTCTCGTCGCTCTTACAGAAAAACGTACCCGGGAGGAAATGGAATTCCTCATCGACGTTTTCAGAAGCGTAGGAAAATAGATCCCGGGGAAGGATAACTTTTCTGTTGTTGTCTGGATTCGGCTCTTTTAAAATTCAGCATACATGTGATGATAGATAGACCCGCGTGACATAGTATGAAGACAATTGATTATTACAAAGTGGCAAGCATAGACGAGGCACTGGAAATAGCCGGACGTCTTCTCTCGCAAAAACCGGAATCGGTCATTCGATATCTTGCCGGTGGGACTGATCTGGTTCCTTTACTCAAGGATAGAGGTATTGAAGCTGATGCCCTCATCGAGATAACAGATGTTGAAGAACTCAAGGGTATTGAAATCAAAGAAAGCAGGGTTCATATCCATGCCGGCACAACGCATGCTGCGATATGCGCCTCGCGTTTGATCAGGGAAAAGGTCCCGGTTCTGTATCATGCCTGCCGCCAGATAGGGAGTGTCCAGATTCGTAACCGCGGCACTATCGGAGGGAACCTTGCTAATGCCTCACCGGCAGGGGATAGTATCCCGTCACTCTTGGTTCTCGACGCTAAACTCCATATCGCATCGCCATCAAAGGGAAATAGGAAAGAGCGCATAGTCGATGCGGGCGATTTTGCGTCCGGCGCCGGCGTGACTGTTCTCCACCCCGGTGAGATTCTCACCTCGATTTCGTTTGATATACCGGAGAATAATAGTCGTGGGGTGTTTCTTAAACTCGGTCAGCGACAGGCGATGACGATTTCCAAGGTCAGCTTAGCGGTGCAGGGAAACACAAACGACGGAAAGATCGAATGGATAAAAATCGCTTTTGGTGCAGTGGCATGCAAGGTGATGCGGGCGCGTCGCACTGAATCATTATTGACAGGTAAACGCATCGACGACGCGTCGGCTTGGGATGCTGCAATCAAAACAGCAAAAGAGGAAGTCAGCCCCATAGACGATATCCGCTCGACGAGCCACTATAGAAGAGAGATGTGCGGCGTGTTGCTAAGGCGCGCGATCTCTGGTATAGCAGTTCCCTGAAAATTCAAAAAACGTAATCCCAACCGGAGTCTTTTTTATAATTTCCCATAAAGGTAAAAACGAAAATGCAATCGTAACGCGCCTGTACCTACAGGGCTTGTAAAATTTCATTTAACTCGCGCTCTGCGACCGTATCAAGAAAACCGAGTATGAGTGTCAGACTTCGCTGAAGAGAGACTAAGCCGGGGACAATCTCTTCGAATCGCCATGGCGGTCTCACGGCATGCAAAATAAACCCGATAGGAATTATGTGTGAAGTTCGGAAGCAAATATCGAAGGTTACACTTCTTTTTCCGACTAAAAAAAAGAAATCTCAAAATCTCAGAACCATTCCTTTTTCGGCGACTCGCCCTACCTTGCTTTACACACAACTCGAGTCTTGACATAGACCACAAGAGTTCGGATACTTGCTTTTTTTATGGTTCGAGCCTCTGTAACAATTCGTTACGTCCTTACCGGATGTGTAATATGAGACGCAGCATCCATAGTGGCGAGTTTTTTTGTTTGCACCGTCAGCCTGAAGATTTTATGCTACTTTCAACTGATCTCTGAACGAATGAGAGATTTCTTAACACCTGTAACGGGAAAACCCAAACCAATGCAAGTGGAGAAACCGGTATGAAAATTGTTGTATGTGTAAAACAAGTCCCTGAGACTACCGAGGCGAGTATTGATCCAAAGACAGGGACAATGAAGCGCGAGGGCGTGCCTGCGATTCTGAACCCGTTCGATTTATATGCTGTAGAGGAAGCCCTACGCGTGAAGGAAAAACATGGCGGGACAACGTATGCATTAACGATGGGACCGCCTCAAGCCAAAGATGCCTTGCTCGAGTGTATTTCCATGGGCATCGACGAGGCGATATTGGTCTCTGACCGTGCGTTTGCGGGTTCCGACACCTGGGCGACTTCGTATACTCTTGCCCACGCGGTGAAAACAATGGGTGAGGTCGACCTCGTAATCTGCGGCAAGCAAGCAATAGACGGCGACACCGCCCAGGTGGGACCGGGTGTCGCGGAATTTCTCGGCATTCCTTTTGTCGCATTTGTTAAACATATCAAAGAGATCGACCTGGAGAAGAACGTAATGCATGTCGAGCGATTGATGGAATCAGGGCACGACGTTGTTGAGATTCCACTTCCAGCATTGATCACCGTAGTTAAGGAGATCAACGAGCCCCGCGTTCCCTCGCTTCGGGGCAAAATGCGTGCAAAAAAGTACGAACCTCAGGTCTGGACACCCGCGGATATCAAGGCAGACCCCAAGCAAATCGGGCTCGATGGCTCACCGACACGGGTTATTCATATTTTTACACCTGAGATTCGGCGACAGGGTGAAATAATAGAAGGCGAAGGTATCGACGACGTGGTGGAGACGCTTATTGCTAAACTGAAACAATCGGGAGTTGTGTTATGAAGATATATGTAGACATCGATACCTGCACAGGCTGTGAAATATGCATAGCTTCCTGTCCATTCGGTGCAATCGAGATGCAGGAGGGCAAGGCGGTCATAACCGAGGCATGTACCTTTTGCGGTGCATGCGTGGAGGAGTGTCCCGTAAATGCCATAATCAAAGAAGAGGCAGAGGAAGCAGCGCTTCCATCCCGGGTCGATATCGATCTGTTCAAGGGAGTATGGGTGTTTGCGGAACAACGCGGCGGTGAATTGCAAAAGGTTGCATTCGAGCTTATCGGCGAAGGAAGACGTCTCGCCGACAATATCGGACAGGAACTCTCAGCCGTCCTGTTCGGTCACAATATCGATAACCTTGCCGAGGAATTGTTGTATTATAATGTCGACAGGGTTTATTATGTAAATGATGAGGCGCTGACGGCATTTCACGACGATCCTTACTCTGAAGCCATGACCTATCTGGCGAAGAAGTACAATCCGGCAATAATCCTGACCGGCGCCACCAACATCGGCAGGTCGTTTATACCGCAAGTGGCGATCAAACTTCAAACCGGTCTAACAGCAGACTGTACGGAATTCGACATCGATGAAACAGGAAAACATCTGATGCAGACCAGACCAGCTTTTGGCGGTAACATTTTTGCCACTATAGCCACGTACTATAATCGCCCGCAAATGGCGACCGTGCGACCGAAAGTCATGAAACCAATGAAAAGGCAGGAGACCAAACGAGGCGAGGTCGTAAAGGTAGGCTTTGGCGACGAAAACGGTTTGCCGTGCCGGACTCGTCTGATAGAATCAGTGGAAGAGCTGGAGAGTACATTAAATATAGCGGAAGCGGATATAATAGTGTCGGGTGGACGTGGACTCGGCGATCCGTCTTATTTCGAGAAGATTCGTGAGCTCGCGGAAGCGCTGGGTGGCGCAGTAGGTGCATCGCGTGCCGCGGTGGATGCCGGCTGGATTCCTTATTCTCATCAGGTGGGGCAAACCGGCAGAACCGTATGTCCAAGGGTCTATATTGCCGTCGGGATATCCGGTGCAGTTCAACACCTTGTGGGTATGCGGTCGTCGGATATTATTGTTGCCATCAACAAGGACCCGAACGCCCCGATATTCAAGGTCGCCACCTACGGCATTGTCGGTGACCTGCACGAGATTGTACCGGCATTGATCCGCCATCTCTCGAAAGGGTAGTATGCAGCAAAATTGAGCTGGAGCGATAAAGAATGAAAACAAGCAGCTACAGAAATCTTACAATTGTGTTGGTAGCGGGAAGCATCTGGGGATTGGTCGAGGCGACTGCAGGAGTTGCACTTCGCGGGAGTTGTGCACGGCTCCTTACAGGTTCGATACTGCTGGGGACGATGATGTTCTTTATCGCCGCCACTTACTCGGGGACGAAAAAAGGATATGCACTTCTTGCCCTCCCGTTTATTGCAACGTTGTTCAAGTTGTATTCAGCGTTGATAATGTCGAAGCCCGTAATAAGCGGCGGTATCATTAACCCGATTTATGCCTTCTTCACGGAGACTATTGCCTTTGTAGCAATACTCATCCTCTTGACGCCTCGCTTTAGAGAAAGAATAGGAGGACAAGTTCTGCTCGGTGGCGGTGCTGCCCTGGGTGCTGTGCTTTTGTTTCCTGCAGTCGGCTTTTTTACGGGTATACCGGCATGTGTACTGCCGGGGACGCGTCTCCCGCTTGCTCTCTGGGGCGCACCGGTTGCAATCGGCATTTCAATGGTCACCGTCCCTGCGGGTTTTGCCGTCGGCCGCCTCCTTGCCGGACTAAAATCCAAATCCTCTGTACCTTCACCCGCACCTGCACTTGCATTTTGCTCACTCGTTTTTGCTCTCACTCTCTGGGGAATCTTCCTTTTATACCGATAATGCGAGAGTATTCATAAATGTTATGGCTTCTGACCGGTGAGATTAACAGCGGTAAAAGTCGATGGGTGCGAATGCTGGTCACACTGCTCCGCAACGATCTCTCTCTTAAGATCGGAGGAATCATTACGCATGCGGTATTCGAGAGGAATCGCAAGAGCGGTTATGTATGTGAGGATTTGCTCAGCGGCGGTGAGCGCCCTTTTGCACTTCTGCAGGCGCGCCCGACAGGACCCTCGGACTTCGTATGCGGAAGATGGTTGATTCTCGGTACAGGACTGGAGTTTGCCCGCACTGCATTAGAGCGTTCGTTTCAAGAGAGCCCTGACATTATCGTTGTGGATGAATTCGGCATCTTGGAAATAGAGGGCAAAGGGTTTCGCCGAAATGTGGATAACCTTGCTCGAAGCGGCTCCGATCTTTTCATAATTGTGCGTACATCGCTCGTTAATGAAGCGCAATCGATTTATAAAGATTCAACACCCGCAGTAGTTCAGATAAACACACAGACTTTAAATCAACAGGTTGCAAGGGAATCGGATATATACAAATGGTATGCCTCAGCAAAAAGAAAGAGATAGGTTTCACCTTAATCGAGCTCCTGATCGTTGTGGCCATAATAGCGATATTGTCCGCTATTGCGGTTCCTAATTTCCTCGAGGCGCAGACACGGAGTAAAGTATCCCGAGTCCACGCAGATACGCGCTCGATCGCCACTGCCATAGAATCCTATTGTGTCGATGCCAATGCATATCCGCCGGGATATAAAACAGCAAATCGGTTCGGGCTGGATGTACTGACGACACCTATTGCTTACATGAGTTCAGGCATACACCTCGATCCATTCAAGCCACCGGGTTTTCCCGCCGATAAATCAAGTTTGACTTATGAACCCATGAACGTGGAAAATATGACCATCGAGAAAGGAGGCGGAGCATATAGTATTGATCCCGCTACGGAAAAGGGTTCGCGAGCCAGAGGCACCTGGTGGTGGGTGGCGAGCCGGGGTACCAATCATACGTTCGGTTTCAAACCGTCTGAACCTGAATATAACCTGCAGGAACGTATCTTTTATTCAGACGTCGAGCCGGGAAAGTTCGCGGCAACGATTTACGACCCCAGCAATGGTACCATAAGCAACGGAAACATTTACCGAGCGGGTGGTGAGGCGGTTTCAAGCGCAGCAAGACTCATGTAAATAAGTCGATAACCGAGATTCATTATCAATACAAGAAGAATGACAAAACTTCACTTTGAAAGGAACGAAGGATGAGCGAAGGTCAAAAATATTGCCCGAAATGTGGTCGGAACTATTCAGAAGATAAAGAATGGTGTGAACATTGTGCCGTAAAATTGGTGTCGCCCGATGATTTTGAATCTACCAAAACACTATTCAATGAGGAAAGCGTAACAGTCCATATTGCTGATAACCCACTTCAAGCGGAACTTTTGAGGGAGATTCTTGAATCAAACGGCATCAAATGCGCCCTGGTGGGTGAAGTCCCCCCGTCGGTTTTCCCTTTTACCGTGAACGGTCTTGCCCGAACGCGTATTCTTGTTCTTGAATCAGCAGCAGAGGATGCAAAAAGAATTATAAATGAGGCTCTTGAACGAGCGGAAAGGGCACAGCCTGAATCGGAGGAGGAGAGCGCCGATGAAGATAGCGATAGCGAGTGATCATGCGGGCTTTGAAATGAAAGAACTCATCAAAGCCCTCCTACAGTCGGAAAACCATGAGCTGGAGGATTTCGGTACACACAGTTCTCAAAGTGTTGACTTCTCGGATTATGTATATCCGGCTGCGTTGTCATTGAGTAAGGGAGAATGCGAGAGGGCGCTCCTGATAGATGGGGCGGGGTACCCCTCGGCGGCGCTTGCAAACATGCTCTTCGGAGTCTACGCAGCGGTCTGCACCGATCCGGTTTGTGCTCGTCTTGCCCGCGAACATTCCAATACTAATGCCCTTTGTCTCGGGGGAAAGATTTTGGGAGCGGAAATCGCAAAGGAGATCGTGCGTATCTGGTTGACCACGCCTTTCCTTGGCGGAAAATACCAGGCGCGTATAGATAAAGTCAAACAAATCGAAGAGCGGCATCTCCGCACCCTACACGAGCAACCCATGAAATGTCTCACGGTTCAGGATATCAAGGATGCCGTCAAGAACAAGTCACCACTTAACATTGGCTCGAAAACTATTATAACACCTGCTGTTTTCGACTTTGTAACACAGATTAGATAAAGATGAGGATATGCTATGAGTCTATATGAAGATGTAAAGGAAACGAAACGACGTGAAAAGAACGTCTTGAAAGGCTGGTTTACAGAATTCCACACTCCGCACGTGGGCATCTCTCTCAGAATCAAAGAGCATCTCTACGATGGAAAGACTCAATATCAGAAAATCGACGTCATAGATACCCCGGAATATGGAAAAGTTCTGCTTCTGGATGATCTGATCATGATAACCGATAGGGATGAGCACGTATATCACGAGATGATGGTACATGTGCCGATGCTCACGCATAAAAAACCGCGTAAAGTGTTGGTTATCGGCGGGGGCGACGGCGGCGCGGTTCGCGAAGTTTGTAAGCACCCTTATATCGAACAAATCGACCAGGCTGAAATCGACGGTGAAGTAATTGAAATATCAAAACGATTTTTCCCGGCGGTGGCGTCGGAATATGATAATCCCAAAGTCCATCTTCATATAACCGATGGATTCAAGTTCGTGAAACACCACCCCGATGAATATGACATAATCATTGTGGATTCCACCGATCCTTTTGGTCCCGGCAAGATTCTGTTCAGCAAAGAATTTTATACGAGGATATTTAACGCGTTGCGCTCAGATGGTATCATGACGGCTCAAGTCGGGACTCCTTTTTACAATCCAAAACACATTAAGGGAACGTTTAAAAAACTGCGCGAGGTCTTTCCCATTGCACGACCTTATATGGCACATATACCGACCTACACCGATGCATACTATGGTCTTGCGTTTTGTTCAAAAAAATATGATCACAAGAAAGACTTCGATAGGAAGCGTTACGAAGACTTAAAACTCGGATGCAAATATTTCAATCCTGATATACAGGTAGGCGCCTTCTTGCTTCCGACTTATGTTGCAATTTTATTGTAAACTACGGCGTCTATCGTTCTCTTCTATATGAAATCGTCGAAAGCTTTATTCATGTGGTAAAAATTCCTTAAAAACGCCTGCGGAGTCGACTATGTGCAAGCGATTGGCTCAAAACAGCAACAGCGACTTCGATAGCGCGCACGCTCATAGCGCGCATGCCAAGGCATGCGAAGCGATAGCGATAGCGACAATGACAAGGAGTGCGAGTAAATGGGGGTTTTCATTGTCCATCCCGTCCTCTATGTCCTATTTCGTCCTATCCGGGATATCGATTAGCAACTGCCTTTCTCCCTTATAAGCAAGGGCAAATTATTAAGGACCGGATTCCCAACTGCACGGGAATGCCCCTTCGAATTGCAGGAGAGTTCGAGTTATAAATGATTTGACTTCAGATGGAGATAATCTGAAAATTCTAACTTTGTAGATGCAACAAATCCAATCAGGGATGAGACGCTGATGTATATACCAAGTAAAGTGTTCCTGACAAAAGGAGTCGGGGTTTCCAAGGACAAGCTGGCAAGTTTTGAGATGGCGCTTCGCGACGCAAAGATTTCACAGTTCAACCTCGTCAGTGTGTCCAGCATTCTGCCGCCTAATTGTAAATTAATCCCACGGTCGAGAGGTGTTCGGCTTCTCAAGGCAGGTCAGATTATCCACTGCGTCTTGAGCAGAAATGATACTTCCGAGCCATACCGTCGAATCGCGGCAAGCATAGGGCTGGCAATGCCACGTGATAACGATCGGTATGGTTATGTTTCGGAATATCATGGATTCGGGAAGAAGGCGCAGCAGGCGGGAGATTATGCGGAAGATGCCGCCGCGTATATGCTGGCGACGATTCTGGGTGCGAGGTTCGATCCTGATGAATCGTGGGATGAACGAAAAGGGATATGGCGAATCTCGGACGAAATCGTACATACCGACAACATATCCCAGATTGCGCTTGGCGATGAAAAAGGACGCTGGACTACCGTACTTGCGGCTGCCGTGTTCGTACCTTGATACAAAACTTTTTAAACATTGATTGAACATGAGTGAAATGGACATAACATTTCCGACACGTTTCCTTGGCTTACCGGAGAAATTCAGTAGCCCTGCGAACGCACAATTTGCGATTGTTCCAGTGCCTTATGATCAGACTTCATCGTATGTTCCGGGAGCTCGTTTTGCGCCTCGTGCGGTTATTGAAGCGTCTTCCCAGATTGAATTATATGACGAGGAGATAGAATCAGAACCGTATACACGAGGAATCCAGACGCTACCTGCTATTGAACCGGTGATAGGTAACTTTCCTGAGATGCTGAAGAAGATAGAAGAACCGTGTTTGAGACTTCTTAAGGAAGGGAAAATTCCCATCATAATGGGAGGTGAACATACCGTTGCCCTCGGCTTAATCAGCGCATTAAAAAAGAGACGTCCCGTAAATCTTAAAAACTTCGCCGTGCTTCAATTTGATGCACATGCCGACCTCCGCAGCTCGTACCAGGGATACCAGTACAGCCATGCCTGTGTTGCACGAAGAATCAACGATATGAGGATTCCTATCGTTCAGGTAGGATTGAGGTCGATGACGCGCGGCGAGGTTGAATTCGCACGGCAAAATAAATTGATAGACCAGATCACCATGTGGCAAATCAATTCCGATTCCACCGAGGCTTTTATCACCCATCTGCTCGGTCTCCTGCCCGACAGAATTTATTTAAGCATCGATGTTGACGTGCTTGATCCTTCTATTATGCCCGCTACAGGCACACCGGAACCCGGCGGAATGGGGTGGTATCAATTGCTGAGAATTTTACGGACCGTAATTCTCTCACGTGAAATAATGGGATGTGATGTTACGGAGTTGAGTCCTTTACCCGCCCTGGTTGCTCCCAATGTGCTTGTCGCTCGTTTGATTTACAAACTTATCGCCTATATCACTCATGCACGGTCATAATCGTGTGGCAGAAACTTTTATTTACCCTTATAGATCCGCTTTTTTCGCCCTGGCACAATCTACGATTTGACTTCAAACCCTCTGTTCCTTAGAGTTGTTTATATCAGGTGAAACCGAAACCTATGGAAGAGAAACAACATATCCTTATTATAGAAGACGATCTGGTATATGCAAAACGCCTGAAGAAGAATCTGGAGCTCGAAGGCTTTGCCGTGGACATCGCAGAGGGAGGGAAAGAAGGACTTCAGCGGTTACGTGAAAAGTTCTACGATCTGGCGATTCTTGACATCAAAATGCCTGACAGTGATGGTGTCGAGATTTTGCGCCGAATAAAGAGCAAGGACGAGTCCGAGATCGACCCCGCTATGCCGATGGTAATGTTGACGTCCGTGAACGACATCTCGGTGGCAGTCGAGGCGATGCGCCTCGGTGCCGCAGACTATATAACGAAAGAGAGCGAACGGCGGGAAATCGTAATGCGCCTGCTCCGGGTACTCGAACAGAACAGATTGCTCAACGAGAACCGTTTTTTACGTGACCAGCTCGCCCGTGCTACCGAGTTCGGCGAGATCGTCGGTCAGAGCGCCGCTATCAAAAAAATTAAACAGGAGATCGTGGAGGTATCGCAACTCGAAATCCCGGTGCTTATCATGGGAGAAACCGGTGTGGGCAAAGAGCTGGTTGCGCGCGCGATACACCGCACAGGTGTGTTTCGCAACGGTCCCTTTATAGATCTCAATTGTGCCGCATTACCTGAAGAAAACATGTTCCAGGCGGAGTTGTTCGGTCACGAAAAAGGTGCATTTACCGATGCCCACTCGCTCAGGCGGGGGAAATTCGAACTTGTTCATAACGGCACGCTTCTATTCGACGAAGTCGGCGATTTATCGCCGGATTCACAGGCGAAACTTTTGCGCGTCATCGAAACGCTCGAATTTACCCGCTTAGGCGGTTCGCGTCCCATCCAGGTCAAGTGTCGGCTCATCTTCGCCACCAACCGCGACCTCAAAAAAATGGTTGATGAAGGGAAGTTTCGACAGGACCTCTTCTTTCGAATAAGCGTCTTTCCAATATATATCCCACCGTTGCGTGAACGCAGTGAAGACATCCCGGTTCTTGCATTGTTTTTCCTCAGACACTATTGTGAAAAGTACAACCGCCCCTTGAAAAAGTTCACCACCGACGCACTGTATGAATTAAAACAATATCCCTGGTACGGCAATGTAAGGGAGTTGAAGAATATCGTTGAGCGACTGGTAATTCGTTCAAAAAAAGCCGAGATCGACAAGGACGAAATATTGCAATGCGGCGTCCAGTTAAGCGAAAAAGAAACGAGTCAACCTCTCATCAACATCCCTGAAGAGGGTATTCGCATTGATGACGTTGAAAAAGAGATTGTACTCAAGGCGCTCGAGAAGGCGAACTGGAACCAGAAAGAGGCTGCGAATCTGCTCGGTATTTCCGTTGACAGAATGCACAACAGGATACGCAAGTACGGTATCACGCACCCCTCCTGGCGTGTAAATCGTTAATCCTGCCCCTTCATCGTATTCCAATCCATATCTCTATGTGAATAGTGCCTATACAAGCTTTGATAGCGGAAATAAGATTTTTGGATCGACATTGACAGCGTGATTATGAATGACTCAGAATAAAGTTGATACATTCAAAGCAATCAATCCGTGAGAAAAGGGAGTTTCGTGTCGTTACCTCCGTCTGAATTAGAAAAAGTAGACTGCGTTGTTGAGATTCTGAAGACGTGTAACGATATCCTCTTCATAACGGGAGCGGGTATTTCGGCGGATTCAGGACTGCCCACCTATCGGGGCGTCGGTGGTCTTTACAATGAGACCGATGCCGAGAGTGGGATGCCAATCGAGGTTGCGCTTTCAGGTCAAATTATGGAATCGCTTCCCAACGTGACATGGAGACATCTCTACGATATGGAAGAGAGATGTCGCAGTGCGGTGCCTAACCGAGGACATCAAGTAATCGCTGAAATGGAGAAGCATTTCGACCGCGTGTGGATACTGACGCAAAACATCGATGGATTACATCATAAAGCAGGTTCAAAAAACGTGATAGATATTCATGGATATATCTATGACCTGGCATGTACGGAGTGCGACTATCGCACTACGGTGGAGAATTATGCCGGATTGGAAGTCCCACCGCTTTGCCCTAAGTGTAACGCCATCGTTCGACCTGATGTCGTCTTGTTCGGTGAGTTACTGCCGGCAGAGAAACTCAGAATCCTCTCGTATGAGCTTGAGCGCGGTTTCGACATTATCTTTTCTGTAGGAACCACGAGTTTCTTTTATTACATTTCCCAGCCGGTGTTGAGCGCCAGGATGCACGGTTCCAAAACAGTAGAAATAAATCCCGGTACAAGCGAAGTATCGAACGTGGTGGATATAAAAATTTCAGCCGGTTCAGCAGAAACGCTGGCCGCTATCTGGGAAAGATACCGAAAGCAGACAGGCGAAATAGGGAAGAATAAGAAATAGGGGATCCGGTTGACAAGAGGGGGAAAAACCTTTTGCAAATTATTCTTCTTCTGCGGGTGTTTTTTTCTTGTGCTCATCGGCATTGATGCCGAACCGTTCGATTTTATCGTAAAGGTTACGTCGGCTCAAGCCGGCGATTCGGGCTGCGGCGCTCACGTTCCCTTCGCAGCGCTCTAACAGATCGATGAGGTATTGTCGTTCGAAATGATCCCGGGCTGACCGGTAATCAAAGGCATCACCACCCGGTTCCAACCTGGCTTGTCCCGCAATGTCCGGCGGCAAATCCTCCACTTCAATAACGTCTTTGTCGACCAGCACCATCAAACGCTCGATAATGTTCTCCAGCTCCCGTACGTTTCCGTTCCAGTGATACTGTTTCAACGCCTCCATTGCATCCCCAGAGAAGGATGGAAAGGGAGCATTAGGGGAGCGTGCATATTTTTTGAGAAAGAATTCAACAAGCGCGGGAATATCCTCGGGTCGTTCCCTCAGTGGAGGGATTTTGATATTAATGACGTTGAGGCGATAAAACAGGTCGCGTCTAAAGTTTCCTTGTTCCATCTCGGTTTTCAAATCGCGGTTGGTTGCGGCAAGGAGGCGTATATCAACGGGAATCTGTTTGATACCGCCGATTCGCTGGATCTCACGTTCCTGCAAAACCCGAAGAATTTTTGCCTGAAGGTTGGTGGGTAGATCGCCGATCTCATCTAAAAACAAAGTGCCGGAATTGGCTACCTCGATAAGGCCCATCTTCATCTTCACCGCACCGGTGAACGCGCCTTTCTCGTACCCGAAAAGTTCGCTCTCGATCAGGGTTTCCGGGATACTTGCGCAATTGATGGCAACGAAGCGTTTGTTCACTCGTGGACTCGCATTGTGAATAGCCTTTGCCACCAGCTCTTTACCTGTACCCGATTCGCCATAAATGAGAACCGAACTATCCGTCTGCGCTATCTTGTTTATAAGTGACTTTATTCGTTGCATTGCCTCGGAGTCACCGATAATTTGCACGTCCTTGTAGAGGTGTGAAAGATGTTCGGTGAAACTGATGTTCTCCTCACCGAGACGTTTGAATTCAATCGCTTTCTCTACTACGGCGATTACCTCGTTTCGCTTGAATGGTTTTCGGAGATAATGAAACGCACCACGTTTCATCGCCTCGATAGCATTCTCGATAGTGCCGAATGCCGTAATCATGACCACTGCAATGGTCTGATCCTGCTCCTTGATACGCTTGAGAACCTCCATACCATTGAGTTCGTCCATTCTAATGTCAGTGAGAACGACATCGGGTTTGTATTTCTGGATATAGTCAAGTGCCTTGAGGGGATTCGTAAACGAGGTGACGTGGTATCCCTCGATGTTCAATGATTTCGTCAGAACCGTGCACATATCGGGCTCATCGTCAATGACCACGATGCTGCCTTTATAGACCTTATCTATCGCTTCTATTGTTTGATCTGTATTTTTCATAGTTGGAGTTTGTACATTTGATAATACATTACCTTACTTTGAATCACGCAATGGGTCAAGTCTGATAGTATACCGGTGAGATTCGTGCAAGAATGAAACCCTTCGGGAATCTACCGGCAAAAAGAAGTAAGATTTTCGGGGTCAAAGAGACTATCCGATAATTTCATTTGGACTGTGCAGGCGCATCTGCACTTATAGAGGCGAGGTCTGCTTCGCAGCCATAAGCAACGTCTCTTCCCAAAAAACCAAGTATTGGTTTTTTGAATTGTGGGACAACCTCTCAAACCTTAAAGATTACGCTTCTTTTGAGTTTTTTCTTCGCCTCATGTGGACCTTTGATAGAGAATCGTCTTTTCTCCGCTTTTGCATCGGACTGATTGGACCGATCAGTCGGATAGGACAGATAAGGAAAGATTAACTCATAGCCGGGGGGGTCGTTCGAGCGCGAACGAGCCTACTTCAAAAAAAACAACCGACTGCGCGTACGCTCGCGCGTGCGAAGCGATTTCGATTTCCGTGCTCGTCTGTGCTCGTCCGTGCTCTTTTGTGCGCGCACGCTCAGGCATGCGGAGAAGAATTGGATTCCCGTCTGCGCGGGAATAACAGATAAAAGGACAGATTGATCTTCTTCAGAGGATAAACAGAAAATCTATCGCTACACCTTTGTAGAAAATCCTTCTCTTCTTGCAAAAAAGTATACTCATGAGGGTACAATGGCATCTGATGTGACGACAGAGAGCGCCTGTTCATGAAGAAATTTCTTTTTGATAAATTGTTATGGGGATTTATTCTCCTTGCCGCAACAATAAGAATACCCGTCTCCGCGGACGAGTTTACTATTGCGACGTGGAATATGCGAAACTTTGTCGACGAGTACGACAATCCATACTCACCGGATGAGCACGTCAAGGCGCGAAGCGATTACGAAATCGACCTGATCACGTCACTTGTGCTGACCATTGACGCGGATGTGCTCGCAGTGCAGGAAGTCGAGAGCGGGGCTTTTATGGAACGCCTCGCCGCAACACATTTTCCTCAGATGAACTACAACTATATCGTCTCCGTTGATCACGACACCTGGTATCAGAACATCGCGGTACTGAGCCGTTTTCCGCTTGGTCCCATGACGAGTTTCAAGACCATCAGTACACCGATTGAGGGAATGGATGAGGCAACGAGTCTGACCAATCACCGTATGTTGCTGGTCGAGGTCTATCCGTCGGAAGATTACGCCTTTCTGCTTTCGGTGAACCATTTCAAGGCAGGTGGACGTGGCGAGAGGAACGTCGGATGGCGGTTAGGGCAGATCGACTTTTTGCGTGATCAGATCGAGCGGTTTACAGTGCGAAATCCGTCGCTCAATATCGCCGTGATAGGAGATTTCAATGCAGTGCCGGGAACGCCGGAGATGAAACGCTGGACTGAACCGGAGAAAGGCATAGAGTACATCGATCTTCTCGAAGATGTCGGTCATCCCATTACCAAACTTTACAGCGATATTACCCTCGACTATATTCTCCTAAATCACAATATGTATGACGAGTATGTAGAGGGAAGCATTGAAGTTGTTCGTCCATACGATTATGAAACCATGTTGAAGGCATCGGATCATTACCCGGTGAGTGCACGGTTCAAGATGGAGGAATGTTCTCCTGAGAAAGAGGTGAAAGAGGAAAAGGTTAAAAAGAAAAAGAGTCTCGAAAAAATTCTCCTGGATTCACTGTTGATTCAACCCGAATAGCGCATGCCATGAACACAGAAGAACAAGCGGAGATTGGCTTGATGATTAGTTTTCATGACCATTATACTTTCAGTAAATTTTGTCTTATGTGCGTGGACCTTGTAATATGTCATTTATCCTCTCCAAGAAGATGCCGATATATGTCCAGGGTATCGGCAGCGCGTCGTTCCTCGGTAAATCGTTGGATGATAGTCTTTCTGGCTTCCCTTCCCATGGCGTCGCGGCGTGCTTTATCACTGAAAAGCTGCGAGATTGCATCCGCAAGACCGTCCACATCCTGGGGCTCGACAAGAAGCCCGTTTTTCCCATGCTCGATCACTTCATCCAACCCGCCGCTGTTCAAAGCGATGACGGGTGTTGCGGAAGCCATTGCCTCGAGAACAGCGCGGCTTGATCCATCGCTTCCAAGTCCGAGAAAGAGTGAGCAATCAAACGCAGCATAAAATTGGGGAAGTGCAGTGGTTTGGTATCCTGCACGGAGTATGCGGTTTCCATGCGGAATTTTGTTGATGTAATCGAGCAGCCAGTATTTGAGTTCGCCTCGACCTACGAATATAAAGTAAGCGTTGGGATGTTTTTCCAGTACCAGGGGAATAGATTTCATCAACCAGAAGATCCCGCGGTCCTTGCGGAGTCGTGCGACCAGACCCGCGACCGGCGCGCCCGGTGATATTTTTGCCCGCTCCCTGATAGGGCTGCCGTCAATATCAGGATTGAACCGCTGGGTATCAACCGCACCATGCACAACACGAAGGACATTGTCATGGGTATCCATGCGGCTCTTGAGCACGTCACCGAGCGCCTGTGTCGGCGTAATAAGGAGATCGGTCGCATTTTCATAGAGCCACCTGTGGAATGGGTCGCGGTAAGGAGCAACAAAGCGGTGATACGACCGAATCAACAGTACCGGAATACGGCGAAAAAATCTCAACGCTGCCGCGGCTAACCAGTGGTCATGCGACAGGTGGCAGTGCACTATATCGACAGTGTGTTCAAGAACAAAGCGTTGCAGTCTTCGGATATCCCTGATCGTAGAGATAGGATTATACTTTCGATGAAATGATAAGAGATCAAGCACCTCGACCCCACGTTCACGAGCGCGTCGCTCGAAGGAACGTCCCGGAATACATGCAAGCCAGGCTTGAACCTCACCGCTCGAACATTGGTGTTTTACGAGGCTTGTGACCGGTTCTGCAATACCGGTCCAGCGTTCGCTGCTTGCCAGGTGCAGTACTTTGATTTTCTTGTTTGAACTCATTTATCGAATTAGAAAATACATAAAGAATAAAAACATTGCAATAAAAGTAAATCCTGCTTGACCTAAATAAACGATTGCCATAACTACAATGATAAGGGGGAACGCCGCCTTTATGATTCCGGGCGCAGTTGCCGTGATATGGGTTATATAATGTTCCGCAAGTTTCTTGAACAGAGACGTCCAGGACGCTGAGTGGTCTGCGGCGGCAGTCATGGCAAGGGCTTCCTGCGGGAATATTCCCGCGATCTTCATCGCCGAATGTAGCGATTCACCATCGTGAAGAAACAGGCGGGCTTTTTCCATTCTGTATTTCAACCAGTTATTGTCAATGGTCTCTGTAGCCAGTCTGAAAGCGTGCTCGATAAGCATCCCGCTATCAATCGAAATAGCCAACGCATTGAAAAAATTCGTCAGGTAATACTCTCGCAACAGTTCTCCAAACACCGGAATTGATATTATGACTCGGTCAGCGTATTTTTTTGTCCGCGTGTCCTTGAGGACATTTACCAGCGCGTACGCAAATGCAATACTGAACACCAGGGGTCCAAAAAACGACCATGCAGATACCACAAGATCGGCTACTGTTGGTGCCCCATTGATAAATTTAAGTATGATTGAAGTCACCGCCATAATCAAGGAATATGCAAAACAGAGAATGATGGGATACCATATAACGGAGAATATGGTGCGGCGCAATGTGTCGAGTATATGAAAATGTTGTTGAACGAGTAGAAGTACACCCGATAAGTTCCCTGTCTCATGACCGAGGATCAGCATATTAGTGAAGATCGGTGGAAGAGGATTTTGCAATGAGCGTAGCGATGCTTCCCAGTTATGCCCACGAGATATCCGCCGGGCAAGTTCCTGCATTGTCGAGCGAAGACGCGCGTGCGTTGTAGTATCCGCCACGGTTCTCAACGCGACATGGATGGGAAAGCCCGCATCGACAAGGGCATGCAACTGGTGGCACAAATGCATATAATCCCTTACCCGGGGCGGTCCAATAAGGCTTCTAAACCGCCCACCGATTTTTTCACGCTTTCTCAAGGTAAGGGCTCGTTAACCTTCTTTAAGATCCCATTCGTAGGGAATCTCGTTGTCATGAGGATGGACACGAAATTCATCGGGATTCTCATAATCATATACTTCAGAAGGAATATTAACTACGATGGCTTCATATTCGCTGACACATTTGAACCCATGCATCACCCCCGGCGGGATATGAATTAATTTGGGATTGTGCAAACCGACAAAAAATTCGTTAACCTCTCCTTTGGTCGGTGAATCTTCCCGGCTATCATAAAGGACGACTTTCATCATGCCATGGACACACGCAAAGTTATCATACTGTTTCTTGTGATAATGCCATCCTTTAACCACGCCGGGATATGCCGTGGTCATATACACCTGACCGAATTTGACAAAGGACTCGTCATCCGCGCGTAAAATTTCCATCAGGCGTCCGCGTTCATCAGGAATAACGCGCAGCTGTTTTAGTTTTACACCATCTATCATTTTGAACTCTCCTGAGATAAAAATTCATACTCTATATTTGCAGTTTTTAAGGTTTTATCCCGCAAGGCTTCCAATGTCTTTTCTTTCCGGTCGTTTATGAGTTTGAGAAAGACCATGGCACGCGCCTTCTCGAAATCTATCCTGGCGCCGGGTATCACATTTTCGACATAGTACCATACAACCATATTGGGGGCTTCGTAAGATTCGGAAAATTCAGCCGGACCCAGACCCGCGACAAGGTCCTTAATTGCAGGCAGGTAGTCGAGATTTAGATGTCCGGCATCTTTATAATTAAATGCGAATGTATCATCTTCGAGGCGTGTGAGCGAAGCAAGAATCGCTTCCGTGGATACTTTTTCGCTGGTCTTTTCCAATGACGTCTCGTCTCCTTCAATAAGCGCACCGAGCATATCGAGTTTCTGGTTGGCGAGTCTTACTTTCATCTCGGCAATATAATCGTCTACCTTTTGCTTGAGCCGTTTTATCAAGTTCTCCTGCGCTGCAAAGGTATATTGTTCGGGATTCTTGATCTCTCCCCAGAGCTGGTAAAGATGATAGAGTGTCCCCTGCTGAAACTCCGCCTCGTGTGCGGAATAATATTCTTTTTCATCAGCAGGAGTAATATTCATATAAGGTTTCAGATACTCTTGTTCCGCGTTGTCTGCATTAAGAATCAAGTGTCCCATAGAACGCGCGTTAGCCAGCATGGGGCTCTTCTCGGCAAGCTGGTTATCTTCACAGAATTGCGCAATAACCTCGTAGGTCGCCGCTTGCATTGCTTTTGCCATCAGATACTGCGAATCGAAAAACAATCCCTTGTAAATCTCGGGGTAAAACGTGAGCATTTCAGCTTTAGTAACATGGAATTCTTTTACTTTTACAACCGCCAGATCGTCGGGTCTGACTTCAAAATTCGATGTATCGATTCTGACGGAATATTTATCCGTAATTTTCTGGAGTTCGCGTTGGTGGCGTAATTTCAACTGGTATTCTTCGAGTTTTTTTCGTATGACGGGAATGGCTTCTTCAAAGCTCATCTCTTTTTCGGATATTTTCTCAAGGCATTGTATAATGTAGAATCCGTCCTTTGAGTCCTGAACGGTGCTGATTTCGCCCGGATCGAGTGCGAATGCGGTGCTTTCGAAATCTGAATAAAATGTTCCCCTGCTGAATGGTTGAAGAAGCCCACCGTCAGGAGCGTTTTTTGCCTCGGAATGTTTTTGTGCCATCTCTTCAAATCTCTCGCCCATCATGATGTCATGACGAATAGCCTCGAGTCGGTCGCGTACTTTCTTTCGTTCAGGCATTGATAAATCCGACGGTGCATTCAAAAAGATGGTGCGTATTTTGACCTTTTCCGGGTGTATAAATTCAGACATATACTGTTGGTAATATAACTTGATGTCCTCATCGAGCACGTTCACCTGGGATTTTAAATAGTGATGTACCCAGATGTAGTCGTAGAAAGGATGAACCTGGAGACGAAGGTGCTTGGCTTTTTCTTTTTTCAACTCACCCTGCGCTTCGTTTGAACCCTCCACGAGCAGCCTCATATACACGATGTCCTCGATATATTCTTTCAGCGCTTTGTTGTCGGCTGCTTTTAACTCTTCGTCCTTTGTTTCCAGAAATTCTTTGTAAAGGTACGGTTTATTCTTCTGGGTAAGAACGAGGTAAAGGAACAGGTTCTTTTCGTCGATCTCGCCCCCGTTATACTTTGCAAGCGTTCTGCTCCGTTCAACCGGATAATAATCGCTGTCAACGGAGTGATAAACGAGTTGTGCCCGGCTGGAATTGACCATCCACACGGCGAGAATACACATTAACGCTATTCTTATTGTGAAGAATCTTTTCATTACCTCAGCTCTCTTTTCTGAAGCCACAGGGCTCACCCAAACTTGTTGCACGATACAATCTCTTCAAAACGTTTATTGTAATCGCTTTTGAAACGTCCCCTGCCTGCTCCTGTACTCGTTAGAAAAAGATATTCTTGATAGACTTATAAACCTTATAAAGCCTTTTTGATTTTATCCGGTCAAGCTCCTCCGCCGCTTCGTGTAACTTATTAATCTTGTCTGGTGACAGTATATCAATCATCGACTCGATTTCATTCACAAAAGGTTGGTCACTTGAGCGACGCTGAATATTGTCAGGCGAGGGAGCGGGGTTATCAAGCCATTTCTGCAAATCCTGCGTAGTAGTGTGATACGAAAAATGCCTGAGGACATATTCACGTGCTGTATGCGCTGTCCAGCGCCCACGTTCCGGCTGAGCCACTGCTTCGCATAGTGCCGCAACAAACTGCTCTTCATCTCCTATCGGTGTAGTCGAGCCAAGATCATTTTCAGCGATGACATGGCTTATTTCAGTCCCCAGCGTTGTAAGAACCCCTAACCCCATTGCCATCATATTGACCAGGCGGTTGCGGGCACCAAAAACCGTTTCATAATTAAACGAATCGACATTAATCCCGAGGTCGCTCTCGGCATAAAACGATGGGATGAGTTCGGCGTCAATCCAACCCTGGAGATGGAACTTGTCCCGGAAAGGACTTTCGTCAATGAGGTTCTGGAACCTCCGGTAGGTGAGCTCATCGTGACCATCCACCATTCCGCCGGTAGCCACGAAGTGGATTGAAGAGTAACGTTCCATGGCGGCAGTCACTGTCCGATAGAGGAACTCCACATCTGTCCATGTGTTGAATCCGCCACTCCATAGAATGATGAACGCATCTTCAGGAACGACGACACCTCGCAACACTTTATCGTGAGACGACGGCGCCCACGTGTACATCTCATTAACCGCATTGGGAGTCCAGTGAACAAACTCGTAGTCGAATGTCCAACGATTGAGTCGCCCGGCAAATGCCAGCTCACCAAGCAAGGCGTACATCTGCGGTTTCGAGACTACAGAGAACTTATCTGCGCGACGGACAATACCGATTTCCTGATCCCAGAAGTAGCGCAGGTCGTCATCGCGCTGGTAGAGGCGGCACTTCGTTTGTCCCTCTACCATCGTATATCCGTTGAGGTCCACCCATAGCGGAAGACGTGATTTCACTGCGGCAAGCGCCCGCGACGGAAACGAGTTGATCCCGAGCAGTACATCGGGTTTGAACTCCTCGATTGCTCTTTCGAGCAAACCGGTCAGCTCGACCAGATCATGGCGGTTTACACAGGTGTAATCAAATCCCTTGTAGTCTTTTTTTTCTTCCACCGGCAAATCCGTAAGGTTAAGGTCACGGTCAGGTATAGGGATGGTATAAAGGCGTACGTGGTCGCCGCGATCAATAATAGGTTTAACAAAATGCCACGTGCGGAGACACTGTCCTCCGATTTTGCGGACTCCCGGCTCGAGAAGCGGACCTATTCCCACTGCAAGAATCTTTTTCATCTTTTCCCTGTTCCAGCCTTTTTTACGAAATGAATATGCACAATATATACAGGAATTGTACCGTTATTACCATCATTATCAAAGGGATTTTGTGCAATAATAATGAAGATAGAGGCGGACTTTTGAGACATGAGAGGGCAGATTACGTTACATGATGAACGACATCTTCGAGAATGCCTGCTTCATCTCCAATGTCAAGAATCGTGATCTTGTCGCGGATAAAGCGTGCGGAACGCACGGTTCGGCGAGCAAGAGCGTGCTCGACACCGATCTGCTCGAATTTGACAGGGCATTCCGCACTCTGTAAAGTGTTCTTTATCTCTTCAACACTGTGAACCTGACCAAATATCTCGCGTAACTCATCCCACTTATCCGATAGGCGCTCGAGATAGGGGGCTTTTTTAGAGTAGATTTCAGCGATTCTGTTGCGTTCATCACCGAATAGTTCCTGAAATTTCCTGTCGTAATCTATGCGGCGAAAAACCGGCTTTTCGAGATTTCGAAGTCGTTCGAATACCATAGCCGATATTACACAGCCAACGCCGACTTGCAGCCCATGATATGAAAAGACTTCACTTCCCCGACGGTGGGCAAGCATATCGAGGAAATGAGAGAAGAGGTGTTCGCCGCCGGACGCGGGCGCGGATTTTCCCGCAATCACCATCGAGAAACCACCCATGTGCAGTCCTTCCATGAGGTTTCTTATTGCGTCTTTGTCTCTCTGGATAAGCAAACTACCGTTATCTTTATATTTTTTCTCGGCAAGGGTCGCGATCTCGAGAGGAAGCGGACAATAGGTGTCGTTGGTCAGGAGTGCCGAAATTCGCCAGTCAGCATTAGCGAACGATTTTGCAAGGCTGTCTGCAAATCCAGACTTTATCAAGTCGAGGGGCGCCTCTGAAAGTATGTCGATATCACCAAGTACCCCAACGGCGGGCGTCACGGGAATAGTGGTTTTTACACCGTTCGAAATGATTGGGCTCACCCCTGAGGTATACGCATTCATGGATGGCGCAGTCGGAATGCTGACCACAGGAATATCAAGCTGATGCCCCACATATTTCCCCATATCGGTTACACTACCTGTTCCTATTGTTATAATGAGGTCTTTGCCATGAGCCGCATCCTCGATTTCAGGAAAATAGACGTCCTCTGCATAAACACGGCGGTAGTTATGGGGTTTCAAGATATGCGTTTCATACTGAAAATCCCCGGTAAGTACCTCTTCGCATCGTCGTCCTGCAACATTATAAGTTATGTCATCGCACAACAGCAGAATAGATGCGTTTCGCAAATTCAACGAATCCAAAAAGTCCGGCAGATTTTCAAGAGCGCCCTGTTCGGTGACTATTTTCTTTGTGGGAATCGCGTGTTCCTGTCCACAATAAGGACACGTAAATGTTTTTCCCATGTATTGGTAAATATCCACAACTTTGTCCTCGAAGTGAAATCATATTGAAAAGGAATCCTATTTTCACAGGAATGTCCTGCTCTAATCAATTAATTTTTCTGTTCTTATCCTGTGATTCCATGATGGCGAGGACCTCTTCGTCCGTTACATCATACCAGTTCCGATACACTTGAGCGACGGCGCGGAAAAACGGTGGAACCTCGAGAATAACAATTTCGTCGACCAGTTGTTTTATGTCCTGAACAACCCGCTCGCCAGCAACCGGCGCAGCAACGACAATACGTCCGGCATTGCGGTTTTTACACAATTTTATAGACGCACGCATGGTTGAGCCCATGGCAATTCCATCGTCTACAAGAATGACGGTTCTATCGGCTATCGAGGGAAGAGGTCTCCCTTTTCGAAGAACAGCGATACGACGTTCGATCTCCTCCTTCTGTCTCGCCACAATACGTTCAATGTTTTCACGTCCAACCCAGCTCTCCGCTGCTGGATAAAGATACATACTCCCGTCTTCTGTAACCGCGCCGAAACCGGATTCCGGATTGTCCGGAAACGGAAGTTTACGCGAAATGATTATGGAGAAATCCGCATTGAGTTCTTCCGCCACCCGAAAGCCGACTTCTACGCCGCCACGAGGTATTGCAAGTACCAGAACATCGCGGTCTTTGTAATGTTCAAGGGCGCCTGCAAGGCGCTTTCCTGCATCCGTTCGGTCATCGAACATACCTTATCTACTCCCTTTCACAAGTATTTGCTCTTTATAGATAGTATACGGCATCAAAGATTGTGCTGCTTCAGATGAAATTGGACATTTCCTCCCCCGGAATTAGTATACTGAACGCAGGAGGAAATGACTATGACACAGAAAAAACGACGGCATTTT
>CAZSMK010000081.1:0-79803 GCA_964608095.1 uncultured Candidatus Sumerlaeota bacterium | reverse complement strand
AAAAAAATCGAAAATGTAGTGGCGACTTTTACCCTCAAAAAAACGTAAGTCTCCTTTTTTCAGTACCCCTATCCTTCTAACTGTCGAACTTGGGCTAATCTGGGCGTACGATAACGGTTATTTGATCCCTTCGAGTACGAAAGAATCCTAAGGAATTGTAGATATAAGAGTCAATCGGTAGGAGTTGGGTTTTGGCGCGGTGGTCTCCTTTGTCCCGGTTCTCCGGAAGGCGTTCTTTCCGGTAGACGTGGTTTTCTTAACTCTTCTATCTCTTGTTCCGAGATAGGAATCTCAATGGTGGGTATTTGAAATTTTTCGTCGATATATTCATCGACATCTTCACTCTTCACAGGAATGCTGACGGGTTCTCCCTCGTAGGTGAGTGAATATTGAAATCCATCTTTAAGGTTGGACTGGACGATATGAGGTGGGACATATCGTTCTCGTAAAGTTTCCGTTGTCCTTGTCTCTTCGACGGCGATTATATAGTCACCCGGCGCCATCATGGTCACTTCACTGTCATATCCATCAATGAGAAACTTTAAAGATTCAGGACCGGAAAGGTAAAACATCGCAGCATTTCCAACCCCATTGAACAACCGAATCTTGGCTTTTTCACTTCGAATTATACCTACCACAATGGGGACATCGAGCTCTTGCGTTTCACCCGTCATCCTGAGTTGTTCCACTTTATCATCGATTGCCTTTTCGTCTTCATATACCTCGATTTTAAGCCACTTCCCCTTGTATTTGACCAATCCTTGTGCCCGATATTCTTCAGCGAGTAGCGCTTCTTTCTCCTCAGGCGTCATCCACTTGCCCCCATACTTGACCAGCCCCTTTTCTCTTTGCTGGATTTCAAAGCGTTGTTCCTCCGTGATCCATTTACCATTGTATTGAACCAGACCGGCATCAACCGGATTGACCCATTCTCCCTCGTAGAAAACCAGTCCCTTCTCTCTCTGGCGTCGTGCAAAGCTATCCGGCTTTTCTTCCATATCGAAGGTAACTTTTGAAATCCTCAACGGCAATACTTCAACCAATTGGGGTTCCGGTTCGTAATAGTCCTCAAGATGGGTTCTGAAGAAAAACGTACCGCGTTTAAAGGTAAGATGCCATTTGGGCGTTGTTGAAGGATGCTCATTGTCTGAGGGACACCAGATCTCCCATCTCATAGCGCGAGTATCATTTCCTGTATATAAGATCTCTGCACCACGAGGATTCGAATCGATGATCAGGAGACTGCATCCTGAAAGAAAAAGCAGGAGTGCGGCGATAGGAGTAATTTTTACACACGTTATCGTGAGTCTGCTTATCTGTAGTAAAAAAGAGGGCTTTCGGTTCATTGTTTTATTACTTTTTTCATATTTCTTTTAGCGATGTTTTTGGGCTTCCCCTGTCATAGGAACAAAGCGAACGGGGATAGTAGATTTTTTTTGAATGCCTTTTTCTGTTTTCGTTGCAACTATGAGTTCCTGGTAATATTCACCGACAGGTATCACAAGTTTGCCTCCAATAGCGAGTTGTTCCAATAAAGATGGTGGAATTTCATCGGGCGCGCAGGTGACAATAATGCCATCGAAAGGAGCGGCTTCAGGCCATCCTTTGAATCCGTCACCACACTTGACATGTACATTTGTATAACCCATAGAGGTGAGGGTGTCCTCGGCGGTTTCAGCAAGTGAAGAAATTATTTCTATGGTGTACACTTCGTCGACCAATTCGGCAAGGATAGCTGCCTGGTAACCTGAGCCTGTTCCTACTTCAAGGACTTTATCGGTCGGTTCCGGTTCAAGCAGTTCCGTCATCAATGCCACTATATAAGGTTGGGAAATGGTCTGACCTTCACCAATCGGTTGTGGTGAGTCCTGGTAAGAAAAGGATTCATAATCATCCGGGACAAATTTGTGGCGAGGTACTTTTTTCATTGCTTCCAGAACTCTTGGATTCTTTACACCGCGAGCCTTTATTTGACGTTCTACCATATCTTCTCGTTGTTTCATAAATGTCTCCTCGCTGATTTGCCGGGAGTAGAGTGAAGGAGCTCCCTTCTGGGTATAGTCTCTTTCTCCCCCCCGCCTCTCTCTCTCAGGACATCCGGTTAAAAGGAATTGACATACTATATAGCCTGTGAAGATGAAGAATGCTACTATTTTATGCCCTCTGTTCATTGCCATTTTACTGCCTGCATTTAATGCAAATATATTTTATTGTAGGCGCCATAAGCCTTGAAGTCAAACGAATTGGCTGTACAGTGAGAAGTCATATCAACTGAAATGCTCCTTCTCAAGGTACATCACCTCCCCAATTCTTATTTGCAGCTCAAGTGCACTTTATTCTATCTTTACAAATGATTGCTGTAAGCGATAGAGAATTAATTCATTATTATACTTTGGAATCAGACGCATGAAAAAAAATATAAAAATTTTGTCTCGAGGTCTTTTAGTTTTTTTACTACTTATCTGTCTTGGTTGTGCCCCAAAACCCCCTCTCTCAAAGGGACGGTTTATAACGCCCCTTACCGAGTTAAGACACTTTGAAGGTACTTCGCTTTTTTACCATCTCAACCCTGACACCGTTCTGTCGCTGCAAGATACACGCGTAATAAAAATAGAGCCTGTTACGTTAAAAGGTGAACTTGTAACTGCTCCCGAGCATTCAATAATGAGGAGATATGTCCCGCTTCTGGAGGAAAGACTGTACTATAATCTTGTGCGGCTTCTCTGCCCTCCGCTCATAATCGCCGACACAACCGATTCGATAGATGCGTATTCTGAACTCGGATATCAAACTCTTTTCTTACAAGTAGACGTAATAGAGGTTAAGTACGGATGTGGATTTCTCCGCTACTTTGTCGGATATGGAGTAGGCGGCGTATTGGTACATATTGAAGGTAGAATCCTGAGACCGGATGACGGAAGCAGTGTTGGGGAGTTTATTATACGAAAGCGCCATAGCGGTAATCCCTTCGGTGGGTTAAATGTAAAGGTCATCTCAACAAAATATTGTCTTCGGGACGCTCTTGACCACGTCGCAGAAGATATCACACGATTCATGAAAGCGGTTGTTATTCCCGAATAGAATTCATCTATCAATTCACCCGATAGTGACATCCCAGTGAACGGCGATTCTCTATACATGCCATGAGAATTGCAATAGCCGTCTGAACTCCGTTTCGTAATCCCAGAAGTTCATCGCTGAGAACAGAGCGGGCATAGAATGAATTAATCTCCATATGAAGTTCATTGAGGATATGTTTTGCCCGATTCAAGCGTTTCGAAGTTCTTACCAGGCCGGCGTAATTCCACATGGTGTACTTAATCGTCAGCCAATCCTGGACGATGAGCGCGGGGTCTACTTCTTCCTTTTCGTACACCCAGTCGGCTATTTCCGGGAAATAAAAGGTTTCCGTTTCGATGGTTTTGGCAATATCTTTCCCTGCTATTACACCCCAGACCAATGCTTCAAGCAGCGAAGTGCTGGCAAGACGGTTTGCACCGTGAACACCGGTACAGGAGACCTCACCAACTGCGCGAAGGCGTCGCATGCTTGACCGGGATTTTAAATCTACGGCAATCCCGCCACATGAATAATGCGCGGCAGGCACCACCGGAATGGGTTCTTTCGTTATATCTATTCCGTACTTGAGGCATTCTTTATAAATATTGGGGAACCTTTTCTTGAGCCGGTCAGCGGGTTTGTGTGAAATATCGAGATACACGCATGATTCGTTATACGATACCATCACGTCATGAATCGCCCGTGCAACAACATCGCGAGGCGCAAGACAGCCCTGGGGATGATATTTTTTCATAAACGCTTCCCCGTTTCGCCTGATGAGCACCCCGCCTTCACCCCGCACACTCTCAGAAATAAGAAATCGCTCAGCAAGAGGGTGGAAAAGGGCAGTGGGATGGAACTGTATATATTCAAGGTTAATCAATCGTACATTGGCTCTGGATGCCATGGCGATTCCATCGCCACGCGCGTTCGGTGGATTCGTGGTATGCAGGAACAGCTGCCCGAGACCCCCGGTCGCAAGAACGGTCTCTCTTGCAAAAATTTTTACCACTTTCTTCTCTTTCTGGAGAAACACATACGCGCCGACACATGTCGGGGGTTCATAGACATCAAGGGGATTAAGACTGTGATGCGAGAGAGTCAGGAGATCAATGGCGGTGGCGTTGGTAATTATTTCGATATGCGGATGCGCCCTGGCTGCCTCGAGCAATTTTTCGGCAATCGCCCTCCCTGTGAGATCAGCAGCATGAATAATCCGCGGAATAGAGTGTGCGGCTTCTTCCGTAAGGTCAAGTGAGCCGTCCTGCTTAAGGTCGAACGGAACCTTGAGATCGTCGATTAAGAATTCCTTTACGAATCTCGGTCCCTCTTTAACGAGTTGCTGGACCGCGGGGGGGTAGGAAGCGCGATGTCCCGCTTCCATGATATTTTCCGCAAGCAGCTCCGCTGAATCGCCCTCGCCCTTGTAAATAATACCACCTTGTGCCCTGGCAGTATTGCTCTCGAGCAATTCCGGCGCATTCGTGATCATAATCACGTGTATGCCACGCCTTGCCGCTGCCAGCGCTACCGCACAGCCACCGCCCCCACTACCCAGAACCAGTAGATCGGTGCTTATCTCCATCTTGCTAAAAGATTCCTCAATCCTCTTTTGAAATTATCTTAGAGCGTTTCTTTTGTTTAATTATAAATTCGTCAACGACGTTCCCGTCAATGTCATAGACCTTGAACCATACTTTGCTGCCCTTGACCTCTGCACGGACAAAATGAGGCGCGTAATTGTATTTGTATATATTGTCTTTCCATTTTACCGAGGTATTGACCGGGTACCAGGGTGCGCCCGCTCGACCAGCCGTCATCTGCCAGATCGGGTTTGTCCATCTTTCATCTACACTTTTATCAACGAGTAACCTTGTATAGAGGTGCTCATGACCGTTGATGACCATGTCGACTTTATAGCGGTTCAGAATATCCCATACCGCATCACGCACTTCAGGAAGCCGATCGAGAGAAGCCTTCTGATGGACGCTTGTGGGATATGCCGGACAGTGGAAGGCTACAAAAATAAATCGTGTGTCGATGTTTTCCCGCAAATCTTTTTCCAGCCAATCCTGCTGAGTTTTTGTAATTGTCGTGTGAAGCACGGAGTCCGCGGGGGCTCCTTTAACATAATTATAGTCACTGTTCAGCATCACAAAGTGGCAGTCGCCGTAGTTAAAGGAATACACATTTTCTCTATAGGGTGGCATGCCTTGAGGGCTGACGGGTCCGTTTTCCGGAAGGGCGAATATATCAGCCCATATCGTTTCTGCAAAATGCAACTCTTTTTGCGTTGCTTCTTCAGATTCATCCACCTTCTCCTCTTGACCTTCCGCTATAACCTCGCGCCATGGAGCGCTGGTGTCATGATTCCCCATTCCCGCATAGAACGGTATCATTGCCGATACAGGCGCAACCGCATCGCACCAGGTAGAATACTGAAGATGCACATCCTCTTCATCGGTTGTATAGCCGCTGATAAGATCGCCCGGGAAAAGAATGAAGTGCGCTCCGGATACCCATGCCATGCGCGTAAGCTCTGCAAGAGTGGCGACGTTCACACTGTTGACATTTCCGTCGGGTCTGGAGGATTTTGCATTTCCCCGGCAGTCGCTCATAAAGGCAAATACGAAATCGGGCTTCGTGGTTCCCGAACGAAACTGATTCCTTTCCGAGATAAAAGTATCGTCAAGAGCTGGGGAGATACACTCTATCTGATAATAGTAGATCGAATCCTTTTTTAAGCCTTCGAGGTTGATCTCTACACGGCGATGTTCCTCGTCGCTCTCCTGAACAGAGGGAACCTCTTGTCCGTCCCTGTAGTAGATGAAGCGTGTTTGTGCGGGAAGGTTGGTCTCCCACCAAATCGTGGCTCTATCTTCCAGGAGGTTAGCGACCACGGGTGAGCGCGTGAAACATAGACCGGGTTTATATTCACCCTCAGGTGTCTTGATAATCCTGAAAGAATAATTCTTTGACCTGACATACGTTGTGTGCGTTTTTTCAGGCAGCATTATACAACTGACTCGAAAATGGCTGGTCACCCCGGCTGGAATGCCTCTGATATATCGGGTTTTTTCAGGAGCCATCGGTATTGTAAAGGTATGAATCCTTTTGAATCCCGGCTCATCAACGAGTGTATAGCGATACTCCGGGAACGCCTTCATGCCTCGCGATACTTCATCTTCATAAGATACGAAAAGTTTCACATCGTTACTGGGATATTGTGTAGTTATTGTTATGATGACGTTTTTGCCTTCGACCTTGACCGACGGAATGATACGATCTTTGTGGTAAGCGATCGCGCTCAGGGCGATTGCTACAAGGCAGATCGAGCATAAGAATATACTCTTCCTTTTGTTCATATAGGTTTTCATCACGAACCTCCGTTTTTTGGAATACATGACCACCACACTTAAAGTTTTACTTTATTTTAAAAAGTTTACACCCTTTAATTACAATGGAACTTCAATCTGATCAAGGATTTGTTTTACGACTTCTTCATCTTCGTGATGGTTGAGGCTGCTTGTTTCAAAGGTCTGGGCAATTTGAATTCGGTGTGCGAGTGTGGATACAGCCATTGATTTAATATCATCCGGCACCACATAATCGCGTCCCTCCGCAAACGCTTTTGCCTGGGCGCATCTTCTCAGTGCAAGAGCGCCGCGGGGACTACCCCCCAACTCAATCAAAGGCGATGTTCTTGTCATTCGTACTATGTCCGCAATATATTCCAGCAGGTCGTCATCCGCTTTTACATTCACTACCTCCTCTTGCATTTTCAGGATCTCGTCCCTGCTCAATACCGGTTCTACATCTTCCATCAAGCCTATATGCTTTCGTTCTTTAAGTATCTTTACTTCGTCGCTTTTGTCCGGATACCCGATATGAATCCGCATCAAGAATCTATCGAGTTGAGATTTGGGCAAGGGGAAGGTGCCATGGAACTCGATAGGATTTTGTGTGGCTATTACCATAAATGGTTGTGGGAGATCGTAGGTAACTTTATCGATCGAGACGCGGGCGGAGTTCATCGCCTCGAGTAGACTTGACTGGGTTTTCGGAGTAGTTCTATTGATTTCATCTGCCATAACAATATTGGCGAAAATGGGTCCCGGCTTAAACGCAAATTCTTTTGTCCGTTCATCATACACGCTCACACCCAAAATGTCGGAAGGCAACATGTCGCTCGTGAATTGTATTCGTTGAAACGAACAATCGATTGACCTCGCCAGGAGATATGCGAGTGTTGTTTTTCCTACTCCCGGAACGTCCTCGATTAGAAGATGTCCTTGTGCCAGAATACCGATTATGGCTAAATCTATTATATCGCTTTTGCCTTTTATGACACGTTCAATGTTGGCTTTTAATTTACTCAGCTGCTCATTGCGTACTTTTGTCATTGAAAAGGATACCTCTCCCACTCAAAATCAATACATATAGTAAGGCTCTTTTTGTTTTTGTGCAAGTAGAATGTAGGGGCATTACACTTTATTAATGGGAAGCCATATACATAAAGATCCGAAACAAATGTTGTCGCAGCGATATACACAGCTGCGACGCCGTATTGTTAATAAAATACCCGATAAGCCCGGCTTACGTATCATTGAAGAGTATGCAAAGGGAATGGATGCAATAGTTCTCAAGTCATTCGAGTTTATGCTCTCTCAATCGGCTCAGCATAAAACAACAGTTAAGACTATTGCAGTTCTTGCTCAGGGTGGATACGGACGACACGAGCTTAATCTATACTCGGATATTGATCTTCTCTTCCTGACAAAAAAAGAAACCAGCCCTGATGAGGAAGAGTGCATAAAATCTCTTCTTTATATGCTCTGGGACCTGGGGCTCGAGGTCGGTTATTTTGTTCGAACAATGGATGATATTGAGCAGATACTCGGCGCGGATGTTGCCTCGACAACCGCATTGATAGAAAGCCGCTTCCTTGCAGGGAATCCAACACTGTTTTCTCAAGCGCGAAAAACGCTGGATACACGTATCACCGGCGACCTTAGAGAATGGTACAT
This sequence comes from uncultured Candidatus Sumerlaeota bacterium, assembly GCA_964608095.1. Classification (GTDB taxonomy): domain Bacteria; phylum Sumerlaeota; class Sumerlaeia; order MWCT01; family JAGHBZ01; genus CAZSMK01. The sequence continues at coordinate 71,716 of CAZSMK010000081.1, read as the reverse complement.
AAAACAACGTCTCGACGATATCGAGGCTCGACGGCACAAATGGGGACGCTCCGTCTATTTGCTCGAACCCAACATAAAAGAGGGTAGGGGAGGATTACGGGACGTGCATTCCATCCAGTGGCTTGAGTACGTGCTCTGGAAAAGCCTTGATATCCGTTCACTGTTATCGCGGGGGCTTATCACTGAAAGGGAATTCAACAAACTCCGCCGCGCACTTAATTTTCTTCATCGTGTACGAAACGTGCTTCACCTTATAAGTCGCAGAAAAGACGATCTTCTCAATTTCCAGAAGCAAGAACGCGTTGCCAAAATCCTTGGTTACAAGAGCGATTCACGACACCTCGGCGAAGAAAAATTGATGCAGACTTATTACAGCCATGCACATTTTATCGAATCTCTTTCAAGTAAACTGATAGAAGAAATGCTAAATCGCTATGCACCCGCTCTCTTATCCGAACTTCATGCAATTAAGCCTGTGAAGAGAATAGGGAAACATTTTCGCCAGGTCGGCTCCAGGCTCCATATTATACCCCAATATCAGGATGAAGTCATCTCCGACCCGTTCAATATACTTACCATGTTTCTGCTTTGCGCTGAACACGACCTTCATCTTGGCCCCAACACGATCGATCTTATCAGCGCTGCAGTCAAAAATATCGACAAGCGATTTCGTCAAGACGCACGGATTCAGGAAATATTTTTAAACATTCTCAGCTCTGCTCCCGGCGTCGGTAACACACTTTTCGATATGCATAGAACCGGATTTCTTGAATTATTGATTCCGGAATTCCAGAGAGTTCGTCACCTGGTAAGGCTCGATTCATACCACAAATATACGGTCGATGAACATCTGCTTCGTGCAGTGCAGATATCTGAAAAAGTGCGACTTTCTTGTATACAGGGGAACAATACAGACACCCCCACCGCCTTGAGAACTATCATGAAGGAGATTAAGCCCCATGACTGGGGGCTCTTTAACCTCGCCCTTCTCTTGCATGACATCGGCAAGGGGAGCGGCAGACGCCATGTGCTTGCGAGCGCACAACTCAGTATAACGATTCTGAGTCGACTGGGGCTCGCTCAACGCGACCAGGATATTGTCTATTTCCTCGTCTCGCACCATCAGTTGCTCTCGCATGTTGCGCTTCGGCGAAATCTCGATGAACCCCGGGTTATTGAATTGGTTGCCAGGGGAATCATGGAACCTTACCTGTTGAACTTGCTCTATATTTTTACTTATTGCGATATAAATGCAGTATCGCCCGATGCATGGAATACATGGAAAGGGCAATTGCTCTATGAACTCTTCAAGAAAGTCGCCCACTACCTCGAGAAAGGAGAACTCCCCTCTTTACCGGGACCTCAATCACATGAAGAACTCATTCCCGCCCTGAGTAAAAAGGTCAGGGAAATATATGGCACGTCACCGAGCAAACAACGGTTATCCCTCTTTTTAAGCAATCTTCCTGACCGGTATCTCGCCACCATGGATGTCGACCGGATAGCAGAACATTTCGTGCTTTTATCGCGTCTTTCACGGGACAATCCGGTTGAGATAAAACTTCACCAGCCCCCCGAGAGCAACCTGACGGAGATTTGTTTTGTTGCGTTTGACCGACTCGGGCTTTTCAGGGACCTTTGCCTTATTCTCTCATCGAGCGGGATTAATATTATCAATGCCAATATATTTACCACTACCGATGGATATTGCCTCGATATGTTTTATGTCACCGACCTATATGGACGACCCCTCTCGGAGGGATTTCGCCTCGATTTCTTGAAAAGAGATTTTATTGCCTTGACGAACAACAAGCGCTCGCTCGAATCATTCCTCAAACGTCGGCGGCGCTCCTCACCCGTGAGCAAAGAACGGTTTAAATTTATCACTACCCGGATAACGTTACGGAATTATTTATCGCGCGATTATAGTGTCCTCGAAATAAAAACCATTGACCGCCCGTGGGTTCTTTACACCATAACGTCTATTCTACGCAAAGAAGGAATCAATATTGAACGCGCCTTTATCACTACAGAAGCATACCGCGTGGTCGATGTCTTTTACATCACCGATTTCGAAAACAATAAAATCGACGAGGAAAAGCAGATAAAGCGATTACGTGGCGCGCTCAAGGACGCCCTCAGCCACATGGACCTCCAGGAATACCTCCTCTCCTCCAGGAAAAACGAAAACCAACACCATTGATTGCTTTCTAATGTCTTACGAATATATTAAAAAGGGATTATTTGGGTGGCAAATTACCGCCTTAATGGCTTTTTGAATCCATTATTCAATCGCTGGGATGAACATCAAACGATAACTATCGTGAAATTTCGATATAGAGATCGCCTTCGCTGCATATACCGTTAGTGGGATCATACATGGGTTCAAGAATCCAGTGTCCGGGTGGCGCGTCCCTCTGCGGTCGCGAAAGAATCTGTAGTGCCTGCTTCTTCTCCCCGATCGAATCCGATGAGTTTTTTACCTTGTCCAATCTGGATGTATCCAATGGCGACTCTGCCCGGCCCATCACCAGCTGGAGCATTCGCCCGGGAGAAGCGTCGGGTGGCGGGGGCGGGGTAGGTATTGGTGTTATGATGACATCACCGACCTTGTATTCCTTCGCTTCAAGTGGCGTGAATTTATCCTCATCCGTGTCAGGACCAAAACTGAAGATCACAAGCGGTCTATCTTTTGTCGATTCCAATATACTGAGTGGCCGTCCTCTTGTATCGGCAAAGGGATCCGAGGGAAACCCGTTGGGAAACTGTGTAAGGAGTTCGGCTGCGTTGGCAGCTCGCACACCCTGTCGGGGAAAAGGAAATTCTCGTTCACGCGGAATCTCAACGATTAGATCGCCGGGGCTTACCACTCCGTTGGTGGGATCATACCTGAATGCCCCTCCCTCATCTTTCATATTGGGTCCATAGCTGTATACCACATATTTGTTATCCGGTCTTATGGTAAAACTCATGGGCTTGTTGTCATTGAAAACATCCTTCGGTGCTCCTACAGGAAGAAGTGGAGCGAATTCGTCATACGACGACGGAAATGTTCCGGTAGTGATATATCGGTACTTTGCGGCGGTTGACGTACGTATAAGGTGGAACTTCATGTCAGCAACCTTGTGTCGGATTATAATCTCACTTACATCAAGAAACTCGGAACTTTTTACAGGTGATAGCGTCCCCAAGAAAAGGGGAAGTTCACCCACCATGATATGCTCGCCGGTTTCCTGGTTAGGAGTATTGTGTAAATGGTGGAGTACCCCCCATGTCTCTTTGAAATCAACGGGTGTCTCGCATGCATTGAGAACATACGTTTCAATGCCACTTAGTATGATATTACGTAGATTTATTCCGACGAGACGTGCAACCAAGCCACCTGCAGCGTTGAGCGATTGTCCCAGACGATAGCCCGAGCCGAGTAACACCAGCGATTCATATTTGCGCCCTTCGAATAAATAGAGACTTGCAAGTACCCTGCACACCTTAGTAAAGATCTGCATTTCCAGAAAATTAGTGCGTTTCAACGGTGTTCGCTGTCTGATACTCGGCACAAGTGGTTGTGCTTCATAACAATATGGTTCATTCCCACGGTAGAAAAGGCCCTTAACTATTTCAATCTTTTCATCAAATCCTCTTTTGTTTGTAAGGACATCGTTTTCAATCTCAAAGGGTAAGAGATCTACATCTCGGTATTGCGCATTAGACACATTTCGCGAGACCAGCAAGCGGGCACATCGAAGAATCTTATCCGGGTGATCGCTATATTTGTCATCCCATTCTGATTGCAATTCAAGTGCGAGGGCGGGATTACCTGCAGGAGCGAGTGCTTCGATATCAATAGAGACGATGTCAAGGTAAGGATCATTACTGTGCTCCGAGCAGAGGGTGTGTACTTTTTTTAACGTTGCGCTGCTATAGTCGTCCTCGAAAAGGTTGTTGTAGAGAACAGGTATGCGTTCATCTTCCATCTTGTGCAGGAAGGAGACAAGTGGCGAATCTGAAGGTTTCAGCACGTATTGAGCAGACACTTCCTGCTCGAGTGCTTGAATGAAATTTTGTTTGATTCCCTCAGGTTCTCCTACATTTTCCAGGACTCCCATCCAGAAATGGGGCGAGATCATGCTTTGCGATTCCCCTGCCTTTATTGTCAGTTCCGCATCTATAAGATCCCAATCGCCGGGAATAGTTCCCGATGGTTCAAGGGTTAGGGTCAAATATTCTTTGTAGTAATATTCTTTTATAGTCCTTACTTTTATGCTCTGTTTTATCTTGAGTAAGCCATTTTTGAAACTGACCTGTACCGGATTGAAATGCGTAGGTGAACCTGGAGGCCGATACATCTCATAAGATGCTGGTGTTGTAAACAATCCGTCTGTGACTTTGAGTTTCCCAAACGATTGGGCTTCGATTACGAGGAAAGACTGTCCGCCTGTAGTTATGTAAATTCCGGCGGTAGATTTGTATCCCCGCCTCTGCCAGAGCTTCCACCCTTCCCACAGCCCGAAGAGGAACAGAAATGCTATCAGAAACAAATAATAATGCTTACGAATTTTGCGAAAGGAAGATAGCATTCTTGATTTTATTTCCCTCCTCTTATAACTATATTGCTACATAACGTTGATGCAAGATGTCAATAACGAAATAAGTTAAGTGAATCCATGATTTCCCGATTTTAGCACAGGCGCAGGAATTTGGGTTTGTTGTGCCTGATTATGTTCAAGGGCGTAAAGGATTCGTATGACCTCATAGACTCCGGGGCTTGGGTACTTTTTACAGATTTTTCTTTCTCCCGAATGGCTCATCTCGAGCTCACTGAGTCTTTAGCGAAATTGGGATAAGCGCTTCATACAAAACTCAGCAGGACATCATGAATTTTCTTTACCCCACAAAATCAGCTCCTGCGCTGGATGTTGGGACACTTTCATGCCCCCTCCAAAACTTGTTACCCCAGCGAAAAAAATATAGAATAAGCCTCCCCGCGTGTCATTAAAATCGCACTCGCGTTCGTACACGCCCTTGGCGTTGTACGCGCTATCGAAATCGAAATCGTGTTTTTAAAGAATTTCGTTCGGCCCGACGGAGTCGTATATTCGCTGTGGCGATTAAGAGATCGACTATCCGAGAATCAATTTTTGAGTGCGCATACGCGTCTGCGCTTTGTATCGGCGTGAGACCTCACGCCATATATCCTGGCTCATTCTCCTCAAAAGCCCCTATTTTGCGAATCGCTCGAGCTCACTCTTTTCTGTCCTTTTACCATTTGACGCTTATGCACGAATACTATTAGAATATATTGTTGAATTATGAACTTCCACCGTATCTATAAGCCGTTTATGCCGAAGACTCAGTCAAAATATAGGCTGTTTGAGCGTATGCTCGATGATTGGAGATTCCTGTTGGCGGGATTTCTTATCGTGTGTGCGGTGATACTGTTTGTTATCCCGAGGAGGTATCTGGGCGTCATACATTTCCCGGAGAAACAGTCGAAGATTACACGCACATTAGGTAATGAACCACCAGTCCGTTCCGTCCTTGTCATCAATGAAATCATGTACCATCCTCAAGGCAACGAGCGACGTGAAGAATATCTTGAGATTTATAATACCAGTAGTTTCCGCATAGCGTTGGACGGATGGAAAATCCAGGGTATACAGTTCAATTTTCCTGCAGGAACAATTATCGAACCCCATGAATATTTAGTCATCAGTGCCGACCCTGAGTATATACGCGCCACCTATAATTTACCCGGTGACATCGTGGTAGGTCCTTATAGCGGGCAATTATCCAATAAAGGAGAAACGTTACAGATAGTACGACCCGACGGCTCTATCGAAGATGAAGTAGCGTATGATGATGGTATTACCTGGAGCGCTCAACCGGACGGAAACGGACCCAGTCTCGAACTCTTGAATCCACGGTTTGACAATAGCCTTGCGCAGGCATGGCATCCCAGTAACACTTCTGATAACGTCCCTCACGGTACACCCGGAAATGCCAATAGTGTATATGTAGAAAGCGTCACAAGTTTGATCAAAGACGTATCGTTTTTTCCCGTGGTGCCCGGTCCCGCTGACAGCGTAACCGTGAAGTGTTCGGTATTCAACAAAGATGAACTCGCGGGTATTTTTGTCCTATATCGTAATGCATCCTCGAAAGAACGGTTCAAATTTGTTAAAGCCAGGGAAGTCCAGGATCATTTCGAGGCATCTATTCCATCTCAGCCTGACGGTTCGATAATCGAGTTTTTTATCGATGCGCGTTTGCAGGATGATACACGTGCACTTTCTCCCTCAGAGGGGGAGAGAGACCCGTATGTTTTTGTGGTCGATTCAACGGAATATGAATCACCTACACCCATCTACCGTATAGTCATGTCGCCGCGTAATTATCAGACCCTCCGGACCAGAGATATCACAAGCAACGAACCGCTCAAAGCTACCTTTATTGCACACAACAAGGCGTGGTTGGGAGTAAACGTACGTTATCGTGGCGATTCATCTCGTCTTCATTGGAAGAAATCCTACCGGCTCGAATTTACCACCGGAGCGCCTTTCGAGGATAAATCGATAGTTTTTCTCAATGGGAGTTTTTGGGAACGACAGTATACGGGCTCTTATCTTTATTCTTTGACCGGACTCCCTACACCGGAAATTAAACTGGTACGATTACTCTTCAATGAGGATGACCTGCAGACCTATGCGGATGTTGAACCCGTCAACAACGATTTTGTCGCACGATGGTTCCCAAACAATACCGGCGGGAATCTTTACAGGGGGATTGCGGGTGCAAACCTGGACTATCGTGGCGAGGACAAAAATCATTACAGGGCGACATACAAGAAATACAATAACAAAAAGGGCGACGATTATAGCGATATAATCGACCTGTGCAGGGTGTTCTCATATCCTTCGGACGAAAACTATATCAAGCGTATTAAAGAACGGATAGACGTAGATGAATGGATAACGTACTTTGCATGTACCGCGGTTCTCGGTAACCAGGAGGGGATATATTACTTCAAAGAGGCTGATGATTACTTTCTCTATCGGGTACCATCGAGCGGCAAGTTTGTTATTATCCCATGGGATTTTGATTCCACCTGTTTTCCGATGAATCGTATTATCTCCGAGGGAGCCGCGGAAAACGTCAAACGATTTCTCTTTCATCCTGAAATCCGACCGCTCTTTTATCGCAAGATATACGACATTCAAACAAAACAGTTTAAATGGGAGATTATCAAGGAGCAGATTGAACCTCTCCGAGAGCTTACGCGCGTCGAGAAAAAGTATCCGCGGGCAGCCTACGACAGTATCGAGAAATTTCTGCGAACGCGTGGAGACACGCTACAAGATACATTTCCGGAAGAGTTATCCACCGAGATTCTCACATCCTACGCCGATGAGATTATTCCTCCACATGAAGTGTGGGAAACCCATGTTGGCTGGTTTGATCCGCCTTCATTCTGGAAAGATGTTGAGACGACCTTTACGTGGTATTCTTTTCCAGTAGGTCATGGTTTCAACCATAAAAGCATAAGGTCTTTCTATGATTTTGGAGATTATACATCCCTTTATATAAGAAAAAACTTTAAGATTCCCGATGGTGTGTCCCTCGATAACTTGCGCTTGATTATCGAATACAGTGGAGGCTTTGTCGCGTATCTCAATGGTGAAGAAGTCTATCGACGCTTTGTGGGTAATCCTGAGGCTGGCGCACCTCCTCATAATGCCGTTTCCCAGTTCGCAAAAAAGAACGCGGAACCGGAAATGTTCGATCTGACGCCTTTCAAGAGCCTGATCAATCCTGATGGGAACAATATCCTTGCGGTTCAGGCATATCTTCATTCACCGGGTGATAATTATTTTGTCATTCACCCCTGGGTGCTTTCCGGCGGTCCTGTCCCTTATCATTCGATCCTTAATTCTGAAAATACGATCATCATCGGGGGAACGGCTCCGATATTTGAAACTCATGAAGTCCGTGTGGATGACGAGATTGCGGACTATGAGGGTATTTACGGCAGATGGAGCAAATCCGTATCACTTAACAAGGGATGGAATACCTTCAGAATCCGGGCGATAAATGCAAGTGGCGAAGACCTGGCAACCGAGAGCTTCGATGTTTTCTATTCACCAAAGGCGACACCGCTTGAAGGAGCGCTCGATGCGGATACGGTGCTCAGGAAAGAGGATTCTCCATTCATAATACAGGATGATATTATTGTGAATGAAGGAGTGACACTTAGCATATCGCCGGGGTGCGTGCTTATTTTTTCACCGGAGACCGGTATCGAAGTCAAGGGACGTATCGTCGCAGAGGGAACACAAGACGATCCTGTTTATTTTACACCATTGGACCGCATCGGGAGCTGGAGCGGTATAAAAATAGTGGATTCCATGGAAAATAATGAACTCAATCATTCTATAATTGAGAACGCCTCATGGTGGGATGGATTATATATCGGCGCGGTCGAGTGTGTGAATTCTCGACTCGACATGAACGATTCTCTCATTCGTGAGCCTCAACTTGTGGGTATTGATGTCCGGGATTCTGAAATTTCCCTTCAACATTGTCACCTTACCGATAGTTATTCCGCATACGACGGCGATTTGCTTCAACTTATCGGCAACACTACCGCTACCATCGAATCTTGTCTTCTGGAGAAAAACAATGCCGACGCCATTGATATCAGCCAGGCGCATCTGATTCTTAGGAAAAGCCTTATTCGTCATTGCGAGGATAAAGGGCTTTCGCTCGGTGATGGCGGAAGCGCCGTTATCGACCGGGTCATAATCACCGATTGCGCCACCGGTATCGGGCTCAAAGATTTCTTTGTTGAAATGAACGATTCCATAATTTGTTCGTGTAAGACGGGAATAAAATTTTATTATTTCGAGGGACGAGAACCGCCCCGAATCGAGATGAAAAACTCAATTGTATGGCGTGCGGATGTTCCTTTACAGGATATAAAAACAGCGGAAAGCATCGATACGGACTATTCGTGGATTCAAGACTATCCGCAACTATCCATCCCCGGTGATTATAATCTGACACAGCAATTTATAAATGTTGAAGAACGTGATTTTCGCCTTTATCTTTATTCCGACTTTATAAAAGCCGGTAAGGATGAAACACCCCTTATCGATACCGAATGGCTCAACGAGGTTACTTGGTAGCCCCTGAGAGGAGAAAGTTTTTTCTTTACTACAACGTATAAAAGAATAGATGATAAGCCTTTGCTGCTTAAACATTTAAATCAGCAGGGCTTAGAGGAAAGAACGCAACTATGTTTCAGGGAATAAATTCACAGTTACCGACCGCTGATTCTTTAACGGAGATACTTATCAATCTTCTGATCGGTATGATTCTCTCGTTTATTTTATCCTGGCATTTCATCCGCTATGGAAGGACTCTTTCAAATCGACGAGCATTCGCCTGGACATTTCCCTTGATTGCCCTCACTACGGTACTGGTGATTTCTATAGTAAAATCGTCGCTTACCTTATCGCTTGGCTTGGTCGGCGCACTCTCAATCGTCCGTTTCAGAACTCCCATCAAGGAACCGGAGGAGCTGGCATACCTGTTCATGGCGATCGCGATAGGTATCGGACTCGGGGCGGGTCAAACGCTTATCACGGCTTCTGCTACAGTTATTATTCTCGGCATTCTCGCAATAAGGTCGACCGCTACACAAAAAACAACGGGCAGTATATTTTTCCTCAACATAGAGTTACCGGGTAAAAGCAGCGATCCGAAATCTTTTTCCACGATCGAGCAAATCATCGCGCAAAAGAAGATAAAAGCGGACGTGCGACGTATGGATTCACGCGATGATCTTTTACTCGCCACTTATTACGTCGATTGTAGACATAAAGAAGATCTGGTAGGACTTGTAAATGAATTACGCGCCAGATTGCCGCAAGCCAGTATCAGCTTTGTGCGACAGGATAATCTTCTCGGTATTTGATGAACGCACGCGACATATCGTTTCCCCTCAACGCGAGGTATGAAATCAAACTTGTAGCACGTCCCGAAGCCTATGCTACTATTCGTTCAATTATTACCGCCCACCCTTCGGGATTCATTACCGCTTATCCACCACGTCGGGTTAATAATGTCTATTTCGATACCTACGAACTTGCAAGCCTCGAACAGCATTTATCCGGCGTCAACCTACGCTCTAAACTGAGGTTCAGATGGTATGGCTCATCGTGGGAAGAAGTTCAAGGTTCACTTGAAAAGAAGATTAAAAGAGATAAAGTAAACTGGAAAGTCATTTCTTATATTTCAGAAACCACTGATTTCACTACCATGACATGGCAAGAAATCAGGGACATAATCAGAAGGTCTATCACCGGTGAATTGTTGTTTGATTTCGATATACGATGTTGTCCTCTGTTCATCAACTATTATCAACGCGAATATTTTGTTTCACCCACACAGAACGTGAGAATCACACTTGATTACGACCATGTGGCATTTGAGCAATGGTCGTCATCACGACCGCGCCTCAATGCACCATCAAATCTACAGGATATTCTCGTCATCGAGATAAAATCTGAAAGCGACAATTATAAGTTTTTACGAGAAGTCTTGAGCGAATTCCCCTTACGTCCCTCCAAACATTCGAAGTTTCTGAATTGCGTTAACACCATGATAACATGAGTCCGGTTAGAGCGTCTGTTTAAGAAAATAGGGGAGAGATGCATAGAAGGTTGTCGCAACGGGGAGTTCACCTACCGGAATACGTTCATCCGTAATATGGGTAAATTTCTCATCCCCTGGCCCGAATCCTATGGTGGGTATTCCAAGTTTTCCCATAGTTGATACACCATTGGTGCTGAATATCCATTTATCTATGACGGCTTCCTGGCTGAACAATGCGTGGTATGCCGAGCATCCCGCCTGAACAAGAGGGTGATCTTTTGAAAGCGTCCAGGTGGGAAAATATTTCTCCGCTTTCACCGCTCTTCCCGTCCAGGTGGTTGCTTCATAGTTCAGAATAGCAACCTCAGCTCTTGTTTCGTTTATCTCTGTCAAGGATTGTAGCTGAGAGAGCGCCAATTTTTTATCCTCGCCTTTAGTCAATCGCCGGTCTATAAAAATACGACATTCATGGGGGACACAATTGAGAGAGCCGGTGTCGCATTCTATTTTGGTAAGCGCAATGGTTCCTTTACCGAGGAAAGGATCGCTCCCGAGCCGCTCGTTGAGTTCTTTAACCGCTTTAATCACCCCGGACATCTTGTAGACCGCGTTTTCGCCACGGTCGGGATCACTTGCATGAGCGGATTTCCCTGACGTTTTTATGAGAAGCTCGACACGTCCCCGGTGCCCCCTATAAATTTTGCAATCCGTCGCCTCTCCGATGACGACCGCATTGATCTTCGCCTTTATGCTCTCTTTAATGGCGAATTCAATTCCCAGTCCGTCGCAATCCTCTTCCATGACCGAGCCGATGACGTATACGCCGACCGGAATATTCAAGCCCCAGATTTTTTTGGCTATCATAGCGCCATATACCTGAACAGCAGTGGCTTGTTTATTGTCCGCAGCACCTCGTCCGAACAATAAGCCATCGGCAGTTTCGGCTCCAAACGGAGCGTGCTTCCATGACCCTGCATCCGTGACTTCTACCGTGTCGATATGACCGTCGTAAAGGACGTTCAATTCTTTATGAGATGCGCCCATACGACCGATAACATTTCCCACTTCATCTATCCACGCTTCATCATAACTCAATCGTTCCATTTCTTTGAGGATACGTTCGGCAACCGCTTTCTCTTTGCCACTCGGCGATGGTATACGGATAAGGTCTTGGAGGAAACGCAGACAATCCTCCTCATACTGTTTTACAAGGCGCTTTATGTCTTGTATTTCTATAGACTCATTCATTTAATTCATCCTCAATGTGCAAAAAAAACTTTATTTGCAAAATGGTATAGAGTAAAAAACATAGTGTTCGAACGTGTAACATTTTGCAATTCAGAATTTTATCCAGTTGCTTATGAAACAAAAAATCTTACTTATCAATCCCAACCTGATGAAACCGCCCATATCGCCTGTCGGGCTTGACTACATTGCAATTGCCCTTGAACAGGCGGGGTATGAAATTGACTTTGTCGACCTTTGCCACTCGGAGAATATCTCTGAAACCCTTGACTCGATAATGGATGAAGAATGGGATTATCTCTTCATCGGAATTTCGATTCGTAATGTGGATGATTCCTACTTCGCAAGCCGGGATTTTTGTCTTGAAAAGACCGCAGGCATCATCAATCTTATACGGGAAAAATTCGAATCTCCTGATGCCGCGCCTGCTCAGACGCTCAATCAAAAGCCCGATCGAAGACCCAATCGAAAGACCCCACCTATTGTCCTTGGCGGTGTTGGTTTCTCGATTTTTCCAAAAGCGGTTATGGATTACTGCAAGGCGGATTTCGGTATCATCGGCGATCCCGAATCATCGCTTATCAAACTGGCTAAACTTCTGGAAAGAAACTCAGGGGTAGATGACGTAGCTACAATTCCGGGTTTGGTCTACATGGACTCATCGACTTCCGGCTACATCCAAAATCCACCGTCTTTTGAATCCCCGTACCTGAGTCTTGCTCGAAGAACCTTATCTGATCATACCTTTTATTTTCAACAAGGTGGGATGATAGGATTTGAGACAAAACGGGGATGTCCCAGAAAATGCGCCTATTGTGCCGATCCAATCGCTAAAGGGAGAACACTTCGGTACCGAAACCCCGTTGATGTCGCTGACGAATTGGAATTCTTGTTGGAAAAAGGTGTCACTCATTTTCATACCTGTGACAGCGAGTTCAATACCAATCGGGAGCATCTTCTTGCCGTGTGTGAAGAGATCATTCGGAGAGGACTTGGAAAGAAGATTCAGTGGTATGCCTATTGTGTGCCTACTCCTTTTGATGATGAGATTGCTGAAACCATGAAAAAAGCGGGATGCTGCGGAATTGATTTCACAGTCGATTCACTTGATGACGTGATTCTCGCATCTCTCAACCATCCACATACCCATCGAGATGTGGTCAACACTGTTAATGTGTGTTGTAAATATTCGATTGCAACCATGCTTGACATGCTCATTGGAGTGCCTGGTGAAAGCAGGATTACTATCGAGAGAACCATTGACCGTAGCCGTTCGATACCGGCTGATTGTATAGGTATAAGTCTCGGGGTACGTCTCTACCCCGGGACTCCTCTCTGGCAACGTGTAAAAAAAGATATAAAAAAGTCTGGACATTCATCCGTTACCGGCCTGAACCCAGAAGATTTTGATCACCTGAAAGGGAATGACGAATTCCTTCTTATGAGACCGGTCTTTTTCCTTGAGAATACACTTGGTGATGACGTTGCTGATTTTCTTATAGAATACATCGATGGCGATAAACGTTTTATGTTCGGTGGTTCGGGAACAAAAGCAAAGAACTATAATTATAATCAAAACAAGGTGCTTGTAGATGCGCTTAAAGAAGGGCATCGCGGGGCGTATTGGCATATCCTCTCACAATATTCGTGAAACCTTCTATGGCAGAAAAAAAGATACTCATACTCGGCCTGGGAAATGACCTTCTTTGCGACGACGGAATCGGGATTCAAGTTGTCAGAACCCTTGAACATGAGAACATTCCCACTACAACGTGGTTCGAAATTCACTACGAGCAATCGGCAACCGGGGGAATAAGATTACTCGACCTAATCGAGGGATATCATTGGGTCATTATTGTCGATTCCCTGATAACGGAAAAGAAGAAATTGGGAAGCCTACATTGTATCGACTTATCCGCTGTTTCCGATACATCGCCGCGGGCTTCAACACTATCCGCCCATACATTATCCGTTATAGAGGTGATCAACGTTGGAAAACACCTTTCCCGCGAAATGCCTCAACGAATAAATATTATCGGCATCGAGGTAGTGGATACACGCTCAGTAACTCAAAAATTGTCTCCTTCACTTGAACGTCTTTTTCCGTGCATAATTGACAAGGTACGAGCATATATTCAATATCTTCTTGGAGAAAAAGATGAAGCCGTCGAAGAGGCTTGAGAAAATAGAGCTTGATTGCAAAACCAAGATAGATTAAATGTGTGTCAATTATATACTGTTTCAGGGTTGAATCGTTATCAGCAAAAAATGTCCCCGAGCCTAAATGAAGAAATCGAGCGTTATCGAAGATTGTATGAACAAAAGGTGGTCGATGACGCATTTGTTTCCTATGGAGAGGCATTGAGAAGAGGCGGTAAACTTGGCATGGCTCTTCAAATTTGCAGGGAGGGGCTCGCCTCATATCCTCATAATCTAAATGGTCAAATATTACTTAGCCGTATCTATCTCGATATGGGACATTACCAAAATGCTCATGAAGAAATTCAGCGGGTACTTGAGAAGTCACCGGATTCTTTTATGGCGATCCTTACTCTTGTCCGCATCCTCATCAAGCAAAAGGCATTCAATAAAGCGAGAACTGTCCTCGAAAAACTCGATCAAACCTTTCCATCGCACCCCGAAGTAAAAAAAATAAAGCGGGTGTTGAGCGACCGGCTCGAAACTGTCGATACCTCTATAGAATATCCACGGAAGAAAAAGGAGTCGGAATTATCGCCATCTCAGCGCGCTCGAATCCTCGCTGATTTCCTCAATAAAGAACCCAACGTTATCGATTTTTATATCGTTCCAACTTTCGACACTACTGATTCTGTTGAAATACTACCCTCTCACTTTAAGGATATTCGACTTCATATATCGACCTTAATTGCAAGGTTTAAGGACGTTACAGGGGAAAATATAGTCCACTACCTTGTGGAGAATGAAGACGGAGTCCTCCTTATCGAGCCGTTCAAAGAAACGCTCCTCATAATCCGATGTAAAAACAATGTTAAGGTGGGCAAGATAAGAATGGTTATTCGCGATACTATGCAACATACTACTTAACCAAGAGAGGCAACGGTCTCATGCTTTTTATCAAAGGCAAAAAATTGTTTCTTGTTTTCGCGTCCTTTTTGCTTATATTTATTCCCCTCGTCTTTAAACCTGCGACTATTTCTTCTCTCGATAATATTTCCATGACTTTTCTTTTCCTGCTCCTCGAAGTTGCTCTATATGTGATATATTCCCGAATAGGGAATTGGGATGTCCCTTTTGGTTCACTAATGACTTCAGCACTTATCCTGGCTCTTTTTCGGGCATTGATTTGTCTCGTCTCATCCCTGCTCATCTTTATGGCGCCCCTTTCCTTTGAAGTCGAAACGATACCGTTTATTTTAATCTGGCTGGGAAATCCGGTTTCTTTTTTACTACAAATAATTATTATTTGTCTTATGATGCCGCATCTTTTCATCGAATTTGCCCCTGGGTTATTAGGCGTCGAATTGACTCACAAGGTCTTCCCTCAATTTGAAGAGACTTCTCGAAATTATGGGCAGACCCAATCGATATCGAAACCAGCTACCCAGGCGTCACTTAGCAACCTTTTCAATGTCTATACCTTTGATGAGTTAGAAGCCCAATTAGGCAAAACCATAGGGTTGGAGGGATTCATTGTATATAGCGAAGAAAACTTAATAATGTGGAAGTATCTTAATATTGAAATTGATTCAGAGCGACTTGTAGTTGATCTCGGATTTCTTAGCAAAAGGATGAAGGATCTTACGCCTGCTCTCGAACTTGCACATACTCGCAAGATTATTGTTGAAACAAAAGACCATTTTGTTGTTAATGGTTATGTCGATTCTGTTTTTGGGTATATCTTGATTTTTAACACCACGACAGCTGTGGATGAAATATACCAACGTCTTAACGTAATAGGGAATTCAATTTCAGTATTATTAAAAACGAGATATCAAACTTTACTTGCAACCAGGACAAAGGGAAAAGCAAATGGATAGAATACTCAACGAGTTGAATCGGGTTCCCGGGATCAAGGGAAGTCTCATTGTAGGGACTGATGGAATAGTCATCGCATCTGAATTATCCGATGAATTGGATGAGGAAGAAATAAGCGCTCTTGCAAGCGCCCTTATCCTTGCCTCGGATAAAATCTCACAAAAGGTTGAACAGGGACAGCTAAAATCTATATTCGTTGAGACATCGAAAATGAGATGGTCCATTAATCGAGCCCGAATGGGTTTCCTTATTTGTCTCTCTCACGCGGATTCTAATTTGGGTCTCATCCGTGTCGAATTGCGTGATGCCGTGATGAAACTCAACAATCTTACACTTGAGGTCTAATCTCAAAGAATGTGTTAAGAGGCAGCATACATCATGGCTTTCATTAACAATGCAACGAGAGAGTTGGTGTGCAAGATTGTATATTATGGACCCGCACTTGGCGGGAAGACGACAAATCTTCGAACCATCTATGCAGCTCTTCCCCCCGATCTTAAGGGAGATCTTATATCTCTTCCCACCCAACAAGACCGTACGCTCTTCTTCGACTTCCTGCCTCTCGATCTTGGGGAAATCAAAGGATTCAAGACAAAAATCGCCCTTTATACGGTTCCCGGGCAGGTTTATTATAATGCCACACGGCAACTCGTTTTGCGTGGTGTTGATGGTATTGTGTTTGTGGCGGATTCACAATCCGAACGCTTAGAACATAACATTGATAGCCTGGAAAATATGAGCGAAAATCTTGCAATCTATGGGTATGATATCGAAGAAATTCCATGGGTAATTCAGTATAATAAACGTGATCTTCCCGATATTTCAGCGATTGAAATCCTTGAACAAAAACTCAATTTCCTTCAGGCGCCCTTTTTTGAATCAGTGGCAATAACCGGTCAAGGAGTCAAAGAGACTCTGAAAAAAGTTTCGTCAATGGTGCTTAAACGAATCCAGGCAATGTATGAGGAAAGTGGTACGGAACGATTTACCCCCATAAGGAAACAAGCTCCACCGGCGGTTCAGATGTCTGTCTCTACTTCTCTTGAAGGGGGTGAACTATCACAGGGAAGCGTTGATGATGATGAATCAAGAACTCACGTAGCGGGAGATGGTGAGAGTTCAGAGCTCGAGCCATCGGTAGAACAGAGCAGTCTGCACTCGACACGATTACCAAGGTTACGTATCCATCAAGTCAGCAACCTGTTCTGGAAAAAAAAGATGATTGGTAAAGGAAAAATAAGTATTGATTCTGTGAAACAACAAGAGGACGGCCCGGATTATTCTTTGCATATAGGATTTAAAATCATGGGGCTCTTTCCCTGTACTTATCGGAATACTATAGGATTCGAGCGAAAGATTTCCGTAAATGTTAATGGTAACTTACAACATTTCCTTCTTTTCAAGGCAAAGAACGGCGAAAATAATTCTTATACATATCCGGAGACTCTATTATGGGTAATGGAAGGGAATCTCAGCACTCCTATTTATTCACGGTTCAAGACAAAATTAGGGACTTTTTTCTTAATTCCTGAACGTGATACATTGTTTTTTAAATACCTGGTTTGAAGGGTTTGCCATGGAAGATCAATCTGTCATACTCGGAAAAGAGGATCTCGAAGCCATTCATCGAACCTTATCAAAGATGCTACAAAACACCGAGGCTAAGTGCGCTCTCTTGATAGGATTGGATGGGAAGTGTATGGCAAAGAGAGGATTTACAAAAAAGCTCGATACCGACGGTCTGGCTGTACTCATTGCAGGCTCATTCGCTTCTACTCATGCAATGGCTAAACTTCTCGGCGAATCGGATTTCTCTGTCCTTTTTCACCAGGGTGCACGTGACCATATTCACAACATTCTTGTCAACGACGACACCATTCTGACAGTAATATTCGACAATCAAACAACCCTTGGTATGGTGCGGCTTTACTCGAAAGAAGCAGCCAAGCAGATTCGTGCAACCTTGAAAAATGCTCGTTCCCAGAAGCACCAGGGAAAATTGGATGGAATCGAAAAGGAAGCAGAAAAGCGAATTGATGACTTGATTAAATAAAGAGATCCTGATACAACCATGTGTATCCATTTTAATTGTATAAGGTGGTCAAATGGAACTTGAAGGAACATTGAGCGCTTCCACTTTGCCCGAACTACTTCAGTTCTTGAGTACCGGCAAAAAAACCGGCATTCTTCGATTGAAGAGTGGTGAACGCGAAGTCTCCCTTATGATCAATGAGGGAAAGATAATTAATTCATCAAGCATGCATCGCTCTCGTAAACTCGGGGAGATGTTGATCAACAGGGGCTTTATCCCTCGAAGTGAACTTGATAAACTCCTACATGAGCAAACCTCCGATTCCGATGAAAAACTCCTTGGTGAACTCCTTATCGATAATAACCTCGTACCACCTGATATTGTAAAGGAGACATTCCGACTTCAACTGGAAGAAGAGATTTGGGAACTCCTTGGATGGAAAGAAGGTTCTTTCAATTTCTCGTATGGAAAAGATAAGCATTTTAACAATATTCTTGTCGAGATCGATATGGAACCGTTTCTTCTCGAGGGCACTCGGAGACTTGATGAATGGAACAAAATCACCAAAAATATCAAGAACGATGAAGTAGTTGTCACGGTCAATACGACCCAGGTCGAGGAATTTGAACGCGAAATAATCACACTTAGCGAATCGGAGTGGAGAGTGCTTTCGCTCATAAACGGCTTTTATAATGTCGGCTCTATAATATTGCGGAGCGGATTGAGTAAATTCGAGACGTTCAGGATTCTGAATTCCTTTCTGGTTGCCGGTCTTGTCAGAATCAAAGACAAAGAAGAATTGTTTCCGGAGAAGAATGAGGAACAGTCGCGTGGCGGAGATGACTTTTCGGAAAACGATGTCATCATTTCCGGAAAGCAAATTCGGCAAAGTCCCAAAAAGAAGACATTCAAGTTTCCGTTTCGGCGCACCACTGACCAGGATAGACAGGTTGAACGAATGAAGTTTATTTCGCCTATTGGAGTAATATGTCATTTTATTAACACCTTTTTTGAATCGCTTGAGAATGAAGCTGGCTATTCAGGGCTTCCTCTTCAACCACATCTCTTAAGAGTTCATTGGTATGAAACACTTATGCGACATCCTCGGGCTGATATTATCAAGATTCGAAATCGTAAACTTGACGCAATGGACCTGGATTTCTTCATAGAGACTACCGGAATAAATAGTCCTGTCGTTTTCAATTGCTATGAAGAATCTCTCTCTGCATTAAAAGAACTGAGTATATCGTTGATTCGTGACGTCCGGTTGCAGATTGGTGAAAAACAAGCCGAGAAAATAATAACCGGTATTTCTGAAGATATGGAAAGAGGAACGGCGATTCGGTTTCCCGACCGTTTCAACCTTAGAGAATTTGCAAACCAACTCATTGCATAATATTTTTTTTCGAGGTTACTGATTATGGCTGGCGAAAAAATATTTGTTGTCGACGACAGTGTGGCTCTGCAGGAGATTATCAAGAATACCCTTGAGGAGAAGGGATTTAAAGTAACCTGCGCCTCAAACGGTCTTGCCGCTCTTTACCATAACGATCTGACAAGCTATGACCTGCTCATACTTGATTCCACACTCGATGGGCTCAACGCTGATACGGTCACCAAGATTGTCAAAACCGATGCCGAGACAAATCCTATATCCATACTATTAATGATTCCCGAAGATGATGCAGAAACCCGTGCCAGTCAAAGCCTCTTCGGCGCTAACGCTTACTTACTTAAACCTTTTGAACAGCCACAGTTGATCTCAAAGGTTAACCTGCTTATTGAAGAGCGCAAGATGTATGACCTTTCGCAAAAGCATCTTCGGGAGGCAGCCGATCGCTTTATGTCAAAAGTGGCTGAAAAACACATCGAGGCAGCGCTTGAAGAAAAAACCCAACTCCTTGTTGAAAAGGTGATACAGCAGATAGTATCACTGGTTGATCAGCGTGCACGGAAAGAAATCGATGAAAAAATCGTGTCACTCACCGCAGAAAAGGAACAGGAACTGGTCAGGATGACGGTTCATGAAGTGGCAAAAGCCATGGTCGAGAAACTGGCGGAAAGGAAAGTCAACGAAGCCATGGACACGATTCTTGTTGAGCAAACCGAAAAAACAGTTAAACAAACCGCTGAATCATTTCTTCCTACTATGATTCGAGAACGCGTCAGGGAGACACTGGACAATGTGTTGCCGCGTGAGGTTCAAACAAAGGTTCAGAAGTCGATTAATGATCAGGTCCCTGATATTTCAACCAAGATAGTGCAGATAGTTGAAAATGCCGCTCAACGCGTCATTCCTAAAGTCTCACGGGAACGTTTGCCGCAGATCATTGAACGTCAATTCTCCACAATGGCTGTTACGAATCTGCCGAAAGTGGTTAAAGAACTGGCGGCAAAATCACTTGATGAGGAACTTCCTGAACGCCTTGATCCCGTTGTCCAGGAAACCTCTGCAAAGATAAAAAAACGTGTATCGATCTTTGGATTACTCTTGTTGTTGGCGGTGTTGTTTTTTACCCTTCTTAACGTCTACATTGCCTTCTTCGCCGCCAAGTGGAATCCTTTTGGGTAAGCCCCGTTTGCCTTGTTCATACTTCCGATTGAAGAAAAGACAAGGTCAAAGGTGCGGCCGTCTCACCGTGTCTTTCTTGCTTTGCTCAAAGGCATGCGCAACGTGGAGTAATCGCATGTCTTCAAAGATTGGGGCTATGAGCTGCATACCCACCGGCAAACCCTCTTCGCTATAGCCGGCGTTTATTGATAGGCCAGGCACACCGGCAAGATTCACACTGATAGTAAAAATATCAGATAGATACATGGTAAGCGGGTCGTCGATCTTTTCTCCAATTTTAAACGCAGGTGTGGGCGAGGTAGGGGTGACTATAACATCGCACTTCTCAAAGGCGTGTTCAAAATCTTCCTTGATTAATGTACGAACCCGGAGCGCTTTCAAATAGTAAGCATCGTAATATCCTGCACTCAAAGCATACGTACCGAGCATAATACGGCGTTTTACTTCTGCACCAAAGCCTTCCCGGCGTGTTTCCGAGAAGAGGTCTATAATATTATTCGTTCCCTCTTTCCTGTAACCGTAATGAACACCTTCATAGCGTGCAAGGTTGGAACTGGCTTCCGCCGTTGCACAAAGATAATAGGTGGCTATTGCGTAATCAACGTGTGGGAGCGAGATATCGACAATTTCAGCGCCCATATCCCCCATGGTTTGTATTGCCTTTTTGAGTATTTCGTCGATTTCTTTATCGATGCCCTTGATGAAGTATTCCTGTGGTATTCCTATCTTCATGCCTTTAATATCCCTGAACAAAGCCTCGCGGAAATCAGGTACTTCTTTATCGGCTGAGGTGCTGTCGCGCCTATCCTTCCCGCTTATTACGTTCATTATAAGTGCAGCATCGTGGACATCTTTTGTCAAAGGACCTATCTGGTCAAGAGAGGACGCAAAGGCGACCAGTCCATACCTTGACACCCTGCCGTACGTTGGTTTGAATCCGACAACGCCACAGAAGGAGGCGGGTTGCCGAATGGAACCTCCGGTATCGGAACCAAGCGCGAGGATTGCCTCATCTGCGGCACCTGCCGCAGCCGAGCCGCCGCTCGAACCTCCGGGGACACGCTCGAGGTCCCATGGATTATGCGTGGTCTGGAACGCCGAGTTCTCCGTCGATGAACCCATTGCGAACTCATCGAGGTTGGTCTTGCCGATTATTACGGCTCCCGCTTCTTTGAGTTTTTCTATCACCGTGGCGTCATAGGGAGGTGCGAAATTCTGTAAAATTCTTGACGCACAGGTCGTTTTTATCCCTTTTGTGCATATATTGTCCTTGATGGAGACCGGAACTCCGGTCAGAGAGGTAAGGTTCTCTCCTTTACGTAATCTGCGGTCTGCTTCTTCCGCCATAGCGAGGGCTTCCTTATCGCACACGGTTATATATCCCTGTATTTTAGTATCGACCTTATCTATTCTTTGAAGCAGAGAGTGAGTTACTTCGACCGATGATATTTCTCGCCTTTGGAGTTTTTCACTGAGTTCTCGTGCTGTAAGTTGGAATATCTCCATTGAATGTGCTCCAGGGTTAAAAGATAGCGGAAGTGTACCCGCCTATTGCCGGCTTTTCAAGAACCTTTTGATAACACCGTACCACAACGGCATTCCTTTTACCTTTACCTACCTATTGACGATTTTCCCGAAGGGTATTCCTTAATCAAATCGAAAAGTGAGAGCTGTTCTCTCAAGTTGCTGAAGTATTCATCTCTGCTGCTCTCGAACCGAGGTAAGGAAGGCGGGAGTTGATTGAAAAATTGCCGTGTGCTTTTCATAATTTCTCTGCCAAGCACCGAGTCGCGCGGATGATATTTTTTTCTTATCACGAGTGGATTGGTCGGGATTGGGTCTGTTTCAAATACTATATGAACAAATGAGGAAATATCCGATTCGATCCCGGCGTCTTTGATAACGTCGTCCACGGCGCCGCGTTCACAGCATCCGGCATCTGCAAGCCCCGTGATTACATATTTTACTACTTCTTCAGAGGAGTCGCAAAATATTAAAGATTCGAATACGGATATCCCGTATTCCTTTTTTATTTTTTGGATGGGGAATATATAGCCGGTTGCACTATAGGTGCTCACGACTGCAATGCGGGCATTTTGCAAAAAGCGTGAAATTGAATTCCGTCCTGCGGGATTCTCGAGTTTCTCCCACTGCTCTTGTGAGACGATCAGGGCTCCCCGTTGCAGTACTTTTCCTCGTCCCGACGCATCAAAGATGTCACGCGGTCTCCGTGTCTGGAGGATTACCTCATAATCTCCTTGTTGCTGGACGTAGACAGTTGGTGAACAATAGACAAGGTCGAACTCGTTATGGTTCATACGTTGAACCATGTCTCGAAAACCGTCTGTAGGGAGTACGGCGATCTTTTCTTTACCTGCCTTTTTCAGTTCATGCATCAATTCGGGATTGTGTTCAAGAAACGCGCCGTATCGCTGAAAGAGAGATTCATTGAGCAAGGGTTCGACGTCGGCTTTAAGAAACCCGATTCGGAACGTGTCGTCCGGGGTAGGGGAGATAGGTAACGTGGACAGAGGCTGACTTGCAACTGTACTATGGAGCGCCACGATTATGAGTGTCGCACTTATTAGCACACGTAGGGGGGATATGTTTCTTGCACATTTCATCACCGAACATGAAGAAGAACAGCTCAATTTTCGATGAAAATGAGCCATATTATTTTTGAGTGTTATTTTTTAACGTTTCTGTTGTGGCGCTATCTTTCCTCTCGGGAGATTCCGCAGCATATTCAGTCTCAGTCTTTGTTCTGACAGGAACGATTGATCTATATGAGGTTTCCGATCTGGGGGGAATCATAGGATAAAGAGGTGGCGGTTTTCGTGTCGGCACCGGTGTCGCCATAACCTTCTTTTTGAACGCTCCCGGTCCTTGAGAAAAATAATGCCAGCCTTGATATTGATGGTCGAAGAAAAAATTGTCTCTTCTTTGTATGGTCGCGGGTCTTCCTTTTACAGGCGTTGGAGCGCTTCTCGTCTCTGTTTGGTCGGTGGTCGTTTGAGCGAGGAGTAATCTCGAGCCATTATTCTCTTTGCTGACATCCCGGGCGACATCTATCGTCCGGTTACCTCCAAAAATTTGATATACCACAACCGTCAAGGCAATCAGGAATATCGCTGTCTTGATTCGATGCATCATCGTAGCCGTGTTCCTCCCTTAAACTGGTAATGTCTATCCATAGAATGGTCCTCTTATCCTTTATTTCCTTCTCTTTAATGCGGAAATCAGCATATCGATGTCTCTTAGAAGCCAATCGGTGTTATACATAACGCGTTCGTGCATTATCCTGCGCCGGATTACTTCGAGTTTTTTAAGCATGGTGTCTATCGGTAGAGGCATACCTTTTTTATAATCACTTTTGGATTCGGCGTCGTCGGATTTTGAATTCTGCGCTATCACGCCGAGCTTGCTTTCGATATCCATAAGCGTATCGGTTGCCTTTTGAACAGTGTCAAATATTGACTGACGTGTGACCCCGGCTTTTGATGCAATGGCGCTATACGCTACACCCTGCTCATAATGTAAGCGAGTATATTCTTGCTGTTTGTCTGTCAACAAGTTACCATATAAATTGAGCAACATTACTATATGTTGCTGTTTTTTTTCCTGGGTTTGTTTTTGAACTTTCACGGCGCCAAATACCATCACGCTATTGTTAAATACACCTTATTTTCATGATAAGGCAACAGTCAAGTCAAATTGCATGTGGCGAAAACAAATGAACAACTTCAAAATAGCACTCTTTGATCTGGATAATACGCTCTGGAATCATCGTAAAGCGCAGGATTTCGCCCTCGGTGAAATTGGAAGACATTACAATCTACCCGTCGATGATCTGGTCAACATCTATCGTTATTTCAACGATAAGGCGTGGCTCCTTTTTATTCAGGGGATTCTGACTCTCGATGATATGCGATTCTATCGATTTGCTCTCACCTTTGAAGCCCTGGGCGAGGTCGCCGCCACGCTCGATCCCATAAAAATAAACCATCATTATCTCAACGTGTATGGCACCCATCCCTTTTTATGTCCTTATGCCGAGTCAGTCGTCACCTCTCTTGCCGATAAATTCAAAATCGGAATTTTAACAAATGGATTCAAAGATACTCAGTTGAGAAAACTGGAACACACCGCGTTTAGAGATTATGTTGACTTTTTAATATCCCCGGAAGATACCGGGTGTCTTAAACCTGATCTGACTTTTTTTACCAGGGCGCTGGATTCAATAAATGCGCAGCCTCATGAAGTTGTTTATATCGGGGATTCACTTGAGGAGGATATCGCAGGGGGAAAACAAGCCGGCTTGACAACCTTCTGGTATAATCCCGCACGGCTACTAAGTGCTCCAGACGCAACACATCAACCGGATGCCATCCTGACAGATCTCCGTGAACTTTTGGATCTTTTGCTTTAACTTTTTCACCAACCTCCGTATTGATTTTAAGGGTGCACAGAAGTGAAGTTCAGTTCTAACCTCAAAGATTGCACTCACTGTCATTCTTTTCAATTGATTTGACTTTTAGTTGTGAAGACTTTTAAAGTAAACCTGAGATTTTATTATTGACCGGAGACACCCGGAAATCGTGAGTCTATTTCGCAGACAGATCTTTCCCTTTATCTTTGCCGTAGGGTTGTTTTCTATCCTCATGACGTCGTCATGTGTTAACAATGTCGACACGCCACCCGCGGTATCGGGTTGGTATCACAGGGTGAAGCATGGGGAAACGCTCACGAGCATAGCACGGCGTTATGGATATGATCCAGAGGTGTTACGAAGGCTGAACAGTATACCCCCCGGTGCGGTTTTGCGAGAGGAGCGGTTGGTGTTTATACCCGGGGGTGGTGCAAGAGCGCAAGCAGGAGCCGCTCGACCGGCTCCTACACCCGTCGTCATGCCTTCACAAAAAAGTCCTGTGCGTGATGCACCCCGCATCGCTTCTCCTGCAAAATCTACACCTCGAGCATCTACCTCGAACTCACATGCGGAGATCGAACAAACTCCCAGACCATCTATAAAACCGAAACTTTCACAAAAGAGCCCTCCTAAAACTGCTTCGAACCGTGGACGCTTTATTATGCCTGTTGAAGGAACAATCATAAGACGATTTAGCAAAAGTGAAAAAACTCCATCACATGGAATTGATATTTCTGCACCGGAAGGAACCGCGGTTGTTGCCTCGAGGTCAGGCAAGGTCATATACAGCGATAACGTAATCCCCGGCTTTGGCAATATGATCATAATAGATCACGATAACGGCTACACGACTCTGTATGGACATAATAAGCAAAATCTGGTCAAGAACAATCAATACGTTCGACAGGGGCAAAAGATCGCGACAGTGGGCAGGAGCGGAAAAGCAACTGGAACGTATCTTCATTTTGAGATCAGGTATAATGCTGAGCCGGTTGATCCAATGAAGTATTTGACGAACTGATCATTTTACCTTTACACTCGCTTTCAATGTTAGCAGGGAACATAGAGGACATAGTCGAGAAAATCCGTGATTACCTGATAGAAGGAGGAGTGAATCTTCTCTCATCCGTTGAGGATTGGATGCGTAAACCAACTCCCTCTCTTATCAAGGAGGTTCTTATCGGCTTGACTCTGGATATCAATATAGAGACGCCGCAAGGACGCCGAAAATGCCGCCAGATTCTTTTAGACATCCAATCCATTAAAGAGAAAACTCAAGACAACGTCGTGTATGATTCAGCAGTAAAACTAAACGTTCTCCAACAGCACGGAGCGAGCCTCCAATCACAAGATTATTTCCACCAGTTCATTGATAGTCTGGCGGTTATTGATACAAGTGAACAGGAGTACGGGAAAGATTTTCTAACATGTGTTCTCGAGATTCCTTCAGGAAAAGAGGCGTTGAGCTTTATACGGCGCTCATTCCCGTATCTCGCGGTTCTTAAGTCTTTTACCTTTCTTTCCGTCCTGGGCTATCCCATTGTAATTCCGGACAGGGAGCGTCAGGTTTTTCTCCATAGATTAGGTTTGGTCGAGCGGGTGGGAATGAGGTTGAAAGACTATTACCGATTTACAGAAATATGCGAGGATATCCAGCGGACGGTGAAGTATCCACCGGGGCACTTGAATCTCATCTTCGGTTATTTCAGCGGAGCGGTAAAGGCGCCTAAAGAATTTGTTCCGTTATGTTCATCCACACCACTCTGCGACTCATGTCCTCTCAGAAATTATTGTACCTATTACGGGTTCGTGGGGGCGCGCAAAGAGAAGGATTCAGGCTCGACAATTACCATGCGAGAGTGGAATCCGGATGATGCGCCTCGTGAAAAGTTGTGGCGTAACGGCGCGGCAAGCCTATCCGAATCGGAATTACTCGCCATTATTTTGAGAACCGGCACATCGAAGAGGACTGTTCTGGATGTTGCACGAGAGCTCCTGAGTGAATTCGGAACCCTCTCCAGGATTGAAGATGCGTCTATTACAGAGATTGGCAGGGTCAAGGGAATCGGAAAGGTCAAAGCAATCCAGATAAAGGCGGCTCTCGAGCTCGGTAAAAGGGTTAAAAGCAAAGAAGCACTGATACCTACCGGTAAACCTATCTCGTGCAGTTCGGATGTATATCACGCCTATGCATCTGAATTTCTTAACATCAAAAAAGAACGCTTTATCGAACTGTTGCTTGACGTAAAAAATCGTGTGTTTAAAAAGGTTCTTATATCCCAGGGGAGTTTAAATGCAAGTATCGTTCATCCGCGCGAGGTATTCAAAGAAGCAATCCGTGAATCTGCGGCGAGTGTCCTGTTCATTCACAACCATCCAAGCGGCGATCCCAAACCCAGCCAGGATGATATTATCATCACACACCGTCTTTCAGAAACCGGAGACGTAGTTGGAATAAAGGTTCTTGACCACATTATCATAGGGGTTGATTCGTTTTATAGTTTTGCCGACGAGGGGATGCTTTACGGAAAATAATTCAGAAAGTTCTTGCGTTCATTGATTTCCGGATTATAAATGATTCTCTTACATTGACGGGAGGAGTATCAGAATATCCGACTGTGAGTGAAGAAAAAAAGCAACGACGTGTACGCCGCAATCGGAGCCGGCGGCTGATTAGAGAAAATCTCGAGGCATATTTATATCTTACCCCTGCTACCTTGATTCTGTTTACCTTCTGGCTGTTACCCGTTGCAATTTCAGTATATATTTCTTTCACAAATTGGCTGGGCGGCGAT
Organism: uncultured Candidatus Sumerlaeota bacterium; assembly: GCA_964608095.1. Lineage (GTDB taxonomy): Bacteria > Sumerlaeota > Sumerlaeia > MWCT01 > JAGHBZ01 > CAZSMK01. The sequence continues at coordinate 43,973 of CAZSMK010000081.1, read as the reverse complement.
ACATTCGAGACCGTCAAATTCATTGGTCTCAAGAATTACGCCCTTGCCTTACATGATGATGGATTTTACAAATCCCTGTTCAATACGTTTAATTATGCGCTCTACAGTGTTCCATCAACGATGATCGTTGCGCTCACAGTTGCCATCTTATTGAATCAAAGGATAAAGGGTCGTTCCATTTTCCGCACCGTCTATTTTTTGCCCTATGTGACCACATGGGTCGCTATATCGATCGTATGGGGCTATTTTTATCATCGGGAATACGGACTTGCCAATCACATCCTTGCGAATTGGTTGCATGTAGGTCAGCTCAAGTGGCTTTCAGAACCGCGTGGCATTTTTGATTTGATCCTTGGTCCTTTTCTCGAGCCGTTAGGCGTCAGGCTTACTCATCCGCTTCTTGCAGGTCCCAGCCTCTCTATGGCGTCTATTATTATCACCTCGGTGTGGCGCGATATTGGATTCTTTATGGTGATTTTTCTTGCAGGACTCCAGACGATTGACAAGACCTATTACGAGGCAGCTGAAATCGATGGTGCTACCGCATGGCAGAAATTTCGTTTTATCACCTTTCCCCTTCTTTCACCTGTAACCTTTTTCCTCCTCATCATTTCCATGATAGGCGCGTTCAAGGTGTTTGTACCGATGTTTATCATGACGCCCAACGGTGGTCCGGACAATACGACTATGACCATGGTATTCTATCTTTATGAAAAGGGCTTTATAGGACTCTGGCGGCTTGGTTACGCAGCGGCTATTGCGTATCTACTCTTTGGCATTATCCTGGCACTTACGCTGATACAGAACCTCGTCCTTGGCAGAAAAGTACAATATGAAACCTATTGATATAATTAAAGATAAGCATTTTAACCTGAAACTTTTATTTATGTAATATATGGGACCTCTTCTTTTTCTCATATACCTTGTTCTTGTAAGCGGGGCGGTAGTTGTCGCCTATGTGATGAAGAATCCGCATCTTGCGCGACAGGTCATTATCTATAACTGCCTCGTCATTGGCGGGTTGATTATGGTTCTTCCTTTTTACTGGATGGTGATCACCTCCTTCAAAAATTATGAAGAGGCGCTTTCTTTTCCCCCGGTCTGGTTTCCCTCTGAATTTCATCCGGAAAATTTTGAACTCGCATGGGTATCTCCCAGCGGTACTCTTTATGGCGATCCCCCTCGCCCTCTTACGTTTTCACGCTATTTTTATGTGAGTATTCTCACAGGCTCTCTTTCCACATTCGGGACTTTGATAACGTCAGCGTTAGCTGCTTATGCTTTTGCAAAGATGCGCTTCTTTGGGCGAGGGCTTTTTTTCTATATGGTTCTGGCGACCATGATGGTCCCCGGACAGGTGCTACTTATCCCTAATTTTGTTATACTTCAATACTTACAGTGGTTGGATAAATTCGAGGCCCTCATTGTTCCGTGGCTCGCTTCGGTGTTTTGCATATTTCTGATGCGCCAATTTTTCACAACTATTCCCGACGATCTATGGGATGCGGCTCAAATAGACGGTTCCGGGAGATTTCGTTTTCTCTGGCAAGTCGTAATTCCCCTCTCAAAACCTGTTATGATTACGGCAGGGATCTTCACTTTCTTGATGTCATGGAATTCGCTTCTCTGGCCCCTGATTATGACGAATAGCCCGGAGATGAGAACCCTGATGGTAGGTCTCCAGAATTTTAGTCAGGATGCCGGTTCCGATTATCATCTCTTGATGGCTGCTTCAACCATGGCAATACTCCCCATTGTTATTTTGTTTTTCTTTTTACAGAAATTTTTTATCGCCGGTATTGCACGAACCGGTTTAAAGGGTTAACATAATCGAAAAGACAAATTGAGGTGAGAAAATGAAAAGGAAAATTCCTTTAGTAGTGCTCGGCGTACTTATTATGTTGAGCGTATTCAGTTGTACCAGGTTCAGTATCCCTCTGATCTGGTCGCCAAATCCATTTAAGGACGTGAGGATATGTATTGATCCGGGACATGGCGGTGAAGCAACAGAGGAAAGTCCCACCGGCGGGACTAAAGGACCGCTTGGTTTGCGTGAACCCGATGCCAATCTTGCAATTGGCTTGATGCTTCGGGATATGCTCCAGCAAGAAGGCGCACGGGTCTTTATGACTCGACAGGTTGATCGCCGCTTGACGCCTATTGGAGCTACCTATTCACAGGAACTCAATGCACGTCCCTCTTACGCTTCCTTTAAAGATGCTGATATTTTTATCTCGTTGCATCACAACGCACCCGGCGCGGGAACCGATCCTGAAACCGTTAATTATACCTCTACCTATGTGTATACCGAGCCTACACCATTCGAACTCGCTCTTGCACAGTCGGTGCAACATAGCGTTGCCGCTCTTATCAATAAAGCGGATAGGGGCGTTATGAAAGGGAACTTTCATGTGCTCCGAGAAAATCCCATTACGTCTATTCTTATCGAATTCTCGTTTCTTACACATCCCGAAGAGGCAATTCGAGTTCATGACTCACATTACAATTATCTTGAAGCGAAAGGTGTATACGATGGTCTTTATTCTTTCCTGAAGACCACTAATATAAAAAAGATTCCTCCCAAGCGACTTGCTGTCGAGCAGGATAAATCTAAAGCCGGCGTCTTCATTAAATATTATGTACCGCGACTTTATAATCCCGTAAAAGGAGATATAGACCAAAGATATCTCTACGGAGCCACCGATCCATACGGCAATCCTAAAACATTCATCTCATTCTCGGTGCCGGAGGACACTCCTGTTTATGCCTGTTGGGAAGGTGAAGTAGTATACGTACACACCATAAGTGAAACGGATCCCAGGTACCCATATAAAAATTGCGTCGTAATCCGCCATGATCATATTCTGGAGGAAATACCCATTTACACAGTCTACGGAAATCTGAAAACTGTTCAAGCCTGGACCTACCAGAACGTAGTCCCTGAGACGGTTATCGGTACAACAGGTTCGCCCAATTCGGAAGAAACCAATTTAAAATTCGAGGTTCGTGTCGGTGGCAACGGACAGGATAACATCGAGAACCCGGAGCTCTGGATCCTGTCACACAGAAACCGCGAAGCGGGCTATGTCGTCGGAAGGGTTGTTGATCGTAAAAACCGTACGATGCGGGATATGAAAATCGAGGGGCTGGTGAAAATCTTCGGCTATGACAGGACGCCGGAATTGTATACTTATCCCGAAAACGTCAGGTGTAGTACTTTCTGGGAAGAGGATTTCGCAATCAGCGACGTTATGCCCAATCCAGAAGGTTCGCCTTACAATATGATCATCGGCACCAAAAAGATCGAAATCGATGTAAGAGCTGGAATGGTTACCTATGTGAATCTGAAATAGATAAACTCCAGCTTATGCGAGAGATAAACTCCAGTGAGTTTTCAAGGAATTCAGGTGTTCCGTGTAGATTTATCTTTCCGGGCAAAAGAAAACGTTATCGAATCACATCCTCGTTCGATGCCATCAAATCTGGCAATTATGAGAAGGGGGTAGAGCTGTATTAAAAGTCGATGAAAGCCCAGCTTCATATTGGTTTCAAAATCCCAGACCGTCAAAAGAAGGAATACGGAATAGATAAATGCAAGAGAGAAGAGAAAATAAGCCTTGATGTTGAAGAACTTGACTTTTTTGATACATAAGGCTTTGACAAGCCATCCCGCAAGGAAAAGATACCACAACCGGTGTCCCCAATGGTCTCCCGCCCTCATTTCCTCGAGGAGTAAACCGGGGTATTTCCCGAGTCTTCTCCCTATTTCAGAAAAACTCAGGTTTAAGGTTAAATCTTGTTCAAGAAATTTTGGAAGGTCACTTATTGTTAGGAGATGTATTCCATAAAAGACCACGGCTACGAACGCCGCCATCATCAAAGTTTTTACATTTACTCTTTGCCAGATTAGATAGCCAAATACGAGAACCGTGAAAATCAATCCTTCTCGCTTTATCCAGAATGTTCCTGCGATAAGGATACTCATAAACATAATTTCGACTGTGTTTTTTGAAGAGTGAAATTCTTTTACGACAAAAATCGCACATAAAAGTGCCATGGCAAAAGGAATATCTGCAAAACCGCTTATTGCTCCACCATGAAAGTGTCCTACGTTATAGGGAAGCAAAAACCACATACAGGAGCCGACCCAGGCTGTCAGATAATTGCCTCTTTTCTTTAGAACAGAGAAAATCAAAATCCCCACTGATACCCAGCATGCAATAAAAAACCATTTCATCTTAACTTCATTCCATCCGAACACCAACGCCCAGATAGTCTCTACAAGAGGAACAACCGGTGGATACGTTCTCTTATACATAAGATATTCAGGGTCTCGAAGCAAAGGTGGACTCAAAAGATTGGTATCGTACCATAATCTGGCTTTGAGTTTAAAATGACCGACGGAATCTATACTTATGAGGGGAATCTGGTTGCGAGGTTGATTGCGAGGATAAGGACGACGCAAATGCACAAAAAAAGTGGTACTATGAAGAAAAATTCGCGCCGGCGTCTTTTATGCATTCCCGAAGATTTGAGAATACCGACAAAAATGAATTTTCTCTTGAAGCACACGACTACCACGCTCAGCAGGACAAAGACATAAAGAATGTGCAGGAAAAAACGACCTGTAAGAAGCGCTGATGCCATCAGTAAGAAGGTCGTCGTAACGATGCCCAGCCAGAACGATATAACCATTATACTGCTCGTGGTAAAGCGTTCTATGGGAATCCTTAAAACAGTAAGCAACGCAACGCCTATAAGGACAAATCCTATGACGGGTAACCATCCCATGCCGGCTTCGTCTTCCTCTTATTCGGATTCAACGACTATTTTTTGTTCATAAATATGCGGTGGGTTATGCAGAATCGGGGTATCGGTCAATTTTAGCATCCTTTCAATCAATATGGTTTGTGTCTCCACAGACATACGGATTTCTTTTGGATAAACCGCTGCGTTCAGAAGAAGTGCGGGCGAGAAATCGTTTGTCACAAGCCAGAAGGTCTTTTCAGGGCTTTCCAAAATTTTTGCGTATGCGTTCTGATACGGAATTGCCCGAGCCGGTTTCATGATTGTCCCGAGGTAGGGGAGAGGAGATGTGTTCATCGCCGTAATCTTTAAGGAACGCTTTTTGAAAAGACGTATATCTTTTTTAAATTGATATACGAGACAATAATAGGAAAACAGCATAAAGATAAGTAAGATAATCCATCCCGTTGTGTTTCTTTTTCTATTCATAACCTATGGAATATAGAACCTGTGTTCTTACCGATGTTTTGTAAGTGAAACGAACTCTTTTATGGTAAAAGCGCCGCGTAGTCCCTCCTTCAATGATTCAGGAGCAAGCGCATCGGGGAAAATCGCTTCAATCGAGTATTCGTCGATAGTAAAAACAGATTCATCCGCTGATTCGACCTCGAAAAGCACTATATCGAAAAGGTACAGACCCTCGAAGATATGCCTATGTGATGAGTTTATAAACATAAAAGGCATATCCGCGGCTATCCATGCAATCCACTCGACCTCCTCGATCCCGAACTCAATCCATTTTGAATCCTCATCCTCAAAGCCTTCGATCTTTGCGGCTTGCGGAAACGCCTTCTTTAGTTTTTCAAGAATTGAATCCACGCGGCCCTTGTTCCAATCCCCGGCCTTCCTCCTTGCGCTCAATAAGTCTTTGGTAACATCTGTTTTCATGATTTCCCATTCCTCTCTTTTGTCTTATATTTTGACCTTTAGTATAGTAAATGAAATGTAAGATGAATATATAAATTTCTCTTTTCTATAAAAAAAGTCTTTAAATCTAAATCGTTTCCTGAAACAATATTTCTCTGTTTTTTTAAGGTGTTTATCGCTCTCAAAAGAGTTCAGAATCTAAGTTCTGTGAGAGGCTGTATAAATGCAAGATATCAAATGTCTTGTTATGGGTATTGACTCACAAAGAACTATGTTCACACTATGAGCGTTTTTTTCACCTGATTGGATTTAATCCCAGAAAAATTCCTGAGGAGGTAACCGTATATGGCAAAGAAAAAAGCCGGAACAACAAAGAAAAAGGCGACATCAAAGAGAAAAAAAGCGGAAAAATTTGTGTTTTTCTTTGGTGAGGGTAAGGCCGATGGCAGGACCGGTATGAAGAATCTTCTTGGAGGGAAGGGTGCCAATCTCGCTGAAATGGCGAATATAGGCATTCCTGTACCTCCTGGATTCACCATTACGACGGAGGTCTGCACCTACTTCTACAAGAATAACAAGAAGTATCCATCGGGCTTAAAAGAACAGGTCGATAAAGCAATAAAGCGTGTAGAAAAAATCATGGATGCGGAATTCGGCAGCGTTGAAAATCCACTCCTTGTGTCTGTCCGTTCAGGCGCTCGAACCAGCATGCCCGGAATGATGGAGACGGTCTTGAATATCGGGCTCAACGATGAAACCATTGAAGGGCTCATCAAGCAAACCGATAACGCCCGGTTCGCCTATGATGCATACCGTCGACTTCTTACTATGTATTCCGATGTGGTCATGGAGAAAGCAGAGCAACAGGGTCCAGCAAAAGGCAAGCCCCCTATCAGGGAAGTGCTCGATGAACAACTCGACGAAATGAAAGAGAAGAAAGGGGTTAAACTCGATACCGACCTCGATACAGACGATCTAAAAAAGCTGGTCGACATTTTCAAGAAAAAGATCAAAGAAGTGTTGGAACGAGAATTTCCCCAGAAGCCCAACGACCAGCTCTGGGGAGCGATCAGTGCGGTGTTTGCTTCATGGAACGGGAAACGCGCTGTCGAGTATCGACGTATCCACAAAATTCCTCAAGAATGGGGAACTGCGGTGAACGTCCAGGCGATGGTGTTCGGCAATATGGGTTCCGATTCGGGAACCGGCGTAGCGTTTACGCGCGATCCTGCGACCGGCGAGAAGGTCTTCTACGGCGAATGGCTTCCCAACGCACAGGGCGAAGACGTAGTTGCAGGAATCCGCACGCCCTATCCCATAAATATCGCGGGAAAACGACCGGATCAGAAAAAATTGCCCTCCCTGGAAGAAACCATGCCTTCGATATACAAAAAATTAGAGACTATACGTGCAAAACTCGAAAATCACTATCAGGATATGCAGGATATTGAATTCACGATTCAGAAGGGCAGACTCTGGATGCTTCAGACACGCGTGGGTAAACGAACCGCCCAGGCTGCGGTAAAACTTGCGGTGGAAATGGTTAAGGAGCGGCTTATAAGTAAAGAAGAGGCGGTCTTGCGGGTGTCACCGAGAGATGTTGACAAACTCCTTCATCCCATGCTTGATCCCAAGGCGCAGAAGGAATTTATTGCAAAGGGTCTGCCGGCTTCACCCGGCGCTGCATCCGGTGAAATCGTATTCTCCGCAGATACCGCCGTCGAGATGGCTGAGACCGCTCATAAAGTCATACTTGTTCGGCATGAAACATCGCCGGAAGATATACACGGGATGAATGCCGCCGTCGCTATTCTGACCGCAACCGGTGGCATGACTTCTCATGCCGCCGTGGTGGCGCGCGGTATGGGTAAATGCTGCGTGGTCGGCTGTGGCGACATTAAAATCAGCTATGTGCAAAAGCAATTCAAGGTGAACGATCGCGTCTTCAAAGAAGGCGACTGGATTACGCTTGATGGTTCTACGGGGGAGGTCTATGCCGGCAACGTTCCTACCATTATCCCACAAATGGATGAGAACTTTTTCACGCTCATGAAATGGGCGGACAAGATTCGTAAAATCGGTGTTCGCACCAATGCCGATACACCCAAAGATTCCCAAGTTGCACGAGAATTCGGCGCTGAAGGAATCGGACTTTGCCGGACTGAACACATGTTCTTTGCCGAAGACCGGATTTCCGCCATGCGTGAAATGATCCTTGCAGAGACAAAAGAAGCGCGCGAAAAAGCACTGGCAAAAATCGAACCTTACCAGAGGAATGATTTTATTGAAATCTTCGAGGTCATGGAGGGTCTGCCGGTAACCATTCGCCTTCTGGACCCCCCTCTTCATGAGTTTCTCCCTCATGATGACGAGGCTATAAGAGAACTCTCAAAAGAGATAGGCGTATCACCGGAGAAGATTAAATCCCGAGTATCCGATCTTGCGGAATTTAACCCCATGCTGGGCTTTCGAGGGTGCCGGCTTGGTGTGATGTATCCGGAAATTTCGGAAATGCAGGTCCGCGCAATCCTTGAAGCGGCGGCTTCTCTCATTAAAAAAGGTAAGAAGGTTCGACCGGAAATTATGATTCCCCTTATCGGCACCTATGAGGAGCTTGAGTTTTTCAAAGAACTCGTTGACAAGGTCGCAAAGGCAGTCATGAAAGAACAAAATGTCAAGGTTAAGTATAGTGTGGGAACCATGATCGAGATTCCACGTGCAACTATAGTCGCCGATAAAATTGCTGAGACCGCCGAGTTCTTCTCGTTCGGAACAAACGACCTTACCCAGATGACGTTTGGATTCAGCCGCGACGATATAGGCAAGTTCCTGCCGTTATATGTCGAGAAACGAATACTCAAGGATGATGTGTTCCAGACATTAGACCAAGAAGGGGTGGGGGCGTTGGTTCAGTTGGGTGTTGAGCGTGGTCGAGCGACTAACCCGAAACTCAAGATCGGTATTTGTGGCGAACACGGCGGCGACCCCGATTCAGTCAAGTTTTGCCATAGAACAGGCCTTGACTATGTGAGCTGCTCTCCGTTTCGCGTTCCTGTTGCCCGTCTTGCCGCCGCTCATGCTGTTTTTGAAGAAGAGGCGAAGAAGTCCCCTAAAAAGAAGACAAAGAAAACGGCTAAGAAGAAAAAATCCAGATAAGAGATGAAGATTCCTTTTGAGGAAGAAATACGCCTCCCGGAGTTTGAACAAGCTTCGGGAGGTTTTTGTTTCTTACTTGCACTCCTATTCATTGCGAATCGAATGTATAATCTGGTCGGTCGAAATGCCTCGGAAAAAAGGTAGTCGTTTAACTTCACCCCCATAGGAGAGCACGAATTCCCTTCCCACAATCTCCTCAGGCTTCAGGTTCTTACCTTTTACGAGCACGTCCGGCTTGAGCGCTTTCAAGAGAGTGAGTGGCTCGTTCTCGTCAAAAATAACTACGTAATCTACATAACGAAGCGCAGAAAGAATATCCGCACGGTCTTTATCAGAAATGATGGGTCGTGACGTTCCTTTTATTCGTCTTACCGATGCATCGCTGTTTATGGCAACAATAAGACAGTCCCCTAATTTGCGAGCCTCCTCGAGGAATTTAATATGTCCGATATGCAAGAGATCGAAACAACCGTTGGTAAATACCACTTTTTTATTGCGGCTTTTCAGCGAGTACACAATCTCGGTGAGTTCCGCCAAGGTTTTTCTTTTTGTAACGTAGGACTCTTCATTGATAAAGCCTATCAACTCATCGGGTGCAACTGTAGCAACGCCTAATTTACCGACCGTGATGGCGGCGGCATAGTTTCCAAGTGCTGCGGCGTCAACGAAGTCCAATCCGGCAAAATATCCCGCGGCGAAGTGGCTGATAAACGTATCGCCTGCTCCTGTTATGTCATACACTTCGCGTGGAAATCCCGGAATAAAGTCAGGCGCGCGGCGACGTCGAAACAGGGCAACACCGTGTGCCCCACGCGTCAGGGCGATACAATCTGCGTGCGTGATGCCGAGTAATTTCTTCCCCGCTTGTGTCAATGTATCTTCATCCGTGATAGGTATCCCGCTTGCTTCTCCCGCTTCTCTAAGGTTGGGGGTCAAGCATGTTGCTCCGCGGTATTTCGAAAAATCCTTTCCCTTCGGATCGATGAATACCTCTACGTTGCGTTCCCTTGCCTCTTTCGTAATCGTACCCAACAGGGAACTCGACAAAAGACCTTTTTCATAATCGGATACTATCACTCCATTAACTTTCTTCAGCGCCGAGGAGAAGCGTTTCTGAATGGTCTTAATTATCATTGGGGTAGGGGAGTGATTCTTCTCCTGGTCTATCCGAATGAGCTGTTGTCCATGACTTAAGATTCGCGTCTTGAGGATAGTTGGACGCGACTCGTCAAAGACCACGCTTTCCGGAGAAATATTGTAGCGTTTTAGCAGGGATATGATTTTTTTACCGTGCAAGTCATTGCCGACAATACCGACAAGGATCGGCTCAACACCGGCTGCAGCAAGATTATGCGCAACGTTTGCCGCTCCGCCGAGAAGGTAATACTCCTCATCAACATTCACGACGGGAACGGGCGCTTCCGGTGATGTTCTCTCCACTTTACCCCATATATAGTGGTCAAGAATAATATCGCCGACCACCATGATTTTCAGTCGAGGAAAGGTTTCGGAAATTATTTTTTCCATCTGTACTGGATTTTTTGTCATGAAGATTACCTAACTCCCTTGATTAAGGACACTTTTTATTTTTGATGCTATAACGTCTATGGCCACTTTATTAAAACCGCCCTCGGGAACGATTATATCAGCAAACCGCTTGGAGGGTTCAATGAATTCCATGTGCATAAGACGCACGATATCAAGATACTGATGAATCACAGAGTCGAGAGTTCTGCCGCGTTCTGTTATGTCGCGCGATAACCGCCGGATAAATCTCACGTCCGCATCAGTGTCAACAAATATTTTGATATCCAGAATATTGCGGACTTCAGGACTTACTAACGCCATGATACCTTCGAGAATAATAATACGCGCGGGAGCTACCAATATCGTATCTTTCTTTCGCGTGTGCGTTTTGAAGTCATATACAGGACGTTTGATTGGGATCCCCTGTTTGAGATTGCTTATATGTTTGATCAGCAATTCATTGTCAAAAGCATCAGGGTGATCGTAATTTATTTTTTCCCGTTGCTCCGGTGGCAAATTGCTTCGGTCAATGTAATACGAATCTTGAGTTATAATGACGGCATCTTTGTCGTTCAATTGGTTGAGGATCGCTTTTGCAACCGTCGTTTTACCAGAACCGGTTCCTCCCGCGATGCCGATTGTTAATCGTTTCATGCGCTCTCTTTCCTTCGTTATTTCAGAGAATCAATAATGATTTTGCTTTTTTGCACGGCGCGGGAAAGCGCCTCATCGACGCTGACTCGTCCGTTCAATGTAGCATCTACCTCGTCTGTAATAACCTCTCGTAGCACTTCCCAATATGGTTCGCGAGGCTCGAATATGCCATAGTCCAACTGGTCTACCACAACTTTATAATAAGGATTCTCTTCGAGGAACTTTCTCATTTCAGGCGTGTTCAGGCAGGAGTATCGAATCGGAAGATACCCGCTGTCGATAGACCATCTGGTGGCGATTTCAGTACTCGTAATATATTTCAAGAATCTCCATGCATAGAGGCGTTGTTCTTCAGTGCCACCCGAAAATATTCCAATATTTGTTCCTTGAAAAAGGACTCTTCCGGGTTCGCCGGTAGGGGAGGGAATTCGTGCAAGGCGCCATTCAAATTTATCGCCTATCGCCTTCTCTACAAAAGGAATTCCCGCAGTTGAACCTATGAACATTGCTATTTTTCCCGATCCGAAGGGTGTAGAAAGATAGGTGGATTCTATATACGCGACGCGATCTTTCTGGACTAAATCATATATGAATTGTAAAGCCCTGAGACCCTTCTCATCGTCAAAGATAGGGTTTCCCTCATTATCTATAAAGCGATGGCTCGATATATAAAGAACAGTGCTGAAGGTCTCGATAAAGGGACGAACGGCAAAGCCGTATACAGGATTGTTTTTATCCCGGTTCGTGACTTTCAAGGAGATATCGCGCATCTCTTCCCATGTTACAGGGGGCTCCTCATATCCCGCCTGCTTCAAAAGATCCATATTTACAAAGAGAACGTATGCGCTTTTATTAAACGGCATGGTAACCATTTTTCCGTTATATGAGTTGTCTTCAACAAATACTTTAACTATGTCTTGTATCTCATCCTGGGTGAAACCGTCGTCCGGTAACGAAAAGAAATCTGCAACATGCTCGAGGTAGTCCAGTTCAAGAAATCGAACTGTCCAGCTTTCATACATCTGTGCCATGGTAGGTATCTGACCAGCCGTTATGGACGCAATTATTTTCTGCTGTAGTTGAGCATAATTCCCCTGATAAACGGGATTTACACGAACCCCCGGGTACATTTTTTCAAATTCACGCGCATATTGATTGATAAGGGGTCCATGTTCGCCTCCCATGGCATGCCAGAAATCTATCACGATTATATCATCAAAGGAAGGATCTGAAGCGTTCCTACAGGATAGTGCAAAAAGAAAGCAAAGAATTAGCCCGGTAAACCACAGCGGTTTAATTGAATTACGTAACATTAGAGAGTTCCATACCATTTATAGTCAAAAACACAAGAAACTATACACGAGAAAAATAATGGGAGGCAACGAAAAACAAGCGCCTGATTTTTTGAACTGTGTTATGGAGACGTGCGTATAAGATTTATGGAAATGATGAAGAGGAGAACTCATGTCGGTAAAAGTTCTCAGGAAAGGCAGTCCTAATGTTCAAGGAAACAGAGGGTAAAAGTGGGGAAGACGAGTAAAAAAGGAGAGGAACGTAGTAGTTTTGAGTTATTAGCATAAGGGCGTTAAATAAAAATTTAACGCCCTTAAGACCGTGTCGTTATGTACCATGCTCCCGTAACTCTTTATTTTCCAGTAATCTTTGAAATCCTCTCGTTTCGCTCCTGCTTTAGAAATAAGCTGAAGACTCTTACCTTAATTGCTGTTTTTACAAGGCATTTTGGCTCTGAATTTGTCACACATAGACCACATAGACGTAAACCAGGAATATGTTTGGCTGGATTATAGCGAGTAAAAAAAGAAATGATTATGCATTATGTGCAAATGTTGCTCTTGAAAATTTCGGGACATAATAAATGTCAGGCATTTAAATAAAACGTGAAAATTTAAAATGGTTGGCGGGATTCAAGCGCCTTACGAAGGGTGAGCTCATCTGCATATTCCAATGCGCCGCCTGCAGGAATGCCAAGCCCTATCCGGGTAATTCTCAATCCCCTATTCTTGAGTAAGTTTCCAAGGTAGGTGGCGGTCGCTTCTCCTTCGACTCCGCTGGTTGTTGCAATAATAATTTCTTTCAGGTCCTCGGTTTCCCTCAGGCGGGATTCAAGCTTATCTATGGTCAGATCGTCAGGTGTTATACCTTCGAGAGGCGAGATTCGACCGTGTAATACATGATAAAGTCCCTTGAATGCGCCACTCTTTTCGATTGCTATAAGATCGACAACAGATTCAACAATGCATAATTGACTTTTATCCCGTTGGGGATTCGTACAAATATCGCATTGGGCGTTTTCAGTAAGATTGAAACATGTGGGGCACATGTGTACCTTCTTTTTTAACTCTAAAAGAGTACGGGCAAGTGTTTGTGATTGCTCATCAGGCGCGTGGAAAAGATGGAAGGCGATTCTTTCTGCGCCTTTTACACCGATACCGGGTAATTTTTTCAATTCCTGTATCAGCTGCTGTATGGTTGGCGGTAATTTAGCCATGTCCGAGCACTGCGCAAGTGATATCACTCAAGAAGACGTTATCGACTGTGAGAACACTTAGAAAGGTAATCCCGGGATATTCATTCCGCCGGGTAGACCTCCCATTAGTTGTTCCCTCAGCTCTTTGGATTTTTCTAATGCGGCGTTGATTGCTGCTATCACGAGATCTTCAAGCATTTCTATATCATCGATATCAACGGCTTCCGGGTTGATCTTTATCGATAGAATTTCCTGTTGTCCGTTTGCGACGACCGTAACCATGCCGCCTCCGGACGATGCCTCGACCTGTTTCTCTTGAAGCTCTGCCTCAGCCTTCTTGAGTCGTTGCTGTAACTCTTCCTGTAATTTTTGTAATTGTTTGAAGTCAAACATACTCTTGTTCTCCAATGGTTATTATGTTTTCTTTCTTTTAGGTTCCAGAATCTTTCCTTTAAATAAATCACGCACCATATTGACAGCGGATTTTAAATCATCATTCTGTTTCATGAGGGTTTCAGGCTCAATTTCCTCTGGTTTCTTCTCTATTTCAGGTAGTTCTACGGGTAATTCTTCTTCACCTACGTCGAGGTCGGTGGGTGATTCCTCATGCTCCCCTACTCCTATGACGGCGAAGCTTTCAGGCGAATCTTCATTTTTTTGAGATTGTAGTATATCATTATCTGCCGATATCTCGGTTTTCGGGAGTGTTGATTTTTCGGGCTCGTGAGTGTCGATTTTTACCAATCGTACATTATACTTTTTACCCGTGATCTCCTGGACAACTTGATTAAGCGTGGCAAGATTTTTATCAATAAGGCGATGTGTAAAACTGACTATTGCATTGTTGATGACACCGATTGTGACTGTGGACTTATTCATATCCACCAGAATGCAATCCTGAAGAGCAGGCTCGAGGGAGGGATTCTTTTTTGAGGCGTTGGCACACAGATTTTTCCAGAACATCGCATTCTCATCATTATGGTCGAGTGTTTCTTGAGCCTGAGAAGTGCTAACGGCTGCAGGATATATGTCGGTGGCAGATGAATATTCCATATTGTCACTCGAATCGTTCTCTTCTATTCTATCCAGAGCCGAATTCGTGGAATCGGTTTGGTCGAACAAATCATCTGAAGGAGGTTTTATATCGGGAGGTGATGATCTCTTAGGCGCTGCATCTGACTGCTTTTGAGAGGTCATGGCTCCGATTGATTCTACTGAATCGCGAGTTAAATTCTCGATATCGATAGAAGGAGAGATAGCGGTTAATTTAACCAGGTGAAATTCCAGCACAAAACGAGGTAATCCGGTGGTCTTCATCTCTTCTTCAAGCCTTAGAAAGGTGTTCATAACGTTCAGCAGAAATGGATACCCCAGATCCCTGCTGATTTCTTTGAGTTCCTCGTATCTTGTTTGAGAAACACCTGTTAGAACTGCGTTTCCCCCGCTTTTTATCAATAAGAGGTCTCGCAGAAAATAGAGAAAGTTTCGGACAAATCGTGAAAGATCGCGTCCCTGACGGGTAAGATCGTGTACCAATTCAAGCAAGGCGCGTGTATTTTTTTCTTTGAGAAAGGTAAGTGTGTTGAGCAACAGGGCGCTGTCGACAATACCGAGAAGTTGCTGTGCAAAATCCAGTCGGATCTCGCCGTCTCCAAGTATAGCAAGCTGTTCAAGGGTAACGAGTGCGTCTCGAACACTTCCCTCCGACACCCTTACTATGGCATCGATTATGTCCTTATGTTCCTCGTCGGGAAGGGAAAAGTGTTCATGTTCAATAATGTGTTCGAGATGACGTTCGAGTTCTGCCGAGCCTACAGGTTCGAAATGATAATGTTGGCATCTGCTTTTAATAGTCTCGGGAATCTTCTCAGGTTCCGTGGTGGCGAACACAAACAAAACCCGTGGCGGGGGTTCCTCGAGCGTTTTAAGTAAGGCATTGAATGCCGCAGTAGAGAGCATATGCACTTCATCGATAATGTAGACTTTGAATCGTGCTTCATAGGGTAAATGAGAGATGCCTTCCTGGAGTTCCCGGACGTCGTCAACGCGTGTATAGGTGGCGCCGTCAATTTCTATCACATCGAGGTCGCTGCCGGCGGCGATAGAGCGGCAGCGCGCACATGTGCCGCATGGCTCTATTGTGGGTCCTTTTTCACAGTTCAATGCGCGTGCGAGAATTCGTGCCATGGACGTCTTCCCTACCCCGCGTTGTCCGCTGAACAAGTACGCGTTGGCTATACGTCCGGTTGCTATGCTTTTCTTCAGAGCAGCGGCGATGGCTGATTGACCGACCATCTGGTCAAACGTCTGAGGACGCCATTTCCGTGCGAGAATTAAATAATTTTTTGTCTCCTGTTCTGCCATTACTTTTTCCAGAATATGGTGTGTATATTAAAAGCTCATCATAATACGCTTCAGCGCAAAATCAACCATCTTTTAAAGAATCGACTTTTTTATTGAATTTTATCTGTTGAATCACGGAGAGACAAGGTTATGTGCGTTAAAAATATCTAATTTTAACATTTGGAAGCTCAAGAGAAGTAAATCAACGAGAACGTTCCAAGGATAAAGCAATAAGGCGCGAACCAATATAAATGTCCCTGCCGAACCATTCTCACAAGGAGAGATAACGCCAGGTATCCAAAGATAAAAGAAGAAACCACACCGCCAATCAGGGGTGCGAATCCAATAGAATTAAGTTGCGATAAATCGTTAATTGTAATGAGCGTAGCACCGAGAATTGCCGGCAGTGCGAGGAGAAAGGAGAAATCAGCCGATAGCCTCCGGTTCATTCCCATAAGGAGTGCGGCTGAGATGGTAATACCGGAACGGCTTATACCGGGAACGAGGGCAATGCTCTGAGCGATTCCTATTATGAGCGCTATACCGACGGTGGTTTTAAGTATATCCTTCTGGTCTTTTTGCCGGAACAGCGTGCTCGTAAGCAGGATAGCCGTAACTATCAACCCTCCACCTGTCATTTTGGGGTTATCAAACAGGCATGTAAGATACTCTTCACAAAAAAAGCCGATCAAGAAGGTGGGTATACATGCTACAAGAATCAAAAATATGAACCGTGTCTCAGGAGTCTGAAACAATGAGCCTTTTTCCTTGTGTTGGAGGCTCTTTTTTGATGACTTGAAGAGATGCCATAACGTTTTTCGGTAATACAGTATGATAGCCAGAAGTGTGGCAAAATGAACTGAGACTTCAAAAAGAATGGAATCAGCGCTTTTGATTCCCAGGAAAGCCTGTACCAAAACCAGATGACCTGAACTGCTAAGAGGCAAAAATTCTGTTAATCCCTGAAGTATACCCAGACCAATCCCTTGAAGAAAATTCATAGGTCTTGCGACTCCTCGTTCTCTTTTTCGCGATCATTGTTCAAATTAGTTCTTTCCGCCTCTATAGTAAGAAAAACATTGAATTATTTTGAGCTACTGAATATCAAGAATATTTTAATCTTACAGTTAAGAGGAATCCTTATTATGAGCAATGTGATTAAATTAGGTTGTATCCTTTGTGGCGAGGAATATCAAGAAGAAGAGACGTTGACCTGTCGACGTTGTGGCTCCGAGGGAATTCTGGATGTGGTATATGATTATGAGAAAGTTGCGCATGACCTTACCCGTGAACGCTTGAGCAGTTGCAGGGAAATGAATCACTGGCGTTATAGAGCCCTAATGCCTGTTGACGATAACGATGCGGTGCCCCCTTTAAGGGTAGGCTGGTCTCCCCTGTACAATTGTGAGCGGTTGGCGAAGGAAACAGGATTACGAAGAGTTTATATCAAAGATGATGGTCAAAACCCTACCAATAGTTTAAAAGATCGTGCAAGTTCAGTAGGTGTGGCGAGGGCTCTAAAAGCCAATTCTCGTGCGCTTACGTGTGCATCAACGGGTAATGCAGCGACAAGTCTTGCAGGGAATGCGGCATCCGCAGGCTTGACTTCTTACATCTTCGTACCTGAACGAATCCCCCAGGCGAAACTGGCGCAATTACTCATTTTCGGCGCCGTGGTCTTCGTGGTACAAGGCACGTATGAAGATGCATTTGCATTGAGCATGAAGGCATCGGAAGAATTCGGGTGGTACAATCGCAATTCGGCTATCAATCCTTACCTGATCGAAGGTAAAAAGACGGTTGCATTTGAAATTTGCGAACAGATGGACTGGCAAGCCCCTGAGTGGATTTCAATGTCAGTCGGCGATGGATGTAGCATTGCGGCGCTCTGGAAAGGCATGAAAGAATTTCACCGACTCGGGTTGATCGATCGTCTACCACGCCTTCTTGCCGTGCAGGCTGAGGGCGCTTCACCTATCTATAAAAGCTGGAAAGGCAACCGTGAAAAACTCGACGCCATAAAACCTGAAACCATTGCAGATTCTATTGCGGTGGGAACACCACGAAATTGGCGCAAAGCCCTTCGCGCAGTTACAGAATCCAACGGTGTTTTTGTAACCGTAAGCGATACCCTGATTCTATCGGCAATGCGTCTTCTGGGGACACAATGCGGCATTTTCGCCGAGCCGGCTGCCTCCGCTGCTGTTGCTGCAATAAAGGTCGCTCGTCAACAAAATTTCCTCCGGGCCGATAATTCAATACTTGCCGTGATTACGGGAAACGGTTTAAAAGATACCTCTGCAGCGATCAAGGCTTCGCAGGGATTGGCTCATGTTATTCCACCGGCATTCGAGGAGGTTTCAAAGAGAGTGAGTGTACGTGATTGAAAATGTAACACGCGCCCTTACATCTTTCAAAAAAAGGTTTGAGACTGGAAACTGAAATGGCTTGACTAAGATTATCGAATTACTTAAAAGAGATATTTCCTTTAGTATTGAAAGAATAGTTCTTTTCTGACTTCATTACCGTTTCATTCTTTTGTTAGAGGAATTTCTTCGGACATCTGGTGGTTCGATAGGTAAGTACGATAACGTTATATCGAAAAAAATAAAAACCAGGGAGTATCTAAATGAAAGCGCTATTGCTGGCGGCAGGAGAAGGTACGCGGCTTCGCCCGCTGACTTATCAAATTCCCAAACCTCTCATCGATGTTTGTGGTAGACCCATTGTGCAGTATTCGCTTGAACAATTAAACAGCAAAGTCGACGAATATATTTTGATCGTTGGCTATAAAGCCGATCAAATCAAAGACTATTTCGGCGGTGAATTTGGCGGCATCAAGATCACGTATATAATTCAGGAAAAGCAGTTAGGAACAGCTCATGCAGTCAATTGTGCACGCGAGCACCTTGAAAATGAAGAGCGCTTCATCCTGCTCATGGGAGATAACATTTATGCAAAGAGAGATGTCTTGAACTGCATAGAAGATGGATTGTGTCTCCTCGCCTCTGAAGTGAAAGAGCCGGAAAAGTTCGGCATTGTCATCACTGATGATGAAGGATATGTCCAAGACATAATCGAAAAACCAGAGGACCCACAATCAAATCTGGCAAATACGGCTTTATATGTCCTGAGCGGGCGTATTTTTTCAGAAATAGAAAAACTGGAGAAATCTGAACGCGGGGAATTCGATCTTCCGGAAGCAGCCGTCAACCTGAGCAGAAACGAGCCTGTTAAGTGCATCAAAGCCACGGGTACGTGGATACCGGTGGGCTATCCTGAAGAGCTCGAGCGCGCCCGGCGTGTTATCAGCGAAAACAAGGATAGCTATATTTAAAAAATCTCAAAGATTCCTTTATTTCTTCTCTTGGTTATCTCACAAAAAGTAGTGGTAAAATACAGTATTGGACTTGAAGCCATACCATAGGTATATAGTATAATGTAGGTATAATGAACAAAGGGGTAAAATATACGGTTTCAGGCATACTGATTCTTGCAATGGTTGTAGGAATAATGATTGTCGGAGGGGGATTTTCGCGTCAATCTGTCGATCTGAAAAGCCTGCCGACCGTTCGTGCTCAGAGAGGGCTCTTTAAGGTAACCATAGATGAGCTGGGGATTTTTGAGGCTGAAAAGAAGGTACTTATTACTGCACCGTTCAGCGGAAAAGTTCTAAAAATTATCCCTGACGGTTCAGAAGTAAAAGCCGGGCAGACGGTCATCTGGTTGGATGCAGAAGACATTACGGACGATCTTGAAAATCAAATCACGCAACTCAAGTCAGTCAAGATGGATCTGGAACAATCTATTGCCCAGTTGTTGGACTCAATTAAGAATAATACCATAGATACGGAGCTGTCGCAAGCCGAGCTTGAATTCAGTCGATTACGGCTCCTTGAAGCGAATCAACAGCTCGAGACATTGGAAATTCTGAAGGAAAACAGTCTTGTTCCACGCCGGGATTTAGATGATGCCGCCCGAAAAGTCGAAAAGGAGAAGCTATCAACCAAGAGCAACGATCTTACTTACAAGGAAAAAGTCGAGACGCTATTGACTGAAGAAGTCATAAACCAGCAAAAGTTGGAGGACATTAACACCAAAGGGGGTCTCTCGCAACAAAAAATCAAAGATTACCTCTCGAAGATTAATCTGGCGGAGATCAAGGCGCCTAAAGATGGTATTTTCGTGCTTATAAAACGATGGAATTGGCGATTGAGGAAAATTGCCGCTATTCAGGAAGGCGATGAGGTTCATCGCAATCATCAGCTTGCAGAGATACCGGATCTAAGCACCCTGCAACTTATGTCACAGGTAAGCGAGAGATTCATCAATAGGGTTTATGTCGGGATGCCGGTAAATATCGTGATTGATGCACTTGGAAGTGATGAGATACCGGGGAAAATAAGCAGTATCGGGCGAGTCGCCATTGAACGTTCTCACTCTCCAGCCGGTGAACTGTCAACGATCTCTTCTTCAGATAATGATCTCGCTGAAAAAGTATTCGAAGTGGTCATTGAACTCTCCCAATACAATCAATCTATTCGTCCGGGAATGAGCGCTCAAGTATCCTTCATTCTTGAGGAAATACCCGATGCTGTCTATGTTCCCATTAAATCTGTTTTTGCGAAGAATGGGAAATCATTTGTATACAAGTTTATTGATAGAAAATACCGTCGTGTAGAAGTGATCACCGGCGAAAAGAATAAAAGCAATGTAGTGATTCAAAAAGGTGTTCAGGCGGGAGATATCTTGTTCATGGTTGATATAGAAGAAGAAGTGTAAGCTAAGATCATAACATGATCACAAGAACTTTCAGGAATAACAAGGGAGGTAGTTGTAATAGATGGGAAGAAAAGCCGACGAGCTCGATAATTTAGTGTTTGAAATATTGAGAGATACAAATCGGTATCGTCTGAGACGGCAACGTTATTGGGACGTCGATTTACCGGTACAGCCCCAGCACATTATACCGTTAAAACGTTTTCTTGAAGAGACAAAAGGGCTGAAGGAAGAATTTGAAAAGATTCGTACGCAACTTGTTCGCGCAAGGGCTGATCTCGAGAATATGAGAAAGCGCCATCAAAAAGAACGGCAGGAAATTACCCTTCGTGCCAATGAACTCTTGTTTCTCAATATACTGAATGTTCTCGATAACTTTGAACTTGGGATCAAATCGGCTGAAAATCTCAGTGAAAGCGACAAGACCTTTTTTGAAGGGATTGAAATGACGTATCACGAGTTGAAGAGAATTCTCAGCGAGCATGGTTTAAATGTGATTGACGCTCTGGGCAAACCCTTTGATCCACTCTATCATGAAGCAATATCTACCGAGCATGTTGAAGATAAACCCGATAACATAATCCTGTCTGTTCTCAGGGACGGTTATATGTTTCACGGCAAACTAATCCGGCCTGCCATGGTTACGGTTAATAAAAAAGAATAACATAGATTATTTTCTTCCACCCGGAGACTAAGATGCCGTTTTTATATGGAAAACAGTGGAGCAAGGAAGAGATTCTAAGTCGAGTTGGTAATATAAAACAGCTCGGTGGTGTAACGCGTTTTCGTTTTGAAGAGGGAACAGCCAAAGATGTCTCAGGGGTAATGTTCAATACAGGTTCAGGTCTTCAATTTATTTCGCTTATCGATCGTTGTCTCGATATACCAATCGCTTCATTCAATAACGTCTCACTATGCTGGCAGTCGTGTACAGGTATCCATAGACCTGAATATTATGAACCGGAAGGATTAGGATGGTTGAGAACTTTTTTTGGAGGATTACTGAGCACCTGTGGACTTACCGCTGCGGGCGCACCTTCAGAAGATCAATGGGGAGTTCATGGATTGCATGGACGAATCAATTGTATTCCCGCAGAAGATGTGTCTATTACGAATAGATGGATTGATGATGATTTTGAAATGAGTGTCGAGGGCACTATGCGCGAAGCCGCGGTGTTCGGGCGTTTCCTCGAACTTCAAAGGCGCATCACGGCGCGGTTGGGCGGTAACGAATTTATTATTGACGATAGGGTAACCAACCGGGGTTATCTCCCCTCCCCTTTTATGATCTTGTATCATTTCAATATCGGGTTTCCCGTTCTTTCTGAAGAATCCGAGCTCATAGCTGCCGCGCGTCTCGTTACGCCAAGGGATGAAGAGGCGGCTAAAGGCAAAGATGATTATGCCACGTTTTCTTCTCCACAACACGATTTCAGAGAACAGGTCTTTTTCCTGGACCTTATCGAAGATGATGTCGGCACGGTCGAATCTGCAATAGTAAATTCTTCCTTTCATAATGCTCAAGGCATAGGTGTACATCTCGCCTGGAAGAAATCGCAGCTACCCTTTTTCACGGAATGGAAACAGGTTGGGGAGGGTACCTACACCGTAGGCATGGAACCTGCCAATTGTTACCCCCTTGGCAGAGCAAAAGAGAAAGAACAGGGAAGATTACGGGTGTTGGAGCCCGGAGAAGAACATCGTGTTTTGCTAAAAGTCCGTGTTCTTGAAAATGCCGCCCAAATAGAAAAAGTAAGGGAAAAAGTAGCTCACCTGAAACAACAACAGGAGTAGCAGCTATGAAAGCGCTTCAGAGCCTGGCAAGCCTTGTCTACCGCATCGGATATGAATGCAAGAGAGGATTTTATGCAGCCGGAATATGCAAAAGTCTGAACGTGGCTGAAACGACCATCATCTGCATAGGAAACTTAACTGTTGGGGGTACCGGAAAGACTCCTTTTGTGGCGTTTCTGGCAAAAGAACTTGCATCCCGCTCTTTTCGAGTCGCTATCGTCAGTCGTGGATATCGTGGTTCCGCAAACAAGTCGCCGACTGTAGTGAGTAAACCGGATAGGATTCTAAAAAAGGACTACAAGGATGCAGGCGATGAACCTCTATTGCTTGCAAAAGCGCTACCCGGAATACCAGTGGTGATAGGCAGGGACAGATATGAAGCGGCACGTCTCGCTCAACAACTCTTTTCACCTCACCTGATTTTGCTCGATGATGGCTACCAGCATTGGCGCCTGGCGAGGGATTTCAATATTGTGCTTATAGATGTTTCAAGACCATTGGAAAACCTAAAATTACTTCCTGCGGGTACGTTACGTGAACCACTTTCCGCACTTAATCGCGCGGATATTGTGATAATGACGAAATGTAATCTGGCAACCGAGGACGCCCTATCTACGATGGAAAATCTCGTAAAAGAATATGCCTTTAATGCAATAAAAGTACACGCAGGTTTGGCTTTTAAAGAAATAAAACCATATAACAATCCCACTCGTAGCATGGCGCTTGAAGAACTCGAGGGGAAGAAGGTTATTGCGTTCTGTGGGATTGCAAATTCAGAGTCCTTCTTCACTATGCTTACGGATACCGGCGCAAAAATCCTTGAACTTTTTCCCTATCCTGATCACCACATCTATACGTTTGATGATATTGAAAAAATTGAAACAGCCTACCGGGAACATCGTGCGGATATGATTCTTACCACCGACAAAGATGCAGTAAAACTTGAAAATGTAATATTGAAACCCGAGATTTATTTTTATACCTGTATCGCTCCTTTTATATGGGAAAAGGATGAGGAGGTGTTCTGGAGGACTCTTAACCGGCCGCTTCCTGAACTCAGGGGCGTTGGCGACTCATCGCGTTAGATGTTTTTTTCATCTATACCCCGGATGGAATCTTGAGCGGTATCATAAAAATCACGCCGGTCAAGCGCTAACATGTCTTGAACAGATTTTGATATAAGAAAAACCGTATTCAAATCATTTTTGCGCGCAAAAAAATATTCCTCCTGAATCACCGCTCTGCCCACATCCAGCCTTTCGCGTTGGTTCGTATCCCTGTCTATAAGGGTGACGGAAAATGCAGGATTCTCCAGACCGTATTCATTCCATGAAGCCGGCATATCCTCGACGAACTTTACGATTCGAAGAGAGATGATTTGAGTGAGTATCTCTTTTACTTTTTCATCATTGCAGGGCGCGTTTCCATTTTCTTTCATATACCAGCTCTTATCATCTCCACGGATTAGAGAAAATGTTGTATCGTTATGGGCGAGGATGATTTGATCGACGTCTACAGTATTTAATGGGAACAACTCCGTTTTCCTGTACTTGTGTGGATGCTGGTTTAGATCAACCACCAGATCACGCGATACAAGAAGGATATCATCACCTTTGTCGGTATAGGCATAATGATTCAACTCAGTGGATTTTCCAATGTATAGACTTTTTGTTCGGGTAGTGGCGGGATCCTCATCTGATAGTTCAGTTACCGAGAATGATATTTTAGGAGTGTTCAGCTCCGTTGTTGCAAGAGTTGCGGATGTCAATTCGAGAAAATCCATTACGTCGTTTGAATTTATTGATTGGAAAATGCTCGAAATCTCTTGCTGATCGCCCGGGAAGTAAACAGGGTGTGTAAGATACCAATCGTTATCTTTTTTGGCGGCTTCTACCTTACCGAATTTTGTTTCCAACGTGAACGCAACCACATTCCCGGGATTGATCGAAAGAATGGTTTTATCTCTGAGGTCATATACATTTTTTTCTATGGCATTATAGACATGTGACGAGACTACGAAAATATCTTCCTCAGCCTTGATTTTGCAAAAATGTTTTCCTGCTGCCGCACTCCGATCACCGAAAAGGATTGTCACACTTCTTTCCGGATCGACAAAGGTTAAGGTGACTTGAGCGCGGGGTGAATCCAGTCCATAAGGTTCAATCTCATCGGATTCGAATATGTTGCTTTTCTTGGCTCCCGCCAGATTTGAAAGAAGGACGGTGACGATATCCTGATCGGCTTTTCGTTCAACAGGCGATTTAAGATACCACGTGTTTTCTTCTTTTTTGAGTAGAAAATCGCCGTGACTGTTTTTAAGTGAGACCATAGCAACGCGATCTATGGGGTGGGTGAAAAGACGCAAAGATTTCTCTACTTCATATTCCCTTTTTTTCTTGGTTGAAAAAAGGTAGAAATACAGGGTTGCAACAATAATCAGCATAAGAGCAATAATAAGGTTGCGTTTGAAACTCATCTGACCCGTCTCCTGATCATGGTGTATCCTAACCCTCCGAAAAAGACCAGAGAGGGAAGAGTGATGACGAGGATAATAAAAATAAGGCGAGAGGTGGCTGATCTGAGTACTACAGGTGTGGATTCAAGCAATTTTTCGGGTATGGCAATCAAATCTTTCCTCTCGTTCAGCCAATTAACGGAGTTCAAGAAAAGAAGAGCGACGGATGAACTTATGTTGGAATTAATAAACATATCTGAGTCGCCGAATACGACGAGGCGTGCTTCGTTGCTTCTGTCAAAACGCTGCGCAACGAGCGTATCCGTTGTCAGCGTCTTGACGGCTGCAACGGCAACAGGAAGCGGTTTCAGAGTCTCTTTATCGGGAACTTCGATCTTCTCTTTTGCATAAATCATATCGATGCTTTCATCCCACGCATAATCACTGGTTTGCAACAGAGATTCTACCTTGAAGTGTTCAGGCATAGGTTCGATCTTCCGAATCGTTCGAGCCTTTGGAACAAAGAACGCCTTATTCTTTGCCAGTCCTTCGAGTATGGGATGCTCCCCTACCCTGTATACGAGAGGTGCAAGGGGATCTCCATAGAGCGCCTGGCTTATAGGATTGGTGTCGAGAATCATATTACGTTCTATCAACACGCCGAAATCATTCATAAGAGCAGGAATCTTTTTGAAGGAAGTCAGGGGTGAAGGTACGGGATCGAACATAAAAATACCACGACCACCGGCATTCAAATAATCTCTTATGATATCGACTTCATGAGGAAAAAGATCGCTCGTTGGTCCCGCACAAACAAGTAATGCACAGTCTTGTGGGATTTCCCCCTTCTCGGCTATGTTGAGTTCCTGACACGTAATAGCGCGTTCCGTGAGGAGTCGTTTGATCTCCGAAAGGCTGGTATCAACCTGTTGTTGTGCATCGTCTCTGTATTTATCGAGAGGACATTCACCATGTCCTTGTAGAAAATAGACAACGGTTGTACCTTCCTGCACAACCTCGGCTATCGTATTGGTAAAAACTTTTTCACTGAGTTCTCCTATTTTTTTCTTTTTATCGCCACTGATTATGAATATATCACCCGGCACAACGTTCGTATCGAATTCTTTAGCGATAAGAGTGTCTTTAAACGGATTAAGAATTTCGTACGTAATCTTATCAGACGCATATGCATAACGCTGGATAAAATCTTCTACAGAACGTCGGTCATTGGTAAACGCGACGATTTTCACCTCTTTGTCCAGCGATTCCAGAAACTCCTTTGACTGTAGGGAAAGACTATAATAACCGGCTTTTGTGAGATCGAACTGTTTAGGAGATAAGGAAATCAAGAGATAGATAAAGACCCCCATAAAAAGAGCGAACAATGAATAGAGTAAAACGTTTATATAATACCTGACATTGGCACGCTCGAACCGTAAAAAAATCGTCAAGAAAAGGACTAAGCCCACAACGCCTATGGCGGTTGTCAAGGGAGTGAAAGAACCTCGTACTGCGCTTATAAAATTAGAGATTATAAGAAGCATAATGCCTAAAAGCGGCGGCGCTTTTGCCAGGATACTTTTTCGCTCCTTCATCTTTTAAACCCTCCATCTACGGGATTCAAGTACACGTGCGGTGAGAAAGATAAAAAAACAGGAGAAAAGGACGAAAAATGCTATATCCTTGGTATCGATTAGGCCCATGGTAAAGTTGACACTGTGTAAGCGCATAGAAAGTTCCTCCATGATGTCCACCCAGAAACCGGCTCGGGTAGTCGTTAAATCACCGATCAAATAGAATATGAATAATCCCGTAAAGGTAACAATGGACGCCACTATCTGGTTTTCGGTAACCGAGGATGCAAATATCCCATAGGCGACATACGCCATTGAAAGCAGGAAAAGTCCTGCATAAGACGATAGAATCACGGGTATTTCCGGTTTTCCCACCATCAACATTACTATGACATAGGAGGCGGAAATTACAAGGATACCTACCACCATAGACAGTGCGGCAAGATATTTCCCCAGCAAAATGTCCCAGTCCCGAAGAGGATATGTCACCAATAACTCGAACGTTTTGGTTTTCTTTTCTTCTGCGAATAAACGCATCGTCAATATCGGTATGATAAAGAGAAGGAGGAAATTGATAAGACTGAACGTGTTCTGTACAACGAATTGAGTGAAATTGAGATTGTAGAATCCCATTCTGTATCGTAGCTGCGGATTGATGGAGAGTTCGCTGAAGAAAATCAGCATATTATGGAAGAAGAGTCCAGCGAGAACAAAAAAGAGTCCTGCAACCACATAAACACCGGGCGATTGGAGATAATTCTTTAGTTCCTTTTTGTAAACCGGGAGGAAATCAAGCAACATGAGTAGGAACCTCCTTTTCTTCTGCAGTGATGACGCGGATGAAGATATCTTCCAACGAAAGCCCGAGTGTTCTGAATTCGAGAAGGTCGGCGTTTGCTACAAATACAGCTCTCGAAATGGCGGGACGTAAATCTTTGCCTTTTGAATAGGAAATCTCAAATTCCCCACTCTCCTCGCCATGCTTGCTTATAAATTTGACGGATTGTACGCCACTCACTTTGTGCAAGGCCTTCTCTATACGGCTCAGATCACCACGCACAAGGACAATAGATGTGACGCCGCTCGCAAACTCACTCACCAGTTCGTCGGTGGTCCCATGGGCAACGACTTTGCCGGCGCTGATTATGACCACATGGGAACATACATGACTGACCTCGGGTAGAATATGACTGCACAGGATAACGGTTCGTTTCTGTGCCATTGATTTTATCATCTTTCTGATTTCGATAATCTGTTGCGGGTCAAGACCAACTGTCGGTTCATCAAGGATCAAAACGCGAGGATCGCCGACCAACGCCTGGGCAAGGCCGACTCGCTGCTGAAACCCCTTAGATAAATTCCCAATAAGCCGATGTGCGACTGATGAGAGACCTGTCTCCTGTATAACCTCATTGATCATACTCCGGCGGCGTTGTGTGTCGACGTGTTTCGCCTCAGCGACAAAGTTAAGATAACTTTGAACGAGCATATCGCGATATAAGGGAACGGTTTCAGGCATATACCCTATAAGGCGCCTTACTTCGAGAGAGTTCTTCATAATATCATATCCTGCTACTGTGACATGTCCCCTGGTGGGTGGCGTGTAGCATGTGATGATTCTCATGGTAGTACTTTTTCCGGCAGCGTTGGGACCTAAAAAGCCCATGATGGCGCCTTCCGGAACATCAAAGGAGACATCCTCGATTGCACGGGTTGCGCCGTAGTATTTTGTCAGATTTTTTACCTTTATCATAGTATCTCCTTATATCATTTTCGCAGCCGCCTGCCCTGAACGATTTCCCGGTTGATCCACTTTGCAGCGATGTTACGTTGCTGCATCAACGTAACCACAATTAACATTATTCTATTATCAAAGATTAATGATTCAAGTCCAAAGTGATACTTCAAAACAAAACGAGCTTCTACACGTATCTCTTATGTTCATGAATGTGCATGAGGAGAAATAATGTGAGAAACGAGTTTTCCGAATAAGACTTTCTGTTAAAGCAAATGTTTGGCGTATCGGACAGTATCTATATTTTTTTACCGGAAGAAAAAGAGTCAGAACGATTCGAGAATCTCGTTTTTTTCTTCTATGGAAAAAGGCTTCCCACAAGAGTTTGCTCCTTCAGGGCAGAATCCATCCGCAATACAAGGGGGACCCGATCCTTCAAAGATCACCGGTGCTGATTCGAGTAAAATACCGAGCATCCGCCATGCGACTTCGCGTATTTCCCATTGAGCCCTTCGGCAACACCGGAGCCGCAAAAAATGAAGCAATTCTCGGGCGTTCATACTCATAACCAGATTGGTGCAGACACATGCGGGAAGAAGAAATCGGGCATCTTCTGCTTTTATTCCTGCGCGCAATAATGATTTGTAGTGAGAAAATAATGATTCCACAAGGGATACGTAATTGTTCTTTAATTCAGCATTCTCACTGATACTTGGCGGAATAATATAATTGAGTTCCTCTTTTTCAGCCACATATCGCTGGCTCTGCTGGGAAAAGGAGGCAAGCCTGTGTCGAACAAGTTGATGTGAAGCGGCACGGCTTATGCCGGAAATCTCGAAGGTGAATGTCGCATGTTCGAGAACGCTATGATGACCGCTTTCGAGAACCTTACGAATCAACCGCCTCCGCTGTTCTTCGTCATCCGTATCTTCCCATATCCTGGATGGATGGGAGGATGAATAGCATGTCCTTGCGGCGGTGTATATCAAACGTTCAAAGTCAGGTGTGTGAGATAATAACGTTACTAACATTCAAAAATCCCCTAAATGTATCGGTTTAAAAAGCGTGCGATGAAAATTATTGAGCATACACATGCGACTCGACCACACGGCGCATAAGGGACACATCCGGCTTGTACCCTGTCCATAACTCAAAAGCCCGGGCTCCCTGGTGTACCAGCATACCGAGTCCGTTTATCGCTTTGTTCACTCCTGCTTCTCGTGCAGCCCGTATGGTTCCAGTCTCTTTTAGTGCATAGATAGCATCGAAAACCACGGCTCCTGAGTTGACGGATTCAAGGGAAATAGGTGCGCCCTCCCCGGGTTTGATACCTATCGGTGTGGCGTTGACCACAAGATCCGCAGAGGCAAGTTCGTGCGATATGTTGCTATCGTCGGCGGATAATATCGCTATATCAGGCGCGTTTTCAAGGGTGTTCAAATCTTTTGCAAGTGATCGAAGATGAGGGATATCGACATCTATAAGGCATATTCGTTGTGCATTATTCAACGCACAGCCGAATGCGATTGCTCTCCCCGCGCCCCCTGCTCCAATAATGACTACCTTAACTCCTTCAGGGGTAAAATCCATTTCCTCCTTCAAAGAGTCAAGGAAGCCATGAACGTCTGTATTGTATCCCTTGAGGATTCCATTCTCTTCTACGTTTATGGTATTAATCGCACCGATTCTTTTCGCCTCATCTGAGACGTCATCGAGCATAGGCAATACTTTTTCTTTGTAAGGAATAGTTATGTTGACTCCTGCAAAATTGAACACTCGTAAGGCGTTCACCGCTTTGTCAAGATGTTCGGGTTCAACTGGAAGCGGTAAGTATACGTAGTCCAATTGCATTGAGTGGAACAGGGTATTATGCATTAAAGGTGAGAGGGTATACTCGATTTTGCGTCCGATCAGTCCAACAAGCCGGATAGAACCCTTAATTTCAATCGCTCCTGAAGGTAAATTCATTAAGTCGCTTCCTCCTTGTCAGAAGGTTCCCGTTGAAAGAAACAGTGCAAATCGTGTGATTTCTTTATGCCATAATATTACGATTGTTGCCGCAATGCCGATATATGGGCCAAAAGGCAAAGGTCGAGAAAGGGTAAGCCTGTTTCTCATTTCGTCATATCGCTCTAATATCTGGCTCACGCGTTTTTGTTCGTCATTCACATTCTCTTCATCCGTGGAAGTGTTGCTGTGATTCTGTATCGGTGATGACT
Source organism: uncultured Candidatus Sumerlaeota bacterium (assembly GCA_964608095.1). GTDB lineage: Bacteria > Sumerlaeota > Sumerlaeia > MWCT01 > JAGHBZ01 > CAZSMK01. The sequence goes on along the minus strand of CAZSMK010000081.1, from coordinate 13,576 downwards.
TCCGTGAGGCGCTTTTTAGTGTACGGTCTATCCCTATTATAATCAGACCGACCAATGCGCCCAGAATAGAGCTTAGAGCCAGCACAATAATCGTATTCAACCACCCGACGATAGCGCCTACAAATGCAAAGAGTTTTACATCCCCGCCGCCCATTGCTTCCTTTTGAAAAATCAGTGAACCTATAAGCCCGATAACGTATAAGAGGGCGAATCCTGTTGCGCCGCCTATAAGAGAGTTGAGGAATGAGGCGAGGTGGAATCCGCTAAAAGGACCTTCGCGCGTGATTATCATCCCGTCATAAAAAAAGGGGACAACAAGAGCGAAAACGAGGGCGACGACAAAGCCCCCTATCGAAATACTGTCCGGGATAATCCAATGATCCAAATCGGTAAATGTTGCGATAATGAAGTAGCAGACAAAAACAATATAAATGGGTGTTGACCATGTGTACCCCATTTTAATGAAGCAGGTTACAAACAGTACACCGGTGAGGAATTCAATCAAAAAATAGCGGGGGCTGATTCGTGCCGCACAATCCCGGCAGCGTCCCCTCAAGATAAGATAACTTAACAACGGGATATTATCATACCACCGGATGGGCGAACCACAGCTGTAACAGTAAGAATTGGGAAATACGATTGATTTCTTTGCAGGAATCCTGAAGATACATACGTTGAGAAAGCTTCCGACAATAGTACCGATGATAAAGAGAAAAATAAGGTGTGTTACAAAAAAATCGGATGAGAAGAAACTCACAGGTTCCATGTAGACCTCGTTTCAAATATAGTCAATTTCGGCTGTCTGAATTTCAGGTGTACGTGACTTGTGCCTCTTTCTTCAAGTTTTTTTTGCTCTATTCAGTCGACAGGTGGATTACGCGCGATAAAGGCGAGATGTTCTGCAGTGAGCATCCACCGTAGAAGAGCGGTTCCACTTCGTAGGGAAGCGCGCTCTGCTTCTACCAATGTAACGGATGACTTTTTTAAAGGGATTTCCTTCACGGGTTCCCCATAAATCAGATATGTTATCAGCTCGCCAAGATCAGGAAGATGCCCTATCACGAGTATATCGCTGTCATCGGACTCGACAACTCGACGTAGTTCTTGAAGGATCTCATTGGGTGTATGACCCGGAGCCAGCGCTTCCGATTTTATCGTTCTTGCCCGGGCAATTGAGAGTCTATTCGTGACTATTTCAGCAGTCTGAACCGCACGCACAAGTGGACTGTGAATAATATACGAGGGTTTTATATTGAGACTTTTCAATCCTTCCGCAGAAGAACGTGTTTCCAGAATTCCTCTATCGGATAAAGGGCGTTCACCCCCTGCAACCGCATCGCCGTGACGCATAAGGTAGATTCTCATCACTTTCCTCCCGTTCCATTGGCGTGTATCACGTCGTTGTTCAGGCATCAGGTCTTTAGACTTTTTGTATGCTTCGACTATTAGAGTTTAAGAATAACACTTATTATTAAAGAGCATGGCGCCAAAGATTCTTAGAGTCAATTGTTTAAAAAAGAAGAAGTCCGCCTCGAAAACAAAAGAGTAACGCGACAGGAAGCCCTTCAGCGGATTAGACGTGCCGCTATCTCTTTTTATCAGGTCTCTCTTGACTCAGAGAGTCTGTCGAATCATACTTTTCCAATAGCACGCGCCCTTTTCATCTTATATAACTCGTTAAAATATGAAGGTTACGAGAGTGAGCGCAGGGTCCTCGACATGTTTACTGCATGGATTTGTGAGAGGAACCTCTCGACTTTATGCTCACTCTAAGCGTCTTTTGCGCCGAAGTTTCTATACAAAATTTTTTATGTAAAATCGTTGTCACAGTTAATGTATGTATAGGATTAAGAAAGAAAATATTCCGGGATTTCAATCTCCAATTCGCCTTGCCTTTCTTTTATTTATTATCGCACTGTGTTTGCGGATAATTGGATTAGGACAAGAATCGCTGTGGGCTGATGAGTTTTACACCCTTCAAACCGCACAGCACAAGTCGTGTGCGGAAGTTCTCGCACATGTTCAATCTGTAGACCCCCATCCGCCTCTTTATTTCCTCCTGATTCACGTCATGATCTCTCTTTTCGGCTCGTCGGACATTGCCCTTCGATTACCGTCTGTTTTATTTGGTTCTCTCGCGGTCTCGTGCTTCTATTTTGTGGCCCGCCTGATTTTTCCCCGGCAGCCTCTCCTGGCTTTTTTGTCAGCTGTGCTACTGCTTATATCGCCTATGCATATTTGGTATAGCCAGGAAGCGCGTCCCTATGCGTTTCTTCATTTTCTCGAAGTAATAGCAATCTGGGCATGCTTGGTGCTTGGGAGAGGGATTAGAGAAGGTTCCCCTGATGCAAAAAATATATCCGCGTCATTTGCATTGGTCTTATTTTCAACCGCTGCTCTTTTCACTCATTATTTCTCGCTTTTTCTGGTCGTCTCACTACTGACCATGCTCCTTATTTATATATGGCGCAAACGTCGAGCCGACTCTTTATTGATCTCAACTATTGTTCTCATGTTCATTCCGTTTATAGTGTGCCTCATCCAGGCGAAAATAAACTATACCTCAGGTGGAGGTATCGACTGGCTTCCCGATGATTTTCAACTTATACACCTTATTGATGTGGTTCGGGCGCCAATAGCGGGTCCTCTCTATTCACCATTCCCTCTTTATATATTATTCTTTATCCTTGCTGCAGGGATAAGTTTGATGATTCTTGGTTTTATCGGATTGCTGAAAAGCAGGGTGCTCCTTGATAGCAAGTTTTTCATAATCAACGGCTTGTTATTTTGCGCAATCGTGCCTGTGCTTGTCTCTTTGATATTCAGACCCATAATATTTTACGGGCAACGCTATCTTATTATTTCTCTACCGTTTGTCCACCTGTTGCTTGTGGCATGTTTTCTTTCACCAAAAAGGAGAATAAAGACGGTGAGCGCGTTTCTTATTGGGGTAATCCTGATCGGTCAAATAGGATACTTGGCACAGAACTATGGAAAGCGTCAAAAACGCTTGTGGGATTATGCGGCGAATTTCATTCTTGATCAGAGCCAGGACGGCGACTTTATCTATATGCCTTCAAGAAACTTGTATCCCTTACTTAGCCGGTATCTTAAGGAGAGAAGAGCCTTGACGACCATCGAGGACTTCCCGCAAAAGCAAATATCGAAAAGAACATTTGTGGTCAGTTTGTACGATCAAACAGAAAATCTTGAAAAACAGGGATTCTCTCCCGGCTGTTATTCGGTGCTCATACTTGAAACCAACCGTCCGGGACAAAATATCTGGATTTATGTTTTATGCCCTGAACGTATTAAATAAGGAATGCTGAGTAACTCATTCATAGCTAATGAGAAGAGTTCCTGTAGAGAACGTGCTCATTTTTCCTTGCTATTTGAAGAGATATATCTGATAATTTGTAAGTTGCTTATTATTCGTTTGGTTCCAATCTTCAATATTGTTTACAACAGTGAGTGGTAATTAGCGCGTTTTATTTAAAAACTACAATCTCTGGAGGATTATTATGACTGACCATGTTATGGGAATTGACGGTGGAGGGACAAAAACCCGTGGTGTCATTTCAACCCTTGAAGGCAAAATCCTGGGCTATACTGTTGTGGCTTCTACTAACTATCATGCAGTTGGACTTGATGCAGTCGAAAAGGAGCTAAAACAAATAATAGATCAACTGGCAGGAGATGAGCGAAGGGGGAAGGTAAGTTATTTTTGTATCGGATTGAGCGGTGTTGGACGTCCTGTAGATTACGAGAGAATAGGTTCGGTGCTTCAAAGACTTGGTATAGAAGAGCGAACGTTTTTAACCAATGATGCGGTGACCGCCCTGATCGGCGGTGCACTTGCAGAAAAGGGAATATTGATCATAGCGGGAACAGGATCAATTGTGTATGGGATGGATGGAAAAGGGAACATGGCTCGAGCCGGCGGCTTCGGACAGTATCTTGCCGATGAAGGAAGCGGTTACAGAATCGGCTTAAAGGGACTTGTTGCTATCATGAAATCTTTTGACGGCAGGATACCTCCCGTGTCTATCACAGAACCAGTTCTGAATTTCTTGAAACTCAAAAATCCGACGGAACTGGTCACATGGATCGGGGGACTTTCAAACGTGAAGGAAGAGGTGGGAAAGATCGCCCCTTTTGTGCTTCAGGCCGCTGAAGAAGGCGACCAAACCTGTCTCGCCATTGTGGACGAAGAAATTTCCGAACTCGTCCTGGCTGTTAAAGCAGTGGTGAACAAACTCAAAATCGGTGAGGATGATGGTTCCGTTGATGTGGTCATGGTCGGTGGTGTTTTGGAGAACAACGAATATTATTTCGAGAGACTCGCGGAAGGGATAAAGGCAAGTCTCCCGCGATGCAATCCGATCAAACCCAAGGCGCCTGCAGTGGTAGGTGCAGTGATTGCCGCCATGAAAAAGATCAACGTTGAACCCGATCAAGGCGTTATACGTAACCTGCTTGAAGGAATAAAAAAGTTCACCTGAACGGATTCACCCTACAATGGAAGAAGAAAGTCAGGTAAACTAAGATTAAACCGATAAGAAAAAGTTAAAAAAGGTGTTGACATTAAAACACTTTGTGATGCATAATCATAAGTTATTTAAGTTCTTTTACATAAAGAAGACTGATTCGGTTTTTAAGAGGGGTAAAGAACGCAAGAGGTAGAATTAGAACGTAAAGACTACGAGAGTGAGCGTTCTTAAAAAGAGAAGATAAAAAGGGAAACGAATAAAGACCCCCTTTAAAAATCCTACATCCCCCCTCAACTGGTTGGGGCGTGGCTATGTTCCGGACTTAGCCGTGCCCCAACTATTATTTTAGGCAAAAGATTTCCACGCCCTGTATAAGCCAACGTAGCATTGACAAGAGATTCGGCATGTTCAATACATGGGGTTATCAAAGATGGATTGGGCGAGTGTGTCGAAGAAGCACTTCCTGATTGGGTCGTTTTGGAGTTGGCTGCCGCACTATCTGAAAATGGTGTATCGTCCCAGGGTCATCATAATCAGGAGAAGGAAGAGAATCAGGATAAATATATCCGAGTATCGAGCGTAAAAAGTTTCTGCCCTGGACGGCTGGATTTCAGCCCTGATGGTTCCCTGCATACCGAGCGGAAGAGATTTCATGATTTTACCCGTAGGCGATATAAATGCGGATATGCCGGTGTTTGCACTCCTGACTACGGGTCTACGAAATTCTATGGCGCGAAAGATGGATAGTGCAAAATGTTGGTACGCGCCGGAAGAGTCCCCATACCATGCGTCATTGGTGAGAACGGCGAGGAATTCAGCGCCGTTTTTCACCAGTTGCCGTGCAAGCCGTGAACTACTTGATTCGAAACAAATAAGAACGCCAAACTCCGCGTTATCCTTTAATGTGAAGACCACTGACTCGCGTCCGGCGTCAAAATTTCCTATCTGGACAATGGACTCCTGCAGAAACGGGATAACAGTACTGAAAGGAACGTACTCTCCAAAAGGGACAAGATTTATTTTATGATAAATCTTTTTCGACAATCCCGAATCCGGTTCAACCAGCCATGTACTATTGTATATTTCCTCGAGGGATTGTTCGTCTTCCGAAAGAACGGTATAATCAGATCCGAACAAAATAGGCGTGTTTGCCTCTCGTGCAAGTTTTACCATAAACTCTTTTAATGGCTCATTGATGGAAAAGAAGGGATCGCTCACCGCCGTTTCAGGGCATACTATAAGTTCGGCTTTTCCCTTTAGCGAGATGACAAGTTCCGCAAGCTCCTGTAAGAGCCGTAATTGAAGCTTCTCTCGTATCTTTGCATCGGGCGAGGCGTAACTCTCCATTTTCACTTCCTGCGGAACATTCGGCTGCACTATACCTATGGTGACGGGTGCGCCATTGCTATATGTTTTTTTCATAGCCTGTGTGCCATAGAAGATATTGAGCGCGATAAGGACAAGCGCAATCACCATGCCAAGAACGGGAGGTGATGAATGTTCGAAGGCTTTCTTTTTAGCGCTGAAATGGAGTATCAGGAGGGCGATGGCGACATTCGCCGTGGCAATGATAAAGGATACGCCATACACGCCGGTTAATGCGGAGATTTGAATGAAGGGAAGGACTGTATAATGAGTGTGACCGAGATAAGCCCACGCAAAGCCGAAAGGACCCAGAGAACGAGCAAACTCGAAGATGCTCCAGAGAGCGGGAGTATAGAAAAGCCTGAAGCGGGGCATTTTTTTCTCGAAGAGACCGTTGACAACAGCAAATACGGCGACGAACAACCCCATTGCTATTCCTAAAAGAAATATTCCTATTGGGACAAACGAATTGAACGCAGTAAGCGTATTGAGCCATGAGATAGTGCAGTAGTAAAAACAAAATCCGAAAAGCCATCCTATCCAGAAGGCACGTTTTACAGAAAGGTTGAGGAGTGAATAGAAGAAAATGGAAGGCGCTATCCATGCGACGCACCAGATATCAAAACGAGGAAATGCGAAACGTAACAATGTGCCGCTAACGACAACGCCAAGAATTCGCCACTTATCCATGGCGATCTCCGCTCGTGTCGGGAAATAGTGCCTGAGTTTGCTTTCTTGTTTCATTATTGTTTTGACCTTCTCGCAAAAGGTGAAAATATATCATTGAGAGCGAATAGGATCAGCATAAGAAGACTGATACAATATCCCCCAAGGAAAAAAAAGGGTATAAAGATAAAGGAAAAAGAACTGAAACGCTGATAGAGTTTGAATATTTTTTTTCCTTTGAGAGTCGCCAATTCTTTCTGACAGTCCTGTAATTTTGTTTTCGCGCGTTTTAGCTGGAGTTCGGTGGTTTCCGATTTCAATGCGATTTGTTCTTTTCCTTTTCGAAATTCAGGTTCGCGACAAAAACGTGCAAGTGGAACGACGGTTTTATCCCATGTAAAATGGTCACGGATCAAGTTTCGTGCGTTTTTGCTTCGTCGACGAACCTCTCCCGGATTATCAAGGATGGTTTCTATTATCGCCTTTAACGCATTCGCATCGTTGTATGAAACAACCCAGCCGGCTTCATAGTATTCGATGTAGGGCGCAAGATCGGTGTAGTTGTGATGAATGATCGGTAAGCCGCACCATAAATAGATGAGGGTTCTCGTAGTCGAAGCCAGTTCACGTTCGAAATTTTGTTCCATAACGTCGAGCGCAACGCCATACGTTGAAAATTCCCTTTTAAGTTCGTCGAAGGGGATCAATCGATGAATATTCACCCTGCGATGTTGTTGGAGCAACTCAAGCAATGACAAGAACTTTCCACCCGATATATCCCCCAGTGGATGAGGCCCTCCATAGAAATGGAGGACTCCCCTACCCTTTTGTTCCAGTACCTCGATAAGGCACTTGAGCGGCTCCTCGGGATTTTGCCATGGCAGCAGCATACCTCCGTAGACAAAAGAATCAAACGCCCTTTCAAGCGACGATTCAGGGAGATCGGGATTTACCGAAAATGGGATGACCGGCAAGAGCGACGGAAGGGGTTCAAAGCCCGCCTTAATAAGGAACGGGAGGAAATAATAGCGTTGACGTTGACTGCCACAGATAACAAAATCAGCCTTCCGTAAAGCCCTGACTTTTTCATCTATTGTCTCTGTGAGGTCTGATTCCCCCCAATAGAAACGTTCTAACAAATGAGGGCCCGCAAGATCAATAACGAGTGGACAATCGACATAATCTATGTCTTTTAGCAATCCCCAATGCTGAACGATGAGAAGATCAGGTTTGACATTATGGAGGAACTCATTAATCTTGTTACGATGAAAACAGGATTGTTCAGGGATATTTGCGTTATCGGAGGCATGTTCGCGAAAATTAATGGGCATTGCAAGATGGACATCGGAGAATCCGACAGACTCCAAACCGCGCGCCAGTTGCCACGCTCGCAAACCTGCGCCTGTGGCAATCTGGCCCGGATAGGGCAGGGGCTCAGTTGTCAGAATCAGTATTTTCAATCCAGTGAGTTCTCCTGAATTTAATAAAGCATCTTCTTATCAAATCTCCTGGCACACTGCAACCTTTTGTAATAAAAGAAGTTGGTTGAGGGATAAGAAGGGAAGTTCAGACAAAGCGGTTTTCTAATACTCCGATCGAATCAATAGAAATACTCACTATATCGTTCTTTTTCAGGAATACAGGTGGTATTCTATAACAACCAACGCCGGACGGTGTACCGGTTGCGATAATATCTCCGGGCAATAACGTAATCTCCTGTGATATAAATTCGATTAAAGTAGGTATATCGAAGATGAGGTTTGCTGTTGTCGAATCCTGCATTTTTGTTCCGTTTACAAAGGTCTTGATGCCGAGAGAATGGGGATCAGGGATTTCATCAGCCGTAATGAGGTAAGGCCCGACAGGTGCGAAGGAATCGCAACTTTTTCCACGAATCCACTGACCATCGTTGAATTGAAAATCGCGCGCACTCACATCGTTAAAAACCGTATATCCGGCGACATGTATGAATGCGTCGGAGCTGCGGATTCGCTTGGTCTTTCTACCTATATACACGGCGAGTTCGCCTTCAAAATCTACCTGGTTGCTGGTCAAAGGTAGAGGAACGTCGTTTTTATGCCCGGTGAGCGCGGTAGGAAATTTTGAAAATATAATCGGTCTGGAGGGTATCTTGTGTCTGCCTTCACGGGCATGGTCTCGATAATTGAGACCCACACAGATAATCTTCTGTGATGTGAGGACAGGCGGTTGGAAGATGATCTGTTCAAGGTCAAGCGTTTCCGTAGGGGCGTCATTGAGTAATCGTTCTAAAGCGTCAGGCTCCGCTTTGGAAGTGACTATGAGTTCCTTTACGGGGTCGGGTCTACCGGGGTATATTTCGACTTTAAAGTGTGTTCCATCTTTGACTACACCGGCATAACAAGCCCTCAAGGGCGTATCTTTAAACTTAAAAGTAAAAAGATGCATGCTCCTCACCTCGCAATGCCTTTTTTAATAGAACGTATTTTTATCCGTGTAAAGATATTTCAGAATTTATATCCCGCCGTTGTCAATAGAGAACTGAGAAATCGGTGCATTATCTCAACCCTCCAGCGAGAAAGAAGTCAACAATGCGTGCATTCTTTGTATGTATGGTTTTTCGCACAATCGATAATAATGACTCGTGCGATCAGAAAAACAAGTATAAAAGCCGCTGAGATTTTAAGCGCCATGGGGATTAGTTCCTTCTCACCCGTAATAAGGGCAAGGTCTTCCCCTGCTTGCGTCCAGACAAGATCGAGCAGAAATCCAAAGCCCAACGCGGCAAATAATATGGCGATAAGATAAATAGCGAGCGATTTGCGGCCGAGTAGTTTTCCAACTATGGCAAGGGTAGTGGTATTTGTCGCGGGACCGACAAAAAGAAAAACGAGCGCTGCGCCGGGTGTCAGTCCTTTTAGAATTAATGAAGCGGCAATAGGTATGGATGCAGTTGCACACACATAAAGAGGAGTTCCAATCAAGAGCATTAAAGCATAGGCTAAGAGCGGATTGCCGAGATATCGAGCGCCAAATTCTTCAGGGAGAACATACGATATAATCCCCCCGATGAGAATCCCGATCAGGAGCCAAATCCCTATATCTTTTACCAAGTCGTGGAAGGCATAGTTTGTCATCCAACGTAGTTTCTCGGAGAAGGCATGTGAATGCGGCTCGTCGATATCGCACATCACACATTTGTCAACCACGCGATTGTTCATCGGTGTGGTGTCGTGATCGAGAAGATTGGCAAGAACCCCTGCGAAAATACCGGAGAAGAAGGAAGCGATAATTCTCATTATGGTAAAAAGCCACCCCATAAGCGAATAGGTAGCAAGAATGGAATCAACCCCTGACGTAGGCGTGGAGATAAGAAAAGATAACACCGAGCCCTTTCCCGCGCCTTGTTTTTGAAGATGTGCCGCAACAGGAATGACGCTACAGGAGCACAGGGGAAGTGGAATTCCGACAAGGGATGCCTTTACAACAGAACTAACCTTGCGTCCGGCAAGATGGGTGTAAATATTTCGAGAGGGCAAAAAACCATGCAAAATGCCGGCAACGATCAATCCAAAGAGCAAATAGGGCGCCATCTCGAGCAGTAATACCCAACTCTCGTTTAGTATTTCAAGTACTATACTTATCATTATGCAAATCGTATATCTGTTCTTTTGGGCGACTGAAATTATAAAAAAAGATTCCCCGTTCAGTAAGAGCCACTCACCATCTTATTTCCATGGCTTTATAGGGACAAATTCTGACACACACTTCACAGGCGATACATTTTTCGTCAAGATAAACGACACGGCGCGTTTCTTCATCGAATACTAATGCACCGGATGGACAATGCGGCACACATGCTCCACACGATGTGCATTTTTCCTCGATCAGCACCACATCCTTGGAGAGAGGCTGAATAACAACACCGATTTTCTCGAGATATTCTATTCCTTCTTTATACTTGTCTTCTGAACCCTTTAATTCGAGTATAAGCAATCCCTCTTCATCCTGTGTGACCGCCGCCTTGAGAATGTTGAATTCGAGTTCATACTCTTTAGCCAGGCGATAGATGATTGGTTTGTCGACTAAATGTCTTGGAAATGTTAATACGACTTTCTTGGCAATCATGTCGCGCACCTCTCTTTCACCCTTTTATCTCTCTAATCTTCATTCCCTTCAAGGCATATCCGGAATCGTGAGATGGCAAGTGTTCAATCGGTTCGGTCAAAGTAAATTTTGCGGATTCAATCCACTTTTTCAAAGTGAGTGCGATTTCACGCGCTCCGCTATAGCTCGAGAGAGAGCCGGTGGGGACTTCCTGATTGTTTATGGTAATCCGTCCGCTTTTCAAACTTGCATAATCAATCGTCCCCATGACTTTTCCGGTACCCTGAGGATAATCTTTGCTATAATCGACGATCTGGGTGAGGATTTCGCTATCACGAACCGCGGTGAATCGAGCGATTTCCGGATCGAGAATAGGAATAGGGATACCAATGCCCACACAAAGGGTGACACCGTAACCTATCATTGAAGCGCCCCGAAGCCATTTCCCGGACATTTGTTTCAAATCGCCGATAACGGCAAGCGTCCCTGCAGGGACGGCAGGGACACCATTGTCTGTTCTTTTTACTCCGGGATTATGTTGTGTCCCCCACCAGTTGACATACCCTATTCCTCCACCAAGGAAAATTCTCGTACCGATTCCAATAGTCCTGTAATAGGGATCGTTGAGAAGTGGAGAAAGCTGCCCTGCACTGGAGTAATTCACGTTACCGAGGGTGGGTTTCAATACGCCCATATAAGTATAGATTGTTTTATCCGAGAGATTTACTGCCACGTTATAATTCTGGTATGCGTTTCGGGGATTGAATAACACTGCTTCGTTGACATCGTTGAGATTAATGTAGGTATTCAGGTGAGTGCGTGGATAACAATCCGTCCCATAGGCGGTTACCCTGAGTGTCACGTCATTTTTGTTCACCAGGTCTTCAATGAGGTGTGCGCCGCCGTATAGAAACTTTCCGGGGAAGTCACGGTTTCCGGGATCATTGTCGGGTAGGCTTGTCGCACCGATAAGAATATCAACAGCGGCAAAACCGGTAAAGACTGGAACATCGTTCATGTATGCATGTCCGCCGCCGATTTTGATTTTCGGTTTTGTATGGCCGAGGTTCAAGTACGCTCCGGACGAACACATGGGACCGAACGTGCCCGTGGTAACAACATCGACTAATTCAGCCGCCTTCTTTGCTCCATTAGCATCCACAATGCCGATCATTTCCTCAGCGGTGACTACTGTTACTTTTCCCTCTCTGATTTTCCGATTAATTTCTCCAATCGTCTTTGGCATAGCTAATCACCCTTTCCCATACAAGAATAAAAAGTGCGCTCCCCTACCCGATATCCTTGAAGAGCTCTGTTGAAAGATAACGTTCTCCCGTGTCCGGTAAAAGGACAACGATAAGATTGTTTTCATTTTCGGGTCTCATTGCAACCTGCACCGCAGCCCATACGGCGGCGCCGGACGATATGCCTGCAAAGATGCCCTCTTCGCTTGCCAGCCGACGGGATGTACACATTGCGTCCTCGTTGGATACCCGTATGATTTCATCAATTAGATCAAGACGAAGCACTTCAGGGATAAATCCCGCGCCTATACCCTGAATCTTGTGAGGACCTTTTGTTCCGCCGGAGAGGACGGGAGAATCAGCCGGCTCGACGCCGATAACGTGTAATGCGGCTTTCCTTGGTTTGAGCGCTTCGGCTACGCCGGTGATGGTTCCTCCTGTTCCTACGCCTGCAACAAAAATGTCGATCTTCCCATCGGTGGCTCGCCAGATTTCTTCTGCGGTCGTTTCCTTATGGCTTTTGGGATTTGCAGGGTTTTTGAACTGCTGTAATACAATCGTATTAGGTGTCGTCTCTGCGAGCGCGGCTGCATGTTCGACCGCGCCTTCCATTCCCTTTTCTCCGGGTGTCAGAACAAGTTCGGCGCCCAGTGCACGGAGAATCTTGCGCCGTTCCTCTGACATAGATTCGGGCATCGTCAGGATAAGACGATATCCCTTTGCTGCACACACACAGGCAAGACCTATGCCGGTGTTACCACTTGTCGGTTCTATGATGACGGTATCCTCATTGAGTAATCCGCGCCGTTCCGCATCCTCGATCATGCCAAGAGCGATGCGGTCTTTTACACTGGAGCACGGATTGAAGAATTCGAGTTTTGCCGCAATTCGCGCACCAGCGCCATCGGTCACCCTGTTGAGATATACCAGGGGTGTATTCCCGATTAAGCCGGTGATATTTTGTGCAATCTTCATGGTTACTTTTTCGATGCCCCGGCGGTTCTCCTTTTTTTCTTTTCCAGTTTAACCATGTCGGCAAGCGTAATGGAGTCGAGGTAATCAGCGACTTCTTTACCTACTGCAGCCCACACATCTCGCACGGCACATTCGCTTGATAAGTTGCAAATCTCAGGAGCCTGAACGCATTCTACAAGAGAAATCGTCCCCTCGAGTGTTTCCACGATATTTTTAAGGGTTATTTTTTCCGGCGGTTTTGACAGTAAATAACCCCCGTGAGCTCCCCGGCTGGAAAACAAAAGTCCCGCAGTTTTCAGGGGGATAATCAATTGCCCGAGATATTTTTCCGAGACGCGCTGTCGCTCAGCGACTTCACGCAATAGAATAGGACCTTCGCCATAGTGCAAGGCAAGATCGAGCATAAGGCGAACTCCATAACGTCCTTTTGTCGAGATTCGAATCATCGTAAATGTCTCCAAAAGTCTATTATTGCTATTGTATTGATAGAGATTATAGTGCAACTTTCTTATACCTGTCAATCTATTTTTTGTGAAAATCAAGCATGCGACAAGATTGCGTTGCGTATATGTTTTTATAGTTCCTGGCGTACCAGTGATGAATCAAAGGCGGATGTGTATCACTTCAATCGAAGATGCGCCGTGGCGAATTTAAAATCCCCTCTTGAGCAGAGATTTTTAAGGGGTAATTAATTTGACACCACGAGTCATTTAAAACGAAAGTCGAGTTTAAAATTGAAGAGCCACGGTA
>CAZSMK010000080.1:0-12221 GCA_964608095.1 uncultured Candidatus Sumerlaeota bacterium | reverse complement strand
TTCTCCCGCACGTCCTCATTTCGTGGGGTAAACAGCATTTCCGGTTCCTTTCGTATTCGTATCTGATGCTACGTTCCCGATTTCGCGAATCGCTCCCCTTAAAAGGTATAGAGCGATGAATATCGGCAACTGAGTGAGCGCCGGGCTTTTTCCTTTATTTCCATGCCGACACACGAGTAAATAAGAGGAGCCTTATTTGTCTTATCTGTCTTCCTCTCCCGCTGTCATCCATAACGGCTCTGAGCAGATGCCCCCCTATGCTCTGCAATGACACAAAAACCTACTTTACTATGCCTTCTGCAATGATACAATTGAACTATCGTTTGCTACATGATTAAGTAGAGAAAAAGAAGAGACCATGCCAGACCGAATAGATAGAAAAGGATTTTTAAAACGTCTTGGGGGCTTATTGGCCATAGGGGGGATGCATGGGCGTTTTTTGCCCGTGTTTGGAGCGAATTCGGAAAAGGATTCGACACCCGGCAAGATATACCCCGCCTCATCATCTGCTGAAGTGGATCTCGTGCGATTGGATTGTAAATCAGCACGTGTGGCGCCGGATGAATACAACAAAAAAATCTTGAAACAGAAGCTCGACGCCGCGGTGATGGCGCTTACCGATACATCTTCTCCCGACAAGGCATGGAAATCTCTTTTTTCACCCAAAGATATTGTTGGGCTTAAATTGAATTGTCTTGGGGGAAGAGGACTTTCCACCACACCGGCGCTGGCGTTTGCAATTGTAGATGGTCTCCTTCAAGCGGGCGTCGAGGAGACTAATATTATACTCTGGGATCGTTCTGATCGCGAGCTGGTGCGCGCCGGCTTCTCTCTCAATAGATCAGGAAAAGGTGTCCGCTGCTTTGGTACAGAACGAGACTATGAAGCGGACATCACCCCACTTGGCTCATCGGTGGGAAGTTGTCTGAGTAGAATATTTGTCAAAACAACCGCCATGGTGAATATTGGAGTGGTGAAAGATCACAATCTTGCCGGCGCCTCCGTCGCCATGAAGAATCTGTTCGGGATCATTCACAATCCCAACAAATATCACCTTTATAACTGTAGCCCCTATATAGCGGATTTGAGTGCGTCGAAGGCGGTGAGGCAACGCAGGCGTCTTATCATCGGCGATGCCTTGTGGGCGCAATATCATAACGGACCGGCGCGTGATGATCGTTACCGCTGGCAGGCGGATACCGTGTTGGTGGGCTTAAAAGCAGCATCACTTGACGCAGTTGGCATCGACATGATAGAGCGCCGGCGTAAAACCGAGGGTCTCAAATCGCTTGAAGAGGACAATCGCCCGACTGCATGGCTTCCTATCGCATCACAACTCGGTCTCGGTGAATACGATCTTTCGAAGATTAGAATGAAAGTTCTGTAAGACTTCACGATATGCGTGAGTATCCCGTCTCTGTGATGTGCGTTAATCTGAAACCATCAAGAAGCAGCCTCAGCATCAATATCCTCGGCGAACAATGCCTCAACAAATTCCTCCGCCTCAAATTGACGTAGATCCTCGGCTTGTTCACCCACGCCGATAAGTTTTATGGGAATTTCGAAAAGGTCGGAAACGGCAACGACTATGCCTCCCTTTGCAGTGCCGTCAAGCTTGGTTATTACAATACCCGTAACGTCGACATCGTTTTTGAAAATGCGTGTCTGGCTTATGGCATTTTGACCGGTGGTAGCGTCGATAACAAGCAAGGTTTCGTGAGGCGCTTCGGGAATCTGCTTTTTTACCACCCGCATAATCTTCTTCAATTCTTCCATGAGATTGACTTTTGTATGGAGTCTACCCGCCGTATCAATAATGACGACATCAGTGCCACGTTTAAGCGCCGCTTGTATAGCGTCAAAACACACGCTCGCCGAGTCAGCGCCCATCGTCTGTTTTATTATATCACTGCCGGTTCGCTTCGCCCAGATTTCCAGTTGCTCGATAGCAGCGGCACGAAATGTATCGCCTGCAACCAGCATAACTTTTTTTCCGTGGTCTTTATACTTCCGGGCAAGCTTTGCTATGGTGGTGGTCTTGCCTACGCCGTTTACACCCACAACAAGAATCACATAGGGACGTATATCAGGCTCGAACTCAAATGCCCCCTTTTCCGTTTCAAGTATGTCGAGAATAGCTTTTTTGAACGCCTGGATAATATTCTCCGGTTCCTTGAGTTCGTGGCGATTGTTTTCATTTCGTACACGCTCGATAATCTTCAGTGTGGTGTCCATGCCGATGTCAGCCTGTATAAGAATCGATTCAATTTCTTCGAGGAGTTCTTCATCAAATTTGCCCCGAAGAGAAACGACACGACGGATTTTGTCTACCAGGCCATGTTTGGTCTTACTCAAACGTTCTTTAAGACGTTTGAACAGGCCACGGCGCTCCTTTTGGTCACCGTTAGGTTCTTTTGCCTTCTTTGACATAGATTTCTTCTCAAATCCTCTCTTTGCTCAGGGATACAAATCAGACATAATAGGTTGAGGTGGCGGCAAGAATCAAACACAAAATGGGAAATGATGCATGATGAGGATATTATTTTTGTGTTTCGTATGATTCACAATCGATTTTTGAAGGTTTTTAGCATTTTGTATGCAATATACTTGACAAGGTAGAGAAGAAGCTCGAAAAGTAGTCTTGTTATCGTCGTTCAACAACGGAATCGAAGCAAAAAATGAAAATTCATGAATATCAAGCCAAGGCTTTTTTCAAACAATATGGCATTCCAATTCCATCCGGACAAATGGTTGATACACCGAACAAGGCAGTCAACACGGCACAATCATTGAATTTCCCCGTTGTGGTAAAGGCGCAAGTGCTGGTGGGTGGAAGGGGAAAAGCCGGCGGGATCAAACGTGCAAACAACCCAGAGGAAGTAACCAAATCCGCCTCAACAATACTCGGCATGGATATCAAGGGAATCGAGGTTAAAAAGATTCTCGTAGAAGAAGCGGCGGATATTAAGAGAGAGATTTATCTTGGACTCATAATTGACCGGGCGGCGAAAGTGCCCGTTATCATAGCAAGCCCTTCCGGCGGCGTTGATATTGAAGAGATTGCACGAACCACTCCTGATAAAATACTTAAAATTCATGTAAAACCGCACCTTGGCATATTAGATTACCAGATAAGACAACTCGGCTTCTTCCTCCAACTCGAGAAGGAACAGACCAAACAGCTGCAGAAGATTGCACGATCACTGTACCGACTGTTTCTGGAAAAGGATGCATCGCTGGCGGAGATCAATCCGCTGGTAATTACGGGCGATGGATCACTTCTTGCCTGCGATGCTAAGATTAATTTCGATGACAATGCGCTGTATCGTCATCCGGAGGTAGAAGAGCTCAGGGATGAATCTGAAGAAGACCCTTACGAAGTCGAAGCCCGCCGCAAACGGATAAATTATGTCCATCTTGACGGCAACATAGGGTGCATAGTAAATGGAGCCGGTCTTGCTATGGCAACCATGGATGTGATCAAACACTTTGGTGGAAGGCCTGCTAATTTTCTGGATATTGGAGGTGGGGCACGTTCCGAACAGGTTACAGAAGCACTTCGGCTCATTACCTCCGATGAGAATGTCAACGCGATATTAATCAATATTTTCGGTGGCATTGTTAGGTGCGACCGGGTGGCACAAGGACTTCTCGACGCTTTTCAACAAATAGCCCTGGACATCCCTATCGTAATCCGTCTTACGGGAACAAACGAGGAACAGGCACGAGAGATGCTCCAGGGGACACAGTTGATAGCAATGCCAACCATGAGCGAAGCAGCTCGAAAGGTCGTCGAACTGGCACAGTAGAATAAATGATTCTCTTTGCTCAATTGTTTAAACTGCTTGAAAAGCGGTCATCACTTTCAATCTCTCCGCTTATACGATATTATATACTTTATTTTTACCCCGGTGTTTATCTTCCAGGCATAAATGATGTTCATATTTGTGCCGAAGGAAATAAAAAAACAAAAAATATGGAAGGATCATAAAAGGAACGAGCATGAGCATCCTTGCGGATGAAACTACACGTGTCATAATCCAGGGAATCACGGGAACAGAGGGACAGTTTCACGGTCAGAAGATGATAGAGTACGGAACCAGTGTCGTCGGGGGAGTGGTTCCCGGTAAAGGCGGTCAAGTTACTCTCGAGAACGTTCCCATATTCAATACAGTTCTGGAAGCGGTCGAGACGGTGGATGCAAACGCTTCCGTTATCTATGTCCCTTCAGCGTTTGCCACCGATGCAGCTCTTGAATCCATTCATGCCGGTATCAAACTGGTCGTTATTATAACTGAAGGGATACCTACTTTTGACATGATGAAAGTATACTGGGAAGCGCATTATACAGGCGCCGTGGTCATAGGTCCAAATTGTCCGGGGATCATATCCCCGGGTAAGACAAAGATCGGCATTATGCCCGGTCATATTCACAAGCGGGGGCGTATCGGTGTCATTTCACGCAGTGGAACACTGACCTATGAAATTGTACGTGAGTTGACCGTGGGTGGATTGGGTCAGACGACATGCATAGGAATAGGTGGTGATCCGATAGTGGGGACAACGTTTCTCGATGCCTTGCCTCTTTTTGAAGACGATTCAGAAACCGATGCCGTGGTGATAATCGGCGAGATCGGGGGCACAGAAGAGGAACGAGCCGGAAGGTACATTAAAGAGAAGATGTCCAAACCTGTGGTGGCGTTTATTGCGGGATTGACCGCACCGCCGGGCAAGAGAATGGGGCATGCCGGCGCCATAATCGACGGTGGAACCGGCACTGCACAGGAAAAAATCCGCCTGTTGGAGGAATGTGGTGTCCCGGTCGCCGAGCGAACGGACCAGGTGTGCGACCTTCTCAAGGAAACCCTTAAGGAATGAATCATTGGATTTTCAGCAGGTTGTGCTATAATGAAAATGATAAGGTGCTTAAGATATTCTGTCGGGAGATAATCAAATGGCAAAGGAACAAACGAAACAACGAGAAAAATATCTCTGGGTAAACAAAAGATGGTGTAAGCGATGCGGAATCTGCAGAGATGTCTGTCCCAAAAAAGTTATCGACCTTGATGCGGAAGGGTATCCTGTATTTGCCCGGATGGAAGACTGCATCTATTGTCTCGATTGTGTGCTTTATTGTCCCGACTACGCTATTTTTGAGAATGAAGAAGATAAAGAATACGTTGATCCCATATTATGATTTTTCGCACAGCATCGACGCGCGAAATCAGAAAGGGTAAAGAATGTCGCAAGAGATCGAATGCAAATTACTGCAAGGTAACGAGGCGTGTGTAGAAGGCGCGTTGCTTGCGGGATGTAATTTTTTCGCGGGATATCCAATAACGCCTTCTTCGGAAATAGCGGAACAGCTTGCAGAGGAATTGCCGCGAAGAAAAGGCGTGTTTCTCCAGATGGAAGACGAGATAGCATCCATGGGAGCCGTTATAGGCGCATCACTTGCCGGTGCAAAGGCGATGACGGCAACCAGTGGGCCCGGATTCTCTCTTAAACAGGAGAACCTGGGATTCGCTTCATTTACGGAAATACCGTGTGTGGTGGTGAACGTTATGCGCGGCGGTCCCAGCACCGGACAACCGACTTTGACATCCCAGGCTGATATCATGCAGGCAAAATGGGGAGCACACGGCGACCATCCTATTATAGCTCTTGTACCTTCGAGTGTGGAAGAGGCGCTTCTGCTTACCATCGATGCCTTCAATATGGCGGAGAAATATCGCGATCCCGTAATCTTGATTATGGATGAAGTTATTGCACACATGCGGGAGAAAACCCGTATTCCTCGACCGGGTGAAATTACACTGATTGAACGCAAACGTCCGCCGCGCGGTCTCTCCAGATATCAACCTTTTGAAATAACCGATGATTTAATTCCGCCGTTGGCTAATTACGGCGAAGGCTATAGGTTTCACATCACGGGCCTCACGCACGATGTTTATGGGTTTCCCACCAATAGACCGGATGAAGCCGCAGAACTCCTCACACGATTAAAACAAAAATTGGAACTTCATAAGAAAGATATATGCAAATACCAGGAGATCGATCTTGATCCAGCGCCGGATATTCTTGTAATAACTTACGGAAGCACAGCCCGAGTCGCAAGGCGTGCCGTGACCATGGCGCACAATGAAGGTATCTCCGCAGGATTGCTTCGCATCATTACTATCTGGCCCTTTCCGGATTTTCTCGTGCGCGACCTTGCTAAAAAGGTTAAGGCAATCATCGTCCCGGAACAAAACCAGGGACAGATAATTGGAGAAGTAGAACGCTACGTTCGGCGGGATATTCCCGTTCTGGGCGTCAATCGATTCGATGGCATGATGATGGAACCATCACAGATTTATAACGCTATAAAAGAGGTTAATAACACATGGCAGTAGTACACACATATCTACGACTTCATAAAAAATTTCCCCATGTATGGTGTCCAGGATGTTCCAATGGCATAGTTTTGAACAGCGTAATTCGTGCAATAGACAAACTCAAAATACCCAACGACGATATAATGATGGTCAGCGGAATCGGATGTTCATCACGTGCGCCGGTATATTTCGATTTCAACACGCTTCACACCACTCATGGGCGGGCGATTCCGTATGCCACAGGAATTAAGATGATGAAACCCCATCTTCATGTAATAATCATCACAGGTGACGGCGACGCGGTTGCAATCGGCGGAAACCATTTCATACATGCGTGCAGGAGAAATATCGATCTTACCGTAATCGTCTTTAACAACTATATCTACGGGATGACCGGTGGACAACGTTCGCCGACAACACCGACCAACTCATTCACCACTACGTCACCACGCGGCAACATAAACCCGCCGATTGACATATGTAATCTTGCCATAGGCGCCGGGGCAACCTTTGTGGCTCGAACAACGGCATATCATATCCGACCCATGGAGGTACTTTTTAAACGCGCGATCGAGCATAAGGGAATGTCGGTTGTTGAGGTTCTTTCTACTTGTCCCATAATATACGGCCGATTAAACAAAATGAGGGACGCCTCTAAAATGCTGTTGGGTTTCAAAGACAGATCGATCAGTATTCAATCTTTTCGAAAACTTGACCCTGCGGAACAAAAAAGAATACAGAAGGAAAAGATTATCGTGGGGATGCTAAAAGAAGATACCGAGACTAAAGAGTTTGTGGAGCAATATGAACAACTTTGCGAACGGGTTGCGATACAAGAGACGTCTTCTCAATAAACGAGCGCAAAAAAATACAGCGAACAATCGTCCTGTCGGATATCTTCTCATTCTATGACATGAGGGAGAAGTACTTTAGCAAAGGAGGAGCGATGCCCGATGATTGACCGATACGAAATTCGTTTGAGTGGCTCTGGTGGACAGGGAATGATTCTTGCCGGTGTCATACTTGCCGAGGCGGCAGGTGTCTATGACGGTCGCAATGTTGCACAAACGCAGTCTTATGGACCTGAAGCGCGCGGGGGTGCAAGCAGGTCGGATGTCGTTATCTCCGACAACGAGATCGACTACCCCAGGGCGGAAGAACTCGATATTCTCCTCGCTTTAACGCAAGAATCATACGATAACTATAATTCCTTTCTCAAGCCCGACGGGCTGCTTATCTATGACTCCGATTATGTTGAGGTAGCGGATAAGGAAATCCCTTTTAACAGTATAGGATATCCCATAATAGCCGTTGCGAGAGAGTACGTCGGAAGAGAGATAGTTGCTAACATTGTCGCATTGGGCATCATTACGGAAAAGGCAGGCATAATAAGCAAACCATCCATGGAAAAGGCTCTCATGAATCGAGTACCGAAGGGGACCGAAACATTGAACCAACAGGCGCTCCACGCGGGCTTCAAACTCGCGAAAGGGCAGGTACTTCTTTAAACATCTTCTCTCTTCATGTTGCTTACCAGATAAAGGATGTTCAATAATCAAAGTTGGAGTACGTCGCATCGTTTGCGCTTTTTATAAGCCTGAAACATCATGCCCCAAGACCCTGTCACGTCTCACAACCATGTCGCATTTATAGCGGCGATGTCTGCTGAGCAGCCATAAACTGCGGTATTCCACAATAAGAATCTAAGTCTTTGCTTTTTTTGAATAGACCGACAGCCCTCTGATCTCGTTACCTGGAAAATGCAGTTGCCGCTCTAACTAAATTTCGGTATTCTCAGTCTGTAGTTTGATGGAATAGAGCGGAAGAAACCGGAAGGAATCTGTAGACTTTATCGATGATACTTTTTCTTATAGCATGTAGCGCCGCATTTTTCCTCGGCGCTGTCCCTAACGCTTACATTATCGGCACATGGCTCAAGGGTGTTGATTTAAGGAAAGAGGGCAGCGGAAACGTCGGAGCGACCAATGCATTTCGCGTTCTTGGAAAACGTATCGGAATGCTTATCCTCATCCTCGACATGCTGAAAGGATTCGTTCCCGCCATGTTTTTTGTCAGTCTGTTTAGTGTCCCCAATATCGGGTTGCACCAAATCGATATGGCGTTCCTCGTAGGACTTGCTGCTGTGCTCGGACACATTTTCACAC
Source organism: uncultured Candidatus Sumerlaeota bacterium (assembly GCA_964608095.1). Classification (GTDB taxonomy): domain Bacteria; phylum Sumerlaeota; class Sumerlaeia; order MWCT01; family JAGHBZ01; genus CAZSMK01. The sequence goes on along the minus strand of CAZSMK010000080.1, from coordinate 3,679 downwards.
CCTTTTTGAACTTCAAAGGCGGCAAAGGTATAGCTACCAGTATCGGCGTTTTCCTCGCTGTGGTGCCGTTAGCAATGCTTATTATGCTGGGCATAATAATACCCGTAATTGTGTTGACCCGAATAGTGTCGATCGGATCACTAACCGGTGCGTTCCTCATGCCCCCACTTATCAAAATATTCCATCCCGACGCTTCCCTCCTCTTTTACCTTACCATTCTACTCAGTCTTCTAATCGTGTACCGCCACCGCGACAACATCAAACGTCTGCTCAAAGGCGCGGAAAAAAAATTCTTTTAATCCATAGTTAGTACCTACGGAAACCGATCTCTTTTCTTTCCACTCCCGACGAGGATTGTACTTAATCATAACTTGTGTGTTTTACCTTTTCGAAACCCCTTTCACGACTACGGCATCAGTCTGTCCGACTTGTCAAACCTGTCCGACTTGTCCGACGTACTGTTCCGGCTGATGCCGGTAGAAGTTCCGTCACACGTTCTTTACAAAGCCGCTCGCGAATTGCCCTGTGGCTGAGGAATAGCTTCTATCCCTCCTCATGCATGATGGGAATTTGTAATGCTTTTAACAAAGTGTGTGGTTGTGTCAATAGCATTTCAGGCTGAATCTTTTGACAGTTCCATATCTCTTTGCAGCCTCAATGTTCTGATGTGAAAAGAAGTATTAAATCCTCTTCTTTGTTTCGAGTGTGAATGTCGCGTGGGATTCGATCCACTTGCCCTGCTTCCTGTCTTTCCACGGCTTGTCTTCGGGAATGAAATCACAAATCTCGATATGACAAGTCTCACCGCTTCGCCACTTAGCCCCCTCATATCTCAATTCAAGAACCGCAAACCTGGCAGAGTAGCCGTCTACTTCGAACGGTTTGTCAAATTCAACAACGAGAGCGGGATCTTTGTTCTGTCCCGGGATTATCTTTGCGATGTGGGCGTGCCGACTTTCCTGTCCGTGCAGCCACTTCGGTTCCCTTACAGGGTCATACCCACCGGACAGGACAACACCCTGACCAATGTGATACTTCTTTCTGAAGATAATTTCTCTCAATCCCATTTTGTTCAACCTCCGTTGAAGATTGATTTCGGGGTCTAATATACATCTTGGTCTTTACTGCTCACGAGTGAAACACCATGGAGGAGCCATAACGCCATTACCGACAAAGTAGCGGGGTAATAAGTGGGGAAACCGAGATCGACCAGATAACCGGTGAATAGTACGATTAACCAGAGGCAAAATTGGACTGCACACCATGTTCCTCCGGACTTTCCAGCCAGCCACTGTCGCACAAAGATAAAATAGGCAACCACCACCCATGTATGGTGGTGGTACTCGAGCAGGGGGCTGAGTAACGGCAACAGCAGGAAACTGAACGATAATGCATTCTCAAAATTCTTTTTCCGGGGTTGTGCAATTATGAGCACAAGAATAGTCGCGCTCAAAAGTATTGAGTTGGTGATGACTGATAGTGTGTGGAAGAGTGCGGGATTTGTTTTAGCGGGCGTAACGATGTAATCGGCCATGAAGCATACGAGCGATGCAGACACGCCCTGCCATTCGTATGATGCATTCAAAAGCACGTCGGAAAATAATATCCACTCCCATCTCCATTGACCTGTTGCCAGCAGCACGAATCCGTATACGACAAACGTCGCCGCCATCCCTTTTGCAATTCTCCACCTTCCCATGATGAGGACGCATGGCAGGACGAATATGGTCATCACCTTTATCATGGCGGAGAGGGCGAGAAAGACGCCGGCGAGAAAGTCGCGGTCATTAAAATACGCTGCGCCAAACAACACGAGAAAAATCAGCATGGTGGGTTCGAGATTCCCGTCGTACATCCTCACAATCGGTGGAAGGTAATAGAGGAGGAGGAAAAATCCCCAGATGCGCCATTGCCCGATAACAAAATCCCGGAATTGTCTTGACGATTCGGACTTCCCATTATGCGGCATTGTTTTTGTAGGTTTGTAAAAAAGCGACACGATTAATGCCGAGATGATAACCATTGCTAAATTCCATACGTCCCATAGGCGTTCCGCAGTATGAAAATCGAAGAGCTGAAGCCAACCGAACAGCCAGATAGTAAAAACCGGGTAATTCAGCAGGAGATAATTCGGTCCAAGGTAGGGATTTTGCCCCTTCATGATGAGCGTGTAAGCGCGATAGTGTTTATCGAAATCAACGCCGTGACTGTTAAAACAAAGTACGGCGTACTTCGAGATCTGAAAAAGTGCGAGCAGCACCAAAACAATCCCCACTAAATAATATATGCGGCGACGAATTTTCATTGCTTTGTACACTATTGAATTACGATCTATTTGAGATACCTCATTAGTCACCGAAGAATCAAGCCACGAGTTGACCTATACCAATAGGGACATCTGAGCCCGGGCATACGTGCCGGCTGATGTTAATTGCCTTCGTTGTTCTATATTTTGTTGACATGTCTTTGCAATTTTTAAAATGATGATATCGCAATCCGATCAAAAGGCACTTAAAGCAGGGTATCATGTATCGACATCCATCGTTGGTTCTTCTTGCGTTTCTTATTGCAGGATTGATCACCGGAAGAGGCGTAATCCTGCCAGCCGAATTTATTTTCCTCGCCCTTTTTATCCTGATCTTTTTTTATGCCTATGTGTTACATGTACAACCACGGATCGAGAAAAAGAGACAACGTCATCGACCTCGTACCTCCGGGGCGCTTCTCTTTTTCGGGATTGTTCTTGCAGGGATTTTCCTGCAGAACCGGATTGTGCTCGAGGAACGTCATGCCGACGCAGTGATGAATCATATCGAGGACACCGGCTATGTTAACATAGAGGGATATGTTTTTGGGCTTCCTCACTATAGGGAACGTTCCATCCTGGTAACGCTCGACAGGGTCAAGATCGACTCTGATGACTCACCTATTTCCTTTCCCGGCAAGATTCAGGTCGTTGTATGCGGTAAAGCTATTGAATCTTTAAAAGAAGGTACATTCACCTGGGGTGATAAAGCCACCGTGACGGGGGAATTAAGCCGCCCTGTATTTTTACGCAATCCAATGCTGTTTAATTATGCCGCCTATCTCAAAAATAAGGGCATTTTCGGGACTGTTCTCGTGTATGCAGACGAAAACATTTCGTTATCTCCTCCCGGCGATAAAAGGAGTCTTTTAGGTAGATGGCTGCTCCTGATCGGGAAGATTCGTCTGTTTGCACGTGAACAAATAACGGCATATTTCAGTGCGGAAAACGCCCCCATTGTGCATGCAGTCCTTTTAGGCAAGTCGCATAGCATGAAGCCTGAATTGCGCGAGAAATTCGTCGACGCAGGTCTTATGCATCTCTTTGCAGTCAGTGGACTCCATACAGGACTCCTTGCCCTTGTTCTTTTCCTCGCTCTTATAACGGCAACGGGCAACTTGCGATTAAGCATAATAATAACGGTGTTCGGGTTGGTGTTTTACGCCGCACTTGTCGGATTTCGTACACCTGTGGTACGAGCCGTCATCATGGCAAATGTATATCTGCTCTCCATACTGATCCTCCGGAGACCCGTCAGAGGTCTCGACGTAATAGCCACTACAGCGTTTTTTGTCTTGCTCTTCAATCCGCGCGCGTTGTGGCAGGGGGGGTTTGCACCCCCCTTTTTTTTCTCTGTTTGTTTTCTCCTTTTTC
>CAZSMK010000079.1:0-47515 GCA_964608095.1 uncultured Candidatus Sumerlaeota bacterium | reverse complement strand
GATTTCGTTCGATTCAAATATGGCGTTGTCGTCGAGATCGACCCCGACCTCCAGCCATAGGTCTGGATTTGCCGAGAAGAACTCGTCCGGAAACGGCGTGAGCGCGCCCAGCTCTGCCGTATACAAACCCCGGCTAACCGTGACCTTGTCTGATCCGGTATGCACCTCAGCCCAGAGCAGCGCACCGTCTTCTGCAGCGGGATAAAGCAGAAACCTCATGGCGTACGAACCGCTGGAAACCGGCACCCCGTCTGCGTCGCGTAACACGCCTTGCGCATTAATCGAGTCTGCTGAAAAGCCCACTGAACAGATAAGAATCATACTTATTGAGAGCAGTATTTTTCTCATTGTAATGCCTCCTGGTATAAGATTATTTATTCTTTTCAAATAGAAGTAGTACATGTAAAAGGATGTTATTATAATAGTCTTTAAATCACAACATAATATAGGGGTCAGACCTTCAGTTTACAGTTTAGAAATTAACAAATTTGCTCAATTCTTTCCAGATCCGGTATCGGACCTTCCGATATGCCGGAAAAACTGTAAACTGAAGGTCTGACCCTGTTATGTAAAGGAAGTAGAGTGTAGGGATTAGATGGCAAAGAAGAAGCATAAAGGCGGCAAAAAGCCAAAGACCAATGAATCAATTACAGAATGTATGAAATGTCCGTCGATATGTTGCCACGATCTGGCGATTGAAATTACACGACCACGGACCAAGCACGAGATCGAAAACTATTCATGGTATCTCCATTTTGATACAGTGAATATATGTATTCGACGCAGGCGGTGGTATCTGGAAATAAAGGGTCGTTGTATATATCTGGATGACAACAACATGTGCACCATATATGAGGATCGTCCGAAGAAATGCCGGGAGCATAACCCGCCCGATTGCGAACGCTATGGGAAATGGTACGACGTCAAGCTTTCCACACCTGAAGACCTTTTTAAATATCTAAAACTCAAAAAGAAAAAAGGCAAAGATGGTACAATCAGGTACTCAAAACAACCTTAACAGACTGTCGGTTGTGTTGGGTAACATAGTGATTCTTTTAATGTTTTGTGTCTCCGGGTGCAATCTAAAGCCCCTTGTTGTTCCCGAACCCGCATCCTTGTTCACTGTTGCAACTTACAATATCCTCTACCTGAACAAAGACCTTTCGCACACCGCCGACCTTATCCGGAACCTTGACGCAGACCTTGTTTGTCTTCAGGAGACAAATCCGGAGTCGGAAACGTATCTCCGGCGCGACCTGACATTCGAGTATCCCCACATGTACTTTTACCGGAGTCGCCGTGGAGTCGGTCCCGCGCTCCTTTCAAAATCGCCTGTACGCAATATCCGCTACCAATCATCCTCTCAGGGGATGAACGGTTATATTTTTTGTGAGGCATTTCTCGGAGACAAATGGGTACAGGTTGTTAATGTCCATCTTCATCCGCTGTTCCTGCAGGGATTCCCTTTCAAGTTTGCGTTGAATGTAAGGAAGACCGAGGGAATCAGAAAGAGAGAGATCATCGAGGCGTATGAATATATCTCTCCAGAAAAGCCTCTGCTCGTAATGGGCGATTTCAACAGTCTTCACTACTTCGCTGCGCCACGATTCCTCAAAAAACAAGAACTTCGTAACACCTATGAATCCGCTCTGGTAAAAACGGGCCTCTCAAAGACGCTCAATTTCCGCTGGATGGGCATAGACCAAAAGTACCGGGTCGATTATGTCTTTCACACCTCTGACTTGTTTCCACTTAATCACCTGATTTATCCCGGATATCCATCGGACCATAACCCCGTAGTCGTTACATTTTCGTGGTTTTCGCAAGCGGACAACGCCACTTGTTCTTCTCAACCCTTCTCCAGTCCAGACCCATAACCTTTGACTGAATAAAGGGCCTCCTGCTATCATTTAGTGTTTTTGCAACGCAGAACACCTATACGTGCTCCTTTTGCTATGAACAAAGCAAAGATATCAAAACAACATAGTGGAACCCCGCTTTTCTTTTGTATCACACGCCTGAAAAGTCTCTTGTTGCTGGCTGTTATGAGTTTGTCCCTTGCAGCATTGGATAGTAAGGGGGCGATGGAGATAAAAGTTTTCGACTATGAGACAACGGAATCTGCGCGGCTGGCATGGATACCCTCGATCTACTCACCGGAGGTAGGACTGTTTCCGGGAAATGCGGAAGGGGAGAAAAACGGCGTCATCTTTCCCTGTTCATACACGGACGCAGCAATCCGCTGCTTCTGGGATATGGACGTGAACCTCGATCTTTCCGCCTATGAAATCTTTACGCTGCGCCTTTTCGTCGAAGACCCGGCGCCTATCGCATCGCTTACCCTTTACTTTCGCAGCCCCGGCGGTTGGTATGCGGGGTCTAATGGAATCGTCAATCCCGGCTGGCAGACACTGCGATTTCAAAAGAAGTACTTCAACATCGAAGGAACACCGGCAGGTTGGGATCAGATCGAGGGGATTCGTTTCTCGCCATGGAAATCCGAGAACGGCGAGACGTCCATTATCGCCACGGAACTGACCGCCTATACACCGCCCATAATAATTATAAAGGGTACGAGAAACTACGACCTGTCAAGCGCCGAGACATACGCAAACCTCCTTGCGTCACATCTTGATTTTTTCGAGATCGAATATCTTATGATGACGGACGAGGAAGCGACTGAGGGAATATCCCGGGAGGCTAAGATCGTCTTTCTCCCTTACAATAATAACCTCTCCGAACAGGAGATCACGAACATCGAGAATCATGTGGCATCGGGAGGAAAATTGATTGCGTTTTATACGCTACCGGATCGCCTAAGGGACGAGCTCGGTATCAACGTCATCCGTTGGAAACAAATTGATCTCAAGGGCATGAAGTTCATTCCCGGTATTATGGAATGTGTCCCGGACTACGCCTATCAGGCGTCGTGGAACATTTTCGAGGTCGAACCTGCATCGTCCCAGACCCGGATACTTGCGTACTGGGAGGATAAGAGCGGACAAATTCTCGACGACCCTGCCTGGCTCGTAAACGAGAACGGCGCTTACATGAGCCATGTCCTTCATGACGACGACATAGAACAAAAACGCCGCATCGTCATGGCGCTTTGTTATCATTTCATGCCCGAACTCGGTTTCGCCGTTATCCAGGCTGCAATCGACAACATAGGGAAAATCGGTCCTTATCATGGATTTGAAGAGGCGGTCGACGGTATAAAAGCGGATGCACTCCTAACGCCACGTGCTGCTCTGGTGGAAGACTATATTTCCTCCGCAACCGTGCTCCGAAATCGTGCGATTGACATGAAAACCTCAAGTACCGTATGTGAGGGATACAACGCAGCGGAACAGGCGCGTTACTATCTTCTCGAGGCATTTTACCTTGCTCAACATCCCAAGCTGCCGGAGTTCCGTGCGGTATGGAATCATTCGGGAACCGGTGCATGGCCCGGAGACTGGGAACGTTCAGCCATAAATCTCGAAGCCAATGGATTCAACACCGTTCTGCCCAACATGCTCTGGGGCGGGCTCGCCCATTACGACAGCGTTTACCTGCCGCATTCCGACATATTCAACCAATACGGCGACCAGATAAGTTCCTGCATTGCCGCGTGCCATGCACACGGGATCGAGGTCCATGTCTGGAAAGTCAACTGGAACCTGCTTAATGCGCCGAAGAGTTTCATCGAAGCCATGCGAGCGGAGGGACGAACCCAGGTCGACGTCAACGGCGAGCCTGTGGATTGGCTCTGCCCTTCCGATATACGAAACTATGAGCTTGAACTGAACACCATGCTCGAAGTGGCGACGAAATACGACGTGGACGGAATTCATTTCGATTACATTCGGTACCCGAACAGTTACACGTGCTATTGCGACGGCTGCCGTGCTCGGTTCGAGCAACATATCGGCGCTACAGTAACCAACTGGCCCGAGGATTGTTACAGTGGTCCGCTCAAGGAACAATACCAGTCGTGGAGGTGCGAACAGATAACACGGCTGGTAGCAGGCGTGTATCAAGCGGTTAAAAGTGTTCGACCGGATTGCAAAATTTCCGTTGCCGCGTTCTCTAACTATCCTTCATGTAAGTACAGTGTGGGACAGGACTGGCTTTACTGGGTAAAGCAAGGATACATCGACTTTATATGTCCCATGGATTACACAACTTCGCTTACCGGTTTCCGCTCACATGTCGAAACCCAACTCGATCTTGTCGGCGGTAAAATCCCCCTCTATCCCGGGGTCGGTTGTTTTATCAATCCACCCGATCAGTCGCTCGCACAACTTTGTATAACGCGTGAATTAAACACCGGCGGTTTCGTTCTTTTCAATTATGCAGAATCTCTCGCAACGACGGAATTGCCTGTTCTTCGGAAAGGGTTCACCTCAACGTTTTTTCCCTATAACTTTTTTATCTCTTACTAATCATCGGCATTATAATAAAGAAAAAAACCGTCTCATTTAACAGTGTTTTTGCTTCATAACCGTTTTATCTTGCGTAGTGCCATTCTGAAAGTATAAAAAGGTAGTATTTTAACCATCGTGCGGGTAAGATTTTCACTCCAAACCAACGGGAGAAAACCATGAAAGGTATACTTGTGCTTGAAGACGGAAGTGCGTTCGAGGGAAGCCCTATCGGCGCCGAAGGCGAGCGCGTCGGGTACGTGATACTGAATACCGCGGTGGTCGGTTATCAGGAAATCATGACTGACCCGGCGAATACGGGTAAAATCGTGACGATGACGTACCCCCTTATCGGCAACTATGGCGTGGCAACGAAGTTCAACGAATCCTCGACGTCATGGATTGAAGGACTCGTAATCAAAGAGAAAAGCCCGATTGCCTCCAACTGGCAGGCTGAGGATACCTTCGACTCGTTCCTTGCACAAGAAAAAATCACAGCGCTCGATGGTGTCGATACCCGCACGCTCGCCGTGACGATTCGCGATAAAGGTGAATTGTTCGGTATCATCTCCACCGGAGATAGTTCAAAACAAGAACTGCTCAAAAAACTCAAAGATAAAAAGAAGGCGTATAAGCTCGACGTCATCAAGAAAATCTCGGTGAAAAAAGTCACCACGCTCACGCCGGACACTTCCGCTCCCCATGTGGTTGTCCTTGACCTGGGAATCCTTAACAGTTTTATCAACCAGATGAAATCTATTGATTGGAAGATAACGCTGGTTCCTTACAACACCGATGCAAAAACCATTTTGAGTCTTAATCCGGACGGTGTGCTCATATCGAGCGGGCCGGAGGAAGATGAATCTCTGCCCGTTGCGGTCGAGACCGTTCAAGGTCTTCTGGGTAAGGTGGCTATTCTGGGGATTTCCACCGGTCATCAGGTTATATGCCGCGCACTGGGCGGACTCCTCACAAAAATGAAAGTTGGGCATCATGGAGTTAATTACCCGGTCAAATCAGCCGATTCCTTGAAAGGATTCATTACTGTTCAAAACCACTCGTGGGTGGTCGACGAAGACTCGCTTTCGAGTGTCAAAGAGGTCAACGTCACGCTTCGCAACGTCAATGACAAGACAGTCGAAGAGATGCTCAGCAAATCCATGAAGATTCTGTCGATTCAGTACTATCCGGCAAGTCCCGGCAACAACGAGGTCAACGAGGTTTTCAAGAGGTTTTTTGACATAATGAAATAGATACCGAATTTTTCAGTCTGCTGTTTTCAAAATCTATTGTTGTTCATATAAAATGGAAAGGACGAGAGATGCCGAAGCGAACAGATATTCAACGAATCTTGATGATCGGTTCCGGTCCTATCGTTATCGGTCAAGCCTGTGAATTCGATTATTCCGGATCACAGGCGTGCAAGGCGTTGAGAGAAGAAGGATATTGTACGATTCTGGTGAACAGCAATCCTGCCACGATAATGACTGATCCGGAGATGGCGGATGTGACCTATATCGAACCGCTCACCGTAGACACCGTAAGCGAGATCATCAAAAAAGAGAAACCGGACGCCATACTCCCCACCCTCGGTGGTCAAACGGGTCTTAATCTCGCCTACTTTCTGATGAAAGAGGGGATTCTGGACGAATACGGTGTGGAATCGATCGGTGCAAACGTAGAAGCGATTGCCCGGGCGGAGGACAGAGAGCTGTTCAAAAAAGCGATGCAGGAGATCGGGATCAAGTTGCCTCAAAGCGGTATCGCGCATACGGTGGACGAAGGCATGAAAATAGGACTTGAGATCGGATTTCCACTTATTCTTCGCCCCGCGTATTGCCTCGGGGGAAGCGGCGGCGCTACCGCCTACAATACCGAAGAGCTCGAGCAGTATCTCGCCAAGGCTGTCGAGATCAGTCCGGTTCACCAGGTCCTTGTTGAACAATCCGTTCTTGGCTGGAAAGAAATCGAGTTCGAAGTCATGCGCGATTGTGTGGACAACGTGATTATGATTACGTCGATGGAGAACGTCGATCCTATGGGTGTGCATACGGGCGACAGTATTGTGGTTGCCCCGTCTCAAAGCCTTACCGCGGAAGAGTACGCGACCTTCGTCAACCTCTCGAAGAAAATAATACGTAAAGTCGGCATCACAGGCGGCGGTGCAAACATCCAGTACGCCCAAAATCCGGAAAACGGCGAGATCGTCATCATCGAGGTCAATCCGCGCCTGTCGCGAAGTTCCGCGCTCGCATCGAAAGCCACCGGCTTTCCCATTGCGCGCGTGGCTACCAAACTTGCCGTCGGGCTTACCCTGCCGGAAGTCCTTAACCAGGTCACGGGCAAGACCACGTCCTTTTTTGAACCCACCGTCGATTATTGCGTGTTCAAGATTTGCCGGTTCACGTTCGAAAAGTTTCCCGGCGTACAGAACGTCCTCGGCACTTCTATGAAAGCCGTGGGCGAGGCTATGTCAATAGGGCGTAATTTCAAAGAATCTCTGCAAAAAGGTATTCGGTCGACTGAGACCGGCAGGTTCGGTCTCGGTGCCGACGGGAAGGATAAATATTCCGACGAACAACTCCAATCTCCTTCTCCTTCGATGCTGAACGAGATAAAGGAAAAAATCAGGATTCCCAACGATGAACGTCTTTTCTATATTCGCTACGGGTTGAAAGCCGGGATGTCAGTCGACCAGATCTATGATCTATCGAAGATCGACCGATGGTTCATTCATAACATGAAAGAGATCATTAACCTTGAAGAAGAGATAAAGCGATACAGGGGTAAGGATAAAAAGGACAAAATCGGCATCCCGGGGGATGTGCTTCTGAAAGCCAAGGCTTTCGGTTTTTCTGATGTCCAGCTTGCCTTTCTTCTCAACTCGACGCCTAAACGTATACGGTCATATCGAGTAAAGAACAAAATCAAAGCCGTGTATAAGCTCGTCGACACATGCGGGGGCGAATTTACCGCAGAACAGCCTTACTACTATTCCACCTACGAGACAAAAAACGAAAGTCCCGTGTCGTCGAACAAAAAAGTGGTCATACTCGGCGGCGGACCGAACCGTATCGGTCAGGGCATCGAGTTCGACTACTGCTGCTGCCATGCCTCCTACGCGCTCAAAGAAGATGGAATCGAGAGCATAATGGTCAACTGCAATCCCGAAACCGTATCCACCGATTACGATACCTCCAATAAACTCTATTTTGAACCGCTCACGGTCGAGGACGTGCTCAATATATTCGAGCTGGAGAAACCGCTCGGGGTAATTGTCCAGTTCGGCGGACAGACACCGCTCAATATCTCCGTTCCGCTCGAAAAAGCCGGCGTGCATATCCTGGGAACCACACCCGAGTCGATTGACCGAGCCGAGGATAGAAAAAAGTTTCAGCAGATGATCAAAAAACTGCGCCTAATCCAGCCGGATAACGGTACTGCTACCTCGCTCGAGACCGCTCGAAGAGTTGCAAACAAGATAGGGTACCCGGTGGTGGTGCGCCCATCGTACGTGCTCGGCGGCAGGGCTATGGAGATTGTCTATGACCAGGAGGGGCTCGATCGGTTCATGGAAAAAGCGGTGGAAGCCTCGCCCGAACATCCCGTCCTTATCGATAAATTCCTCGAGGATGCAATAGAGGTGGATGTCGACGCAATCGCTGACGGCGAGAATTGCGTCATAGGCGGCATTATGGAACATATCGAAATGGCGGGCATTCACTCCGGTGATAGCGCTATGGTGCTCCCCCCCTACACGCTCGGGCAGGATATCATCGATGTGATCAAGGAAAACACCTATGCAATGGCAAAGGAGTTGAAGGTCAAGGGACTGCTCAATATCCAATACGCCTTGAAGAACAATGTGGTGTATGTCCTCGAGGTAAATCCTCGTGCAAGCCGCACAATTCCGTTTGTGAGCAAGGCGATCGGTGTCCCCCTTGCCAAGCTTGCCACCAAAATCATGCTCGGCACCACATTGCAGGAACTCGGATTCACACGCGAAAAAGAGATTCATCATTTTGCCGTAAAAGAATCAGTCTTTCCCTTTGTCAAATTTCCGGGCGCTGACGCCATCCTCGGACCGGAGATGAAATCCACCGGCGAGGTTATGGGCATCGCCTATTCCTTCGGCGCTGCGTACGCCAAGAGCCAGATCGCCGCAGGTCAAAAACTGCCTCGTTCCGGCAACGTGTTTATCAGCGTCAAGAACCAAGACAAACGCGGCGTGGTCTTTATCGCAAAAAAACTCGCTGACCTCGGGTTTACTATTTATGCTACTGAGGGAACCGCCCAGGCGCTCCTGAAAAACGATATTATGGTTAAACGGCTGCCGAAACTTCACGAAGGTATCAGACCCAACGTTATCGACCTCATCAAGGACGGGAAAATGCACCTCATAATCAACACCCCGGCGGGGAAAGAAACCAAGGAAGACGAAGCTAAAATGCGCTCGCACGCCTTACTTTATAGCGTTCCTCTGATTACGACCATTGCGGGCGCTCAGGCGACAGTGAACGGCATCGAGAATCTCATTAAACGCCATGAGATCTCCGTACAATCCATACAGGAATACCACCGGGAGATCAGGTAGCATCGTCTCACGGTCTGAGACATGAAAAAAGGATTATGTACTTATGAGCTGGGCTAATTTTCATACACATTCGTGCTTTTGTGATGGCAAAGGCGAACTGCGCGATTACGTCGAAGAAGCAATCCGGCAACGAATGAGCGCTCTCGGCTTCTCGAGTCATGCACCCCTTCCGTTCCATACAGATTGGACTATGGCGCCTGCAGACCTTGATGAATATTGTCGGCAGGTTCGAGCCCTCAAGAAAGAATATGCCGGGCAACTCCCCATTTATCTCGGTCTCGAGATAGATTTTATACCCGATGTCACCAATCCGCGTGCTCCGCAGTTTCAATCTTCAGGGCTTGACTACGTGATAGGCTCCGTCCACTTTTACGAAGAACCGGTCGATGGGAACTATCTTACAATCGACGGCACCGAAGAAGAATTTGCGGAGGGCATAAAGCGCAACTTCAACGGTAGCGTGCGCCATGCCGTAGAAGCCTACTACGCCCTTATCCGTCGAATGGTCAGGGAAGCCTGCCCCGACGTTATTGCTCATCTCGACCTGGTCAAAAAGAACAGCCCCCGCGAAAAATATTTTCAGGAACGTGAGGAGTGGTACCGGAAAGCCGTTATCGAAACGCTGGATACAATCCAGACATCGCGCGCCATTATCGAGGTCAACACCGGTGGTGTAACGCGTAAACGCAGCGATACCTTTTATCCCTCTACATGGATTTTGAAAGAAATAAAAAAACGGGATATTCCGATTTCACTCAATTCCGATGTTCATTCACCGCACCTGATAACGGGGCATTTCAAAGAAGCGGCAAAGACGCTGCTCAAGCTGGGTTTCACGCACCTCTATGTCCTGACTCCCTCCGGCTGGAGACCCTGTTCTTTCTCTCCCGATGGGCTCGATATGACACCGGGCAGCTGAATATACCGCAGGTCGGATTTTCCTTTCATTGACTTTCTCCTTGAAGGAAACCCCCATTCTATGAATAATCAGGACATTGCATCTCTGAAATTGTGTCATCCGGCTTGCAGGAGGTAGCCGTCATGAATTATGTGAGAATCATCCCGTGCCTTGACGTGAAGGACGGCAGACTCGTAAAAGGTGTTCATTTCGTGGATTTGCAAGATGTGGGCGATCCTGCGGCAAGCGCTTCCGCATATTGCAACGCCGGCGCCGATGAACTCGTCTTCCTCGATATCACTGCTACTGTTGAAAATCGGAAGACCATAATCGACACCGTTAAACGCACCATCAAGGTGATATTTGTCCCCCTTACGGTCGGCGGCGGAATCAAGAGCGTCGCTGACATCCAGGACCTGATGAACGTCGGTGTATCAAAAGTATCGATCAACACGGCGGCAGTGCTTGACCCCGACCTTGTGAAGGAGGCATCGAACGAGTTCGGACGCGAGAAAATCATCGTTGCCATCGATACGCGCAAGAACGAAAGTCTCCCGTCAGGGTTCGAAGTAATGGTAAGCGGCGGAAAAAAAGCCACAGGTAAAGACGCCGTGGAATGGGCAAAACAAGCTGTTGACCTCGGTGCAGGTGAACTCCTGCCGACCAGTATGGACACCGACGGTACCCAGGCAGGTTATGATATACCTATGACGCATGCCATCGCTGATGCTGTGGAGGTGCCTGTAATCGCGTCCGGCGGCGCTGGAAACCTCCAGCATCTCTACGAAGCGGTCGTCAATGGTCATGCCGATGCAGTGCTGGTCGCTTCCATTGCCCATTTCGGCACCTACACTATCGCACAGATGAAAAAATACCTGTCGAGCTGCGGAATACCGGTTAACATGTAGTGATGCTGGCATGTTATGGCGCTGCTCTGTTTTCTATTTGACGATCCAGCGATTGATAAAAAACGCGTAGGCGCAAGAGCAAGAATGGGGCTGTTTTCCAGTTGACAATCGAGCGCGTTTCATCGGATAATATATTCAGAATTAATGACGCGAGGCGACGTAGCCAAGTGGCTAAGGCGGAGGTCTGCAAAACCTCTATTCGGCGGTTCAAATCCGCCCGTCGCCTCCATCTCTTTTTCCTCATCATGCCGCTTATGCCGGGATGGTGGAACTGGCAGACACAAGGGACTTAAAATCCCTCGTCCTTAAAAGGGACGTGCGGGTTCGATTCCCGCTCCCGGCACCACTTTCTTCTCTTTTATAGGACTAATAGGACGGATAAGACTTAGTGGTCGTATTGTCCTTTATAAAATGAGAAATCATGTTCTTTTCAATTGCAATACCGCCAGATGTTTGATAGCAATGTGGTCAGTTTTGACGGCAAAATCATCATCCTACGGATTGGTTGACAAATGGCTGAGCGGGATAAGGAACCGGAGATCATTTCACCCCATGGAGGGTATCGGTCACTCAAGTCTTATCAGATGTCGGAGATTGTGTATGACGCCACTGTGGCGTTCTGCAATCGCTTTGTAGGCAAACGGACACGAACTCATGTCCAGATGGTCCAAGCAGCGCGGAGCGGTAAACAGAACATCGCTGAAGGCAGCATGGCTTCAGGTACTTCGAAAAAGACAGAAATGAAACTGGTGAGCGTAGCACGTGCAAGTCTCGAAGAGTTATTGCTTGATTACGAGGATTTCCTGCGCCAACGCAACCTTCCTCTCTGGAACAAGAATCATCCACGTGCAAGGTATATCCGAAAAATTGCCGTCACTCACAATAGGTCGTATAAGACATATTCGTCCTATATAGAGCAGGAGACTGATGAAATAGCTGCCAATACTATTATCTGCCTGATTCACCAGACCAATTATCTGCTGGATCAACTGTTGAGGCAGCTGCAACAGCAATTCATGGAACAGGGTGGATTCAGCGAACGCCTCTACCGAGCCCGCACTAAACGCACACCACGGAAAGACTAATCACCGCCCGCTCTTTTATTAGTCCTATCAGCCCTATTACTCCTATCAGCCCTATCGGTCTTATGAGCCTTATTCCCCTTGCGGGGGTTGTGCTAACGGGCGTTCGCTCCACTTTTTCATGGGTCGGTACTGGAAATGCCCGAGTATGCCCTCGAAGATACCTGTCGCAGCCTGCTTGGCTCGGGAGGGGTCGTTCAACCGCAGATCCTCTTCCGGATCGGTCATGAACGAGACCTCGACCAGTACACTGGGCAACTTCGTCTCGCGCAGCACAACAATATTGTGCGAGGGCACGCCGTTGCCGTAATACATGCGTGACCATTCCATGGCGGGATTGATCACACGCAGGTTCAGCCGTCGCGACATGGCGTTCTGAATCTCGATTGCCATCTGGTAACTCTCGCGGTTGAGCTCTTCGTCGGGGTATCGTTTCACAAAGGGCGCCTCGCTACGGTACTCGTCGTCCCACTGACGGGTGTCGAAGTAGTAGCAGCTGAGATAATTCGTGGGCGCGCCTGCGTTATGGTGAATCGTGATGAAATAGTCGCATTTCGCAGCTTCGGCGATCTGCACCCGTGAATACAGCTCCTTGTGACGGTTCTTGTTCCATTCCTCGGATCCAGGCTCCGCAGTGCAGTATTCCGACATACGGTCGGGACGTGTGCGCGTCATGGTCACGTCTGCACCTGCCTGGGTCAGAAGATCCCATACGAAAAACGCCACGCGGAGGTTTGCTTCGTCTTCTAAGAAACCTGTATTCCGCCCGCGTGTTCCACCTGTATACCCATGCGTTGGTCCGAAAACCTGTCCCCCATGACCGGAATCGATACAGATGCGGAGCCCTTTTAAGGGATGTCCTTCGGGTACTTCGTACCGAGGATTAGGCATCGGCTCCCAGTCTGCAGGCAGATTTGGATAGACCCCTTTTTCCGTGCGGGGTCGAACGCGATACCATTTTTCATTGAACTCCTTGGGAGGCTCGTGACGCGGGCGCACATAGGGTGTCGGTGTTTTTTGCACAGGCGGCACCGGTTGTTCCGCCGCTCGAAGAGGAAATGCCATTAAGGCGGTTATCATAATCAGTGGAATTATCAGGTAAATGTTCTTCATTGTTTCACCTCCCCGGTGGTTTTGCCTGTGCCGGGTTTTCGACCCTCGCACGCCTTGAGAATGCCTTCAAATATGGCGATCGCTGCGTGACGGCTGTAAGCCAGGTCTTCCATCCATTCCGACTGCGCTCGGTTCGTCATGAACGCACACTCGACGATGACTGAGGGGAGTGAAGTCTCGCGCAGCAGGTGATAGTTCCCATGCCGCGCCGGACGGGTCTGTAATCCAAGATTTTTACCAAGACTTTCCGTAATCGCCCCGGCTAATGTCTTTGCCATCTCGACGGATTCCGGCGGGTGCGTGACCTCGTTCTGCCCGGCGCCACCTTGTTCGAAGTAAAACGCCGTCGCAAAATTAATATCAGAATTCCCGACTGCATTGTGGTGAATCGAGACGAGAAAGTCGCAGTTGTTCGCTTCCGCAACACGAACGCGAATGTTCAACTCTTCATTTCGGTTGGCTTTGTACTCGTCCGTTTCAGGCGCGGCATAACAATCCTCGCTCAGGCGTGTTTCGAATGTGCGGGTCATCACCACTTCCGCGCCCGCCTGGGTCAGGAGATCCCACAGAAAAAGCCCGACACGCAGATTCGCGTCACCCTCGTTCTGGTCAGTGACTACGCTGCGTGTCCCGCCCGTATATCCGCGGGTCTTTCCCCAGATCTGTCCGCCATGTCCCGGATCAACGCAGATTCGCCACCCATCGAGCGGTTTGCCCTCAGGCGCCGTGTAACGAGGATTCGAGGGATGCGTTTGCGCACATAACGCTCCAGTCACCACGACAAATACGAGTATCAGCATTGCCGTGGAACGAAAAAAACCATATCGCATCATGATCCTTTCCTTTCAAGTTTAGGGAGATTTGGGGTTAAACCTCATTTTCCCTATTCTTCTGATTTAGGCTCTTTAACATTTAATCAATATGGCTTCCTTATACCGAATGAACCCATGCTTGTAAAGGGAAGGTTACCTTTTTGGATACCAACAAGCGATTTAGTGTTACGGGGCTTGTTGAAAAAATTGATGGACTTGAGGGATTGCTATTAGGTGATTCTTTAAAGTGACATCCCGCATGTCACTCGAGTTTAAGGAAAATGAAATTTGACCCCTAAACTTTTTCTTTGAATTCAGACATATCCGGAGTATCATTCAGCCCTTTTACGAAAAAAAGTACAGGAGCGTACAAGAATGAAGCAGCCCTTTCCCAAGCCAAACATTGTCCCCCATGCTGAATGGGAATCTTCACCGCCGGTTGGATTTCCTGCACGGGGAAAAAGGCGCAACATCGCCGTGTCAGGAACCATCGAGTTCGAGGCATTGACTCTCGAGCTTGTGGAGATCATACCCGCACTCCCTGAAGATGCCGGCGTCAAGGACAAGGTGGTAGTGAAATTATCAAAAGGCTCGAAGAGCGAAGAGAAAACCATCGAGGAAGGCACGGCGTTCAATTGGGACGAGTACCATATATCTGTTCTTGCCATTCACGCGAGGAAAGAGGACCCTGGATTCGGGCTTACGGAATTCGAGATTTGTGCCATCGACTCGCTTCCGCCCGCTATCGCCGCCTCGACAAAAGCAGACGACGCAACGCATCGCGCACGATTTTATCACACAATTGATATGATTACGCTTCATCATTCAGGTGATCCGGAACCCGTGACCGCAGAAGACGATCCGGTAAAAAAACTGCAGAAACTTCTGGAGTGGGGAAAGCGGGAAAAAAACTGGTGGGACGTTCCGTATCATTTCTTGATCTTTGTTGATGGGACCATATATGAAGGGCGCGATTACGCCTATATCGGCGAGACTAATACAACGTACAACCCGACAGGGCATCTACTCATAAACGTAATGGGAAATTATGAGCTGCAGGAGGCTTCCGAAATCCAGCTCAAGGCGATAACGGACCTCATGGCATGGGCGGTTCAGGAGTTCGACGTTTCCCTCAATAAAATCAAGGGTCACTGTGATTATGCAGAGACTGCGTGTCCCGGGAAGAACCTCAAATCGCATCTCAAAAACGGCACCTTTGTACACGGCATCAAGCAACGGCTTGAAACGAAGCGACACACGAATGGGGATTAACCTTCAGAAATAAAACACGTGTACTAAGTCCTCATGTTATCATCGATGGATGTGTTTGGGTAAAATGTTTCATAGTCATAAGAATAGGGAAAATGAGGTTTGACTAAACATTCTCTTATTAAGTGTAGAGAAATGACTTCCATAATCGTGGGGTGTGTCAAAAAGATACTGTCCTTGCAGTATCGGCGCACACTTGGTCGGCATAAGTTCAATAAAATCAGTAGATTATCAAAAGGAATAAACTTTGCTCATTATATGGACGAACTATATAGTATGGGTGAAACTCAATGGATTTAAGTAAAACTACTGAAAAAGTACAGGAAGCCCTGGCGTCTGCTCAAGGTTTGGCAACACGCTACGGCCACCAGCAAATTGACGGTGAACATCTGTTTTATGCCATGATTGACCAGGAAGGCGGGTTGATTCCGCAACTGCTCAAAAAGATGGATGTGCCGTTGAACTCGTTGAAGAGCCGTGTAGAACAAGAGATCGAGCGTTTGCCCCGTGTCTCAACTGCACCTGGAACTGCGCCGGGCCAGATTTATGTAACTCAGCGTATAAACCGTCTTCTTGCAAAAGCAGAGGACGAGGCGAAGCGGCTCAAAGACGAATATGTGTCGGTCGAGCATCTTATGCTCGCCTTTTTCAGCGAGGATACCAGAACGCCGGCGGGTAAAATCCTCGATGAGTTCAATATAGATCGCGACCGTTTTTTTAAGTCGCTCATGAGCGTGAGGGGAAGCCAGCGCGTGACCTCGGCAACGCCTGAGGCGACGTATCAGGCTCTGGAACGTTATGGAAGGGATCTCACCGACCTTGCCCGCGACGGTAAGCTGGACCCCGTAATCGGGCGCGACGCAGAAATTCGACGCGTGATTCGTATCCTGAGCCGCCGTACCAAAAACAATCCCGTCCTCATTGGTGAAGCCGGCGTGGGAAAGACCGCTATTGTAGAAGGGCTTGCGCAGCGAATCGTGCGCGGCGATGTTCCTGAAGGGCTCAAGGAAAAGACGCTGTTTCAGCTGGATATGGCGTCGCTTCTTGCCGGCGCAAAATTCCGCGGTGAATTCGAGGAGCGCCTCAAAGCCGTGCTCAACGAAGTGGTGAAGTCCGAAGGCAGTATCGTGATGTTTATCGACGAGCTGCACACCATTGTGGGTGCTGGTCGAGCGGAAGGCGCTATCGACGCGGGAAACATGCTTAAACCGTTGCTCGCACGTGGCGAGTTGCGCTGTATCGGCGCCACCACTCTCGATGAATATCGTAAATACATCGAGAAAGACCCGGCGCTCGAACGTCGGTTTCAGTCGGTTCTCATCGACGAACCATCCGTTGAAGACACCATCAGTATACTGCGGGGTCTGCGAGAAAAATATGAAGTGCATCACGGTGTCCGGATCCTCGATGCAGCGATGGTCTCGGCGGCAGTGCTCTCACATCGCTACATAAGCGACCGGTTCCTGCCCGATAAAGCCATCGACCTTGTTGACGAGGCGTGCGCCATGGTACGAACCGAGATCGACTCGATGCCGGCGGAGCTCGATGACCTGCACCGGCGCATTATTCAACTCGAAATCGAGCGGGAAGCGTTGAAAAAAGAAAAAGACCGGGCATCGAAAGACCGCCTCAAAGAGCTCGAGGAGGAGCTCGCCAACCTCAAATCAAACTTCGATTCACTCAAGGCGCAGTGGGATTCCGAAAAAGAGGCTATCCAGAAGGTTCAGGTCCTGCGTGAACAGATCGAGCAGGTCCGCTACGAGATAGAGAAAGCCGAACGCGAGTATGACCTGAACAAAGCGGCTGAGCTCAAATACGGCAAGCTTAACCAGCTCGAGAAAGAACTGGCTGAAGCCGAAAGAAAAGAAAAGGAACAGAGCGAAGGGAAACGTTTGTTACGCGAAGAGGTGACAGAGGAAGAGATTGCGGAAATTGTCAGCCGCTGGACCGGCATACCGATGACCCGGTTAATGGAAGGCGAGCGCGAAAAATTACTCAACCTCGAACAGATACTTCACCGGCGTGTTATCGGACAGGATGAAGCGATTCAACTGGTGACCGAGTCGGTATTGCGTGCACGCTCCGGGCTGAAAGACCCGAAACGTCCTATCGGCTCTTTTATTTTCCTTGGCCCGACCGGCGTAGGTAAAACCGAGACCGCCCGCGCACTCGCGGAAGCCCTCTTCGATACCGAGGAGAACATGATCCGCATCGACATGTCGGAATACCAGGAGCGGCATACCGTAAGCCGTTTGATCGGTGCGCCGCCGGGCTATGTCGGTTACGAAGAGGGCGGTCAACTTACGGAAGCTGTCCGGCGAAAACCCTACAGCGTGCTTCTACTCGATGAGATCGAGAAAGCGCATAGCGACGTGTTTAACGTTTTGCTCCAGGTAATGGACGACGGGAGGTTGACGGATTCACACGGGCGAACCGTGGATTTCAAGAATACCATTATTATAATGACCTCGAATATGGGTTCTCCGTTTCTGCTCGAGGGCGTAACTGAAACTGGCGAGATAAGAGACGATGTTAGAGATAAAGTGATGGCGGAACTGCGATCGAATTTCCGCCCAGAATTCCTCAACCGCGTGGACGATATCGTGTTGTTTAAACCTCTCACGTTCAGCGAAATCAAAGGCATCATCGAGTTGCAGCTGGATGACATCAGGAAACGGCTCGAAGACAGAATGATAACACTGACATTGACGGAGAAAGCCGAAGACATGATCGCACATGAAGCCTATGATCCGGTCTTTGGCGCACGACCGTTGAAACGCTATTTGCAGCGCCATATCGAGACCGCGCTGGCGCGTAAAATCATCGAGGGCGAGGTCTGTGACGGCGCCCAAATTGTGGTTGATATAAAAGACGGACGGCTCGTCTTTGAGTTCAATAATAAATAAGCCGAGTGGGCTCTCTCCTCCGTTTGTATCTACCGGGTTATTGAATAGAAGCCATACACAAGTACCGCGACCGCTACCCAGCTTATGACAAAACCGATGATTGATATCTTTGTCGGAAGCAGAATTTCAAGGCTGCTGTTCTTGAAGAGAGATCGTTTTGGAGGAATTGTTATTCCCTGAGGTATAACACACGGCGCAGGCGGCACTCCTTCTCCCTTATTCACCGGCGTTCTCACCAGTTCATAAAACCTATCCAGCTGTTCTTTTTGGCCCGGTTTTGTGAGGAGACTGACAAAGATGCCGACTATTGTGCCTGTAAAAAGGTAGAGAATCATCTGCCAGGGTAAGTAAATGGACAATTGTCCCGCTTTCTCAATGGTAAATCCTGTATGGAGCGCCCCAAGGGCATTGACAAAAAACTGTTGAGTGGTAAGCCACCACATGGCGAATGCCGAGAGTGTAGCCGCCCATGCGCCGGCAACCGTTGTCCGGCGCCAGAAAAGACCCAGCCAGAATGCGATTCCCATCATGGAAGCGATTTTCCAGAAAATCTCGAGTCCCTGAACAACGCTCTGAAGCAAGTATGCAGAGAATAAGCCACCGGCAACGATTATGAAGGAGGCGATTCTGCCTACTGTAATATAATGTTTCTCTGATTTGTGTGGGAGGAACGGTTTATAGAGATTCTCGGTGATAAGAGCGGAAGAGGCGATCATAAAGGAGTCACAGGAGCTCATCACGGAGGCGAGCAGGGCGGCGAGGAAGACACCGAGCAAGCCAGGCAGGATTTTTGGGAAAAACTCACGCGCCATGATGCCGTAAATGTGATCGGGATTATGTCCTGCGCCCAGATAGGCGACAGCGGCTAAGCCCGTTATACACCATGCCATCGTACACAGGCGCTTTATAAAGTTGCCGACTGTCCAGCCAAATCGTCCATCGTA
Organism: uncultured Candidatus Sumerlaeota bacterium; assembly: GCA_964608095.1. GTDB lineage: Bacteria > Sumerlaeota > Sumerlaeia > MWCT01 > JAGHBZ01 > CAZSMK01. The sequence goes on along the minus strand of CAZSMK010000079.1, from coordinate 28,583 downwards.
CTCGGTTCTACCCGCCGCACAGTTGCCCATGGTGTGGGGCTGAACAACTATCCCGACAAGGGCGTTGAACGCAATCACCACCACGTAAAAAAGCCCGATTTCACCCGGCGCAATGAGAGAGAACATTTCCGGGTCGGCAATCTTCTCGCGTAATCCGCTCATACCGCCCACTGCGGACATAACAAACGGTACAAGGGCGAATGAAAAGACCACGGTCAAAATACCCTGGATAAAGTCCGTAATAATAGCAGCGGATAACCCGCCGGCTACTCCATATATGACGAAAATAGCTGTCATTATCAGAATAATGATATCGGCGGAGATGGTTTCGCCGAAACTTGCGGAAATGACCGCGCCGGAACCTTTGAGCATTATACCCATGTTGAACATCAGCTGAAACGCGCCGACGAGAGCGAAGAGCATTCCCACGCTCCGACTGAATCTCGCCGTGAACACATCCGACATGGTGATTGCCCTGAAACGCCGCATCACGGGCGCGATCAGCCAGTAAAACGGGGTGCAGAAAAGCCAGAGCCACTGGTACCAGATACCCGATAGACCGTTGGTGAATGTCTTCGATGCAACACCTACCGCCTGGTCGGCGTGGGTGCCGGTGCCAAAACCGTGCGTGACAAGCAGTGTCTTGCCGAATCTTCGGGGCATGAAGAAATCGCCCATGTTGGTCACCATCCGGACTGTCCACGTTCCTATCAACGTTACGATAACGAAATAAACGACAAGGACGATTATGTCAGCGATGTGTAAAGTGAACATCTATGTCTCCTTAGATCGTTAGACTGATCCATGAAACAGATATATCAGAAAGAATGTACCTATTGGGAATAAATATGGAAACATTGTCAATTAAAGATTATCGACGGAGAAAAAAAGAATCCTCGAAAACGGTGTTTGTGGTAGTGCGATTATGTGTCGGATAACGGATGAAAATATCAAGATTGAAATCAGGCTCTGTTCACTTGTATCCTCTTTTGCAGATTATTTTTTTTACACAGGACTTAGATGAAGAGGATTCAACCGCCAATATTTTTGCTTGGGTCAATTGTGGTGATGCTTGCACTTCATTTCCTTTTCCCAATAGGATACGTTTTCAGCAATCTATGGCGGCTTGTGGGTATTGTGCCTTTACTTGCCGGTGTTGTTCTGAACGTTCTCGCGGATGAATCGTTCAAGAAACACCGCACAACCGTAAAATCGTTTCAGGAATCAACCGTTCTTGTCACAGGAGACGTTTTCGGATTCAGCCGGAATCCGATGTACGTGGGCATGATTTTTATTCTTGCCGGTATCGCTCTTCTCGCCGGCTCTATCAGCCCGTGGTTAGTTGTTGTCGCGATGATTGTCGTGTTCGACCGCTACTATATATCCAGCGAAGAACGGATGCTCGAGGACACATTTGGTGAAGCGTTTGAGGAATATAAACAGCGCGTAAAGAGATGGATTTGATTCAGGACTATCGCACTAAAGCGCCCTCCATTGATACATAAGCATCAGCCGTCTAAAAAGAACGCGCAAGAATGAAATTTTGGTTTTGAAATAAAAGATTCTCGGTTTCGCGGCTTGTCCCGCAGGTTGCCATTGATTTTTCTGAGTCATTTATGTCATACGGTATATTACTTTCTTTGCAAAGTTAATCCCGCGAAAGGAATGTTCTATAATGATATCCTGGGTATTTTTCGATGTGGGTAATGTCATCGTCAACGATGTGCCGGCAATGGCATTGGTATATGAGTTAATGTATAAAGAAATCCAGAAAATCCATCCTGAAATCTCGTTTCAAGACATACTTGCCTTACGGGAAGAGCTCATCTTGAATAACACCGATGGCGGTCATCACTGGACGATAGGGCAAAAATATCTTAGCGAGGAGGCGTGGTTCGGAGTTCGGGCTCGAGTGTTTGAAACGATCGATAGGGACTACGATAAATACAACCTGCTGATTCCGGGAATTCGCCGCGTGATCGAGCAGATGGCGGACTCTTATCGTATTGGGATAGCGGCTAACCAGGTAAAAGCATGCCGGCAAGCCTTGGAACGTTACGGGTTGCTCCGCTATTTTTCTCTGGCACTGCTGAGCGAAGAGGTGGGGGTGAGCAAACCCGATATCCGTTTTTACGAGATGTTGCTTCGAAAGGCACGAAGTCCAGCAGAGCAATGCGTTATGATGGGCGACCGAGTCGACTTCGATATCATGCCCGCAAAATCGCTTGGGATGAAGACTATCCGCGTAAAATTAGACCTCGACCATCAGGGGTATGAACCCAAGACAGAGTATGAGCGGCTTTATTTCGAGAGTCAAAGACGGGCATCGCTCTCTTATGCAGACCCGACATGCGACGCGGAGACTCCGGACATCACCGTCACCCGGTTAGAAGACATCCCCTCAGCAGTGAACCGTATGGCATAATCAAGACCAGTCCTTTAGTTTAAAGTTTTCTCATGAAAACGCCTCATTTCTTTTTGACTTATGAAACACCAAACATTAATTTAATCCTATTCAGTTCTCCCGGATGGGATACAACTAAAGGAAGGGAAGTACCGTCCCATCGAACTATAAAGCGAGAAAACTGCAAACGAAAGATCTGAACTCGCTTTGGGAGGAAAAAAAATGCTCGGGAGATTCACAAAACGGAGACGGAGAAAGTTTTTGTTCCAGATGATTGTCTGGAGCATCGGAATGTTTATCCTTGTCCCGCTGGCAATGATTATGTTGCCGTACCTTATTGGAATGTCTTTCTCAGCATACAGTTCTTCCCTGTTTGAACTCTTTTTCCACGAGGGAGGATTATGTGCTATTCTGTTCATCTGGACACTCGGTGCGCTTGCTTCGTTCCTTGCACATGTGTTTAACCCTTTTTGCGAAGATGAACTTCCACCTCTTGAAACTATGCAGGAGAACAATAGCTCGATCGATTGATCTTATCGGTATCACATGATGCACGTCGGCACCCTACATAAAAAAGTTTTGCCGCAAATTATTTTATTGTTAGTGGTACACTCGCACGCCTGTGCAAATGGGTTCGGGTGGGGTGCCCCGCAAGAGATTTTACCCTACGAAATCGGCGTCGTAGTTTTCGAGTGCTTCGTAATCCTGTTCGCCTTAAAGCAAAATATCTTCAAGTCCCTGTATCTGTCGCTGACGGCGAATTTCCTTTCCTGGGTTGCGGGAACCGCTGTCTTTTTTCTATTTGGGATTGCGTCCCTAGCACTCCTCGGCTGGAACCCTCAAGAGGAAGGAAAATATATAGTGATCGCCTTAGTCGGGCAGTGTTTCTTCTTGTTTGTGAACATTATTATAGAATTGGGTACAATTAAAGAGCTTGGAAAATTGGAGATTAACAAACGCCTTCTACGCACGGTTGGGTTTATGAACTTGATCACGTGGGCGGTAGGAACGTGGCTTTTCTCTGAAATGATAAAAGTCGGCTGAAACTTAGTAAAAAAATCACTTCGTACTTGATATCTACAATGGGCTGAGATATAAAACTTTGTTTAATGGCTTCACAGATGCCCCCTCTCTCACCGGTTTGTAGCAAATCGTTTCATTTATTTTTGTAGCCCGGCTCGTTCCCTGGAGTACTGTAGCGGAGTTATCTGAGGAAAGAGAGGTGGCTATGATATATCAAGAGAAGAGAGAGGAAGGCTATTCCGAAAATGTGTCAATGCGGGTAGATGTCAAAAACCGTTCCAAAACACGAAGCATAACAAACTACCGTTTGAAAAAGCTTTGTGGACAAGTTATGAAGTCTGTGATCGAGGAAGAGAATCTCGAAAATCCAGAAATCAGCATTCTCTTTGTCGATGATGAAGCAATGAAATCTCTTAATTACAAGTACCGCGATGTAGATGAGACCACAGATGTACTTGCCTTTCCCATGCGTGATGGACGTTTTCCTAATGTGGGTCCGAATGTACTCGGGGACATTGTGATTTCTATCCCTACCGCTGAAAGGCAGGCTGCAGAAAACAGAAATTCCCTGGACAAAGAATTAGCCTTATTACTTATTCATGGATTTCTCCACCTTATTGGATATGAGGATTTTTCGCATAGCCAAATGAAAAAGATGCGGCAGCGTGAAGAACAACTACTCAGTCTTGTCGGTTATTTATAGGAATGAGAATTGATTTCGTATGAATAAAGGTATACCCTGAACACCGTTGTCTTTCCCTTGAAAGGGACAATGTTGCATAAGATGAACTAAAAGAAAGGAAACAACGGTGGGGTTTAAATCAGGCTTTATCGCCATACTCGGCGTTCCCAATGCAGGTAAATCTACACTGCTTAACTCACTGGTGGGTGAAAAACTCGCCATTGTTACGCCCAAACCCCAAACCACCCAGCACCACATCAAAGGTATACTGACCACAGAAGATTACCAATTAGTCTTCGTTGATACGCCCGGGATAATTCAGGCAAAAGATAAACTAAATCTCTCACTCGTGAGGGCGGCGACTGAGAGTATCGAGGGCGTAGACATAGTATATCACCTGATCGATATAAGCACTCCGGACTTGCACGCGGAAAAACCCATTCTTGAACTGCTCTCCCATGTCGGAGAAAAGACACCCCGGTTTCTGGTGATTAACAAAATTGATCTTCTGGACTCATCTTCAGAAGCACCTAAACGGATACCTGAGTACATCGACAAAGCAGTATATGCCGAGATCATACCTGTGTCGGCTCAAAACAGAGAAAATATAGATCGCCTGATATCGATTTCGCTCAAGTACCTTAACGAAGGTCCCCTGTATTACGATCCCGAGCAGATTACGGATAGAGAAGAGCGGTTCATCGTGGCGGAGATAGTCCGGGAAAAGATTTTCGAATTTACGGGTGAAGAAATCCCCTACGCAGTCGCAACAGTAGTCGATGAGTTTCGCGAAAATCCTGAAGGAAAACACTTTATCCGGGTTTATATCTATGTGGAAAGGGAATCGCAGAAACCCATAATCTTAGGGAAATCGGGAAGTCTGATAAAAAAGATTGGCGAATGTGCACGATACGAGATTCAGGCGGTTCTCGAACACGACGTCTATCTCGAGCTCTGGGTGAAGGTCGCAAAAAACTGGCGAAAGAGAGATTTTGATCTTCGGCGGTTTGGTTATCATGTCGACTCAGGATGATTTACTCAACCTGAACGAGTTGACCCTCGGAAAGGGGCGAAAATTATCTCGAAAGATAGCACACCCATCTCCTGATTTGAGAAGAGTAGAAAACGAACTTATCCACAAACACGCCTTATCTGTTGACTTCCATCACTCCGGACGGTATTATAGAATAAAAATCAAGGAAAGAGAATAGTATAATGAAAAGGGAAGTTCGGGAAGCTTATCTCTATGAAAAACTCTCCAATAATAAGGTCAGATGCAATTTATGCCATCATCGTTGCATAATAAAAGATGGCGAGTCGGGTATATGTCGTGTGAGGAAAAACGAAGGGGGTACACTCTACACTCTGGTCTACGGATTGACCATAGCAAAGCATATCGATCCAATTGAAAAAAAGCCACTCTATCATTTTTATCCCGGGAGTGATTCACTCAGTATAGCGACGGTGGGATGTAATTTTGTCTGTCCATGGTGTCAGAACTGGCAAATCGCACAGATGGTGCGAGATTCGGGAAGATTAAGAGGTGAATGGCTTCCACCCGAAGAAGTTGTCGCAACAGCAAAGAGAGCGGGCTGCCGTTCTATATCGTATACGTATACTGAGCCCACCATTTTCTTTGAATATGCTTATGATACCGCAAAATTAGCCGTGGAGGAAGGAATTGAGAACACTTTTGTTTCAAACGGGTATATGACACCTGAAGCAGTAGAAATGATTAAACCATATCTCCAGGCGATTAATGTAGACCTTAAGGCATTCAGTAAAGAGGTATATAGCAAAACGATTGGCGGGCGACTCGATCGTGTACTCGAGACCATCCGGACACTGAAAAAAGCAGGGATCTGGTTAGAACTCACCACCCTGATTGTGCCGAATATGAACGATGATGAGGCGCAGTTAAAAGGAATTGTGGACTTTATCGCAGATGTGGATGTATCCATCCCCTGGCATATTTCGCGTTACCATCCCGCCTATAAATATTCAACACCTCCCGCCACTCCCGTGGAGACACTCCATAAAGCCCGGGATCTTGCGAAAGAAGCAGGACTCCGTTACATTTATATAGGCAACATTCATGACGAGACAGGAGGAGATACGTATTGTTACAAGTGCGGAAGACTCCTGATAAAACGATGGGGATTTACAATTTCACAAAACCATATCGAAGATTCTAAATGTCCTACATGCGGAACACGAATCGACGGTGTAGGCTTGTAGCTACACGTCATTAATAGAGCAGCCAGGTACAAAAAAGGGCTTCTTTCATGTTACTCGATATAGCAGAGTTACATGGCTGGTGTTCTCCCGGAAAAGCTTGACTTCATAAGATGAGCCATTATCATTTAACTTATGTTTTATATATTTCAGTATACAGGTTATAGATCATGCCAAAAAAACCAACGTCAGTAAAAGTAAGGGAAAAATTCGATATGCAGGATATCAAGGAACTGATATCCATATTGAAACGGAACAACATCTGGGAATTTGATCTCGAGCAGAACGGGATACGATTACACATTGTCACCGGTCAATCGGATAAGGCTCAGGCACGAGAAAAAATGTCGGGGACAAATAATGTAGGTCAATTCCCTGTATCCGGCTACTCTCCGATAGTATCGGTAGCAGCGTCGCCGCCGGGTGGCGCCGCATATCCACATCCACCGGCGCCTTCACCGCCTGCTCCCGAAAGTAAAGATTCAACCTCCTCACAAGACCTTAAAGCCGGTGAAGAGAAATCCGACGTAAGCGAGGCTGAAAAAGCCGAGGAAAATCTGGCGATTATTCAATCTCCAATGGTCGGAACATTCTACCGCGCACCCGCTCCTGACGCTCCTCCCTATGTTGACGTAAACGACGAGGTTAAAGAGGGACAGGTTCTTTGTATCATCGAGGCGATGAAGCTGATGAACGAACTAAAATGTGAATTAAACGGAAAGATTGTTAAAGTGTTGGTAGAGAACGGACAGCCTGTCGAGTATGGACAGCATCTTTTTCTTATTGAACCTGCATAGTTCGCGGTTAGATATCCCGAAAAGGGACGAACAAGTATGAGAGAATCGTGTAGACGCTATAGGATGCATAACTAATGTTAACTTATAGAGAAGTGCGATGTTCACAAAGGTCTTAATAGCAAACAGAGGTGAAATTGCATTACGTATCATACGGGCATGTAATGAGCTCGGAATAAGAACGGTAGCAGTACATTCGGAAGCGGATGTAGACTCGCTTCATGTACGTTTTGCGGATGAAGCGATTTGTATCGGCCCGGCTCAAAGTGCACAAAGTTATCTCAATATTGCTCACATAATAAGCGCGGCTGAAGTAAGCGATGCAGAAGCCATACATCCGGGATACGGGTTTCTTGCAGAGGACGCTCAGTTTGCCGAAATATGTGAGGAGTGCAGTATTACATTTATCGGTCCCGAACCAAACGCAATCAGACTTATGGGGAATAAATCCCAGGCAAAAGAAACCATGCTGAAGGCGGATGTACCCGTTATTCCGGGCAGTGAAGGTGTAATAAAAAGCATAGCCGAGGCACAGAAGGAAGCCCGCCATATCGGCTACCCGATAATGATTAAGGCTGCTGCTGGTGGTGGGGGGAGGGGGATGAGAATTGTAAAATCGCCAGGTGATCTTGCTGAAGCATTCCCCATGGCACAGATCGAAGCGGAAAAAGCATTTGGGAACGCGGATTTATATCTCGAAAAATTCATCTTGAGCCCAAAACATATCGAGTTTCAGATCCTGGCTGATAATTACGGCAATACCTTATATCTTGGCGAGCGGGATTGCTCCATTCAGAGGAGGCATCAAAAGCTTATAGAGGAGACACCCAGCGTGGTCATGGATGAAGGACTGAGAAAAAAGATGGGAGAGGCGGCGGTTCGCGCTGCCCGGGCGGTTGGCTACAACAGCGCGGGAACCGTTGAGTTTCTTCTCGATCGGGATGGCAACTTTTATTTTATGGAAATGAATACTCGTATCCAGGTTGAACATCCCATCACCGAGGAAGTGACACGGCTTGATATTGTGAAAGAACAGATAAAAATCGCTGCAGGAGAAACGCTCTCTATACATCAAGAGGATGTCCGAATGTCAGGACATTCAATCGAATGTCGTATAAATGCGGAGGACTGTGAGAATGATTTCCGACCCACACCGGGAAAAATCACCGCTATACATATACCCGGTGGAATGGGTGTACGGGTAGATACTCACGTCTACACGGAATATATAGTTCCCCCCTATTACGATTCGCTTATCGCAAAACTTATCGTGTGGGGAGGGGATAGGGATGAAGCCATAACCCGTATGAAAAGAGCCCTTGGAGAGTTCGTGGTCGAGGGAATAAAGACCTCTGTACCTTTTCATTTAAGGGTTATTAATAGCCCGGAATTTGTGTCCGGCAACTATGGTACAGATTTTATCGAAAAACATTTCAATTTAAAATTAAACGTGTAAAGGAAAACCCATGGGAAAAAAGAAAAGTAAAAAAGAAGAAGAAAAAGAGGATTCTGTAGATTCTAAACCTTATATCGAAGAGGAGGGAGGCTATATGAATCTGGGAGAACCACTGGGGAAAGTCGAGATAAGTAATGAAGTGGTGGTAACCATAGCATCAATTGCCGCATCCAAGGTGGAAGGAGTCCATAGCACCGGTGGAAAAAGTTTCTTTGGCAAAAAGGATCTTGAACGCGGGATTGCTGCATCGGTCGAGGAGGATCGCACCGCTGCCATCAATATAGAAGTCAAAATCGATTACGGCAAAAACATTTATGACACGGTGCAAAAACTTCAGAGAAATATAAAGGACGCGGTCGAGCAAATGACAGGCCTCGAGGTCGAACGTGTAAATGTGACCGTGAAGAGCGTGCTCGTTCCTGAAAACATTGACTTTCCACCGGTTGAGACTGAAGAACAATAAATACCAATCCTTATATAAGGAGGGAAAGAGATTATGTATGCAATTAAACGTATACTTATCGTCTTTACCATGTTGATTCTTTTTGTTGGAGGGCTGGCGGGTGGGATGACACTTTTATCGTGGGAACCCGTTGCCAGACCTGTTACCACTTTTATAAACATCATGCCCACTACGTCATTGTTCCTGGTTTTTGTAATCTTTGTCCTCATACCCATACTTGTTTTTATCGGATGGATTCAGGAATCTCGAAAACGAGGCATAATTATTACGGAAACTGAGGATGGAAAGATATTTATCCGAGATGTTGCAATTGTAAAGTGTATCAGAAACGGTCTTCGCAAACTGCCTGATGTCTTGAGCGTTCAAGCTAATATTAAGAACACATCGCGAGGAATTGTCGCTAAGGTAAGAACCCAGGTAAAAATTACCGCCGGTGTACTGCCGGAACTCAACAGGCAAATGCGCGAGATCGTTCTCGATACGCTTACGCGGGTTCTGGGTATTTCCAACATCGCGGATGTGAAAATTTATATCGAGGACATGAAAGTCAGCGACGAACAGGTTATGCCCCCTCCTTCTGAGGAGTCACCACCTGAAATGAGCTACGATACCTAGGTGTAAGGGTCATATCGAATTTATCAATAAGGGCAGGGCACTTTTCACGTGTGGGGACATCGCCCGTAAGATGAAAATCATGGATAAGATAAAAAGTCCGGATGAGGTAGCCGAGATAGTAAAAAAAGAACAGGCGGATGGTAAAACTGCGGTGTTTACTAACGGTTGTTTCGATCTCATTCATGTCGGACATACACGCTATTTAAAGCAAGCGCGAGGATATGGTGATGTGCTTATCGTCGCCCTCAACACCGATGAATCCGTAGTTAAACTCAAAGGGCCTAAACGACCGCTTCTACCCTTGAGCGAGCGGCTGCGCATTATTGCATCCTTTTCAATGGTCGACTACGTCACCTGGTTCAATGAACTTGATCCCTGGGAAGTAATAAATACAATTCGTCCGAAAATCCTTGTCAAAGGCGGAAATTACAAGATAGACGAAATCATCGGCAGAGACATTATATGGTCCATAGGCGGAAGAGTTATCCCTGCTCCTTTGTTCAAGGGGATTTCGACTTCTACTATTATTGAACGTGTAGTTCATCGTTTCGCAAATAAACCACTTTTAAGGAAAAGGGAACCAAACAATGGCACGACCAAAAAAGACACCTGAAGAGATAGAAATCGGCGATCTTGTTCGGCATCCTAAATGGGGAGAAGGAACCGTGCTTTCGAAAACCGGCAAAGGCGAGGAGACAAAGGTAGTGGTTGTCTTCCCTGAAGCAGGACAAAAAAAATTGCTGGTCAAATATGCACGACTTAGAAAGGTCGAACTCAAGAAAGTCGAAGAAGATGAAATTTCCGAAGAGGAATTTGAACCGGAAATCGAGGAAGAAGAAGAAGAGTTAGAAGAGGAGGAGGAGGAAGAAGAAGAAGAAGAGTTAGAAGAAGAGGAGGAGGAAGAAGAAGAGGAAGAGGATTATGAAAAGGAGTAATAACCATCCTGGGTATTCCTTTTAACCTTCCTGCTTCAATTATCATTAAGAAAGATTGATTTTTTAGAACAAGGAGAGTTGGATGTCTAAAATTTCGGGAGAGATGGTCGAACACGTTGCCCTGCTATCGCGGCTGACCTTCAGCCGTGAAGAAGTTGAGAAATTTACGGAACATCTTAACCGTATCCTCGAGTATGTAGATAAATTGAATGAGCTTGATACAAGCAATATCTCTCCAACCTCCCATTCGCTCAAAATGTATAATATTCTGCGGGATGATAGAGTGGAAGAATCATTAACAAATGAAGAGGCTCTTGAGAACGCGCCTGATAAAGAGTCAGGCTGTTTTAAAGTCCCGAGGGTTATACAGTAACGCCGGGCATAACGAGCAGTATAGTTTTAGGGCTTGATCGGGGATAGGAATCTTTGATAGAATATTTTGTTGAGTTCTTGAAGCAACGCAAAGAGAGCCCATGTAGCTCAGTTGGTAGAGCACGCGCATGGTAAGCGCGAGGTCACCAGTTCGACCCTGGTCGTGGGCTCCATTTTTTATCATCCTGCTTATGTCTTATCTTATACTCCGGGTAATGCCTTGCTTTTCTTCCATCGTACACTCAAGGCGTGTAAATCTTGCCCAGGATTACGGGTCTCTGCGCGCCGGTAGCTGACGGGACGTTCGAGGGCTTCCTTTTCAGGCATGCATAGGCAAGCATAGCAAAACCGAGCGCTTCCTTTGCCTTACTGTCGATACCCACGTCTTCGTGTGTCAGGAGCCGTATGTTTCGAGGGAGCCGGTCTCTCAGCATAGCGACAAGGGTTGAATTTTTTGCACCGCCTCCGCCAAGGATAACCTCATCGACCTGTCGGTGTGGAAATACAAACCTCTCATAGGCATGCGCGATTGATTCCGCAGTTAAAGCGGTTGCCGTTGCAATCGTGTCCTCCAAGGAAAGCCCGCGCCGCGTTGCGTGTTTGAGGAGTCTCTCCGCATACTGAACACCAAAGGTTTCTCTGCCGGTGGTTTTTGGTGGAGGAGTTTCAAAGTAAAAATGCGTCAGCAGATTGCGGAGCAATGCTTTATCCACGCGTCCTTTTCGGGCAAGTGCGCCGTTCCTGTCGAAATGCCGTGTGTTGTTCGACGTCATAGCCACCAGTGCATCGATAATCATGTTCCCGGGACCGGTATCGAAGGCTATTACGTTATCCATGGAAGAGGCGGCGGGGAGGAGGGTGCAATTAGCAATCCCGCCGATATTCTGAACCACACGTGTGAGACGCGGATGTGAGAGAAGATGGAAATCGACAAAGGGAATAAGAGGCGCGCCTTCGCCGCCGACCGCCATGTCCGCAGTGCGAAAGTCAGCCACGGTAGTTATGCCGGTTTTGAGCCCGATGACGGCAGCATCGCCCACCTGCAACGTCGAAGCAACGAGTCCTTCACGTTGCGCCATACCCGGTGGAATGTGAAAGATGGTCTGCCCATGAGAACCTATAGCGTCAATATCGCCGTGCTGCAATCCGGCTTTTCTTATCACGCGTGATGCGGCTTGTGCAAATAACTCGCCCATCTCGAAATTCAACTGACACGCGAGTGAGACCGAACCTTTTCCGTCTCGGAACACCTGGAATATCTTCTTTTTCGTTGCTGAAGGAATTGTAAGCACGTGAAACGCAATCAACCTGCATCGTAACTTTCCCCGGTGTTGCCGAATCTCAACAAGGGCGGCATCAATACCGTCCGCCGATGTTCCGGACATTAAGCCTACTATCTTCATTTTCCTCGCTCCCGAACGCGTTTTTTACATTGAACATACTGATTGACTTTATGAAAATAAAGGTGGTAAAAAAGATGTTTTCAGAAAAGTGGGTAGTTCTTCAAGATTAATACAAATAGAGGATCGAAAAGAAGGTGTCACAACCGAAAGCATATCTTTATGCGGTACACAAAAAGAAAGGATTGCCGGAAGAAATTATTCTGGACAAACCGGTTACCGCACTTGGGCGGCATCCTTCCAACGATATAGCGCTCAATTTCTCCTCCATATCACGTTTCCATGCACGAATCGAATACCATGATAATCATTTTTTTATTAAAGACCTCGACAGCAGCAATGGAACATACGTAAATGGCAGGCGAACGGACGAGTGCAAGTTGACGGACGGAGATATCCTACTTCTGGGGAACGTGGAGTTGCAATTCTTGCTTGAATCGATGAGTGAACACAGACGTCGTCCCAGAGGCGCGGAAGAGCCCGATGTAGAGGTAATTACCAGCAAGGTGAGAAGCGACGCGCTGATTCGTTCGAAGATTATGGTACATAAAACGCCATTGCCTGGCGCTCAGGCGGAGTTACTCGATCCCGAAACCTTGCTTCAAGCTCACATCCGCCTTGCCACTCTTTATAAACTCAGCGATATTCTACGGTCAGTCCCGGACGAGCGCGAGATGTTGCGGCGAGTGCTCAATTTGATCTTCGATGTACTACCCGCTGATCAGGGTGCAGTGTTATTTACCGGTCACGACGCGAACGCGCCGCTACGGGCGGCACTGGTCAAGCACCGCCGGAATACTACGCCACCCAACGAAGTTGCAGTCAACCAGACTATCATCGACCGGTGCATCACTGAACGGGTGGCAATCTTGAGCTCGGATGCATCTACTGATTCACGCTTCAAGTCTTCCAAGAGCATTGTAACGCATGATATTCGTGCAACCATGTGTGTCCCACTTATTATCCAGAACAAGGTCATCGGCATAATTCATGTTGACAACCGAACGAATGTCGATGCGTTTTCAGAGGAGGACCTGGCGTTCCTGACAAGCATTGCCAACGAACTGGCTGTTTCAATCGAACATCTCAGGTTACGCGAGGAGATTATCTTGAAAGAACGAATGGCGGCTATCGGGGAAACGGTTACGAACATCGCTCATAATATTAAAAATATGCTCTTGCTTTCAAAAGGCGGTAGGGAAATCATGGATAAGAGTATAGAGCGCGGTTCTCTCGATTCCATAAAGGGTAGCTGGGGAATAATCGAAGGAGGTCTGGATAAGATCTCAGATATGGTGGGGGATATGCTCGAATACTCACGAAAACGCAAGATCGAGTACTCCTCTTGTCATATCAACAAGCTCATCTGCAGTATTGTAGATTCCCTAAAAGATGAACTTAAGCGCAAGAATATTGAGTTGCGATTGGAATTGGATAATCAGATACCTACGCTGAGACTCGATGAAGAAGGTCTTCACCGGGCGATTCTTAATCTCATAGTAAACGCAGTCGAATCGATCGAGCAAGACCATGGTGTTATTGAAATTGCTACCAACATAAGCGATGATGGCATTTTGTTCATTACAGTCAAAGACAACGGACGCGGCATTCCAGAAGAAGACCTCAGCAGAATCTTCTATCCTTTTTTTACCACCAAGGGAACGAAAGGCACCGGTTTGGGACTATCTATTACGAGAAAAATCATAGAGGAGCAAGGTGGAACTATAGAAGTGGAGTCCGAACCCGGGAAAAGAACTTCATTCAGGGTTGCTGTTCCAACTGTCGAGACAAAGGCAGAAAAGTAAACCTCGAAATCCGCATTCTGCCTATACTTGACCCTCTTGAGTGAGCGAGAACTATCAATTATTAGATGGAACAACATAAAGAATTGCATCGTTACCGGCGTCCTTGTCCTATTTCTGTTAACCTGTGCATTCGGCGCTCCGAACGAAGTTTATCCTTATGATTCCACGCTTTCTTTCGCCCCCCTGCTCTACAGAAGGTCGGTTGCCGGTCAGGCGTATGATTTCAATGCCATCCTCTCCCTGGTGAAGGTGAACAAAGAGCCGGAAAAGAAGTTAGTTCGTTTTTCGCCGCTCTTTTCATCAATAACTCGAAGGCTGCCGGGAGGCACAGAAAAGCGCGCTGATTTTCCATGGCCCCTTTTGACTTACGATTCCCGGAGGAGTTCAGATTCATCTACGTATGAGAGCCGATTTATGCTCACCCCGATTGTGTGGTGGCGAAAAAAGGTAACACCCACGAGTTTTTTGACCGTGAAACAAATTTTGCCTGTTTACTTCTCCAGTAACCAGGGAGAAGGGAGAGGGTATGTGGTGGTGTTTCCCTTTTTCTGGTATGGGAAGAACGCGCGGGTGTTTATCCCGTTTTATTCACCGCGGCGGCAGGATTTTTTCGGCATATTTCCCTTCTACGGTGATTTCAGAGGACTATGGGGTCGTGACAGGATCAGGTTCTACTTGTGGCCGCTTTTAACCGTGAGCGAAAAGGAGGAGATGCGTGCGATTCACTTTCCCTGGCCCTTTCTTGGTATGTATAAAGATGGGGGCTTAAAAGGAGCGAAACTCTGGCCGCTCGCTGCGTATGTTAAAAAGCCCGGCGATTTCGAACGTGCCTTTTTTTTGTGGCCGCTCGGGCATTATCGCAAACGTTTTCACCCTGTTTCCGGCGAAGAAATCGCCAAAACCATTCTCTTTCTCCCTTTCTATGCCGCGATTGATATGCCGCACTTCACCTTGCGCTATTATTTCCCCGTGTACGGCAAACTGCAGGGAGCGAATCGAGTCACCACAAGCTATTTCTTCCCCTTGTTTTCACAAACCCGGGACCTGAAAACAGGTGCGACGGAAACCAGGATACTGGAATTTATCCTCAGATGGCGAAAAGGTGGCGACAGATCCCTTTTTGAATTCTTTCCTTTCTATAGTCACGATGAAACCGATGCCAAAGAACGCTCCTATGTTCTTTTCCCTCTTTACACCAATTACAGGGATTCGGACGATAAGGTCGAATTCACCCGCCGTCGTCTCTTGCCGTTCTATATTAATAAAGAAAAAACATGGATCGATGAAAAGGAGACGGATAAACAGATCATCTTCGCTCCTTTCTACGGTACATTTAAAGAGCGGGACGATTCCCAACTCTTCAGGATTTTCTGGCTGTTCTCGTACAGTCCCGGTGGTCCTGTTGAACGTAACTTTGCTCCTTTATGGACAGTGTTTGAACGCCGCGTTGATTCCACAGGCAGGATTGAACTAAACGCACTCTGGCATCTGTTCACCTATTACGAGGATGCATACCGTAAAAAGTGGGAGATAAATCCCTTCTTGCTGAGTTACAAGAAATCCAGGGAAGAGGTAGCGATAAATCTGCTGGGGGGTATTCTGGGCTATGAAAAAGCCCATAATCGCCATGCTTTGAAATTGTTGTTTATACCTATTAAATTTTAAAGCACAATCCTTTCTCTTTTTTTATCAAGCCCGTGCTTGATTTTCGCCATTGATTCACGTATATATGAGATTTTATGAGTTTTTATATGAGAAAGCATGAACCGTTAAGATGCTGGATAATAAAAACAACGAGGATATAAAGAGCTCCAGGAGTCTGATAAAGGGAGAGATTTAATCATTTTTGAGTAAGTTAAAACCATTAAGTTCAAGATAATCATCATGGGAAAAGCGACACAGGCAAAAAAGTTCGAACATTTCTCTCTTCAATGTCCTTTACTGTTGACATACACAATTTTTCATCATAGATAATTAAAAATACTTATAGAAGTTTTATCAAGAAATGTTACACGAACAACAAATCGTCGGCATAGATTTTGGGACTACCTTTTCATTGGTATCGTGCCTGGAAGCAGGCACCCCTATCATTATTCACAACCAGGAAGGACAAAACAAAACTCCCTCAGTCGTTGCCTTTACACAAGATAAGAAAGTCCTAATAGGTGAAATAGCGCGTCGTCAGACAAGCGTCAATCCTCAAAATACTATCTATTCCATAAAACGCTACCTTGGCAGGGACAGATATGACCTTGATGAAAGAGGCGAAAAACCGGGATTTGTGGTGAAAGAAAACAAAGGGAGATTGATCATAGAAGTAGGGAAACGTAACCTCACCCCGGTAGAGATTGCCTCTCATATTTTTGCGAAATTAAAAGATGCGGCTGAAGAATATCTCAAATGCGAAATTACTTATGCGGTTATAACCGTCCCGGCATATTTTGATGATCTACAGCGAGGCGCGGTGATTGAATCCGCTCGCTCTGCGGGACTCGAGGTGGTCAGGCTTCTCAACGAGCCTACTGCTGCCGCCATGGCGTACGGACTGGATAAAAAGAGAGATGAAGTGATTGTTGTGTATGATTTCGGCGGCGGGACCTTCGATATTTCGATCCTGCATGTAGAGAATAACACGTTTGAGGTTCTGTCATCGAGCGGCGACACGTATCTCGGCGGCGATAATATCGATAAAGACCTTTCGGATTTTCTTGCCACCGACTTTTATGAAGAACATCATATCGACCTGAGAAAAGACCCCGGCATTTTTTTGCGCTTAAAGGAATCTGCCGAGGTCCTCAAGTGTGAACTATCCTCTCATGAAGTTGCTACGGTGACTCTTCCTTTTATCGCTCATACTGAAAGGGGCGCGCTCCATTTCAAGCGGAAAATCAAACGCACTGAACTCGAGGATATCATCGAACCTTATGCTCAAAGAACGCTTGAATGTTGCGAGCGCGCAATGAAGGATGCCGGTCTGGGTAACCGGGATATTAATGAAGTAATCCTCGTCGGCGGTTCTTCACGCATACCCATGGTACGGCGTTATGTGCGGGAATTCTTTGAGAAAAAACCCATTACTGGGTTGAACCCTGATGAGATTGTGGCAATGGGCGCCGCTATTCAGGGTGGCGTGCTCGAAGGCAAACTCCAGGAAGTTGTTCTTCTGGACGTTACTCCTCACTCGCTCGGTGTCGAAACCAAGGACAACAATTTCAGCAAGATAATCGAAAAGAACTCCACCATCCCGATTAAAGCCTCCAAAATGTTCACGACCACCATCCATAATCAGCAATTCGTACACATTCACATCCTTCAGGGAGCAAGTGAGATTGCGTCAGAGAACAGGTCGCTCGGTAAGTTTACGTTAAATGATATTCCACTTAAACCTATGGGCGTACCACGAATCCGTGTATCTTTTTTTATCAATTCAGATGGAATCCTTCATGTCTCGGCAGTGGAAACCTCTTCAGGTATTGAAAAGGAGTTGACTCTTTCTCATTCGTTCATCGAGGACAAAGAGAGGAAAAGTATAACAGAAAAACCCGAAAGCCTCATAGGTGTAAACAACGAGGAGAAAGGTGAGGAACAGCCGTTCGAAGAAGTTGAAGAATCCCGCCCGGAAGAAGTCGCGCGCTCACAAGATGAAGAGGAGCTTGCCGTTCTCTTATCCCATGAACCCGACAGTGACGATCAGGCTGATTATCCATTTCTTGACATGGATGATACGGCCACAGACATCAATGTGGAAAATACTATCAAGGACGAAATAGCAGCGCAGACTCGTATCACTTCCTATCATTCTCCCCTCATCTCGCCCGACGGTATATTGAAAACAGATGATGAGGATATCGCCCTATCAGACCGTTTGAGAAAAGCCGTTGAACTCCTTAATCAGGGAGATATATCATCTCGCGCACTTAATTTATACGAGGATGCGATTTACGAGCTTGAGGAGCTTCTCGGAGAGCATGTTGAAATCCCTGCGCTTTACTATTTGTTAATCAAGATGCACCTTTTGACGCATGGACAACGTCAGGCGCTTGAGCTGATCGAGGGCTTGGAAAAAGAGGATTCCGTCAGTATCAAAACGGCAGGTTATCTTTACGATACTGTAGTGCGCTCGTTTCCCACGTCGCTCGAGGCAAGAAAACAACGTGCGACCTTTCTACTTGGACATGAGGAGTATGAAAACGCCCTGGGTGATCTTGAGCTCTTATATGAAAAAGAGCGCGATTCCGCCTGGCTCAAGAAAATCGCTGATGCGTATGAACACATCCTCGAAAACAAGCCGAGTTCTTCCCTTAAGTTCAGACTGGTCAAAGTATACCTTTCCTTGCAGGAACTCGACAAAGCTATCTTCTACCTTCACGATCTGGTCAATCTGGAGGATTACCGGACGCAAGCATTGAAAATACTCGGGCTTTGTATGTGGCAGAAGAAACTCTATGTAAAGGCATGGCAAAAACTCAAATTACTTCCTATCGACGATGAAATAGCCGATATCCTGTATCGACTTGCCAGGGATATGGAAGACACCGAACAACTGGAAGCCGCGATGCAGGTCTATCGGAGTCTCGGGGAATTTAATTCCGCATATAAAGACGTGCCGCTTCGGGTGAAAAAGGTCGGGTATCGCTTGAAACTTCAGGAAAAAGAAAGTATGCCCTCTCTTTACGATCTCAAGGAACCGCGTTTTGTCATCATCGAGGAAATCGCCCGTGGAAGTATGGGCATTATCTATAAAGCGCGTGATGTAGTGCTTGATGAAGTCGTGGTTTTGAAAGTCCTCAACGAAGTTCTCCTCAGCGATGAGAGTGCGGTTAAACGCTTTAAACTGGAAGCACGGGCGGCAAAGCGACTCTCGCATCCCCATATTGTGAGGATTCATGACTTCTATGAAACAGGAAACAAAAAGTTCATCTCGATGGAATATATAGAGGGAACGGATTTGAAAACCATGCTTCAGCGTGAGAAAAAACTTCCGGAAGAACGCGTGAGAAAGTACCTGCTTCAAATTTGCGACGCGCTGGAATACGCGCACTCCGAAGGTATTGTTCATCGCGATATCAAACCGGCAAACATAATGATCACCAAGGACGAGAAAGTAAAAATTACAGATTTTGGGATAGCCAAAGTGCTCAAGATCGAGGATATTACAAGGGCAGGTACCGCCATTATCGGGACACCACTTTACATGGCGCCGGAACAGATTCGGGGCGCCCAGGTCGACCAGCGAACCGATATTTACTCGTTAGGGATAGTGCTATATGAAATGCTTACGGGCAAGCCGCCATTCTTCAGAGGAAACGTTGAGTATCATCATGTTCACACAGAACCGCCGCCACTGCCCGATTTCGTATCTGAGACCATGAGAGCCATCATTATGAGGTGTATTAAAAAGAAACTCGACGAACGCTTTCCCTCCATCCGGGATATCTATCCCCTTTTACAAGTATAATCAAGGGTCAGATTTTCAGTTTACCATTATAGATATTTATTCAATATGCAAATGGCTGACGGCACGGTGCCGCTCAAGCGATGTTCCCCGCCATTTACCATTTGAATATTGTCGGGAATAGGTGTTAATGGATATAATTCAAGCGCTTCTAAGAATGAGTATTGAAGAAGGCATATTTAGCAATCTGGACGACGTATTGATATGTTACACGCGACCAACATTTCATTTTCATACGATCAGAGACGGGTTCTTGATAACGTTTCTTTGACGCTTGAATCCGGCGAGATTGTCGGCTTAATCGGACCGAACGGCGCAGGGAAAAGTACCTTGATCAAAGTCATGAGCGGTCTCCTCTCTCCACAATCGGGAGAGGTAACCATACAGGGTACGTCTCTCAGAGATCTAACCCCTGCAAAGATTGCCCGCAACATCGCCGTTGTTCCCCAGGTGACGGATCTTATGTTTCCCTATAGGGTTATGGAAGTGGTGCTGATGGGACGTTACACATATACCGTAGGTACGCTGTTCGATCGCCCGGAAGACGTCAACATCGTTCGCGAGTCACTGGCACAGGTCGAAGCGTTGGAGTTTGAAGATAGGTACTACAATCAGCTCAGCGGGGGCGAACAACAGTTGGTAATAATCGCGCGTGCACTTGCCCAGAAAACAAACATCCTGTTACTGGACGAACCGGCATCCGCGCTTGATCTCAAACATCAAGTCTTCATTGCACGATTGCTCTCGCGCCTGTCCGCGCAGGAAAACAAGGCATTCCTCCTGGCAGGACACAACATCAACTATATGGCGTGTTTTTGCCACCGGCTTATCGTTCTAAAAAAAGGTAAAGTCTTTGCCTTTGGTATTCCACGCGAGATAATTACTCCCGACTTGATTTCGGAGGTCTATGACACCGAGGTGGAAATCCTCTACGACAAAGCCCATAATCCCATTACGACCCTTCCTCCTTTATGAGCTGCTCGCGCCCATCTCTCTGAGCGCAAGGACATATAACTACCCCAACACCACAAGGACTGCAGAGATAGCAAGGATACACAGTAGTAATAGAATCCAGTTTTTTACCCTTTTTCACGACTCCCTTGCATTGTAGTATCGATTCGTGTATCATTTGTTCTTCATTTCACACACACGCAGGAGAATATCAAAACAATGGGTGGTTTTTTTGGCGTGGTATCTAAAGAGGATTGTGTGTCCGATCTTTTCTTTGGCACGGATTATCATTCCCATCTCGGTACGTGCCGGGGTGGAATGGCGGTAAAAGACGGTGGAAGTTTTAACCGTTCAATTCACGATATTTCCAATGCCCAGTTCCGTTCGAAATTTTCCGACGATATTGCAAAAATGAAAGGCACCATTGGGATCGGCGTAATCAGCGACAACGAGTCGCAACCTCTCATAATCGGTTCGCATCTCGGAACTTACGCAATCGTGACAGTCGGAGCGATCAGGAACATCGAACAGCTGGCGCTCGCTGCGTTCCGTAAAAGCGGCGTTCATTTTTCAGAGATGAGCGGCGGTGGGATTAATCCCACTGAACTTATCGCAACCTTGATCAATCAAGAAGAGACATTCGAGGACGGAATTCAGAATGCACTGGAATCTATCGAAGGCTCATGCTCACTCCTTCTGTTGACTGATGAGGGCATCTACGTCGGACGCGACCGACTTGGGAGAACCCCCGTAATCATCGCCAAAAAAGAAGGTTCCTACGCCGCAGCCATGGAGTCTACCGCTTTCCCGAACCTCAATTTTGAGACCGACCGTTTTGTCGGTCCTGGTGAGGTTATCCTCATGACACCGGAAGAAATCATACAAAAGAAACCACCGGGGGATAAGATGCAGATTTGTTCTTTCCTGTGGGTGTATTACGGATTTCCCGCGTCCACTTACGAAGGCATCAACGTCGAGGATGTGAGGAATCGTTGTGGGCGCGCACTTGCTCGCAAAGACAACACCGAAATCGACTTTGTCTCTTGCATTCCCGATTCCGGTACCGGGCACGCCATAGGTTATGCCAACGAACGAAAGGTTCCTTACAAGCGCCCGTTTACTAAATATACGCCGACCTGGCCACGGAGTTTTATGCCACAAGATGAGCAACGGCGCGACCTTGTTGCGCGGATGAAACTTATCCCCGTGAAGGAATTTATCCGGGGGCATCGAATTCTTTTTTGTGAAGATTCTATTGTACGAGGTACGCAACTCCAGGATACCATTCAGCGCCTTTACAACATAGGAGCAAAAGAAATCCATATGAGAACAGCATCTCCACCTCTTCTTTTCAGCTGTAAATTCCTGAACTTCTCCCGTTCAAGGTCAGAGATGGACCTCGCCGCACGACAAGCCGTAAGAGAGCTCGAGGGCGATCATAGTAAAAACCTTGAGCAATATCTTAGAGTTGGGAGTGACAAATATCTCGCCATGATCGACCGAATTCGACAGCGGCTTTCTTTGACCACGCTGAAATACCAGGAGCTCGACGATCTGGTAAAAGCAATCGGGCTTCCTAAAGAAAAACTGTGCACCTACTGCTGGGACGGCATCGGGTAGAAAAGTAGGGAGCGGCGAACGGCTTGTTCTCAATCTTTCCCGGATTTACTTAAAATTAATTGTACGACGTATTGTATATATATACGCTTCGTAATCGTGCTGTTCCTTCAACGGTCTTAATTTCGATTTGTTATTCCAGACGCTCCCGTGCCATATATGACCCATTATCTCGTGCCATGGCGTCCAGGTGAGAAAGACGACACGCTTATCAATATGCTTCACCAGCTCAAATGTTTCCGGCGGTGTCCAATGAAAATAACATGCGAGAAAGCCGTTGAGAACATTATCTCCTTCACTGGCTGCATAAAGGTGGGGTCCTTCAACAGTTAATAATATTGTTTTTCGACCGGCGAATTTTCCGGTTGAATCTGTGTGCCACACCTTGAGCAGGTATACGCCTGTCTTGGGAAACCGTACCGGCGGCTTGAAGTCAATGAAATTTGTCCCGGATGTTTTACCCTGATGCTCACTGCCAGAGAATACTGCTTCTCCCATGAGGTGCTCCCCTTCAGCATCGAGTATCTGGACGTGAATCGCCTCACCTTTACTCATATAATTGCTGTCGAACGGCAGGGTAATGCCCATCAGCACAAGGTCGGTGGTCCCGACCTGGAATGCCTGAATGATGGGAACGCTGGTTATGAAATGAGCCGAACTTTCCTGCGCGCCGGCTGGCGGCTCCGTCGTATATGCGGCAATACCACTGCTTCCCGCCACATACGGACTTTTCTCCACATTAAGGACGACCACATCGTCGGGTCGAAGTGAAGTGTTCGCACCAGGATAGAACAGGTTCGCGGAAAATCCCGCTTCATTTCCAAACTCTTCCACGTATTGTGCGCAATGAATCCCTATCTCGGTTTTGTTATCGGCAAAGTAGATGGTTGAACCCGGCTCGGCAATATCGAGGGCAAGGTGTATCGACTCGACATATACATTTTCACCGGTAGTGTAATTCACGACAAATTTCGGGAAAGAAAAAGAACTCGACACGGCAAAAATAAGCAGCAGTCCCACCGTAATCAAAAAAATAAAAAGGTGAAAAGCGGGTGAACGTAGACGGCTCATAATCTCTGGATTTTTTCTTTTGCGTAGTACAATCAACCATCCCACTATGACTGCAATGGCGAGCACAACTACACGAATCAACCAACAAGCAAAAACCATGAAGCAAACGATAACAAGCAGAACTAAAGTAATAGAGACACCATATAAGGTGTTATGGTGATCAAATTTAATGGATTTTATTTGTTCCCAGACCGGGTCAAACGCCAGCGCCATAAGAATAGCTGCCGGGAACACAAAAGAGCACATATAACGTGGAAGCACAAACCGCCAGGGGCTCTGGAACAGCAAGGCGCTGATGGTCAACAAGAGAAGGAGGAGGTAGCCCAGGGAGAGGGAAGGGCGTTGTTTGTGGTTTGCGAATCGTCGGTATATCTCTGCCGCAATTAGGAGAACACCCCACCACAAGAGTAATCCCCACCCATCTTTCATAAATGACCAGTACTCCTGGATGTGCCCCCACATCGCTAAGGGATCGCGCAGGTTGTAATCCGACGTGTATCCGGTAAGCTCCGTGCTTGACAGGAGAAAATGGGTTATAAAGCCAAGAATACAACCTGCGGCGGGGAAGGCAATTATGACCGCAGATGAGGCTGCATATTGGCGCCATGATTTGATGAGCCAGAGCAGGAGAACAATAACCACAAGCGGCGGGATATACGATACGCTCACAGCCTTGACCAACACCGCGACCATCATACTGAGCCCGGCGATTATGAGCAAAAGAATCCGTGAGCCACGAATCCTATGACCTTTTTCTATCGAGCGTAACATGAAAAGCACTATAACGGTAGTGAGAAGCCCGAGGAAGATCATGATGCGGTCACCGGTGACAATACGAAACCAGTTTGCGGGAAACGCCTGTCGCTGCCAATTCCATTGCACCGGTGCGAAGAAGACGGCAAGAAGAACGGCAATAATAGAGGCAGCGCGACTCCCGCCTAAGCATCGCACAACCGCCATTGTCAATACACAGGTCAACAAGAGACACATCAGGGTGGGCACATGCCACAACCAGATAATATCGCCGAACATGATATATTTTGTCACAGCGAGAATCGTGGCGATGAGTCCGGGATACGACCTGCTGAATTCCATGAAGACCGACCAGAATCCCTGTAGTCCGCCGTCAGCCCATGCCGTGACCACCCGCTCGGCTCTTGAAAGATGGAACAAATCGTCTACCATGGATACAGGTAAAAATAGCGATGGTGAGTAGGCAAGAAATACGAAAAGGAGCGTTATCCAGCCGGGGATGCCCACAGAGAACATACTGCGACTATAGAAATTGCCGTCACAAGATTTCCCTCGTGAGTTAGCGTGCTCATGATTTCTATTTACCTCTTCAATCGTTTCCGAACCTTTCTTAAAACCTGCGTGCTTCCAAAGTATCTATGTGTCGCTTTATCAAGTCGTCCTCATGTATTTACGATAAAAGTTTCCCACCACGTTGAGGAGGTCCGGATTGAGGCGGGAGCGCACCTCTTTCTGGATATGGGCAGGAACGTCTCCGTAGAAGGCTTCGGCTATGCCACCCGTAATACAGGCGAGCGTATCGCTGTCACCGCCCAGAGAGACGGCATTACGCACTGCGTCCTCGTACGAGTCGGCATCGAGGAAGGCAATAATTGCTTCCGGAACGGTTCCCTTGCAGGACTCATTGAAACTATATGATGGGCGAATTTCGTCCACGCTGCGATCCATGTCATAGCCAAATTGGTCAGCAATGCATGTACGGATCTGGTCTTTATTGCTACCCGTACGTGCCAGAAAGACGGAAAGCGCGGTTGCTTGTGCGCCTTTGATACCTTCTGGGTGATTATGCGAGACCTCAGCCGTCAACCGTGCCTGCTCCAGCACCTCATTTTCAGACTTAAACGCAAAGCCCACAGGACTCACTCGCATGGCTGAGCCATTCCCCCAGCTATTGTACGGCTGCGGATTCTCCGAGAAAAGCCACCCGATAAACATACCGCCATAACCTTTATCCGGGTAACGCCTGCCAAAATCCAGCAGGGCATCGCGATACGGACGACCCGAGAGAATAGCATCCGCAATTGCCACCGTCAGAACTGTGTCATCCGTAAACTTACACCCTTCATCGAAGAGCGGAAAATCCTTGGTCTTGATCTGCCAAAACTCATACACCGAGCCAATAATATCCCCTGCAATCGCCCCAAGCATTATCTCTTACTCCTTGAAACGGGATCATTGTTTATAGCCGATATCTTGATAATTCGACCGGTATCTCTTATCAATTCTACTCCTCTTATATTACTCTCTGTTTCGTCGGCGGATTCAAATAAAATTTCTTCAGTAATAAAAACCTCGACGTTGATCTATAGTATCCTCTTTTACGATTAATATGCTCTTAGCGCTCCCGAAATAATCAATAGTATTAGCCAAATCTTTCCCCACATAGTTCATCAGGATAGGTGATTTTATAGATGACGATCGATTGTTATGCA
Source organism: uncultured Candidatus Sumerlaeota bacterium (assembly GCA_964608095.1). Lineage (GTDB taxonomy): Bacteria > Sumerlaeota > Sumerlaeia > MWCT01 > JAGHBZ01 > CAZSMK01. Next base: position 2,840 of record CAZSMK010000079.1, on the reverse strand, counting down.
AATGTCTTTTAAACAAATCTATGAGTTCAGGGTTGGTGTAAAGAAACCTTGTTCTTTTTCTAACAATCCGCGGGGTCATCATCTTTTTTCAAAAAAATAATTATTCCGATAATAGACGCCGCAGGCTTTTTGATGTTGTTGTCTTTATATCTTGAACTAAAGCGCATTGTCCCTATACACTACAACTTCAGATTAAGTAGAAAAACAGGAGGGTCTTTCAATGCGACGTTCGATATTACACATCTCTTTTGCCTTATTGTTCATTCTTTTAACGGTCTGCCTTTACGCTCAATGGCAACAGGTGATACCCGGAATCGATTACAGGTATTATCGATTCGAGAGTCCACAGAACGATGTGTTCGTCACCCGAATGGATCGAACCACCACGGCGACCATCATAGACGCCTCGCTGGCAAACGGCAGAATCAGGCAGCCCGGAGTAGGGTATAACGCTGAAACGATTCCGTCGCAGGTCAGCCGCTATGACGGCGCCTTCGGTTACTGGGGACGCCAGACTGCTCGGTATCGTTACAATGTTGTCGCGGCTGTTAACGGCAACGGATTTAGTACCGCGAACGGCTGTCCGGATAGCGCAATGGTGATGAACGGGGCGTTGATCAAACGCACCTTCGGTTCTTCGGGCACGGAAAACGGCGGCGCTATGGGCTTTCTTTACCGTATCGGCAGTTCCGCTCCCACACCCGGCACGCCTTTTATGGGCGGCGACCTGTACCTGCCCGCTGTTCCTTCAAAAAATTGTCTCTCCTTTACGGACGCTTCCACGCTTCAATATCATAAAATCAATGATCAACCTTTGTCTGATGCAATTATTTTATATACACATCATTACGGCGTAAGAACACCGGCAACCACCGGAGTAACCGAAGTAGTGGTTAAAATGGAAAACTCCCAGCCGCTTAGAATTATTCCCTGGAGCAATTACATCAAGGGATACGCTGTCGAAATCAAGACGAACTCTTCGGGGAATACGGTTATCCCCTTTGACTGCATCGTGGTGGTCGCCAGCGGTTCATTAACCGACGATCTCGAGGCAAAGATACCCTCAGTTGGAACTGAGGTGCGATTTTCACTGGAGACACGTGATACCAGCGGTCTCGATTGGACGAATCTTTATTGCGGTATAGGACCTATGTGGGGCGTGATGGTTCGCGACGGAGTAAAGTCGGATTCAACCTCACCCGGTTTTACTACTGACGTCCATCCGCGCACCGCCGTTGCGTTCAACGCAGACTACATCTACTTTGTGGTCGTAGACGGACGTTCCACGCGCAGCAGCGGCATGACCTTGAGTGCGCTTGCCGATTTCTGCATGACCGAGTTAAACGCGACCGATGCGGTCAATAACGACGGCGGCGGCTCTTCAATTATGTGGGTTGACGGCGAGGTCAAGAACGTACCTTCCGACGGTTCACCTCGACCGGTCGCGAACGGACTCATGATGATTCAGCTCGAGGAGAAAGAAACGTCAACCGCCTTCTCTTCGGACCAGACGGTTTATACCAATACACCCTCGAGTGTGCTTTATCTACAAACAGGACCGGGCACCAATTTCCACATGATCAATACGCAACCTCATGGCACCGCTCTGACTATTCTTGATCACGACCTTAACGGGCTGCGTGCACAGGATGTTGACTCTAATCCTTCATACTGGTGGCACGTCGAGACCTCGGGTGGCGTTGAAGGTTGGGTAAATGGTTACTATTTAAGCGCGACACCACCCTCTACTGTCCAGGGCTGGCGGGCATATTAAAAAGCAGGCATGCTACACGTGCTCTTTGCCGGGGAGCAGATTTTTAGCCTGCCTATAAACGCTTAAGGACATAAAGGACTTCGGGGTCAGCAGCGACTTGGTAAAGTGTTATTGAGTTTACACCACGCAGGCGGGGATTCAAAGAAAGATAATCTCTCTGTCCATTACACAAAGAATTGTAGTTATCTTCCCATTTTTTTATTCATTTAATTATTTCCCTGACTTCTTTTTTGCGCTCTCAACGATCTCCTTCAGGCGCGAGATGATGGGCAGATGCTGTGTACATGCTTCCTCGCATAAGCCACACTCCGTGCATTTATCGGCAATATCCGGTCGCAGATCCCAGTGCCATCTCAATCTGTCCAGCATCGCCTTCTGTGTTCCATAAAGCTTGAGGTAATTGTACGCGTCCATAAACTTCGGCACCGGTATCTTTTCAGGACAATTGTCGCAGTAACGGCAACCGGTACACAGGTCGGCAAATTCACCGGCCGCTTGCGATTTGATGCGCTCTAACACTTCTTCTCGAATCTCTTTATAATTCTCCACTGCTTTCAATGCGTCACGGACTTCTTGTTTATTACCGAAGCCAATTAATGCAGCGTCGATATCATTGTGTGCGAGGATGAAGTGCAGGGCAGCTTCGACAACGGTTTCATCGTCACGTGTCTTTACAAACTCAAACAAGTCGGGATTCTGCGGTATAATCCCACCACCCAGCGGATTCATTACCACACATCCTAGGTTTCGTCGTCGGATTTCCTCGAACGCTTTCTCACGCAACGGCTGGTTGAACACGTTATATCCAAATAAGATCCCCTCGATTGCATCCTCTCTCAATAATTCTTGTATCTCTTCCCCGATAAGGTGACTCGAAGCGCAGATATGTCGTATTAATCCTTCCTCTTTCAATTTCTGAAACGTCTCGATTACGCCGTTGCGTTTTCGTTCATGCCACTCCTCAAGGGTGATAACGCACCAGATATGGTAAAAATCTATTGCCTCGAGCTTGAGTCTTTTAAGTTGAGCCTCTATCTCGCGCCGGATTTCTCCCTCCTTTGATTTA
>CAZSMK010000078.1:0-19098 GCA_964608095.1 uncultured Candidatus Sumerlaeota bacterium | reverse complement strand
AATCGGTATCTTACAACAATAATGAGCACAACATTCAATCTTAAAACCGATTGTTTAGTCTAATTGTTTCCCGCAAAATTCCTATTTCGCGAATCTCTCGTGAATACGAGGTTACTAACAAATATCTGGCGTGGTCTTACCCTTTTAGTCCTAAGAACACCTCAAGTATTTTTTGAGGGTAGGACCAAATCTGGCGATTCCACCTTCTCGGTCTACAAAGGCGTGTTTTGTCTCTCCCGTCGCAAGTAGTTCATCCGTTTCATCACGAAATAATTTATACGTAAACGTAATGCTGACTTCCGCAATCTCCGTTATCGAAGTTTCTATCCTGAGAAGATCATCATAGCGGGCGGGAGAGCGATAGCGGCAACTGCACCGTGTTACGGGTAGAAAAATTCCTTCACGTTCTACTTCTGTATAAGGATGTCCGATTGAACGCATGAGCTCGCCTCTGCCATGCTCGAACCATACAAGATAATTTGCATAATATACATATCCCATTTGGTCGGTATCCCGGTAAAGAACCCTGACAAACGAGGTATTGACAATAAGAGATTTATGTCTTTTTTCACGTGAGTTCATGATAACGAGACAGAGATAATTGTTTGAAAGCAGTGCGAAGAAGTCAAATCCTTTTATCCCTGAATACTCTATACAACCTAACCTGCGCTACACTGAACGTTACCAGTCGAAAGATAGACATCCCTACCATGTCTGCTTTATCATCCTAATCATTGTCGCAAGCCGTTGACTTGGGCGTGGTAGATTTTTGATCTTCACTCCCCCTCATTTCATAACGTCATCATACAAAGCCCGCCTTAACCAGGCGTTGGACCTTTTTTGAAATCCCCTGGAAAAATGTAGGATAAGCGTCCTCGCTTGTCGCTCCTTTTATCGTAACAATTTTGGGTAATACTAATGGTCTATGGCTGACAACCGAGACGGTTGTCCTACGTATTTATGTAGGATAAGCGTCCTCGCTTGTCTTTCTTATATCGAAGATACGCCGTGGCGGCGCTGGCTTCGTGAATGAACTACAAGGGGGAACGCTGTCAGGATTCGGTCTTTTGTTTCTCGATGTATTCTATTGCGCTCTCAATGGCTTTGAAGGAATCTCGTTGAAGGACTGCATTGTTGAGAATTTGTCGTATCTCCGCATCGTTGGGATTCACTTGCAACTGTTTTTCGCACAAATCGATTCCCTTATCGAGTTCACCTTTATTTATCAACACCTGTGCAGCCTGAGAACGTTGTGCATAGGCTTCATTGGGCTGGTTAAGTTGATCAAAAATATCCGCAAGTTTACACCGTGCAATAGCATTTTCCGGGTTCAACTCAAGGATTGCCTTATAATTTTTGATGGCGTCCTGAAGCGTCTCGTCCATAACGGTTTCTGGTTCTTCCCCGGTTGCTGCGGCGGGTATATCGCCTTCCTTTGCTCCGTCTGGCTCGACAAGGTCAAGCTCCTCCTCATCCACGTTAAACTCGGCAATACGCTCAGTCGCACTTTTATTTTCAGGTTGAAGAGATAGAACTTTTTTATAAATCCGCGCAGCATCCTCCTGATTTCCTTCCTTCATATAAAGCTCCGCAAGATCCAGATATTCATCAATAAGGTCCGTCTCGACGCCGAATTGTAAATAGATATCGATGTAGTTGCTGTAAAACTCTATATTTTCAGATTGAATGGCAATGAGTTTTTTGTAAATTTTCGCTGCTTCTTCCGGTAACCCTTCTTGTTCATATATAGACGCAAGCTGCAGATAATCGTCTATGAGTTCGTCTTCAGGACCCAGCTGAAGATGTGTATCAAAGAGGTAATTCCACGCAGGATAATTGGTTGGTTCCAGATAAATAATGCGTCGATACTCGATTTCCGCGAGATCCAGAAACCCGCGCTTGATAAACAAATCCGCAAGGGCAAATGATTCAGTTACCGCTTCATCGTTGCGATTCAGCTCAACAAGTTCTTCTATGAGTCGTTGCCTTGTATTGGTGTCTTGAGGAGAAATAGTGACAATTTTTCTCAAGGTGCTCACGGCATTTTCGGGATCTTCAGACTTTGCAAAGAGTTCAGAGGCGCATTGAAGTTCCCTAACGGCACGCCCACGCGCATTCATAGAGAGAAGGACATCTGCAAGTTTGAGGTGAAGCGCCGGAGATTCCGGTGTTATATCAATGATTTTATTGAGAATTCGTTCGGCATTCCTCAACTCACCTTTCTCCATATAAATGTCGGTTAAACGTTCAATATGTGGTAAGAGCTTATCTATATCTTTCCGCTGGAGGAGAAACTTTGTGTAGTGCTCGAGAACCCTTAGATCATCAGGAGCAATCTTGAGTAACCGCTGATAGGTTTGATCAGCCTCATGAAAGGCGCCTTTTTTACAATATTTACCTGCGAGAACCAGGTAATCGTCAATAAGATCCAGTTCGGCTCCTATTCTGGAATATATATCAATGTAATTGAGGATTGAATTAGTATCATCGGGTGCGATATCGGTGACATGTTTGTAGACTTTAGCCGCCTCTTCCAGCTTATCCTGCTTCACAAAAACTGAAGCTACTTCGCGCCATTGTGTAATCGCGTCCGTTGTATGCTCCGACTCCTCGAGTAAAGCAGCGAGTTGCCCCCTGAAATCCACATCATCCGGAAAGGAATCCACAATTTTCTTAAAGGTAAGGACAAGTGTATCCAATTTGCCTGAAGCACGGTAGAGAGTGTTCAACTCTTCTACTGTCGACCGTATGCTTGGAATATCGCGTTCTGATAACGCTATATCGAGCAATATTTCGCGAGCGGTATAATTCTGCGAATCGAATTCGATAACCCTTGCTAATATCTTTTTCGCCTCATCTATTTTTTTGTTTTCAAGATAAAGTTCAGATAGTTGTAAAAACAATCTGACGGCCATCTCTGGAATATTATGCTGTAGATAGAGATCGGCTATTTCTTCACGTATATGTGGCATATCCGGTATATTATTGATTAAATCGTCCACATATTTCTCGGCATCTTCGACCAAGCCCTGTTCGAGCATAAGATTTATTACGGAGAGCAATTCATTAGCATAATCCCGTGTCCTGTTCTTGTGTTGATAGAGCATCGCAAGACTACGATGAGTCTCAATGTTGTCCGGACTATAGCGTTTAACCTTTTCAAGGGACTCAATGGCAACATCGATGTTGCCTTGCATCAAATGGAGCTCGGCAATTTTGAGCAAGTGCCTGGATGCATTTTCCATCCTGCCTTGTTTCTCAAGAAGATTGGCGAGGCTTTCTCGAAGTTCGATTGATTCAGGATCGATTGTTATCCCTTCTTCCAACAGTTTTTCCGCCTTGTCCAGATCGTTCTTCTGGAGATGAAAATCGACAAGCCAGGAAATCTGTTCTACCGCTTGATCCTTTTTTTCAAGGAATCGATACACCTCGAACAAGCGTTGATGCGCATAAAGGTTTTCCGGATTCGATTCGAGGATGATTTCGAATGCGGTAGCTGCGTCTTCTATCCTGTTATTCTCCTCATAGAGGTGAGCGAGGGCAAAAAGATGCTCGACGGCACGATCCTCTTGTCCAGTCTGCTTGAGTAATCGCACGATTCTTTCACGTTCTTTAAAAAGGGAAGGGACGAGTTCAAGAGCTTCTTCAAGATAAATAATAGCCGCTTCGATATCATTGCGGGTTTCCGAATAGCGTGCCAGTCGTGAGAATTCGTCCGCTGCCTTCGCGGGCTTCTGTAGTAATTTATAATCCTCCGCGACAATCTTGTGTGCATCATAATTTTCCGGCTCGTAGATAATGACTCGCTCCGCCACCTCCAGAGATGAAGCCGGGTCGTTTTGCTCTTTGAGGAAGATCTCGGCGAGCGTCAATAGATCCTCACACGCCTTCTCCTTATCGCCGATTTTATCATATAAATCCGCAAGACCCTTGAGATTTGACACGGATTTGGGAAGTATACTTTTGATGCGCAGACGTTCTTCTATCGCCTGTTTATAATTCTGCTCTGCTTCAAACTGTTCGGCGAGCTGTTGGTAAATAGCAATTGCATCCTCGGAACGCCCATCTTTCTCATAATACCGGGCAAGACGATATCGAATGGGAAGATTATCCGGTTCGGAATCCCGTATTCCCTCAGCCATTTCAATAGCTTCGGTTATGGCTCCCTGCTCACCATACAAATCCAACAATCGATTCGATATACGTATGAACTCCCGTGTCTGCCCTGTTTGAGCAAGTATGTTTCGCAACATCAAAAGTGCATCGAGATTGTGTTCATCGATCTCAAGAATGGTAGTGAAGAGGTTTCGAGCCTCTTGAAGATCACCTTCGTCAAGAACAATGTTCGCCAACGTAAAATATTCCTGAACTGCCTTTTGAATATTATTCTGACTGGTGTAGATACCAGCCAGCATTCGATGAAGATTGTGATTCTTATCATCGAGTTCCAATGCCTTAAGGCAATGCTCCTGTGCCTCTTCAAACTTAGCCTTTTGTTGGTAAATATGAATTATCTTCACCAAATAATCAATCGCCTCATCTTTCGACCCTTCATCCACCTTGAGGTCGGTAAGCCCTTGCAGTGCCGCAATATTCTCCGGATCGAGTGTGAGGACCCGTATCAGCATCTGTTCGGCTTTTTGGGAAGAATCTGCCCTCTTATAGATTCCGGCAAGTTGAAAACATTCAGCAACAGCTTCTTCGCTTTTTTCCAGTTGAATCAGGGCTTCCACCCTGTGCAATCGGATTGTTTCATTTTCCGCGAAATAAGATAATGCATTATCGCAAAGGCGAAGAACATTCGTGAAATCGTCATCTTGTGCAAAGAAGTGACAGGCTGCGTCATACTCCGCCGACGCTTCGTCGTTAAGATCATTCTGGATGAGCACCTCACACGTCTTGATTATGAGTTCCGTGGAATCCCGGACAATCTCTCTGACCCTGCGACAATGCTCGAGAGCTTCTTCTTTTTTCTCGCGTGAAAATAAAATCTTCGCCAGAGACAGCTCCTCTTCCGCTGCCTCGCTTAACGCCTGTTGTGCCAGTAAGAGATCGATAATTTTTTTCCGTACGAACAGGTCTTGAGGCGCAAGATTTTTTACCCTGTTCAACATCTCCAGGGCTTTATCAGGTTCTCCGGATTCAGAGAACCGATCGCTAAGACGAATATATTCTTCACAGGCGAGGTCAATCTCGCCTTCTTCCTGATATATCGCAGCAAGACGTTCGCCTGCCTCGATGTCATCCGGATCTATCTTGGTGATGCGAACAATATATTTACGCGCTCCCTCATTATCACCTGAAGAAAAAGCAATCTCGCTCAACTGGTGCAACTCTGCTTTTGCCGCATCCTTATCGTCGTGTTCAAGGAAGATATCAGCTAACCGCTCACGCGCGGTTATATTGTCCGCATCAACTTCTTTGATTCGGTTATATATCGTTATTGCCTCATCCAGCCTCTTTTCAGACTCAAACTGTTCACCGAGGAGCGAAAAGTGAAATGTTGCATCAGCAACGATATTATCCTCAGCAAAATGTTCGGCGAGTTCCCTGCGCAGTCCTATTCGACCTGGATCGATTTCGAGAATTTTGACCATTACGGGTATGTTGTCTTTTTCCCGGTTTTCAGCCTTTCTTTGCTCCATGAGAGAGATATACACATCGACGGCATCGGAGTCCTTTTCTTGTTTTTCAAAAATATCAGCGAGGTCGAAATATGCCTGTTCCTCCTGCGGGTTTATTTCAATGACTTTCTTATAAAGCCGCATACTCTTATCAACCTCATGCTTCTCGACCAAGCCTTTTGCCGCCGCCATCAAATTGGGTGTTGCATTTTCTCCGTCACCTACTTTTGCATAAAGATACCCGATTTTCTCCATCAAGGAAAGATCAGAAGGTCCGAGTTTTTTGGCTTTTTCCAGAATTTCAATAGCCTTTTTGGTATTACCCAGACGTTTATCGAAAATCTCTGCAATCGTAATCAACTCATTCCTGGCTTCCTCGGGTTTGCCAATCTTATCGAGATAATTTGCAAACGTAATGCGCAAAGGCATATTCCCTTCATCCTGGTTTATTGCCCATCGATATTCCTCGATGACCACGGGAGAATCGGATGTCCTCAGAACAATTTCAATCAGGTCCTGGACCCTTGGTCTTGCCGCCTCGATTCCTTCAGTCCTGGCAATCAGGACAATTTGCCGGCGAATCACATCCTTATCATCCGGGCGAAAAGATATGATCCGGTCGAGTATAGTGAGCGCTTCTTCCAGCGCGCCCTTACTTTCAAGGATATCTGCGATATGGGAAAACGACGCATACGCACTCTCTTCATCATTGCTTAATAGGTAGAGTTCTGAAAGGTGACGTAGTACATTTATGTTGTCAGGATCGAACTCAATTATTCGTTCTGCGGTTGACACTGCATTCTGGATATCGCCTGCCTGTTGGTATAATCCCGATAACTGGAAAAGTATCTGTTGGGCTTTTTCCTTTTGACCAAGTTGAAGGAGCGATTCACCGAGATGATGCAGGATTTCTGAATCTCCGCTCTCGATCTGGTTAGCCTTGTCAAGCACTTCTGCAGCTGATTTAAAATCATGTTGGTCAAAGTACTTGCACCCGAGCCGTTTAAGATACACTCTCTTTTGTGAAATGTCTCCAAGATTGTGTGTTACTTTAACGGCAATAATTAGTGCATCGACGTTCTCGCTTTCATGAGTGAGAACATATTCGAGGTTCTTATAGGCGGCTTCATACTTTTTGTGCTCAGTTAGATGAGAAGATACTTTTAAGAGATACTCCAATCCTTTCTGTTGTTTTCCAATTTGAGTTAGACGATCGGCTATGGAAAGACTTATTTCAGGATATGCATAAATATAGTCAAATGCATCATCAAGAGCCTTGTTGATTTCTTTCGCGGAAGGTGAGCGTTCGAGGATAACGTTTATAAGTTCGCCCCATTCCGCGGCTGCTTTATCATCGGCATCGAGCCGAAGATATATGTCGGCGAGTTTTCGACGTGTTTCCTCGTTTTCCGGCTGAAGCTTCTTTAATCTCTGGAGAACCTCGGAAGCGTGGGAAAGATCGCCTTGCGAAGAATATACCTGAACCAGGTGATTGAGTTCGTTAATTGCATCGTCGGTGGCGCCGGACGATATTAAGAATTCAGCAAACTTCCGGGAGACTTGTGGATTTTGAGGCGCGAGTTCTTTGAGACGTGCAAAAAAAGTGCGTGCAATGTCAAACTCGTTTGACTCCTGAGCCTTCTCGGCGGATTGTAACAAGGTGCTCAGGGCTTTATCGGTTTGATCCAGCCGGGTATAAAGATCCACAAGCTTATCGATCGCTTCCACCATTAAAGGAGCGAGTTTCAAGCATTGATTGAGATAATCGACGGCGGGCTTCAATTTATTATTGCGGATCGCCGCTTCTCCAAGAAGCAAAAACTCTTTAGCGGCACGTTGATGTTCCCCTTTCCCTTTGAGCAAATGCGCGAGCTGTTCGCGAATCTCGGTCGATTCAGGGGCGATCTCGAGAATATTATTGTAGACTAGCTCGTTCTCTTCCTTACGTCCTTGAGATTGACGCAATGAAGCAAGTTGATTATAGAACTTTATTGCAGATTTATTATCCTCAAGTTCCTTGCTCAGAGAAGCCAGTTGTTCAAGAGCCGATTCATCTTCCGGCTTCAGGATAATGAGTTTTTTGAGCTTTTCAAGTGCGGTTGGTTGTTCGCCTTGTTCGATAAAAATCTGAGCCGCTGACCAATAGAATTGCGCCGCGTTATTTTTATCGTTTTCCTTTTCATACAGCTCGGCAATGTCTTCATATAATGCGGGATTTTTCGGATCGTGTTCCTTGATATCCAGATAAGTAGCTATGGCGGCATTGAGATCGTTTGCGACGTTATGGTAGAATTCAGCGAGCTCATACAACTGTTTTACCGCCTCTTGTTTGTTCCCCACTGAAAAGAGGAACTCGATAAACTTGCGCCTGATGCCATCAAGTGAAGGGTCTTTAGAAAGCACCTTCTCATAGTGTGTGATAACCTCTTTTTGAGGAGCGCCGGATTCCTCAAAAAGTTTCAATGCCTTCTCGAAGAGAGGAATCGCCTCATCAATATTGCCTGACTCATAGGTTAAAGAGGCGGACAGGAACAATAAATCCGGATTATGGGGTGCGATTTCAACTGCTTTATCCAGTGCAGCTTGAGCGCCGGCGAACTCTTCTTTTTCGAACAATAAATCCGCAGACTTCTTGTAATAATCAACCGCTAATTCCTCCTCGCCGGTTTGTGTTCGGGCATCTGCTATAAGCATGAGGGTATCGACATCACCGGCATCAAGTGCGATAACCTCTTCACCGATTTGAATAAGCCGTTCAAGATTCTCCGCCTGTCTCGTGACTTGCATGAGCTGCCTAAGAGTTTGTGCAGCCTCGGCAGTTCTCCCGGATTGCTTGTAAAGATCAGCAAGATCGAGGTAAAGCGGTTCGCTGGAGGGGAGTTTCTTTATGGCAAGATTCAACAACTGCTCGGCTTCCTGAATCTCGTCCTGTGTGACGAGAATCTTTGCCAATGAACAATAGACTCCCACTGCCTCGTCGGTTTTCCCGGTCTGCATGGATATCTCTGCCTTTAATTGTAGAAGGTCTCTGTTCTCGGGACTATGCGAGAGGGCTTGATCTATGAACTCGAGTGCACGGTCGACATTCCCCTGGGACACACAGATTTTGGCTGCTTCCCCAAGATGCAGCGCTGCCTTATCTACGTGATTATGGGAAAGATAATGTTGGGCGACTTGTTCCTGAAGAAGACTGTCCTGGGGAGCAAGCCCAAGAATCTGATTGAAGACCTTTTCTGCATGGGGAATCGAATCGTTCTTTAAATGCAACTCGGCAAGGCTCATCCCCTCGTCGACGGCTTTAACGTTCTCGCCGATTTCGCAGTACAGGTTGAAAAGCATCTCGCGAATCTCGGTATCCTCGGGTGATATCTCTTTGCCTTTTAACAATATCGATAGTGAGTTTTGTTCCTGATCAAGCTCAGAATAGTGAGCATAAAGTTCTTTTATCTGCACAAGCGCTTTTTTTGTCTGCTTGTTATGAATCAACATGTCAAGAAGGGTTTCTCTTCCAGCCAGTGAGTTGGGATTAATCTTGAGAATCCGATCGATCAAGGGTTTTGCGCGTTTAAACTCACCCTTAGAAAGGAGGAGACGGGAGAGCTCGAGGAGTTCCTTTTCCTCGGTCGATGAATCACCAAGACGAGAGCTCAGATCGATCAATAATTTACGTGCCTCAATATGGTCGGGACGTAGATTTTTAAGCCGTGAAAGTACCTCTATTGCCGAAGGATAGGCTTCTTTTTCGGCAAGCATCTGCCCGAGTTCCCAGTACTGTTGAACAGCGGCATCCTCGTTGCCCTGCTCTTCATAGACGAGCGCGAGTCTTTTACGGGCATCAGCGTGTTCGGGTTCAATAGTAAGGATCTTTTGGTAAAGATCGAGATTTTCGTGAGCGCGATCTTCACCCTCCCGCTTGGCGGCAAGCTTTAGATACCACTCAAGTGCTTTTTCTTTTTCGTCGAGCTCCTCATAAAACCGCGAGAGCCGAAACATCGCCTCTTCGTTCCCATGGTTCAGCTTCAATACATTATCGGTAAGAATAGCAACGGCCTTTCCCACATCACCTTGATCTGAAAAAATGGTCGAAAGCTTAAGGTAAATTTCTATGGCTCTATCAATCTCCTCATGCTTGACAAGAATATCGGCAAGTAACTGATTGGCTTCCAGGTTTTGCGGTTCCAATTCAATGGCTTTTTCGAGAAGTCCCGTGGCTTGAGGGAGTTGCTCTACATGTATCTTCTCTTTTGCCTGGCTCAGATATTCCTGACTGAGCTCATGAAGCGGTTGGTCGTTAATTTCAAGATTCAACTCAGACGCAATATTGAGCGATGCGTGTAATTGACTTATATTGTGGATACGGGCATAGAGTCCCACGAGTGTCCCGCCATCGTAGCCTGGACATGTTTTCATGGTGCATCGATACGTTTTGTTATTGGTATCGATTATGAGAGATCTAAACTTGGTCTCTTTGTGGAGGGGACAGAAGCACTTTAGTGTTTCAAAAACGGTCTGGGCTTTTTCCGGATAATAATTAATTTGACGTAATAACCAATGGGGGTCTATTTGCTTGTTGACTTCATCGATAATTTTTTGTTGTAGAGAAAATACTTCCATAATCCGTATGTCCCGGTGTTATCTCAAATGTAAGGATAAAAAAACCTCTCTAAGTACTTCAAGATAAATCTCTTAGAGAGGCTTGCTGCAAAGCTGATAATTTCAGCATGTATTACACCCTTGTAATACGGATATTGTCAAGTTTGAGTATTCCTGTCGTGGCAAGATTGTCTCGAATACTGATCGTGTTGAGGCGCTTGGGATTGCTCGCGAGATGAACACGCTTGGCAACCTGTTTGTCATCTACGTAACCATCCAGTGTCCCATCGTTGAGATCTATTATATATTTTATTTTATGCCAGCTGCCGAATAAATAAGGCACCGGTTCACCATGAATACGCAGACTTGGGGTAGTTTGCGCTTCTGTTCGATGTATTATCGTATGAATAGACTGACGAAAATCTCCATCTTTTTCAATATAGACGCCAAGGAGATATTTATTCTTATCGTCGCAACGTAGACTGAACTCAATTTGAACAACTCCGGTGACATCAGGAAATCTGCAATAATAATACGCGCTGCCCGCTCCTGTCTTTTTCTCGAATCGTAAGCAATGCTTAGAATCTGGCGCCGGCGTCTCATCGACGACCTCGAGAGAGGCGTACTCATATTCCCCGTTCCAGCCGCGGGGAGAGGCTCCCACCTCCTCATCGTCAAAGCCCTGCTCATACACTACTTGTTGTTGTCCGGAACTAACTACTTCTTCCTTTTCTTTTTTAGGCTTTGGGAGAGATTTTGCCGCTGGTTGTTCGACTTTCTCCCCAGCCGTTTCTTTTGCTCCTACCTCAACCGGGGAGGGAACATGAACCTCTTCTCCTTCTCCGGCTCTGGGAGCTCGCGTACCAGCTGGTGTCTCGACCTCTTCCTCCGCCTGCTCTCCAGGCTCCAATGAAATCTCTTCCTCACCAGCCGCTGCTGTTTCTTTTTCACCAGTCTGAACTTCTTCTTTTATGTCAGTATCGAGACTGTCGAGAGAAATGATATCCGGGACTTCTTCAATGTCGGGTTTTTTGGGTTCAGCGGTCTTGACCTCTTCTTTTTTTTCTTCCCCGAAAAGGGATTCTATATCTCCGAGTATGTCTTCATCTTCTTTTTTTGTTTCCCGAGGCGCTGTTTCACGTTCCTCCTCAAGTTCGGACAGCGCTCCAAAGACTTCATCAAATGTGGATTCTTGTTCTTCTTCAGAACCTACTGGAGTTTTCTCCTCTTGCGCCTCTTCCTTTTCTTCAGCGCCGGCAAAAGGCGATAAAGGAACTTCCTCTTCGCCCCGGGCAGGTTCAGTCTCAGCACCTGCCAGCTCCTCTTCTATGGTTTCCTCCTCTGAAGGTTCCACAACCGGAACCTCAGGTTCTGCTTGTTTTTGAGGCGGTTCAAAAGGAGAGGTTGCAAGGGGAGGAGCTGGTTTCTTTTCTCCCGCAGGAGTAGTTTCCACGGATTGCTCGGGAAGCTCGAGACGTTGTCCTTCACCTAATTCCATCTGAGGTTTCAAGGTTATTTCCTGTACCTGGCGGATTAATTTTTGTTGTCGTCTTCCGGTGATGACCATAATCAGGATCACCCCAATTCCAATGATGAAGATAAGGCCAAGCGCCACATAACCCAATGTCTCAAGACGTTTGCTTTTTGCAGCCTCGATTTCCTGCTGTTCCTTGATTTTTGAACGAAGTTCACCTATCTTTCTCGTTGCCTCCTGATAATCCAGGCTGGTGGGATCCGTTCGGGACTTAATGGTTTCCCATTGTGAAATGGCGGTAACCAGGTTCCCCCATCGTTCATGATCTTCAGCGCTTTTTCGAGCCTCTTCTATCTCTTTTTTAAATTTTTCTTCCAGCTTATCCTGACCAATGAATTCAAGATTCTTTTTGCCCATATCGATAGCGCGCCGTTTCAATAGTATCGTCGCATTAGATGGGTCTATCTGTTCAGCCTGCTGCAGATAAGCAAGCGCCTGATCCCATTGTCGTGCATCAATAGCCTCGTCCGCTCTCATGAAAAGATTGCTCAACTCGCGTTGACGGCTTTCTTGCTCATCAAATTTCGATCTTACGGTCTGCAAAATATTTGATTGAGAATCGGTTAAGTCTTGAAGTTTTTTACGTAGTTCTTCAATTTCCTGTGCCAGAGGCGAACCGTACTTGATACGTTGTTCACTCTCGAGCGCATCGGTAACCTTTTCTCTTTCTTCTGGTGTAAGTTCGCGCCATTCCTCCATTTCTTTGATTTCTTCAGGTATTGCAAATACTGAGGAGGGTTCAGGGGCGCCCGGTTGAGCAGTAAACCCGACAGGACCGGCAATGACAGTTTCAAATGTTTCCTCCGGTCTCATGGCAACAACGGTGGTAAAAAGATAGCCTTCCTCATTCAAATAATCGGCGAGCCTGTGTGCTTCAGTCTCTTGGGCAAATTTACCGCCTGAGAATACCTGGTATTTTCCATTGCTCTGAACCAATTCCACACCAACAAATCCATCGTCCTCCATTTGATCCCTTAACTGAAGAGCAGTGACCTCATCATCGAACTCGCCCACCATGACTCGATAAACCCGCCGCTCGGTAACTTCTGAAATCGTAGGCGCCATTTCCGCGATTTCGCCGCGACGTACCACATCGACCACAACCAATCCCTCTTGTTCCATTGCAGTGCGTGCGCGCATAGCTTCATCCCTACCGGGAAATGCGCCGACCAGAACCTCGTAAGTCCCATCCTCTCTCTGGGCAATGTTGACCGGGATATAGCCCCAATTCAAAAACTGGTCGCGTTGATCGATCGCGGTCTCCCGGTTCAACCCTCTCGCTATAAGCAGTTGATACGTGTCCGAAATACGGGGTTCAGCGGGTGAAATCACCTCTCGTGGCTCTTGTATCGCAATTTGTGCCGGAGTTTGTACTGGACCACTCACTACTGTTACACTCTCCGGGGTATAGGAACGAACAACAAAGTTGTCGAAGTAGATATAATTATACCATTGCCCAAGACCAGCCGTCCCCTTGCTGAATGTATCATCCTTGACTTGAAGCGTAGTGGTATCGTAGGTGAACGTAATCTCATTATTATTAAAGGATAAGCGGAACGACTTGGCGTCCACCGACGAAGAGCCTCCCTCAATTTGAGGTAAAGGGGCTCCGTCAAGTGCATGGAGCGTATTGGCAAGCATAGTCTCCTGACCGTCTACAAACCGGCTGATTTTCAGAACCCTATTCCCTTCATAACATTCCAGGACTCCCGCATAATGGTTGTTTTTGTCTTGCCAACGACCCACTATGACTATTCTCCCGTTTCGCTGAAGCATCCATGCCTGGCACTCAATGGTATAGTTCTCCCATTGATCTGAATTGGAGTAGTCCACAACGGCGTAAGAATACCCGCTCGCAACAAGAAGGTTATCGCCATTGCCGGTGGTGAATTCACCATTCTCCAGATACCAATACGCAGGATCCGGGGCATTGACGATTTCCCAATACTGGGGTCGTTGCCCATTCCTCCCTGTAAAGGTATCGGAGAATAAGGTCTCTTGTGCCCTACTCACAAGAGGAATGAGCAACCACGCGATTAGAAAAAACATTGATACTTTTTTTAGTGTATACATTGGTTGTTTAACTCCCCACTTAATCTTCAAAAGGAACTCGTATCATTATTGTAAAAAAGTTCAAAAAAGCAAGTCAAGAGAAAGGGTGTTATTAAATTTTGTCCGAAACGATAATGCAAGAAAAAATCACGCAATATGCCGGTATATTTCAAGAACCCTTCGGGCGGTATTTTCCCAGGAATATTGTTTGGCGTTCTCATAGCCACGTTTCACCAGTTCTTTATAGAGAGATTGGTCGGTCAATAAACGGCTGATTCCGACTGCGATTTCTTCAGGATCGTCAGGCTCTACCGTAAGAGCGGAACCACGTGTTATCTCAGGAAGAGCAGCCGAGGTGGATACAACTACCGGTGTACCCGCCGCTTGAGATTGTAGTACGGGAAAGCCGAATCCCTCGTACTTTGTGATAAACAACATGATGTGCGCTTTTTTATAGAGTATGCGTATTTCTTCCTGGCGAAGAGAAGTAAGCACCCGTACCCGCTCAGAAATCCTCATATCTTTTATCATGTCTTTTACATCCTCGAGATACCCATCATCGTACAAAGCAAGGATAAAGACAATGTTTTTAAAATCCTGACGCTGCGTGTACAGAATCTTGAATGCGCTTAACATATTTCTGATATTCTTTGAAGGACGGCAACTGCCCTCATAGAGGAGGTATCGTTCGGGTAAATCATGTGCTTTTGTAAAAGTCGTCATCGCCTCTTCCTCAATCTCTTTAAACCATTCAGCGCCGATCCCTGAATGGATTACAATCACCTTGTCTTTAGTAAATGGAAAGAGTTCGACGAGATAATTACGTGTCGCCTTACTTACTGTAATGATCCAATCGGCACGTTTCAATGCTCGTGAATATAACCATTCATAAACGACAGAGGAAATTCCTTTTAAGAAACCTTCCTTTTCGGGGAGCATTAACATGCTTAAAAACGGTTGTATGTCATGAACGGTAATGATAAGTGTGCCTTTGAAAAAAACAGGCGCTAAAGGAAAAAGAGAGTGAAAAATGGTGACTTTGTTTTTTTCCAGAAACCGGTGGAGCCAGAAAATAGTGTTATAAGATATAGGCTCGTATTCAATTGGTTGGATAGTATAATTATCGTCAAGTTTTAGGCGAGCGCTGACGGCGGGATTAACAAGGATAAGATACTCGTTTTCCTTATCCAGTTTCGAGAGATGCACGAGGAGTTTTTCACAATAATCCCCTATTCCTGTGGGTTTGCCTGTTAAAAAGCGTGCATCTATACTGATCTTCATAAGAACTCTTTTTACTCAACATATGCACATTAAATCAACGATAAAAGCAAAAAGAAAAAGAAGGATACATTATTTTAACATTGCTTTTGGGTATGGTTTCGAGAGAGAACACCACTAATACCAAAAGTTATGGAAAAAGAGCGCGACATAGCAGAACTTAAAGCCGCGGGACTCGAGATCGCCATTCGGCTCAATGAAAAAGGCTATAAGGCCTATTGGGTGGGCGGGTGCGTGAGGAACATGATACTGGACATTCCGCCCGAAGATATCGATATCGCCACCGATGCTCAACCGGACGAAGTCTCACGGCTTTTTGACAATACCCTCATGGTAGGCGCGAAATTCGGCGTCGTCCTCGTGTTCATAAACAAGGTGCCGGTTGAAGTCGCTACCTTCAGAGCAGACAACGAATACCGGGACCATCGCCACCCTCAATCCGTAACCTTCTCTTCTCCACAACAAGACGCGCTAAGGCGCGATTTCACAATGAATGCTTTGTTCTATGATCCCATAAACGAGAAAATCCTTGACTATGTCGGCGGTAAAAAGGACATTGAGCGCCGGATTGTCAGGGCGGTTGGTGATGCCGGGGAACGTTTCAAGGAAGATGCCTTGCGAATGCTCAGGGCGATAAGGTTTGCCGCTCGTTTTGACTTTTCTATCGACGCTCAAACCTGGAGAGGAATCGAGAATAATATCGATCTCATTAACGAGATAAGCATCGATAGAATCAGGGAAGAGCTTATCAAGATGTTTACGAACAAAGGCGCAGGAAAATCCCTGGGTCTGCTTTATGAATCCGGGCTCCTCGTTAGAATTATCCCGGAAGTCGCCGACATGAAAGGCGTTCCTCAACCCGAACAATTTCATCCCGAAGGGGATGTATTTGAACATACCGCACTCGCACTTGATACGCTCGAAAAACCGTCTCCCGAACTGGCGTTTGCTGTTCTTCTTCACGACGTAGGAAAACCGCGTACCTTCAGCGTGGAGGAACGAATCCGGTTTGATTCACATGACAAAGTAGGTGCGGAAATCGCCGATAGAATATGCCGGCGACTCAATTTTTCCAATCAGTCACGTGAATATATCGTTTCTCTGGTTTCACGCCATATGATGTTTTTGAACGTCCAACAAATGAGAGAGTCACGGCTTCGACGTTTTCTCGGAAGCCCATCATTCAAGGACGACCTCGAACTTCACCGTATCGATTGCCTGGCAAGTCATCGCGATCTTTCCAACTATGAGTTCTGCCTTCAAAAAATACGGGAATTTCAAGAGCAGGAGAAAGAAGTACTCCCCCCTCCTTTAATTGATGGAAATGATCTGATAACGGCAGGTTATAAACCAGGTCCCCTGTTCAGCGAAATCCTCGACACTGTGTTAGACCTTCAACTCGAAGGAAAACTCAATTCCAAAGAAGCAGCGTTGAATTGGGTTCGGGACAACTTCCCTCTTGAAGATTGACGTCTCAACCCTTACCTACGCAGCATTCATGATCATACGTGTTATGAATTCAAACTGAATGGAACACGACATCTCAGGTAACATGGAAATACTCCCGAGACAGATTATACGTATATCCATTATCCAAGCAATGGAACGGTTCAGGCTCGCACCGATGAAATTTATAGGTCTTGAACTGTTAGAACCATTGATTCTGGTTGATATCAAGGGTATACTATTGTCCCATAATAAAATTAGAGGCGTTACAAATTATGGAATTACTCATACTTCTCATACTCCTCCTTATCCTGCTGCCCGGCCTGATGTGGATAATTGTTATCCCGCTCTTGGTATATCTCGGATTTGTTATAATCGGGCACTTGCTCTTTCACTCGATTGCTACGGTTGTGTTAGTGCCACGCTCTCTTCTCTGGGTAGCGTTCAACAAACGAGTCCGCCAGAATCACGCTCTTGAACACGCGACCGTGAACGTGATTGAAGAGAAATTCGGAAAGACTAACCTGAGCGGCTATGCGGTAAAAGACGGCTTTAAATTGCTGGGTCCGGCGGATATTCCGCCGGAACTTATCTTCCAGGCTGCCCAAAGAGGGCTTGAACGTATGAAGAGCGGGGAAAAAAATCTCGCTATTCATCCGCGATGCGGCTCTTCTCTTTTGATTACCAACTTCCTCGTTTCAATAGTGGTGCTCCTTACCTTTATCGGAATGAGGTTCTTCAATATCTTCTACATCATCCTGGCGCTTGTTGCAATCAACGTTATGGCTGCGACGCTGGGGAAAATCACCCAGAAATATATCACGACAAGTACGGATCTGAGGGACATCGTCATCACGCAATTGGAGATAAACACACCCCGCGGCAATCCTTTCCTGCAAATGGCATTCAAGGAATTTTACGTCCATAGCGATACGCGCCAGGCGGAAAAGATTTTTCAACTATCACCCGGAACATTGCCCACCGACAGTATCTACCCCGCACCGCCTTGACGTTGACACTATCGTGATTCCTCATTCATTTTACGATACTAAATACGGTCGCAGAGCGCGCGTACCCCTTGGATACGCTCACTCCACACCTGACTGTCAATAGTCTCTATGCGTATTCTCGGAAGAACATAGTACAGCCGTTATAGCGTGCGCGTGAAATGAATTTCACGAGCCCTCAGCGGTTGCAGCAAGCAGGGATGTCTGCGCTACCAGCTATTCCTCGCATCGTATGTCCAGATACTCACCATTGGTTTTAATGGTCACGCATCCCTGTTGATCAGTCCGATAGCAGCGAATGCCTCGCTCTCGGAATCGTTCGAGCACTTCTTCATGAGGATGACCATACCGATTACGCAACCCGCAGGAGAAAATTACGACCCGGGGTTTAACTGCATCAAGGAAGCTCGGCATACTCGAGGAGGAGCTGCCATGATGACCGGCTTTCAGCACATCTGCCCTCAGGTTTAATCCCGACCTTATCATGTCGGTCTCCGCTTCTTGTTCTGCATCCCCTGTAAAGAGAAAAGTAGCCTTTCGATAACAAACTCTCAAAACCACAGAATCGTTGTTTCTTCCATATTTTCCAATCACCTCATCAGAAGGGCTTAGAACTGTAATCTCGGTTTTACCAAAACCCTTGATGGAATCCCCTTGCCGGACAGTGACCAGCCGTGAGCCGCTGGCATCGACTGCGTTCATAAAGGAAACAAATATGTTGCTCTCGGAGACGCTCCCGCTGTGTAGCACGTTTCTTACATGAAAGTTATCGAGGATGAACGGCAATCCGCCGATATGATCCGCATCGGGATGCGTGGCAACCACCACATCGATGTCCTCACGACCGCGAATCGATAGAAAAGGAGCGACAACCTGTTTGCCCATATTTCCGGGATAGTTTCGTCCGGCATCGATGAGCATATTGGAATCGTTCGGAAACTCTACATAAACCGAATCTCCCTGACCGACATCAAGATAATAGACTTCGAGGAGTTGACGAGGGGATTCAAGGACAGTAATCCAGACCATCAAGGCACAGAGCGCCGCAGTACAGATAAGGAACTGCGCCTTGCCTCGCAAGCGTTCAATAGGCGTGTGTATGCCACGAATATAACTTCCGCCGAAAAGGATAAGGTAATACGCGCCGAACGCCCACCAGGGAAAAGGAGGCATGTGGATTTTGGCAAATGAAATCGATGAAGCGAGAGAGGTGAACAGGCGGAGCGCATCGACGCCAACCGAAGTAAAAAAAGCCACAAACGAAGCAACAGCGGGAAATATCCATGAACTGACAAGAAAAAGAACACCCGATACAATAATGAAAAAGGTAAGGGGTATTGCGATTAGATTGGTTATAAAACCCATCATCGAAAATTTGTGATAATACATAATCATAAGTGGAAGCAACACAAGCTGGACTGAGATAACCGTTTTGAGCGGACCTCCCACATAGGTGTTGAGATGGTGTGCAAGATGCCGCCGTTTGAAAGCGCCCGGTTCAAAATAAAGGAATGTTTCAAGAACAGGCGCGATAAGGAGGATACCGAACACGGAGATATAAGAG